>JAURYB010000092.1 GCA_030654075.1 Bacteroidales bacterium | reverse complement strand
CAACTTCCAAATCGTGTTGTTTAAAACCTTCGATAAACGCAGGCAGGTAATGCGTAGTATCGATTTTATCGAACGGTGGAACCTGGAATGAAGTTGAATACTCAGCGAAGAATGGGTTGTCCTTCAGTTTTTTTTCGTTCTTACATGCTGTCATCAAAGTAATGGATATTACCGCCAACAGCAGAATACTGTTTTTCATAGGGTTGATTTTGAGATAATTTAGAAATGGTTAAGTATAAATCAGGCCGCAAATTTAGAATCTAATGCTGCATATGCAATTATATTTAAAAAAAATAATTCAGGATAGTTATGGAATTTCATCTTTCTCTTCATCTTAAGTATTGAAAATAAACTTCCAGATAGCGATATCTTTCAATTAGATGGCGTAAAGAATTTCGTATCTGATAATAAAGATATAAGAACCCTGTTTGAATTACATTTGGTTTAATTGATGAGAGAGCAAAACAAAAAGCATGAAATAAATGATATTTATCAACTGTTAAAAAAAACTTTATGAACTTTAAAAAAAAAATTACTTTTGCAACATCGTTCGATTTAAATTTCTTCTTTATTTATTAACTTTGAAGATTCTGTTGGTGTGCTTATTATCAACTTCTTCTAAATTACTAATTCAAGACGATTTTAGAGTAAAAAAATATAGTATTTACCCTAAAGAATTTTAAATTGCTGGAGTTAAAAAAGTATTAAAAGAGATTGAAAAACCGGGAAAATATGTTAAACAAAGGTTGGTTTTCAAAATTTATGGGTATTTTCGGATACCTGATGGCAGCCATCTATATTGGATTAGGAGTTATGCTTTTTCTGCCAAGCGTCTATCCAAATATACCGGGAGTTCTTAAGTTCTCATTTGCACTATTTTTTATAGCTTACGGTTTTTACAGGCTTGTTAAACTTCGTACCAAGAAAACAGAACCCAACGATTAAAGGAGATTTTTTATGAAACGAATTGTCTTAAATCCATTTTTTCTAACTATCAGTATGTTTATTCTGGTTGTTACATCATGTCGGAATCCGATGGGAGTTCAACCTATTGACGAATCGCCCACGCGCGGCAACATTAAAATAAGTGTTGACGAATCATTCCAGTTGCTTTACGATACACAGGTTTATACATTTGAGTCACAATATGTAGATGCAAAAATTAATGTTAGTTACAAACCTGAAGTAGATGTTCTGGCTGATTTCATGAATGATTCAGTACGCACAATAGTACTTACCCGGGAACTAACCAAGCAAGAGAAAGATTATCTGCTTGCTCAAAAATTTGTTTCCCGTACAACCAAGGTTGCGCATGACGCATTGGCATTGATTGTAAATAAAGCCAATCCGGATACTATTATCTTAGATTTCCAGTTTGCCGATATTTTCAGAGGCAAGATAACAACTTGGAATCAAATAAATCCCAAATCCCCCGAAAAACCTATCTCCGTTGTATTTGATAACAATAAATCAGGCAATGTGCGTTATTTCCGCGAAAAGTTCGATTTAAAGGGTAACTTTCCTTCGAGCTGTTCAGCTGTAAACACGAATGAAGAGGTCATTAATTATGTAAAAAACAATCCCAGCGCGCTTGGAATCATCAGTGTGAACTGGATCAGCGATACCCAGGACAGCGTTTCAGAGAAATTCCTTGGATCTGTAAAGGTTGTTGAAGTCGGAACTGATCCTAAAAATTACTGTAAACCATACCAGGGATATATTGCTGAAGGTTCTTATCCATTTTGCCGCGATGTATATATGATAAGCCGGGAAACATTTTCAGGACTTGGCACGGGATTTGCATCATTTGTAGCAGGAGACCAGGGACAAAGAATAATCTTAAAATCAGGACTTGTACCTGCAACCATGCCGATAAGGTTAATACAAATTAAAAAAGACTAATTCACCAATCATTGAGGAGGAAACACCATGTTACGAATTACACGAACTACTAAGAAAACTCTTGCCGCAATAGCTTTGCTGGTAATTGGAAGTGCTTCATTTGGACAAGTTCAGGATCTGAACTCAGCACTCAGAATGACATATCAGGAACAATTTGATGCTGCTGATAAAGCCTTTAGTGAGCTGAGCGCCAAAGAGCCTGCTAATGGCAAATACTTTTATTACAGTGGCGAAAATCAATTAGCCTCCTATTTTATTGATCCAACCAATATTCCGTTTGATGCTATTGCTAAAAAAGCTATTGAACGTTATAATAAAGGAATCGCAGCTAATCCAAATGAACCTCTAAACTACGTAGGACTTGGGAAAGTTGCTCTTATCCAGAACAACAAAACTGTTGCTGATGAGAACATTGCCAAAGCTCAGACATTTCTTCCCGCAAAAAAAGTAAAATCCTCACTTACCAAACCGGAACAGGCTACATTATTGGTACGTCTTGCCGACGCTTTCGTCCAGGTTGGTAGTAAAGACTCCGCCTTGATTTTTGGATTTCTGAGGAGAGCAGAATCACTTGATAGTAAAAATCCTGAACTTTATTTAGTACGTGGTGATTATTGGTTCTACACCTTGAATAATGGAAGCCGTGCTGCTGAGAATTACAAAAGAGCCCAGGATTTTTCACCTAACTCAACCAGGGCTCGTGTAAGGCTTGGTCAGTTGTATACCCGGATAAGAAGCTACCAGGATGCATTAAACTATTACCAGGAAGCACTTGCTATTGACCCTTCCTTCGCCCCTGCTTACCTCGAAATGGGTTTCCTTTATGCTAAAATGAAACAGCCTGAAGAATCAAAAACTAACTTTAAAAAATATCTTGACCTAAGCAGCAGTAACATCGCAGCAAAACGCAGATATGCCAACATGCTTATTCAGACAGAAGATTATAAAGGAGCGATAGAGCAGATCAACCAGATTATGGCAATGGACTCTTTAACATTTAATGATCTGAACCGCGCACTGGCCTATTCATATTACGAAGAGAAACAATACCCCCAGGCTAATTTTTATATGGCTAAGTTCATAACTAATGCACCTTCCGAAAAAATTACAGCAAAAGATTACATTTATTCCGGGCATATTCTCCTTAAAAGCAGTCAGGATTCAATCGGCATATTAACCTTAATGAAGGCTTTTGAACTTGATACAACAAATGTCGATCTTCTTACCGAGATAGCTACATTATATCTTAAAAACAAGAAACCCCAGAATGCCGGTGATACGTACAAACTTAAAATTCAACATACCAACGGCAGTGTTAACGATTACTATAAGATGGGCCGCGCCTATTTTGACGCTAAAAACTGGGCAGAAGCCGATTCAGCTTTTGCTAAAGTAAACAGGATGAGTATAGATTTTGAACCGGCATACCTTTTCAGGGCTCGGGTTTATTCTAATCTCGATCCTGAAACTAAAGACGGATTAGCCAAACCATTCTACGAGAAACTTATCGAAAAAGCCAGTGCTGACTCTGTGAAATACAGTAAAGATATGCTTGAAGCTTATAATTATCTTGGGTATTACTACCTGGTTAACAAACAATACTGCGAGTCGCTCATGTATTGGGATAAAATTGTTGCAATAGATCCGGCTAATGAAAATGCAAATAGTGCCCTTAAAGATCTGAAACCACGTTGCCCTGAATTCAAATCAGCAAATTCTCAATAGCAATCGTTCTTTAGTATTGATATTCAGCTAAATACGCTAAATGCTTTACTGTATGTGTGTGCGAATTCATTTTTTTAAAATAAAAATGCTCCTACTTACAGTAAAGTCTTTTTTAAAAGACAAAATCTTTTATCTTTGCGTATGATTTATTAATGTAATTAAACAACAACAATTAATACAATTCACTAATCTAAAATCTAATCACAATGAGCAAAAACGGTCAATCGTTGAAAGACACATTACGTTCGGCTTTCGCAACTGGAACAATTCTGATTTCTTTAGCAATCGCATTCCTGATTTACTATTATGTATTAGGAAATCCTGTAAACTTTGAAGGTGGTAATCCTGATGGACACCCTATTCCCGGTAACTACCTGGCCATGGTTTACAAAGGAGGCATGATTGTACCTCTTTTAATTACCTTAATTATTGTACTTTTTACTTTCACCATCGAAAGGGCTTTAACCCTTCGTAAAGCAAACGGTACAGGTGCAGCAAATGTATTTGTAGCTAATCTGCAAAACTTCTTAAAAAACAACCAGATTGATCAGGCTATCGCTTCATGCGACAAACAAAAAGGATCAATCGGAAATGTTATGAAGGCCGGTTTGGTTAAATACAAAGAACTACAATCAGATACAAGACTTGACAAAGATCAGAAGCTAGTTTCGTTGCAGAAAGAATTTGAAGAAGCTACGGCATTGGAACTTCCGATGATGTCACGCAACCTGGTTATTTTATCAACCATCGCTTCAATTTCTGTACTTATCGGTCTTATCGGTACTGTATTAGGTATGATCCGTGCATTTGCTGCTTTGGCACAAGCTGGTGCTCCTGATGCTTTAGCTCTTGCTACAGGTATCTCGGAAGCTCTTATCAATACTGCATTTGGTATCACAGGTTCAACACTTGCCATCATTTTCTACAATTATTTCTCAACAAAGATTGATGGAATGACTTATAAAATTGACGAAGCAGGATTCAGTCTTACTCAGACTTTTGCAGCGCAAGCCAAATAAGGTCTGCGTAAAGTATCAATTGAATCATGGCGCTTAGCGCCCGGTTTTCACAATTCAAAATAAGAAACCATGCCAAAAATTAAAGCACCGGTAAGGACTCCACACATAGACATGACGCCTATGGTGGATTTATTTGCCCTCTTGCTTACATTCTTCATGTTAACAACGTCTTTTCGTCCATCCGAAGCAACAGTAATTGATACTCCAAGTTCAGTAAGTGAGAAAGTCTCTCCTGAAAAAGATGTCATTATTATTCTTGTTGGTAAGGACAATAAAGTGTTCCTGAATTTCGACAACGGAAAGGACACAGCAGTACTTATAAGAAAAGAAGTTTTGAAAAAAGTGGCGGAACAGTACAATCTGACGTTTACAGAAAAGGAATTAAAAACCTTCTCAACGTGGGCTTCATTTGGTATGCCGGCTGATAAACTCAAAGCCTGGATCAACACAGAAGATTCAAAGGACCGTGAGGCATTTCAGACAGGCATTCCTGTTGATTCCGCTGACAATCAGTTAAATCTCTGGGTTCGTTTTATACGCCTTCAAAATCCACGTGCCGAAGTTGCCATTAAGGGTGACGGTGAAGCTGATTTCAAAACTGTAAAACATGTAATGGATATTCTTCAGGATAATAAGGTTAACAAGTTTAACCTTACCACCAACCTCATGAAGGACGAAGCAAAATTGGAAGAATAGTACTTATAAAGTTAACAATTTAAAGAAATCATAATATGGCTGAAATAATCCAAGCGGAAGGCAAACAAAAAGGCGGCAAAAAGAAAGCCAAAAAGTTTTCGACGCACATAGATATGACCCCCATGGTCGACCTGATGTGTTTGCTGATCACCTTTTTTATGCTTACCACAGCTTTCAGCAAGCCTAAAGCAATGGAAATTACCATGCCTGAGAAGGATGATATTGAACAAAAGACAGCTCCTAAAATTGAAGCTGAGCGGACAATCAATATTCTCGTTTCAGGAGATGATAAAATTTACTATTATTTTGGACTTGCAGATCCTAAATTACCTCTTCCCCAGCTAATTTCAACAAATTACAGTAAAGATGGAATCCGTAAAATGCTTTTACAACGCAACATACTGGTTTTTAAAGCTGTTAAGGAATTAAGGGATAAGGTTATAAGAGGAGACGAAGTGATGGCAGATTCAACTTTAACCCGGAAAGTAAAAGAGTTAAAGAAGACTGTTGATCCAAAAGCCCCTATCATTCTGATAAAGGCTGATGAAAAGGCAAAATACAAAAACTTAGTCGACATTATTGATGAAATGGCCATCTGCACTGTTGCTAATTATGCAGTTGTCGATATCAATGATCTTGAAAAAGCAATGATTAATGGAACAGCGGTTTCAACACCGGCTGCTAAATAAATCAACAGAAGTTGACTAACGTTGTAGTTCACATTTAAAGCAAAATACAAAAATGACAAAGCAAAAAGTTTATACCGCTCCAATGGACGAAATCGTCTTTGAGCACAGGAATAAAACTTATGGAGCGTACATTTTGCGTAAATTGTATAGTAAACACATGACAAGGGGATTAATACTAGCAGTTATCATTTTGGCTGCAGGTTTAGCTTACCCTTTAGCATCAAGTTATTATGCGCAGAAAAGGCTTGGATACGTCGAAAAAGCAGCAAGTGCTGAATTTATCGATATGGATAAGCCTAAAGAAGATGCTCCTCCTCCTCCTCCTCCCCCTCCTCCTCCTCCAGCTGAGCTTCAGCAGAAAGTTAAATTTGTAGCACCTATAGTAACTACTGAAGAAGTAGTTGAAGATGCAGACATCTTTAACCAGGATGATTTATCCAAAACCAGCAATGAAACCGTTTCAGTTACCGAAGAAGTTGCTGAAGTTGTAACAAAAGAGGAAGTTATAGAGGTTGAAGAAACAAAACCGGTTTTCACAATTGTTGAAGAAATGCCTGCTTTTCCTGGTGGGGAAGCAGAACGCAACAAATTCCTTGGAACAAACATTGTGTATCCTCAGCAAGCTACCGAAAACGGTATTCAAGGTACAGTTTATGTATCGTTTGTTGTTGATTCAAAAGGGAATGTTACCGACGTGAAAGTACTTCGCGGTATCGGCGGCGGTTGTGATGAAGAAGCACTTCGCGTTGTTAAAATGATGCCACAGTGGCATCCTGGAAAACAAAACGGGAAACAGGTTCGCGTTCTTTTCAATATGCCAATCTACTTTAAACTTCAGGGTTAATAAAGAAGTTTTATAAAACTAAAAACGCCGCCAGGTTAGTCTGGATGGCGTTTTTTTTATTTTAGTGTGAATTGATAAGTATGCTATAAAATCTTGCAATTAAATTTTGGCTAAAGCTAAAATAGCTGGAATATAAGCAATCCCCGACCTGAAGGTCAGGGCAATAGATGTAGAAATTTATTATTAATCCTGACTTGCAATCATTGACTTTAGCATGAAAGGAGATGAGATATAGAGATTTGTCTTTTTTTGAAATCCAAGACCTGAAAGTCGGGGCAAGGGATTAGCTTAAATTTATCCCTTTGTGTTCCTCAAATTCTGAGATTGAAATCAACACAGGATTGCTGGATTTACTAAACACAAGATAGATTAAGCAGTTATTCTGTTGCTAAGCAAATAATGAGAATTTTCAGGATATTAGCCAGCTTCCAGCGTTAACTAATTAATCCTCTTTCATAAATAGGTTTATTCTATTGTTACAATGGTTTTAAATTTAATATCATCTGATGCTGCACCAATCAGTAATTCATATTCACCTTTTGCTATTGCATAATCTTTAATATCCGGATTAAAATGACGAAGTCTTGAAACCGGGATTGACAGAATAACTTCTTTCATTTCACCTTTCCCAAATTGAACCCTTTGAAAAGCAATCAATGACTTAATCGGTTGATCCTTTAATGCGATAGGTTGTTTTGCATATACCTGGATAACTTCATCGCCATTGAATTTACCGGTATTGCTGATTTTTACAGATACGACAATAGTATCCGTTACGTTTAGCGACTTTGCTTTGAGTTCAGCTACTTCATAATTAAATGAAGTATAACTCAGTCCATAGCCGAAAGCATAAAGAGGTGTTCCTTTAAAATATTTATAGGTACGCCCCTTCATCGAATAATCTTCAAAAGCGGGTATATCGTCAACCGATTTATAAAAAGTAACAGGTAACCGACCAGCAGGGTTATAATTGCCGAACAATACATCTGCAACTGCATTACCACCTTCTTCACCAGGATACCAGGTTTCGACAATAGCTGTTGCATTTTGTTGAGCCCAATTTATAGCAAGAGCACTACCATTCGTAAGTAAAAGTATAATTGGTTTTCCAATTAATTTGAGCTTTTCCAATAATTTTTGCTGGTTTTGTGGAAGATCAAGAGTTGTACGATCGCCAGCTGAAAAACCAGGCACTTTTACATCCATTTCTTCTCCTTCGAGATTTGGAGAAATACCACCGGCAAAAATAATCACATCAGCAGTCATGCTGACTGAAATAGCTTCCGAGAATAAAGGATCGGCAGAAAAATTAACATTTTCAGAACGAAGCGCCTGGACTTCAGGCTTATTAAC
The DNA here is from genome assembly GCA_030654075.1 of Bacteroidales bacterium. Taxonomy (GTDB): domain Bacteria; phylum Bacteroidota; class Bacteroidia; order Bacteroidales; family UBA4417; genus UBA4417. The sequence continues at coordinate 7,102 of JAURYB010000092.1, read as the reverse complement.
GCCCTGGCAATAAATCACTTTGGTGCTTTTACCGGCCTTATTCCGGATACCTTGTAACATTGTGACAGGATGAGAAGGAATTCCGTTATAATTGCCTAACAATACCGATGTATCATTTGCATATGGGCCAATAACCGCAATGGTTCTGCTTTTCGATGTCAAAGGAAGAATATTGTTGTCATTTTTGAGTAATACTATGCTCTGCAAAGCAACCTGATGAGCAAGTTCCTGATGCGCCGGGGTATCATATTCAGTTGCAGGGATAGCCGAATATATAACTTTGGATGAAGGATCGAATAATCCCAGCCTGAAACGGGCTTCAAACAGGCGTTTAACTGAAACATCAAGTTCATTTTCAGTAATATACCCAAGCTCAACAGCTTTTTTCAGGCTGCCATATTCCGGTCCACACGAAAGATCCGTACCTGCTTTTAACGTAAGAGCAACAGCTTTTTCAGCAGTAGGAACAAAATTGTGAAAAGAATAAATATCAGAAATTGCCCAACAATCAGAAACGACATATCCATTAAAACCCCATTTCCCCCTGAGTGTTTCTTTAAATAAGAAAGTATTTGCGGAACTAGGAATTCCAAAAACCCGGTTATAGCAAGTCATTACTGAATATACCTTTGCTTCTTTAACCAGTACCTCAAAGGCAGGCAAATAAGTATCGTATAAATCTCTTTGTGATGGCCAGGCATCAAATTTATGCCGTTGCGATTCAGGCCCGCTATGGACAGCAAAATGTTTGGCTGTTGCTATCACTTTAAAATAATCAGGATCATTTCCCTGCAAGCCCTGTACAAAAGCTTTACCAACCTGGGATGTCAGAAACGGATCTTCGCCATATGTTTCCTGGCCCCTACCCCAACGCGGATCCCGGAAAATATTAATATTTGGCGACCAGAAAGTAAGTCCCTGATAAATTTCATGGCTGCCTTTGCTAATGGCTTCATAATATTTTGCCCTGGCTTCAGTGGAAATCACATCAGCTTCCTGTTTTATCAGAGGTGGATTAAATGTTGCTGCAATGCCGATAGCCTGCGGAAAAACCGTTGCAATACCGTTTCGTGCCACTCCATGCAGGCATTCGTTCCACCAATTGTATTGTGGAATCCCAAGCCGCTCTATAGCAGGCGCAGTATGTTGCATCTGAAGTATTTTTTCATCCAGGGTAAGCCGCAAAACCAAATCATCAACCCTTTGCTTTAGAGTCAATTCCGGATTCATAAAACGGAAATCATTTGAGTTAAGACTAGACTGGCTTTGCGCTTTGAATATTGTAAGAATACAGAGAGCAGCAAACAAAGTTAATTTTCTAAAAATGTTAGCTTGAATTTTCATGGAATTAGAGTTGGTATTTGTTTAACTGAAATGAAAAATCAGAAACTTATCTTCATTAAACAAACAATAGAATATACAAATATAATATATTTGCTAAAACAAGAAGATGTTATCAACACATACTTCGAATGATAAAATTATCCTGAAAAGTAGCCTGAAAAAATACATTAAAACTAGAAGTATGAAAGCGTCAAGTGAACATTTTGGTTTTACACCGGACAACAAAGAAGCTTTGTTATTCATTTTTGAGAATAAAAATGGAGTTATATTGAAAGTTACTAATTACGGGGGAACAATCATTTCATTACTGATTCCTGATAAAAAGGGTTCTTTAGCGGATGTAGTGCTTGGTTTATCAACATGGGAAAGCTGGATTAAAAATCCTGCCTATTTTAATTGTATCGTAGGCCGTACATGTAATCGCATTGGTGGTGCCGGATTCAGTATCGACAATATCAACTATAAAGTCTCCGCGAACAATGGTGAATTTCAGTTACATGGAGGATTTCACGGATTTCAGCATAAATTATGGAAATCATCCTTATTTGAAAGAAAAGATGAAGTTGGAGTTGAGCTTGAATACCTGAGTGTGGATGGTGAAGAAGGATTCCCCGGAAACCTGAAAGTAAAAGCAATCTACACTCTCACTAATAATAACGAGATCAGTTTAAATTTTTATGCCGAAACAGATAAAGCTACTCCGGTAAACCTTACAAACCATGGTTATTTCAACCTGGGTGGAGAAGGATCCGGTGAAATTTATGATCATGAACTCCAGATTTTTGCTGATAAGATCACTGTTACCGACAGTAACAGCATTCCAACCGGAGCCTTCGCATCAGTTGCCGGAACTCCGTTTGACTTTACTGAACCACGAAGGATTGGCGAACGGATTAACCAGTTAAATAATGGATTTGATAATAATTTTGTCTTAAGAAATCAAACCAGCGAGCTCGCCCTAGCAGCAAAGGTCCATGATCCTACGTCAGGAAGAGTAATGGAAGTTTTTACAACCGAGCCCGGAGTTCAACTTTATACTGCAAATTGGTTTGATGGAGAAAATCTTCTAGGTAAATGTGGTAAAATGCATTTGAATCATACAGCATTTTGCCTTGAAACACAACACTTCCCCGATTCGATGAATCATCCTGAATTTCCAAATGTTATACTCCGCCCGGGGGAGGAATATAAAACTACGACTATCTGGAAATTTTCAATTCAATAATTTCGTATTTTTGCTGATAGAATATTGAACTTCCTAAAGTTTCCTTGTAGACTGCTTTAATGTTTAAAGCAAATGCTTAAATAGATCTTTTATCCGGGTGGATGATTTTAAACCGGAAATCAATATTCCCGGGAACGCAGAAATGACCTGGTTTTTACGGAATTGAATTTTTTTCCCACAATAATCCCTATTACCCAAATCGGGACATTTAGCTCCAATATTACATCATAGCAGATAATATATTATTGAATATTAGATATTTAAATAATATGGCATGATATTATAGCATATAGTATCGGGAAAAAGTGATGCGATTCATTTTAAAATCACTTGTCTTTCATTTTTACTTGTAAAACTTTAATTGCCAACATAGTATGACTATATCTACTGCAATTTACTACACCGTGAAACCAACATTTCCGGTTAACCATTTTTTCAAATCAGGACAGAAGAAAAACTTATATCTAAGTCTTCAAAAATTTTGCTGTCTGCTCCCCCCTTTCCTCCCCAATGTCCTTGTTAAAGCTCTAAATGACGGCTTTATTGATCTTAATTCATTTTCAATGCTAATTTTAATGCAAAAAAATTAGCGGCGCTGCGTCCATCCTGCATTCTTCTATCAACAAACTAAAAACTGCCTGTAGCATTCACAAAAACTTCTTACCATGAAAAAACATATCATTCTTACCCTTTCACTTTTAACAGTAGTTCTTTTATTTTCGGTAACTGTTTTAGGTCAGGATATAAGTAAAGCCAGTCAATATCCTGGTAGGAAATACCCTCCAACACAAGAAGTTAAAAGCAAAAGTATTGGTGTGAAAGGCAGTGATATCAAAGCAAGTGCAGGATCAATATCTGTTGCTGAAAATCCTACTTACAATTTAATGACACCAGAACAATTGGTTCGAAACGTGTTGGTTACAGGCTGTCTTCAAACAAGTAATATAAAATACGGGTATTATAAAAAAAACACGAACAATACCTGGTCATGGGTCGATCATGTTTGGTCAGCAATACCAGGTGACAGACAGATGGGATATTTTGAAAAGGGCACATCAAATTTTCCAATTGAGAAAGGTCTTATTCTTGCGACTGGAAAAATATCTTCGGCGATGGGGCCCAATACCATTGGGAATAAATCAGATAAAATGGTGAGCGCTGCTAATGATCCGGATCTTTCAAAGATCACGGCGAAAACCATGTATGATGCATCCTCTTTGGAATTTGATTTTGTTCCTGCGGGAAACACCCTGGAGTTTAAATATATTTTTACATCAGAAGAATATATAGAGTATTGCGAAACTGAATTCAATGATGCTTTCGGATTCTTCCTCAGCGGGCCGGGCATTTCAGGTACCTTTTCAAATAATGCAGTAAACCTTGCCACAATTCCCGGAGGCATACCGGTTTCGATTAACACTATTCATCCGGCTGGAACTAATATCAACAACGTCGTTTTCCCGGCCGAAAATGAAACATATTATATAAGTAATCCTTCGGGGTCATTAACTATGCAATATGATGGCGGTACAGTCACGCTTACAGCAACCTATAATGTAACTGCCTGTTCAACTTATCACATAAAGTTAAGTGTTGCAGATGCTTCGGATCAGCAATGGGATGGAGCGGTTTTTCTGCAAGCAAAAAGTTTCAATTCGGAACCTGTTACTATAACCAATATCAATCCTGATTACAGCTCAACAGATTTCAGCAATATTTTCGAAGGATGTAAACCTATGCATTTAACTTTCGAACGTGGAACAACAGAACTGGGTGAGCCACTTGACATACAATTGCAATATTCCGGCACAGCTGTAAATGGAGTTGATGTTCTTACATCTAATGGAGATCCTTTACCTTCTGAAATAACTATACCAATAGGACAAACCAAATATACTATAGATTACTATGCTGTCGCTGATGGTGTTGGAGAAGGTTCAGAAATACTTGAAATTCAAACTCTTCAATCATGTCCGTGCGATCCAAATGCTGTATATATCCTTAAAGAAATCCGTATTAATGAAACCCCTGTATCTGTAACGGCTCAGGCGAATAATATCTTATGTAACGGGACCAGTGCAGGCGTTATTACTGTAAGTGCTTCAGTTGGTTCGGGTAATTATCTATATTCCCTTAATGGAGGCGCATGGCAAAATTCAAATTTATTTTCAGGACTATCGCAAGGAACATATAATGTTTCAGTAAAAGATATCGGAAGCTGCGCTGTTCCTGCATTTTTAGGAAATATAGTTTTAGGGGCGCCGGCAGTAATTCAGGCCAACGCTGGTGCGGATGTAAGTATTTGCTCTGGCACAACAACTCAGTTAAATGGCTCAGGAGGAGTCATTTATTCATGGTCTCCCAGAATCGGACTAAGTAATTACTCAATTCCTAACCCAATTGCATCCCCAATATCAACAACTACGTATACTTTGACTGTTACAGATGCAAACAATATCTGTACTTCAACTGACCAGGTGGTGGTTTCTGTAATTCCAAGTCCAACAATTCTTATTACTCCTCCAAGCTCTGAAATATGCGCAGGAAGCAATCTTACTCTTACTGCCAGCGGAGGTTCAAGTTATCTTTGGAATCCCTCTGGAGCAACTACATCAGAAATAATAGTATCGCCTTATTCTAATTCTTCATACTCGGTAATTGGAACTTCTTTGAACGGGTGTAAAGGAATAGCCTCGGTAGATGTTGTTGTAAAACCCATTCCTCAGAATGTAAATGCCGGGAATGATGCTTCAATAGCCCTATGCGAGACCTATCTATTACAGGGATCGGCAACAGGCTCTTCTGGTAGTAACCTGGCTTACCAATGGAGTCCGACAACAGGATTAAGTAATCCAAATATTGCCAATCCAGTTTTCACCCCTTCTTCTTCCGGCATTGTTACTTTTACATTAACTGTAACGGATATTAATAGTTGTTCTGTATCGGATCAGGTCATCATCAATATTGCATCCGCACTGAATACCACCATTTCCGGTCAAAACAATATAAGTTGTTACGGAACTTCAACCGGCTCAGCAACTGTTTCAGCTAATGGAGGTACTTTACCTTACTCCTATTCATGGAATACAAGCCCTGTTCAGGTTACTTCAACTGCAACAGGATTGAGCGCAGGTTCATATACTGTTACCGTTACTGATGCGAAGAATTGCATTTCAACTTCACAAGCAGTTATTTCACAACCTTTATCGGATATATCTTTTGGCAACCCAATTATTAATAATACAAATTGTACCGGATCAAATGATGGTAAAATAGTTGTAAATGCAACAGGTGGAACAGGTTTAATAACGTATTCGATAGATCCTAATATTGGAGTTCAATCACCAACTGGTACATTTACTAACCTGATTGCTCAATCTTATACAATTACTGCAACTGATGGAAACGGATGTATTAAATCGGCTATTGGCAATGTTGGGACTACAACAGATGTCACTCTACCTTTAATATCTTGTCCTGCCAATGTTACAGCAACCACCAATACAGGTTGCACAGCTACAGGTGTGGCTCTTGGAACACCGGTTACTGCAGATAATTGTGGTGTGGCTTTGGTGACAAACAATGCGCCTGCTGCTTTCCCATTGGGAGCAACTACCGTTACCTGGACGGTGACCGATAACAGCGGAAATAAAGCAACCTGTGACCAGACGGTGACAGTTTCAGATAATATTCTTCCGACAATTATTTGTCCTGCGCCAATTACTATATCTGCTAATATTGGTTTTCCCTATGCTACTGGTATAAATCTTGGTACACCGGTGACTTCGGATAATTGCGGAGTAGCTTCTGTTACCAACAATGCTCCGGCTCAATTCCCGGTCGGATTAACCTCAGTTACCTGGACTGTTACTGACGTGAACGGGCTTTTGGCATCTTGTACTCAAATGGTAATTGTTACCGATACGCAGTCTCCTGTCATGAATTGCCCGGCAAATGTCATTGTAAACTGCATTGATGAAGTTCCGGCGGCATATGCTTCGCTAGCCGAATATATTTCTGCAGATGGTACAGTTACCGATAATGATGGTATTCATGCTGCCTCTTTTACTCTGGCTGATCAATCGTCAAACGGAATGACATGTCCTGAAATTATTACTCGGATATATACCGTTGCAGATATCAATAACAATTTTGGTACCTGCTCACAACAAATTATAGTTCATGATAAAATTGCCCCTGTAATCGATGCTTTACCAGCTGAAACTACCGTCAACTGCCCGGCGGCTCCTGAATTTGCTGTAGCTTCGGCAACAGATAATTGCGGAAGTGATTTTACACTCACTTTTGAGGATGTTACTACTCCGGGTGCATGCGCCGGTTCATACAGCGTTACACGCACATGGACAGCTACGGATGCCTGCGGAAATACGTCTGAAGCTTTGCAGAAAATAAATGTTCAGGATGTTACTGCGCCAGTGATCGCTGCCTTACCTGCAGAAACTACCGTCAACTGCCCGACTGCTCCTGAATTTGCTGTGGCTTCGGCAACAGATAATTGCGGAAGTGATTTTA
>JAURYB010000091.1 GCA_030654075.1 Bacteroidales bacterium | reverse complement strand
AGAAGAAGGAAAGCTGATTGGCTTAGGAAGCAATGATGCCGGAGGACCCTTGGTTTCACTAATGGCAACTTTTTTATACTTTGCGCAGAAACCATCTCTAAAATGGAACCTGATTTATGCTGCTACTGCCGAAGAAGAAATTTCAGGGCATCATGGAATTGAATCCATTAAAAATCAGATAGAGCCGATCAGCCTCGCCATTGTTGGTGAACCCACTACCATGGAAATGGCTATTGCAGAAAAAGGATTGATGGTTCTCGATTGCAAAGCATCTGGCCGCCCAGGACATGCGGCCCGCGAAGAAGGTGAAAATGCAATTTACAATGCCATGCCTGATATGGAATGGATACGTACTTACCAGTTCCCAAAAGTGTCGAAAGTTCTTGGACCGGTCAAAATGAGTGTGACGCAGATCAAAGCAGGCTATCAGCATAACCTGGTTCCTGATGTTTGTGAGTTTGTGGTGGATGTCCGTCCGAATGAGCATTACAGCAATGCCGAAACCTTGGAAATTATCCGTCAAAACGTTAAATGCGAAGTTACTGCCCGTTCATTACGATTAAATTCATCATTTATTGGTGATGACCATCCGCTGGTGAAGATTGTTAAAGCCATGAATATAGCTTGCTACGGCTCGCCAACCAGTAGCGACCAGGCCGTCATGCCATGGACATCGGTGAAAATGGGTCCCGGAAAATCAGCCCGCTCGCATACCGCCAATGAATTTATCTATACGGAAGAAATTAAGAATGGTATTGGTGTGTATATCGAAATCCTTGAAAAACTGGAATTCTGATTTGTGTTTGTACCTTTGTTTTTGAAAAAATTTAAAGTAATCACCTATGAAGCTTTGGGATAAAGGAATACCTGTTAACGAGATCATCGAAGCTTTTACCGTTGGCCGCGACAGGGAAATGGATCTCTACCTGGCCGGATCGGATGTGCTCGGAACCATCGCCCATATAACCATGCTCGAAAGCATTGGTTTGCTTCAAAAAGAGGAATTGTCTGAATTAAAAAAAGCCCTGGTTGAAATCTATAACGAAATCAAAAACGGCAACTTTGTTATCGAAGCGGGAATTGAGGATGTTCATTCACAGGTTGAGCTGTTGTTAACTCAAAAGCTTGGCGATATTGGCAAGAAAGTTCATTCAGGCCGTTCGCGCAACGACCAGGCATTGGTTGATATCCGTCTTTTCACACGTGACAGCCTGCTGGATATTGCTCATGATGTTCAATCACTTTTTCAGGTTCTCCAAAGCCAGAGTGAAAAATACAAGGAAGTCCTGTTGCCCGGCTACACTCATTTACAGGTTGCCATGCCATCCTCGTTTGGATTGTGGTTTGGCGCTTACGCCGAAGCTCTGGCTGATGATCTTCAGTTGCTTTCATCCGCTTATAAAATCAATAACCAGAATCCTTTGGGTTCAGCAGCCGGATACGGCTCGTCGTTTCCACTAAACCGCACTTTTACAACACAGCTTCTTGGTTTTGATGATTTGAATTATAATGTGGTTTATGCGCAAATGGGCCGTGGAAAGGTGGAGCGGATTACTGCTTTTGCTTTGGCAAATCTTGCTTCAACCATTGGCCGGATGGCAACCGATCTCTGCCTTTTTATAAGCCAGAATTTTGGTTTTATCACGCTTCCGTCTGAATTTACAACCGGCTCCAGCATTATGCCGCATAAGAAAAATCCGGACGTTTTTGAGCTGATACGGGCAAAGTGCAATAAACTTCAGGCTTTGCCATTCGAAATAGGTTCTATCCTTGGCAATCTGCCATCAGGATATTTTCGCGATATGCAGATTATTAAAGAATCCTTCCTGCCAGCTTTAACCGAAATTCAAACCATCCTTCAGATATCAGCCTTTGCCATCGATAAAGTAAGTGTGAATACACATATCCTTGACGATCCAAAATATAGCTATTTGTTTAGTGTTGAAGAAGTTAACCGACTGGTTCTTTCAGGCACGCCTTTCCGGGATGCGTATAAAATGGTAGGGAAACAGATTGAAGAAGGGAATTTTAATCCTGAAATCAAGGTTCAGCATACACACGAAGGAAGCATTGGAAATCTCTGTAACGATAAAATTGCTGAGAAATTTGCAAGGAATTATTCGGATTTCGACAAAGTGAAGATTGATAAAATCAAGTCTGAGTTACTTGGTTTTTAAAATTAAAAAAGGGCAACCCAGTGGCTACCCTTTTCCATAAATGTTTTTCGGGAATTCTCTCCCTTCGCCAAGTCTGCACTGAGAGCAGCCAAAGTGCCCTTCTCCTTTACTTCTTACGCCTTACGCCTTACTCCTTATATCTTATCCCCTGTATTCTCTTAAAGTTTCCTGATCTTAATATTCCTGTACCAAACATCATCACCGTGATCCTGTAGTCCGATAAATCCTTCGGTAGCTGTATTTACGAAATTTGAAAAGTCTTTAAACTTACTGTTGGCACACATTTTCTTCCATTCATCGGTCCACAGGTGATATTCAAGTACCTGAACACCGTTCTGATAATGAACTACAGTTCCTTTGTAAACCATAATTTTAACGGAATTCCATTCGCCAACAGGCTTTGCATTCTGTGGTTTAGCCGGAATAAGGTCGTAGAGAGATCCTGCCTGGCGGTTTCCGTCAACACCTAATTTAGCGTCAGGATGTTTTTCGTTATCCAGAACCTGCATTTCGGGAGCACTTTTCCATATAGGTTCGCCGGCAATTTCCTGGGCCAGGTAAAAAATACCGCTGTTTCCACCTTCCGAAATTTTCCATTCGAGGGTTAGCTCAAAGTTTTTAAATTTCTCTTTGGTGATAATATCACCGCCTTCGCCGGCTTCGCCTTTACCGGAACCAATGCAATGAATAGCATCATCATTGATTTTCCAGCCTTTTGGAAAAGTTTCTTTTCCATAGCTGCGCCATTGATCGGTAGTTTTGCCATCGAAAAGAAGGATAACGCTATCCTTTACTTCCTGTGCGCTTAAAGCGTTTGTTGCAGCTGAATCAATTGTCAGGCTATCGCTTTTTGCTTCATCTGTTGCCTGTGTTCCTGTATTTTTACAGGATGAAATGGCAAGTGCAATCATCATGATATAAAGTAGTTGTTTCATAGAAGTTATTTGATTTTATTAACAATTAAATTTATTTAATTTATAAACAGTAATGAGTTAAACTACCAGCTCCAGCCAGCCCTGTAAGTATGTTTGATATATTCTTCAGCAGCTTGTTTGGCATTCATGGTATCGTGCTGGGTATCGAAATGCGGATGTCCGTCAATAATCTCAAACTTATCACTCTTCACAATCCTGATTTCGTCGGTATCGCTGATATTGGTAAAGCGCATGTTTTCGCCATCCCATTCCAGTTCGCGTTTCAAATCCTGAAGCCTTACAGCCACAACACCCATAACAACCATTTCGTTCATCGGACCTGAATAGCTGAAGTTTGAAGTGGTTTCAACCCTGTTTTCAGGACTTTCTTTGCATGCGCGTACCCAGTCCATTTCGTGACCACCTTCGATTCTGCGCATTTGTTTCTCAGGGCGTTTGTAGCTCTTGTCGTAATCGAGCGGCAACAGGAATGGATCTTTCCCATAACAACCGGTCATTATCTTTCCTTTGGAACCAATTAACAAACAACCACCGTTTCCATCGCGTCCCATCATCTCACCGGCAGGCAATTCTTCGGGGCGTGGAGGCAACAAACCACCATCCCACCAGGTTACCTTTACTTCCGGCATTTTTACTTTCTGGAATTTATCCCTCTTTGGAAATTTAAACGTTGCTGTTTCGGCCAAAGGAGGTGATTCGGTATTGAATTGTGATGAACTTCCCTGAACTTTTGTCGGGTATTTAAGTTTCAGCGACATAAAAATCGGATCCATGATATGGCAGGCCATATCGCCCAAAGCGCCTGTTCCGAAATCCCACCAGCCACGCCAGTTCCATGGCGTATAGATTGGATTGTAAGGACGTTCTTTTGCTGTTCCCAGGAAAAGATCCCATTTCAGAGTATCAGGTACTGACATCACTTCTTTCGGGCGCTCAAGTCCTTGTGGCCAGATAGGGCGGTTGGTCCAGGCATGTGCTTCGCGTACTTCGCCTATGGCACCATCCCAAACCCATTCGCAAACCTGGCGGATTCCTTCGCCTGAGTTGCCCTGGTTACCCATTTGAGTGGCAACTTTATATTGCTTTGCAATTTCAGTCATCTGTCGCGATTCCCAAACGGAATGTGTAAGCGGTTTTTCGCAATACACGTGCTTACCGAGTTTCATGGCGTTGATACTGATAATGGCATGATTATGATCAGGAGTTCCGACTACAACAGCATCAATGGAATCCTTCAGTTCGTCGAACATAATGCGCCAGTCGTAGTACTTTTTGGCATCGGGATAATCCTTGAAAATGCCGGCAGCATATTTCCAGTCTACATCGCACAAAGCAATAATATTTTCGCTGCTTACGGCCCGGATTACTGCGCCACCACGTCCGCCAACGCCAACGCCGACAATGTTTAACTTATCGCTGGGCATGCGGTGGCCCAGGCCTCCAATTACATGACTTGGCAGAATGATAAATCCTGCAGCAGCCGTTGCGGTGTTAAGAATAAACGAACGGCGATCAATACCTGTGGTTTTGTTTTCTTCCATAGTTTTGATTTTTTAAATGGATTTTTATAATAAATGCTTTTGAATGTACTTACAGCTTTGTTCAGCGCAATAAATCGGAGTTCCTTCTGCATACTGTTCCTGCTCAACAAAAAACCGTTTTAATCCCGCCTTTTTTGAATGTTTCAGCAGATCTTTGAAGTTGATTTTCCCATTACCCACAATGCAGCTGTCACCGTCGTTACCCATATCCTTTATATGCCAGGTCTGGAATCGTCCCGGATGATTTTTAAAGTATTGAACGGGATCCTGTCCGCCTTTTACCACCCAGAAGATGTCCATTTCGAACGAAACAAGATCAGGATCGGTCTCAGCGAGAAGGACGTCATAAGGCAGCTTGCCATCAATAGCTTTGAATTCGTGACTATGGTTATGGTATGCGAATTTAATCCCTGATTTTTTGGTAATTTCCCCGATCTGGTTCATTTCTTTGGCCACAACTTTATAATCGTCGATTGTTTTATCAGGCCGCCCGCTGAACGAAGGTAAAATCAGGTATTCGAGTCCTGCTTCAGCTCCTTTTCCGGCATATTCAGCAGCATTTGCAGCACTGATTCCGGTGTGGGTACTGGTAATATCCATGCCCAGGTCGTTGCATATTTTCCTGAAGTCTTTAGCAGAGTAATTATAAAAATTTCCGTCAAATCCATAAGGCTCCAGGCTGTTATACCCGAATTTGCTCAAAGCAGCAAGCGTTCCGGTAAGGTCCGAATTAATTACATCCCTGATTGTCCAAAGCTGGAGCCCGATTTTCATCTTCTTGCCTCTGGCGGCTTCGCTTTCTGCTTGTAGCGATGATGCTGCCAATACGCCTGAAACCAGGGTAATGTTTTTTAAAAAATCGCGTCGTGTTGCCATAATTGTGATTTTTAAGTTCTTTTTCGATATTTTTTTCTTTCTGATTGATTCATTTTCTGAAACCATAATGCTTTCATGCATTCCCTGAAACTGATTACTCTAATTGAATGATCCTTTTCTCCTGGTCACTTTTGCGGGCAGCTTCAATTATCCGTATGTTCAGCAGAGCATCTTCAGGTTTAATAATCATTTCGGAGCCATCAGTAATTACAGAATACACATTGTTGAAGAATTCCATATAATCGCCCGGAGAGGTTTTATACCTTCCACGAAATTCTTTTCCTAAAAGCCCGGTATTCAAAATACCACGCTGGCTTGCTGGTTCAATGCCAAATCCTTTGCTTCCTGGTTTTGTGTTTAGCTTTAGCTGGGCTTCCTGGCTATCCAAACCATATTTTACGAATGAGCCCTGCGTACCATGAACCTGGAAACGAGGTCCTGGTTCTTTAACAAAAACACTTGCTTTTAAGGTAACATCCAGATCAGGATAGACAAGTTTCAGATCAAAACTATCATCGGTAATACTGCCTTCGCGTTGGTTGAACAGCCTGCAGAATACTCCTTCGGGAGGGCCAAACAGGCTAACTGCCTGATCGATCAGGTGAATTCCTAAATCAAACAAAGTACCGCCGCCTTCTTTCTGCTGGTACTTCCAGCCTGCCCGCTTAATAGAAGGTGTAAATCGGTCAAACCGCGATTCATAATCGACCACTTTTCCCAATAATCCTTGCGCTATCAGGTATTTGATCGTTAGAAAATCACTGTCCCAGCGGCGGTTATGAAACGGAAAAACAAGTTTGCCTGATTTATGCGAAATGTCAACAAGATTTCGGGCTTCGGTGCTGTTAACGGTGAAAGGTTTTTCTACAATTACATGCTTCCCGGCCTGCAAGGCTGCACTGGCATGCTGAAAGTGCAATGCATTTGGCGAACATACAATTACAATATCAATTTCAGGTTCGGCTAACAACACATCAAAGGAAGGCGTTATTTTTACGAGCGGATATTTTTCTCCAGCCAGCGTTCCGGTAGTTACAATAGTATGAAGATTAAAATGAGGATTCACTTCAATAAAAGGAGCATGAAAAACCTGTCCCGAAAGGCCAAAACCAACAATACCGACATTTAATAACGGTTTCTCTTTTTCTGATCTTGTTTTTCCAGTTTGCATGTTCTTAAAGGTCTTTATCGCTAAATCAAATTCCTGACAACCATTAACGATTTTCCATTTTCTATTAACTAATTCACTCTAGACTATAACCTCTTTCTCCTTATCCCAATACGTCCTGCGGCCTTCTTTGTACGAAATGGTTCCCATATGTGCCGTCATTGCTTCCTCGAAAGCCTGGTCGATATCACAGCTTGGCTGAACTCCGTTTCCGGCTCTAATACAATTGATCCATTCACGCAAATGAAGATGAGTGGTATCAACAGCTTTTCCGTCGCGATACGTGTATAAAAGCCCGCGGCCTGCAAAGTATTTTTCTGTTGGAGAAGTTACTGCATCGACTGCTCCTTGTCCCGGAACATACGAAAAAATTGGCTTAAAGGGTTCAACCAGGCCTTGTTCCAGCTTTTCTTTATAACGGGTTGATTGGGGATCAACACTTACTATCAACGTATCGCTTAATTCCAGATACGCATCATGGCCCATAATTACTTTACCCCGGTTTTTTTCACTGGCAAGTGTTGCGCTGTATAAAAGAGTCAGATCACGGTCAGAGTATTCCATTGCCATATTCAGAACATCGGGAACGGTCCGGCCATCTTTGAAGAAATAGATTCCACCCGAAGCCATCGCTGAATTTGGAATGCCCAGATCAAGTATCTGGTTCAAAGCATCATATTCGTGTGTGAATAAATCACCGCTTAGTCCTGTGCTGTAATCCCACCAACAGCGCCAGCGGAAAAACCGCTCAAGGCTGAAATCATGCCATGGCGCCTGACCGATAAACTGTTTCCAGTCAATCGTTTTTTCATTGGCTTCGGGATCTATATCGTAAACCCATGCGCCGTTTGGATCATTACGGTTGGTGCACACTTCAATCAACGAAATTTTGCCAATGACATCTTGCTTAATCAGCGACTTTGCTACATTATAACTCTCAGTTTGCCTTCCCTGGTGACCAAGCTGGAATACAATTCCTGTTTCTTTAACAGTTTTGCGGATTTCATAGGTTTCGGCAACCGACCAGGAAAGAGGTTTTTCGCAATAAACATGTTTACCTTTCCGGGCAGCTTCAAGTGCGATTGGTACATGCCAGTGATCGGGTGTAGCAATTACAACGGCATCCACATCAGGTGATGCGATAAGCTCATTATACGTAGTGTAGCGTTTAGGCGCGTCATCCATTTTACCGCCCTTGCCATTGCGATGCACATTGGCTCCGGCTGCAATACCTTTTTCAGCATTCGTATCAAACACATCACAAATAGCGGTAATTTTAATATTCAGGTTATCCTGTGCCCTGAAATCTTCAAGATATTGCTCCCAGTATTTGTCTTTCTTCCCTTTTTCGGTATACTCATCAATGCGATCCGGATTTACAAAACCCATAGCTTTCATTAAATATCCGCCTCGTCCGCCGGTGCCGATAATTCCGATCCGTAATGTTTTTCCTTCAATCAAAGGTGGAATTCCACTTTGGATTTCCGGTTTGATATCGCTCAGAAGACTTGAATTGCGTTTTTCCGCATCTGCTTTATTTCGTAATAATCCGTAGCCAACAATACCAACTAAAGGTAAAGCTGCCAGCCCGGCCAGTATATCGCGACGGCTTAATTTTCCTGATTTATTTTCCTGATTCTCATGTGCCATTTTATGCCAGAAATGTTTTATTACTTTTTATCAGTCGTTGCAGACCGAAAATATGTGATGTCGGGAATGCAAATACTACCAGCAATGCAAATAGCTCAACCAATGTTTTGTTGATGATGAAATAACTACCGTCGGAAGGGAATAAGTATTCGATTCCGGGGAAAGCAGGGTGCGATAGGTAGTATAAAAGCAGCAATACTATGCCGGCTATGCTCGAATAGCGTGTGAATATTCCAAGCATAAGTGATAATCCAATCAACGCAAGCCCCCAGGCATTAGCAGAATCAGAAATTGAAAGCAGGATTTGGTTGCCTGCAATCAGTTCGAAAAAACCTTTCAGAAATCCACCTGAATCAAGCAGATAGGATTTTGCTGTCCAATTAGGATTCAGAATTTTTACTCCTCCTTCGTAAAGAAAATGCCAACCGATTGTAATTCTGAGTATTACAAGTGCGAATGACTGTAGTTTTGTGTAGCCCATAGAACTGTTATTTGCTTCACAAACCTAGTGAAAATTGTTATTGTATAAACAACACTCTGAAATAAAAAATCAGAATTGTAACACCCAAATCCAATTAATTATTCTCTTTTACTACTGTTTAAAAGCGTTTCTTGAAATTGGTATTTACAGTTCAAAATTTTCTCCTGCTACCGGAATTTCAATATTTCCGAATCCTCTTTGTTCCAATGTATTTTTATACGCTGACTGAGCTGTGTATTCACCATGTACTAGGAATACCTTTTTAACCTGTGATTTATCCTGGCAGCTAATAAAATCAGCCATTTCGCTATAATCTCCATGTCCCGAAAATGCTTCTATCCGCTCAATTTTTGCTTTTACAGGATGCTTAATTCCAAAAATGGAAACTTCATCAGCACCATTTAAGATCCGTGCACCCAATGTGTTTGGAGAGCAATATCCAACAGCCAGAATGGTGTTTTTCGGGTTTTCGATATTATTGGCAAGGTGATGTTTTATCCTTCCTGCTTCCATCATGCCCGATGCCGAAATAATTACACAAGGTTTCTTATTATCATTCAGCTTCTTTGATTCTTCTGCGCTTTTTATGTAAAAAAGGGAATTAAAACCGAATGGGTCAGGATCGGTAAGCATCTCATTGGCCACATCGGCATTCAGTATGTCGGTATGCAATCTGAAAATATCGGTCGCATTAACTGCCAGCGGACTATCCACGTAAATATTTACTTTTGGTAAAAGTCCATCATTGAAAAACTTGTTCAGCGCATAAACCACTTCCTGTGTACGGCCGATTGCAAACGACGGAATAATTACTTTTCCGCCTCTTTCAACACAGGTTTCGCGGATCACGCGTAAAAGTTCCCCTTCAGCTTCCTGCAATTGCGGATGTAGCCTGTTGCCATATGTAGCCTCAGTAATCAGGTAATCGCATTGTGGAAAAGGTTGGGGTGATTTCAGAATCCGGCTTTCCGGTCGTCCGATATCACCGGTATATGCAATGCGGGTGGTTTTCCCGTTTTCGTTTATTTCGAGCAAAGCTGTTCCGCTTCCCAGCATATGGCCGGTATTGGTAAACTTAACTTTGAGATTATCGTCGATACGAAACTTGCGGTCATAAGCCACTCCTATGAATAATTCGAGGCAGGCGCTTGCATCCTTCTCTGTGTAAATAGGCTCAACAGTTGGAAGCCCTTTTTTTACACGACGTTTATTGAACCATTTCACATCACCTTCCTGAATATGGCCACTGTCGACAAGCATAATGGCACAAAGGTCGCGGGTAGCGCTGGTACAAATTACCGAGCCACGAAATCCAAGCCTGTAAATATATGGGATCAAACCCGAGTGATCGATATGCGCATGGGTAAGTATTACATGATCAATCTCTGCCGGGTCGAACATCAGGTTACGATTCATTCCGTCAGTTTCAAGGCCTTTGCCCTGGAACATTCCACAGTCGAGCAGGATTTTTTTGCCACTATCAGTGGTTATCAGGTGTTTGCTTCCGGTAACTTCGCGGGCGGCGCCTATAAATTTTATTTTCATGATACAAATAAATGGATTGTTTTAATGTCATCAAATGTACTTTATATAGATTTACCAAATGCAAATAAAAGCATATCATAGTAATTGATTTTATCGAAACTATGCTCCGGATTGATTTTGTAAAATACGCCAATAATTTTAAAAAAGCAGCTTAAAATAAAATGCATAAATAATTATATATCAATAATATATGGGCTATTAATATAAATTACTCAATATGATAAGTAAAATTACTCAATACGTAGAGTAATAATAAATAGAGTATTGAGTAAAAATACGTAGGATATTAAGTAAATTTGCATTCTTCATTGAGTAAAAATTATCATCATGATCAAACGATCACAATTACAGTTAGTTGTAAGCAGAATTAAAGAGCAGCGGAGGTTTATGCAAGTGCTTGCCGGACCGAGACAAGTAGGCAAAACTACCTTAGTCTTACAATTACTTGAAGAACCAGGTATCCAGGGATTTTATGTTGCTGCCGATGATATTTCGGGCATTGGGCTTGCCTGGATAGAGATGCAATGGGAAACCGCAAGGCAAAGAATGAAGCTTGCCGGAACGGATTCGTATGTTCTGATCATCGATGAAATACAGAAAATCCCAAACTGGAGCGAGACGGTAAAACGCCTGTGGGATTCCGATAGCCGCGAAAATATTCCGCTACATGTAATTCTGCTTGGCTCATCGCGGTTGTTGCTGCAAACAGGAATGACCGAATCCCTCGCCGGCAGGTACGAAACGATGTACATCAGCCATTGGTCACTTGCCGAAATGCGTGAAGCTTTTGGCTGGAGTGCCGATCAATATGCCTGGTACGGAGGATTCCCGGGTGCAGCATCACTGATATCTGACGAGATGCGGTGGAAGAATTATGTCCGCAATTCATTGGCTGAAACGAGCATTTCGCGCGATATTCTTATGATGTCGCGGGTGGACAAACCAGCTTTGATGCGGCGCCTATTCGACTTGGGATGCTCATATTCGGGGCAGATGCTCTCGTTTACTAAGATTTTAGGACAGTTGCTGGATGCGGGAAATACAACCACCTTATCCCATTACCTGGATTTGCTCGATTCAGCCGGGCTGCTGGGAGGATTAGAAAAATTTTCGCGCGATACAGTCCGGAAACGTTCATCAAGCCCGAAATTTCAGGTTCATAACACTGCTTTTGTAAGCGCATTGCATCCGCTTGATTTTGAAATGATCATCAATGAAAGGGAAAAATGGGGACGGATTGTGGAATCAGCAGTAGGGGCACACCTCATAAATAATGCTTATTCGCAGGGGTATTCATTATTTTACTGGCGTGAAGGCAATTATGAAGTTGATTTTGTGCTTGAACATAAAGGACGGATCGTGGCCCTGGAAGTAAAAAGCGGCCATAGTCTTCGCACAGCAGGCATGGTTCAGTTCAGGAAACACTATCCTGATTCAAAAATCATGTTGATTGGCAAAGATGGAATCCCATGGGAAGAGTTTCTTCTGATCAATCCGATGGAATTATTTTGATAAATGAAAGGGCTTTCGGACCAGATTTCGGTATTGTTTCATGTTTCAACAAAAACAATTCTATACCAAGTACAGCCTTCAGGCATTAAAAACAATACTTTTGAAAATTGATTAACAGCAGCAGTGTATGGTACTGAATTATATTTGGATTGCCTTTTTTATAATTGCTTTTATCGTTGGCCTGATCAGGTTGATTTTCTTTGGAGATACCGGGATTTTTCCCCTGATGATGAACGGCACATTTGATATGGCCAAAACCGGTTTCGAAATTTCAATTGGCCTGACGGGTGTAATGACATTATGGATGGGGCTGATGAAAGTCGGCGAAACAGGAGGTATTATCGGGCTGATGTCAAAAGCTGTCGGGCCGTTATTCAGGCGGCTGTTTCCCGAAATCCCGAAAGACCACCCTGCTATTGGCTCTATGATGATGAATATTGCAGCCAATATGCTTGGGCTCGACAATGCTGCCACGCCTTTGGGTTTGAAAGCAATGACGCAGCTGCAGGAAATTAACAAGGACAAGGATACCGCGTCAAATTCCATGATCATGTTCCTGGTGCTGAATGCTTCGGGACTTACAATTATCCCGATCAGTATCATGGTTTTCCGGACCCAGGCTGGTGCGGCAGATCCTTCGGATGTATTTATACCGATATTGCTGGCAACTTTTTGTTCAACGCTAACGGGTATTATAGTTGTTTCACTTTATCAGCGAATCAACCTGTTCAATAAGGTTATTCTGTTATATCTTGGCAGCTTTACCTTGCTGGTTTCGGCTATTATCTGGTATTTCAGCACTATCAGTCAGCAACAGGTCGCAACGATTTCTTCAGTTTCAGGGAATCTAATACTGTTTACAATTATTTTTTCCTTCATAGTTTTAGGATTGGTGAAACGCATTAATGTTTACGATGCTTTTATAGAAGGAGCCAAAGAAGGTTTTGGAATTGCAATAAAAATCATTCCGTATTTAGTGGCTATTCTTGTTGCCGTTGGTCTATTCCGGACCTGCGGGGCAATGGATTTTTTAGTTGAAGGCATCAGGCTCCTGGTTTCAGCAATGGGATTGAATACTGATTTTGTTGATGCTTTGCCAACAGCTTTTATGAAACCTCTCAGTGGTTCCGGTGCGAGGGGAATGATGGTTGATACGATGAATACGTTTGGAGCCGATTCGTTTGCCGGAAGACTTTCCTGCATTTTTCAAGGTGCAGCCGACACAACTTTCTATATTGTGGCAGTTTATTTTGGATCAGTAGGAATTAAAACAACACGATATGCTATAACAGCAGGTCTGCTTGCCGACCTCGCTGGAGCAATAGCTGCAGTTTTTGTAGCTTATTTGTTCTTTCATTAGACTTCTTCAAAAAACAATTAACTATGAATCAGGTTAACTGGGGAATAATCGGATGCGGGAATGTTACCGAGAAAAAGAGCGGGCCTGCATTCAACAAGATTGAAGGATCGAAACTGGTAGCGGTTATGAGGCGTGATGCCGGTAAAGCTGAAGATTATGCCCGCCGGCATGGCGTTCCAAAATTTTATTCGGATGCCACTTTATTGATCAACGATCCGGATGTGAATGCCGTTTACATTGCAACTCCGCCCGATACGCATGCAAAATATGCCATTGAAGCGATGAAAGCCGGCAAGGCAGTGTATGTTGAGAAACCAATGGGTCGAAACGTTGTTGAATGCGAAGAAATGATACGCGTAAGCGAAGAAACGGGTGAACCATTGTTTGTAGCTTATTATCGCCGTAGGCTACCGGTTTTTTTAAAGATAAAGAAACTGGTTGATAACAAAGTGATCGGCGATATTAAGTACCTGCATATTCAATTAAACAATCCATTAAGGCCTGAAGAGATTGATCCTCAGCAAACTCCGGGATGGCGGGTTTTCCCTGAAATTTCGGGTGGCGGCCATTTTCATGACCTGGCAGCTCACGAGTTCGATTACCTTGAATTTCTGCTTGGCCCGATAAAAGAAGCAAAAGGCATTTCATTAAACCAAACAGGTGATTATCCGGCTGATGACATGGTAACGGCAACCTTCCTTTTTGAATCGGGTGTAGTTGGAACAGGATCCTGGTGTTTTTCAGTCCCAGAAAATCTGAAAACGGATTCAGCTGTTATTATTGGTTCGGAAGGGAAAATCAGTTTTTCCTTTTTCGAGCATCAAAATATTCTGGTTGAAAAAAGTGACGGAAGCCAACAGCATTTTCACATCCCGCACCCGGAAAACATTCAGCAGCCACTTATACAAACGATAGTTGATCAATTACTGGGAAAAGGAAATTGCCCGTCAACCGGAAAAACAGGAATCCGTTCGACGATGATTATGGAATGGATAACAGCTGAAAGCAAATAAGCAACCGTATTTTGAAAGTATAGGTGCAATGCACTTCAGCATCAATCCTGGTATGTGATTCATAAAATCTCAAAAAATAATGGAAATGACTTCAAAATCAATAAAATACACTTTTCTTTTATTTTTAATACCGATGCTGCTCCATGCGCAGCAAGGCAAACAAACCAAAGGACAAACCAGCTATCGGAGCAGTTACGAAGACAAAACGCTTTCTCCGACAGAATTCCCGAACTTGCTCCCATATAACAAGTGGATAGACCCGGCGGGAACGCAGATTTATTTTGGCGATCCCAACCTTGAGAATCATGCACTGGATGTAGTATTTTCTCCTGACAAGAAATGGCTGGCGGTGGAAGGTCGTTATGAAATACTTATTATTTCGCCTCTATCCATGAAGATTGTTGCTTCCTTACCATTGAATAAAATTTTTAAGGAGCAGAATCTTATGAATACTTTCTCAGGTATCTGCTGGATACAGGAAAGCAATCAGTACAGGCTTTATTGGGGTACTTCCGGGTATAGTAATAATTCCTATGTCGGGGAGGCTAAATGGGAAAATGAAAAGTTATCCGCTGGTGAATTTGTTACTTTTTCGGCTGAAAAGCCTGCCACAATTGCTATTCCTAATGAAATGATCCTTCAACAAGAAGATGGCAAACAATACCTATACATTGTCTTGAATGGCAATAATACAGTTGTAAAAATGGATCTTGCCACAAAAGAAAAGATCTGGACCACTCATGTAGGTGTAGCTCCTTTTGGCATTTCAATATCAAATGGTAAAATATATGTGACTAACTGGGCCGGAGGAATTCCGGATAGTACAGATCAAAATGTAGCAGGTGTGCCTTGGGGCAGAGCTAAAGTTGATTCGCTTAACGGAGCCACACGCGAAGGAACCGTATCTGTTTTGGATCCGAAATCAGGAACTGTTGTTAAAGAAATATTGGTTGGTCTTCACCCAAATGACCTGGTGGCAAGTAATGACGGTAAATTTATTTATGTTGCCAATGCCAACAGTGATAATGTAAGTTCAATATCTACAGAAACTGATGAAGTAACAGAAACGATTTCAGTAAGGTTAACCGGCGACAAAAATCCGTATTGGGGAGATTCTCCGAACGGACTGGCTATATCCCAAAATGATAAACTGCTTTATGTCGCTAATGGAATGGACAATGCCATCGCCGTAGTTGAATTAGGCCGGAAATCGTGCCGCAAATCTTCTGATGATAAAAGTGAAGTTGAGGGGTTTATTCCAACAGGAGCGTATCCGGGGGCAATCGCGATTTCGGGAAATAATCAGATTTTTGTTGCCAATATCGAAGCAGAAGGAGCAAAGATACCTACCCAAACTGAAGGTTCATCAACCCCTGAATACAATTCACATAAGATGCTGGCATCAGTTTCGGTGATTTCGGCACCAACAGAAAAAGAACTAAAAACGTACACTAAAAGAGTGCAAAATTCGCATCAATTTTTTCGGATCGCACTTACCGCGAAACTTCCAAGAAACCAGATTGATCCAGTGGCTGTTCCCGAAAGGATTGGCGAGCCTTCTTTATTCAAACATGTTCTCTACATTATAAAAGAAAACCGAACCTACGACCAGGTTTTAGGCGATATGAAAAAAGGAGACGGCGATTCGACCCTCACCATTTTCGGACAGAAAATCACACCTAACGCCCATGATCTTTGTGATAAATTTATTTTGCTGGATAATTTTTATGCTTCCGGCAAATGTTCAGCCGAAGGGCATCAATGGACCGATGCTTCCATTGTAACCGATTATATTGAGAAAGATGTGCGTGCCTGGTTTCGCAGTTACCCGCATGTGCAGGAAGATGCGCTGGTATATGCCCCAACGGGATTTCTCTGGGATAATGCATTGAAGCATAATAAAACTGTGCGGATTTACGGTGAGGCTTCCGTTCCTGAATACAGTGAGCAACACACCTGGACTTCCATTTATACCGATTTTCTGAATCATAAGAAATTCGAATTCAGGAATAAAACTACTATTAAACCTGTTGAGAAAATACTGTGCGAAACCTATCCATCGTATGATGACCACCGGATTCCGGATGTGCTCAGGGCTGACGCATTTATCCAGGAACTTAAATCATACGAACAAATGGAAGGTGATCAGCTTCCGGAACTGATGATTATGGCTCTTCCTAACGATCATACCGGAGGAACAAGAGAAGGACTTCCGACTCCCCGGGCCATGGTTGCTGATAACGACCTGGCACTCGGACGGATTGTGGAAGCGATAAGCAAAAGTCGTTTCTGGAGTAATACGGTTATTTTTGTAACAGAAGATGATTCTCAGTCAGGTTGGGATCACGTTTCAGCCTATCGCACCGTTGGCATTGTTATAAGTCCTTATTCCAAAACCGGAACCGTAATTCATACCAATTACAACCAGCCTTCGATGGTGCGCACCATTGAACAAATTCTGGGAATTCCTCCGATGAATATCATGGATGCTACCGCCATGCCTATGTTCGATTGTTTTGCACAAAAAGCAGATGTTGCTCCATACATAGCTCTCGAAAACCAGGTTCCGCTTGATGAAATGAATCCTAAACTGTCGAGCCTGAAGGGCACTGCTCTGCATTATGCGCAAAAAAGTATGGAGCCGCAATTTGACAGGATTGACAAGGGAGACGACGATCTTTTTAACCGCATTTTATGGTTCGCCATGAAAGGCAAAGAAAAATACCCGAAGCGATACAGCGGAAAAGATATGGATTGAGAAATTCAAAAGGTGGTTCAAATGGAGCCCCCTTTTTCTTTTTAATGTGATATATTTACGCGTTTAGTAATAACACCCTTTTGCGAATTTATTTTCAGGATATAAAACCCGTTCTCTAAGCAGGAAACATTAAGTTCCGCTTGTTTCGTTACTTTATTTGACTGATATACTTGTCGTCCATCGGCTGCAAACAATTGCAATTGCGCATTTTCAAACGATCCTGTTATGAGTAGTTTATCCTTTACAGGATTTGGATACATAGTAACTTGCGCCTGATCACAATTAGTAAGACTTACATTTGTTAAAGATGAAACCTGTATTGAATCTAGCATTATTTGGTACATGTTGGTACAATTAAAATGGCACCAGGCCAGATAAATATTTTGCCCGATATAGGGAGTGAGATCAACCCAGCGTTCTTTCCATGCCGGTAAATTTTCATAATAATCAGCCTCAGTACAAGTTTCTTCCAAAACAATATCTTTAAAGTCTGCTACCTTGTTTCCGGTAGTTGAAACAGCTACTTTATAATGCTCTTCAACTGAAACAGGATCAGGAATCTGGATCGTATACCGAAGTTTAACCGTTCCGTTAATTCCGGTCAGGTTAATTTTCGGGGAAACAAGATAATTCTCCGGTGTAAGCGCACCTGCAACTCCACTCATCCACGAATCAGAAACGGCAAAAACCTCCGAACCGGCAATATTAATATGCCAATTATGGCCATCTCCGTCCTTATCAATGGTTGTCCAGGTGGAAGGAAGTTTCACCGGATCATTAAAAAATTCCTGCAGAAGGAATACCTGGCTAAATCCTGAAATGCTTACTACCATCATAATAGTAAAAAACACAGATTTAATCATTTTCTTTAATTTTAAATAGTGATAGTTTTAATAGTTAATGTAATAAATTGTATACAAGTTTAGTTCTGATATTATTGTCTTTTACCTGGATTTCCCCGAATTCCCATTATGTTAACCACGAGACAACCTTGTCTCTCAGAACTTTAATCGTTCCGAATCTTTATTAATATGCTTTTTACTATTCCCGGATAAACGGCATTAATTCCCTTGATTATTTAAACTTTAATTATTTAATAGCACTTTAGGCAAAAAGTAATTATTAAAAACAAAAAGCATATGCGACCTATGGAAAAGGCCCAAATTAATTCACTTTTTTTATCGGCAATTCTCTCTTGATTAAAATCCGTTTAATTTCATGGTTACGGTAGGAATAAGCAGTAACCAGGCAATAAATGCAAGGCCCAGCACAAACGGGATAATAAATTTTACCCATTTGCCATAAGGAACTTTAGCTATACCCAGAACACCAATTAAAACTCCGGAGGTAGGAGCGATCATATCGGTAATACCTGATCCGAATTGAAAAGCCATAATGGTTGCCTGCCGGGAAAGACCGATAATGTCGGAGAATTGAGCCATGATAGGAATCGTAAGTGCGGCTTTGGCCGAACCCGAAGTAATAACCAGGTTAAGTAACGACTGGAATCCATACATAATGGTAATAGCCGCAATCTGACCTGCGCCTTTAAGTGAGTTTGAAAGCGAAAAAAGTACCGTATCAATAATTTGTCCATCATTGAGTATAGCGATAATTCCTCCGGCAAAACCAACCACAAGGGCTGCCGAAACAATATCCTTAACCCCTTCCTGGAAAAGCCTTGTAATTTCTGAATTCTTTTTCCCGGCAGCAAACCCGGTAAATACACCCATTGCCAGGAACAAAGCAGCAATTTCCATAATATACCAGTCGTAGCCAAGCACACCAAGAATAAGGTAGAAAATAGTGAACGCTAAAATATTCAGAATGAAGAAATGCAGTGATTTGCGCAGAGCAATATAGCTGGTCAACCCGAAAATAGCAGTTAAAATGGGAATAAACGGACCTTTAACTATATTCAGCCCAACCTTCAGATTGGTTGAAGGGTAGTAGTAAGAATAAACCAGCATAATTAGAAAAAGAACTACTGCAACTATCCGTGCCGATTTTGGCGTATAATATTCAATCTTTTCAGTATCCGATTCACTTCTTTTTCTCCAGTATTCATCCTCAGTGAAAATGATGGATTTCTTTGGATTCTTTTTTACTCTATGGGCGTACCAAAGCACAAACGCAATTGCAACAAAAGTAAAAATCAGCCAGCAAACCACGCGGTATTCAATTCCCGAGAAAAGTGGAATACTCGACAATCCCTGCGCTATTCCAATGGTAAATGGATTCAAAATGGCTCCGGCAAACCCCACGTGAGCAGCAAAATAACATAAGCCGATACCTACCAGCGAATCGTAACCCATCCGGATCGAAAGTTGCACAAATATCAGGGTGAAAGCCAGGGTTTCCTCAGCCATCCCGAAAATCGCGCCAAAAGAGCTGAAAATGATCATTATAAATGACATTATGATATTGTCAACTCCTAAAAAGCGGATCACCTTCCACTTTTCGAATCGCTTGGTAAGTGTCAGAAACGAAAGAATGCCTATATCGATCGCTCTTGTTTCATTCATGATCCAGAATGCTCCCCCTATCATCAAAATGAATACGACGATGTGAGACATATTGATAAATCCTTTATAAAAAGCCGAAAATATCTGCCATGTTTGAGGCTGGCTATCTACTTGTTTGTATGTATCATTTACTATTACTGTTCTTTCAACGCCATTCACCTTAATGGTCTGCCTGTCGTATTTACCTCCGGGAACAATCCAGGTGAGTACAGCAGCCAGTATGATAATTGAAAATACAATTACAATGTTGTTAGGAACTTTAAAGTTTTTAAGCATCTTGCCAGGAATATGTATACAAATCATTTGGGTAGGCGAAAATAAGTAGATTAATTTAAGTAAATAGTACAGGTTTGTATTTTATTAGGTTGTTTCGCATATTTAATACGGTTTGACATCTGCAATTCTGATTTCAGTTATCAAAAGAATAATAAGTTTGGACCCATTCACGCTTCTGAATTTCTCTACATTCCCTAAAAAAAGTATATTATATCCTACTACATTTGCATCCGATAATAGATTAAAAATACCGCTCGCTGGTATCGGATATCAAACGCTTGGAATGGAAAAACAGACTTTTGTTGTAGCACTACTATCATTCATAAAACCAATTGGTTACGTGATATTACCCTATTCGTGTTATCGGGATAACGATAATTTTATCACTGTTCACGAGAGACTGACTTCACTGAATATCGGCCACTATCACGAACTAAGCAGTGCCGAATCGGAGTTTATCAAACTTACCGAAAGCTTCTCGAACCAGGCCATTATCAAACAATTTTCGAAGAAAAGCCAGACGCCAAAGGATTTTTTTACAAGCCTGGATAAAAATCTGCTTGATGAGTTGATCAGGCCTTTTGTGGAACGTAAACTTTCGAAAATTATCGAAATATTATATGCGAATGAAATTCCTTTTTACGAAAGTGAGAGCACAAACCTTCATCCGGAAGATATGATAACCATTGAGGATGAAAGTCCACAAGCCAGGTTAAAGTTTACTCGTACTAATGAGGGCACTCAATACAAACTCCGGGCCTATTATCTGAAAAAGGAAATAGTTCTGAACAGACCTGGCAATAAAATCCTTGCAAACGAACCTTGCTGGTATTTAGCCGAAAATAAACTATACAGATTCCCTGAAAATATTAACGGCAAACTCCTCACGCCATTTCAGAATAAAGAGTTTGTGATTATCCCCAAACACATAGAATATAAATACTTCAGCACCTTTATCCGGAAAATTGCAAACCGTTGCGATATTGAAGCTGAAGGATTTCAGCTAAATGATCTTCATCTTTTACCGGAGGCCATACTTTCGCTGGAAGTAGGTTGGCAAGGCCGCATTGTTCTGATACTCTCCTTTCGATATGGCGATAAGGTGGTATTGGCAAACCACCCACAAAAAACTTTTACATCGTTGATTGCCGATGAAAACGGCTTTATATTCAACCGGTTCAGGCGCAACCTGGCATGGGAAGCTAAAAATATTGCCTTCCTGAAATCGCTGAATCTGAAACAGGTTGAAGCCACCTTTTTGTTAAATGAAAAGGAACCGGCTCTTTATAAAGGGTACCAGCTGATTGAGTGGCTCTCAGCAAACCGGGCAGAACTTTTACAGCACTCATTTTTGATAAAACAGCCGGAAAATGCTAAATACCTTTTAGAAATTCCCGTGCTGAACCTCGAAATGCAAACCGGCAAGGATTGGTTCGACCTGAACGGCACGGTAGTTTTGAGGAATTTTGAAATTCCTTTCAGCAAGTTCAGGAATCACATAATCAATAACAGGAAAGAATACGAACTACCAACAGGCGAAATTGTGATCCTGCCTGATGAATGGTTTTCGCGTTACCAGGAAATTATGCTGTATGCAAAAGAGCGCTCACAATCCATACGTATCAGCAAGCATCACTATACATTGCTGAGCTCAGTTTTCAATTCAGAAGTCGGGCGGATTGAAGAATCCTTGTCCTCGCCGGAACCTGTCAGCTTGCCTGAGCTCACAAATGTAACGCTCCGGCCTTACCAACTTTCAGGTTTCTACTGGATGCATTCGCTGAAGCAGAATGGGCTTGGCGGAATTTTAGCTGATGATATGGGCCTGGGAAAAACGCTGCAAACTATTGCGCTGCTGGCTTCATATTACCCCAAAAAAGTTTGGGATTCAACATCCGAAGATTTCAGTGGATCTGCCTATCCTGCCTCCCCGGTCTTGCAGCTCGATTTGTTTACACAAGCTGAAGCTCATCCTGAAATAAAAATATTTACGCCAAATGCAGCACCTGTTACCCAGCCTCCGTGCAGCCTTATTGTACTGCCGGCATCACTAATTCACAACTGGTTAAATGAATTTTCGCGGTTTGCTCCATGGCTTAGGATTTACATCCATTCGGGCGGAAACAGGGTAGCTGATACTCATATTTTCAAGCGGTTCGATATCATTCTAACCACTTATGGAACCATGCGCAACGATATTGATATGCTGGGCGCTTTCCGTTTTGGATATATAATTCTCGATGAAAGTCAGACCATCAAAACACCTACCGCAAAAGCAACGCAAGCGGTTTTCACTCTTCAGGGCGATCATCGGATGGTGCTTACAGGAACTCCCATCCAGAATTCCTTATCGGATATCTGGTCGCAGTTTAATTTCCTTAATCCTGAAATGCTGGGAACTCACCAGCATTTTATGAAATATTACGCTATTCCCTTGTCGAAAAACCAGGAAGATCCTGTAGCCGAGAAACTCAAAAAACTGATCAATCCTTTTATACTGCGCCGAACCAAGCAAGAAGTAGCACCCGAACTGCCGCCGATTACCGAAACCGCTGTTTTTTGTGAAATGACAGAAGAACAGCAGAGTTTGTATGAAACTGAAAAATCGAAAGTCCGGAACCTGATCCTCGAAAATTTTGAGTCGGGCGGATTAAAAAATTCAGCAGTTTTAGTATTACGTGCTTTAACGATGCTCAGGCAATTAGCCAATCATCCTCGTATGCTCGATAAGGGTTCGGATGCCGGAAGCGGGAAATTTAAAGAGGTAACCGACAGTCTCGAAACTGTACTTGCAGAAAACCATAAAGTGCTTATTTTCTCTTCATTTGTTAAACATCTTAATCTGGTTGAAGAATATTGCAAAGAGAAAAGCTACAAGTACGCATTGCTAACCGGTTCAACAACCAACCGCGAAAAAGTGATCAGTTCCTTTAAAAGCAGGAATGATATCCAACTGTTTCTTATTTCGCTCAAGGCCGGTGGGGTTGGCCTTAACCTCACCGAAGCCGATTATGTATTTATCCTTGATCCGTGGTGGAACCCGGCTGCGGAAATGCAGGCGCTAAACCGTGCGCATCGCATCGGGCAGGATAAAAATGTTTTTGTGTACCGGTTTATCACCAAAGAAACGGTGGAGGAAAAGATAGTCCAGCTACAACAAAATAAGAAAGACCTGGCTGAAATGTTTGTTCCATCCGATTCATATATTGCCGGTATGACAAAGGAGGAAATCCTGGAAATTTTTATGTGATAATTCTGGCAATAAGTTATGGTAATGTCTGACTTAAAATAGGCTTGTTTCCCTGACCAGGAATTATAGAATCACAAAAGGACCTATATTTGATATGCTTTAACAAGCCGGATATATCATTAACTATTAAAATTCTATATTTGCTCTCCGGTAGAACCATTTGGGTATTAAGACCAAATGTATTTAACCTGATTTTAAAACCTTTAGAACAATTCTATGAAAGCCCTACTCTCAATCCTGTTAAGCTGTATAGCGGTCAGTGTATTTTCACAAAATACTTCACAGTACGATAACATACCTCTTACCTCAGCCGCTAATTACCGAAAGGCTGAGCCACAGGTGATACTTGCCTCGGATTATGTGTATTCGTCCCCTGTTGATAAGGAAAACATGAACAGGAAAAATGCTATTGCTTTCATAATGAAATGGATGGGAGGCACTTCGGATTATTCATTCGGAATGGATGAAACTATTAGCAAAATCGCCGGCGGGGACAACGATGCCTTAAGTATGTATTTTGTATGCCTGGCCAAATATGCACTGGCCAAAGGCAAGGCAGTTGACCGTGAAGAATTAAAATACAACGCCTATCTGCTTCTCGCAACATATTTCGAAAATCCGGGTAACAATTACAAGCCCAAGGGTGAGGTTAAAAAACTGATCGATGCTAAAAATCAGGGCAAATTGAAAGAATTCCTGGATTCAAAACAAAAGAAATAATCTCTGTAACAGGTTTGGGATTTGGCTCTTCATCTCCAAACAAATGATTGCTCCTTCTGTTTATACTAAGGCAAAAGACAATATTCTCGATTTTTCGATTATCTGTTGATCATTCGTAGCAGCTTTAATGGAGTTCTGAAACACTATGCCGGAAAAAATTATAGAAGTAAAACACCTGTCAAAAATTTTCGGCAAAATAAGAGCCGTTGAAGATGTTAGTTTTGATGTGTTTAAAGGTGATGTCTTCGGATTCCTGGGCCCGAACGGCGCCGGTAAAAGCACAACCATACGTGCTATGCTTTCGTTAATTACTCCGACCTCAGGAGAAATCAGCCTCTTCGGAAAAAGCCTGAATACCAACCGAAGTTTCATCCTGTCAAAAATTGGTTGTATTGTCGAAAAACCTGATTTCTATCATTATCTCTCCGCCCAGAAAAATCTTGAGATTTTTGCCCGTATTTCCGGTTCCGATGTTTCGCGAATCAGGATTCATGAAATGATTGAGTTTGTTGGTTTAAAAGGACGGGAAAAGGATAAAGTCGGCAGCTTTTCGCATGGAATGAAACAGCGGCTTGGCATAGCTCAGGCTTTGCTTCACGATCCTGAGCTTATCATCCTCGACGAACCAACTACCGGCCTGGACCCAAAAGGAATTATTGACATCCGGAACCTCATCCTGCAACTGAAAAACGAACGCAACAAAACAATTGTACTTTCGTCGCATATTCTTTCGGAAATTGAACTTATTGCCAACCGAATGGTAATACTTAACAAAGGGAGGTCAGTCGCCCAGGGTAGTGTTACCGAACTCTTAAATGAACAGGAGCTCGTAGTTTCATTCCAGGTTGATCAGTCCGAAAAGGCACTTCAGCTTATTTTTCAGAAATTTCCTGGTATTGTATGCACTCGTTCAGGTAGTGATATTCTTCAAATTACCACTACGCATGAATTAATTCCTGTCATTAACCGCTTGTTTTTGGAAAATTATGTTAATGTGTTCCGGATTGACCCGAAGCGTCAACTGGAGGAATATTTTTTGAAATTAATTGGAAACTGATGTTCTGGAAAAGCACATATAACGAATTCATCAAAATAGCCGCCAAACCGCGAAGTTATATTGGTCTTGGAGCTATTACTTTATTAGTAGCAGTAATTCTGTTTGCCATGCGTATGGATGGGCAATCCTATCTTTCGTTTATAACAGGTTCATTCGAGCAAACTTTATCATTCCAGGGAAGTGTTTTGAATGGAAACCTGATGGCCTTTATTGTACTGCAACTCCTTATAATTCATATTCCGCTGCTGGTAGCACTGGTAACCGGCGACCTGGTTTCGGGTGAAGCCGCTTCAGGCAGTATTCGCATGCTCTGTACCAAACCCATTTCACGGACGCAACTCCTTATGTCAAAATTTGCTGCCGGAAGCGCGTACACGTTTATAATCACTGTCTGGTTCGGGGTTATGGCTTTGGGATTCGGGAGATTACTTTTCGGAACCGGTGACCTTATGGTGCTCAACAGCCAGGGACTTTTTATTCTTCAAAGCGGCGATGTGATGTGGCGGTTTTTCAGCGGTTTAGCCGTGGCTTACCTTGCATTGGTAACTATCGCAACTTTATCCATCACACTTTCGTGTTTTACGGATAATTCAATCGGACCAATTGTAGCTACAATGGCGATAATTGTTCTTTTCACTATCATCGGAACATTGGATGTATCCGTTTTTGATCCGATCCGGCCATTTCTTTTTACTACACATATGGCTGCATGGCGCAGCTTTTTCGAAGACCCGCTTCCTGTATCTGCAATTTTCAGATCCATTGTAGTTTTAGTAGCCCACATCCTGATTTTGCTATCTATTGCCTTGCTTAAATTCAACAAAAAGGATATTTTATCATGAGATGTTTCGCAACAAATATAAAAATCGCAAGTCTCATCTTTATATTCCTTGCCGGATATACAGTCAGTGCGCAGACAACACCTGGTAAGCAGCTACGCGCGGTTTACCAGAAGCTGATGAAAGTGAAAGATTATACTGTTGACGCAAATATCAAAGCAGATATTCCGCTTATCCGCATTCTGCCGGTAAATGCTACCATTTATTTCAAACAACCGGATAAGTTTAAGGTTGATTCGAAAGGAATTGCTATTATGCCGCGCCAGGGATTCAGTGATTTATCGCGTATCATTAAAGATACAAATTCCTACACCGCCGTTTATACAGGAAAAGAAATTATCGGCAACCTGCAGGCAACAATAATCAGCCTGATTCCTTCCATCGATACAGGAGATTTGATTTTAGCAAAATTCTGGATTGATGTTTCCCGGAACCTGGTTCTGAAATCGCAACTCACAACCCGGTCAACCGGAACAATGCTGATTGAATATTTCTATGGCACACATGCTGCAATGGGGCTTCCTGATAAAATGATATTTACCGTTGATGTTAAGAAATTTAAAGTCCCGAAAGCCATAGCAACGGATATTCAGAACGGAGATAAAACGCCAAAAGGCAATGAGAAGGAATCAAAAAAAGGAACCGTTGTTATTAATCTGAAGAATTACAGGATTAATCAAGGATTGAAGGATGCGTTTTTCAAGCAGAAATAGATGAATGTATTTTTGAGAATTATTTAAAAAAAACAGAATATAGATCCATGCCCTGAAGGGCATGGCAATAAATAACTGAATTTAGACACAGATCACTGCATAAATAGATTTTCGGAATCCTAATACCAGGTTTCTTCAACCCTAAATCCTAACCCCAAATCCCTAAACCCTTGTCAACATCAATCTACCTCGCTCCTTTCCAGGGAATCACCGGTGTTACATTCCGAAAAGTGTACTCCAACCATTTTAAAGGTGTTGATAAACTCTTTACTCCGTTTTTTACGGCAATTAACAGTGAGATGAAACTACCGGCACGGAAACTGGCTGAACTTGGAAGTATTTCTGAAAACGGGGCGGAAGTTATTCCACAGATTTTAAGTAAAGACGCAGATGAAATTATCCGATTTGCACAATTTTGCGAAAAACAAGAATTCACGGAACTCAACTGGAACCTGGGTTGCCCCTATCCGATGGTAGCAAATAAAAAACGTGGTTCGGGCATGTTGCCTTATCCTGAAATGGTTGATGAAATACTGGAAAAAGTAATGGCAGAGACAACCTTTCGATTTTCAGTAAAATGCAGGCTTGGATATTTCTCTTCTGAAGAAATCTTCAAATTGGTTCCTGTTTTTAATCATCATAAAATATCAGAACTAACAATTCATGCCCGCATCGGGAAACAGCTGTATACTGGTGAGCCTGATCTGGATACTTTTCAGAAAGCAATTTCATTAATTACTGTTCCGGTAGTTTATAATGGGGATATTTTTTCGATAAATGACTTCCACAAAGTCAGTGGATGCTTCCCTACTCTGAATACGTGGATGATAGGACGCGGCTTGCTTTCGGATCCTTTTCTTCCGGCTATCATAAAAGGATTACCAATAGAAACAGATCGCCAGGTAATAATCAGGCGATTTATTGACGAACTGTATTCTTCTTATAGAAGGCAGTTGAACGATAACCCTGCCTTACTGGGAATATTGAAAGAATACTGGCATTACCTCGCCGAATCTTTTGACAATCCCCACAAGGTCTTTAAGCAACTGAAAAAGGTGAAAAAGTTTGATGAATATGAAGCTGCGGTGGATGTTGTGTTTGGGGAATATGAGTGGTTGGGATCGGAAGGAAGAACGCTGTCGGGAGAAACGGCCTTAAGTTTATTCTGAAAAAATTACCCTTCATAAACAGGATTAGGACCTCATCTTTTTATCCTTCTCCAAGGAGAAGTATTATTGATTATGCTGGACTTACAGCTTACTGATTTGAAATAAACTTATAGAGGCGTTATTCACTTTTCTAATATTCAAAACAAACAATCTTGGTTTTCGGAAATAAAAAGCCCCGCCATTACAGCAGGGTTTGTATATATTTCTTCGCCTTGTCGCTCCTCGCTCAGTCGCCCCATCGCAACTTCTCCCCCTCAACCTGTTAACTTAAAAGCTTGTAGAACTTGTCCTACTTAGGATCATA
Source organism: Bacteroidales bacterium (assembly GCA_030654075.1). Taxonomy (GTDB): domain Bacteria; phylum Bacteroidota; class Bacteroidia; order Bacteroidales; family UBA4417; genus UBA4417. The sequence goes on along the minus strand of JAURYB010000091.1, from coordinate 67,968 downwards.
CGCCCATTTCAGATAAGTAGAACCCCAGGTAAATCCTCCGCCGAAAGCAGCAAGTATAATATTATCCCCTTTGTGAAGTTTTGATTCCCATTCCCACAAACAAAGCGGAATGGTTGCCGATGTAGTGTTTCCGTATCTTTCGATATTGATCATTACTTTTTCTTTTGCCAGTCCCATACGGTTTGCTACGGCATCAATAATACGCATATTTGCCTGGTGAGGAACCAGCCATGAAAGATCTTCAGCTTTCAGGTTATGCTTCTCCATCATTTCAACAGAAACATCAGCCATTTTGGAAACAGCCCATTTGAAAACAGTCTGGCCATCCTGGTAAATATAATGTTCTTTATTATCAACGGTTTCGTGTGTAGCCGGACGTTGTGATCCGCCGGCTTTCATATATAAATGATGACGGCCGGTACCATTTGTTCTGAAAATGGAATCTACAATACCTACTTCTTCGGTTGTAGGTTCAAGCATTATAGCGGCAGCAGCGTCGCCGAAGAGCGGACAAACAGCCCTGTCGGTATAATCAGTGATGGCCGACATCTTATCCGTTCCAACAACAATTACCTTTTTATGTGTTCCTGATTCTACAAATTTCTGAGCTGTGGTAAGCGCGTACAGAAAGCTGGAACAAGCCGCATTCATATCAAAGCTGAAGGCATTCGTAATTCCGCATTTATCACTGATAATGTTTGCCGTAGCCGGAAACATCATATCGGGAGTAACGGTGGCACAAATTACCAGGTCAACATCCTCCGGATTGGTGTTGGTTTTAGCTAAAAGGAGTTTCACCGCTTCAGTTCCCATATCGGACGAAGCCAGGCCTTCGCCTTTAAGAATATGCCGTTCACGGATACCTATTCGGGTCATTATCCATTCGTCGGTAGTATCAACCATGCGGCTTAATTCCTCGTTGTTAAGAATATAATCGGGGGCATATCCGGCAACTCCGGTAATAGCGGCTCTTAGTTCAGTCATAAGTTTTTATTTTCCAGTTGTAAAAAAGTAGTTTAAGCAAACACCGTTTACAAATTTCGGTTTAGAAGCCTTTATTGTAGGCAGGTTCAATAAATTATTCCACTACAAAACCTCCATTGAGATTTAAAAGAGCGTGTTTGATCTTGGAAGCAATTTTTGCTTTAAATACATCGCGACCAAGTAAAACCATATTTTTAATAGCAATGTTATTCGAAATACCATGGCCCATTATCACAGCACCGTTGATGCCCAGAATAGGAGTTCCTCCATAATTTTCATAATTCAACCTTTGGACATAATCATCCATAAGGTTACGCTTTTCCATAATGTTATAAAAGGATTCAACGAGTTTGAGGATAATATTTCCTGTAAACCCATCACAAACAATTACATCAGCTTTATTCCGGAGAATATCCCGGCCTTCTATATTCCCGACAAAATTAAAATCTTTCGAATCCTTCATCAGGTGGTAAGCGGATTGTGTGGTCAGGTTGCCTTTTTCCTCTTCATGGCCGATGTTTAGTAATGCTACCCGAGGATTTTTCACATGATAAACATTCTGAGCATAAATAGATCCTACCAACCCAAACTGGTAAAATACATCAGGTTTCGCATCCGGATTGGTACCAACGTCCACAAGCAAACTATATCCGCCAACTTCCTGGGGAATAATAGCAGATGTAAGCGGCCGCACTATGCCAGGAATTGTATTTACACTAAAAATTGAACCTACCAGCATAGCGCCGCTGTTTCCGGCGCTGGCAAAGGAATCAAGTTTTTTGTGTTTCAACATCTGAAATCCAACACTTATGCTGGATTCAGGTTTTCGGGCCATAGCTTTGGTGGGATGCTCTCCCATTTCGATAACATCCGGAGCATGCACAATATCAAACAAGGAAGCATCGCAACCACGTTCGTGCAATAACGAACGGATAACGGCTTCCTGACCTATCAAAACGATCTTATCGTTACCAGATAGCTCCTTAGCTGCAAGTATAGCCCCATCAATGGCAGCTACCGGCGCGAAATCGCCGCCCATTACATCTAACCCGATTCTCATTTAAAGAATCTTTTACAGTACATGATTTGCCGTGTTAAAGGCACAATTAAGCTGTTGTATTTTTCTCAATAGCGAGACGGCCTTTATAGTAGCCACATTCAGGGCAAACCCTGTGATAAAGTACTGAGGTGCCACAGTTTGAGCAAAGAATGAAGGTTGGAGCTTCAAGTTTATAATGTGTCCTGCGTTTTGCTGTTCTCGTTTTCGAGAACCTGTGTTTTGGATTTGGCATTGTATTGTTTATTTATTGTTAGTTCAAACTATTTATTGATCCGTATTAAGTTTTTTAAGCGCTTCCCAGCGTGGATCAAGAGTATCTCCGGTTGGAGTAAGTGTTTCGAGTAATCGCAGCATATCAGGATCGCAGGTGCTATTGCCATCTTCATCGTCGGGATGAAGCAGCCGTACCGGCAGTGCCAGGTGAATGAATTCATAGATATAGGATGAAAGATCGAATTGGTATTCCGTTTCCGGAATTACAACCACATCTTCGCTTTCTTCTATATACTCAGCTCCCAGTTTTACAATAAGCCGCTGTGCGTCAGATATCGGAAAGCTGAATTCATTCGTGCAACGATCGCATGTTACCAAAGCTTCTCCTTCGAGGCCAATGTCGAAAATCATCATTCTCTCCATCTTTTCAAGGTCAACCGTAACATGTATCTGTCCATGCTGAATTTGCGAAAACTCAAAATGTTCAAAGAACGAATCACTCACTTCAAACTCAAACTGATGGTTCCCAGGCTCAAGCCCAACGAACTGAATATTATATTCTTTGAGGCGATTCACTGTAGTCAATATTAAATTGAGGGGCGCAAAATTACAAAATCCTATTTTAAATACCAAACACTTGTTTTGCAGATATTTATTGTCGCTAAGTCCCGCAGTTACTCTCACTCAGCCATAAATACGTTAAACAGGCTGAATTCATTTAGCATTTCTTAACACTATTTTCTTCCGAAATCAGCCGGAATTTCACCCCAGGCCTTAGTTTCCCACTTTACTATTTTGGTATCGTACGAATTGGTAAGAAGCCAATTGACTGCCCGGTCCAAAAGATCAAACAAATCCTTGTTTTTAGTATTTGGCACCAACTTGGTATTTACCCGTTTCCCTTTTATCCATAAAATAGCATTGGCCGAATCGCTATAAAGTGGCAATGGCGAACCATTTTGTTTTAGATACACCAGTCCGCTGACGATTGCCAGGAATTCGCCAATGTTGTTTGTTCCTTCCGGGAATGGTCCTCGGCGGAATATTTCAAGGCCTGTGGCTATATCTACTCCACGGTATTCGAGCACACCAGGATTTCCGCTACAGGCTGCATCAACACAGATTGCCTGCTTTAACGGTTCGCCGAATTGCTTGCGAAGTTCACTGTTTACAGGTGTTTTAGGAGTTTTATTGAAATAATTCCACGGATTGCCTCCAAATGCTTTTTTTGCTTCTTCGGGTGACTCAAAGCTTTTGTATTTTGCGCCGGTAAATCCATCCACCTGTTTTTTGCATTTATCCCATGTATCGAAAATGCCCTTCTGACGGCCTTCCCAAACTACATAATATTTACTTTTTTGTTTACTCATAGAAGGATGCAAAAGTAGGGATTATTTTTATAGTCCGGGTGCAACTTTGAGTCGCGCCCGGACTATAAAAATTGAGTATCTTTGCTAAAAGAAATGGTTATGCCAAAATTATATGAATATTTCGGTTTGATTTTTTTGTTTTATTCACAAGAACATCAGCCGATTCATATTCATGGAAAATATCAGAATAAGGAAAGTAAAGCCGAAATCATCTTTGAAGATGGAAAATTTAAAGAAATATTAATCAAAGATGTTGCCGGGAAGGATCCTTTGGATACTCAAACCTTAAAGAAATTCAAGAAAATAGTTGAACTTTACAGGGATGACATTGTTAGAAAATGGATTGATTTCTTTATTTATAATATTGAGATTTCGCCAGAGAAAATAACTAAAAAAATATAGAGCTATGGTTATTTCGATAATTAAAGCGGAATACGTCGGGGAATATAAAATTAAATTTTCTTTCTCTGATGGTGTTGTGAGACTAATAGATTTTTCGGACTTTCTGGTTAATGCCAGAAATCCTATGACACGGAAGTACCTCGACAAACAATTATTTGCGAAATTTTCAATTGAATCCGGTGATATAATCTGGAATGATTACGAAATGTGTTTCCCGATCTGGGATTTACACCAAGGGGAGATATAACCTTTCAACAAAATTCTTTTTACTTCTTAAAATTGCCTTATAAAAAACCCCGGCCAAAAGCCAGGGTTCTTCATTATAAATTGATCTGTTCCGAAAACTATTCCTCGTCTTTCTCCTGCTCTTCGTATGCTTTCAGCAATGCTGTCTGTACATCCGGCGGAACCTGTGAATACTCTCCAAAAGCAAGCGAATAAGTACCACTTCCTGATGTTAGTGAACTAAGCGCGGTTGAATACCGGTTCATTTCGGCTAAAGGAACTTTAGCTTTTATTTTCTGGTAGTTTCCTTCGCTGTCCATTCCCATGATGATGGCACGGCGGCCTTGTAAGTCGGTCATAATATCGCCCATGCGCTCGGCTGGAACCATAACTTCAACATCATAAATTGGCTCAAGAATTTTTGGACCGGCATTCTTAAATGCTTCGCGGAAAGCGTGACGTCCGGCAAGTTTAAAAGCAAGTTCGTTTGAATCAACAGGGTGCATTTTACCATCATAAACATTTACAACGATATCGCGTGCATAGGAACCTGTAAGCGGACCTTCTTCAATTTTTTCCATTATACCTTTGAGAATGGCTGGTAAAAACCTTGCGTCGATGGCACCACCAACAATACAGTTGTTGAAAACCAGTTTTCCTCCCCAGGGAAGTTTCTGCTCGTCGGTACCACGTACAGGGAATTCGCTCTGGAACTTCATACCTTCAGTATAAGGCTCAATAAGCATATGCACCTCACCAAACTGGCCTGCACCACCCGACTGCTTTTTGTGGCGGTACATGGCTTTTGCTGGTTTGGTAATGGTTTCGCGGTAAGGTATTTTAGGAGCGATGTATTCAACAGGAATTTTATCCAGGTGTTCGAGGTACCATTTGGCAATATTCAAATGAAGTTCGCCCTGGCCTTTTATAATAATTTGTTTAAGTTCTTTTGAATATTCAACCAAAAGGGTTTGATCCACTTTATGCATTTCGTTGAGACGGGCACCCAGTTTTTCATCATCACTTGAATTCTTAGGCTTGATAGCCATACTGATTTTCGGTGATGGGAATTGGATAGGAACAACTTTATCATCTGCATTTTTAGCAGAATTCAAAGTGTCACCGGTACGGGTATTTTTCAGTTTGATGGTAGCTGCAATATCACCGGCACAAACTCTTTCAACTTTTTCACGTTTTTTGCCGGCAATAAACAGCAATTGTGAAATACGCTCTTTGCCTGAATTTGTACTGTTCACCAGGTCCATAGCTTCGGTAACTTCTCCGCCATATACTTTAAAGAAAGCGATTTCGCCCAGGTGTTCTTCAACCGAAACTTTCACTACCTGCAAACAGGTAGGATCGGCAGCATTGCATCTGAGTTCTTTACCGCCTACGGTTAATTTAGCAGGCATTTCGTCGGGAGCAGGAACGGAAGAACAAACAAATTCCATTAAACGGCCAACGCCTATATTTTTCTTTGCAGATATACAGAAAACAGGATATAGTCCACGGGCAATAATACCAGCTTTCAGTCCTTTTTCGAGTTGTTCTTCGGTAAGTGTTCCATTTTCGAAAAAAGCTTCCATCAGTGATTCATCACTTTCGGCTGCTTTTTCGATAAGTACGCCTTGCAGGTTTTCAGCTTTCGCCATTTCACTGGCAGGAATATCCAGAATTTCAGGTTTTCCTCCGCCGTCAGGGTACTTCAGCATTTTCATCTGCATGAGGTCAATAATGGCATTGAAGCCCAGACCTTCGTTAAGAGGATATTGTAAAAGGGTAACATTTCCACCAAACTGTGTTTTCAACTGACGAAGAGTTTCATCGAAATTGGTTTTTTCGTGATCCAGCTGGTTCAATGCAAAAATAACAGGAGTCTGGTTTTTGGTGGTTTGCCTCCAGGTAATTTCAGTTCCAACTTCAACGCCATTGTGAGCATTGACAAGCATTATTGCAGTATCAGCAACATTGAGTGATGCGACTACCTCTCCGATAAAATCATCGAAACCCGGGGTATCCATGATGTTTAATTTCTTTCCCTTGTATTCTGCATACATCAGGGTCGAGCAAACTGAATTCTGCCTCTCCAATTCAATCTCTCGATAATCGGAAACGGTATTCTTATCTTCAATTGTTCCACGGCGGGAAATTATTCCGCCTTCAAAAAGCATTGCTTCGGCTGTGGTAGTCTTTCCTGATTTGGCTCCACCAATAAGTGCAATATTTCTTACTTCGCTTGTCTTGTAGACTCTCATTTTAAAAGTAAATTTATTGTGATTGAAACTGTTATTCAGAGATAAATGGGTTGCAAAGTTATAAATCTTAGTAATATATGCAAATGTTCTGAGTAAAGAGGCAAATTAAAAAATACGCTTCCCATAAATATACTGAGGATTAAGCGCTTAACATATTCAGGAAACTGCATTTGTTAGCATCAAAATAGAAGAAAGGGCAATTACTGCCGACAGATAAAATAATTGAAATATACAGTAAACAGGATAAATCTCCGTCTTCGTTAAGTCTCAGATTCCAAGCTCCAAATTCCAAATTCCAGGCAGAGCTTTTGTTAGAAACTTATCTTTTAACTTGATGTTTTTTCTGGCAGAATATTCATTGTTGGAAATAATTCAGGTCAAAATGCAAAGTGCAAAAGTTAAAGGCCAAAGGCGATGTACCGAGCAAAGCCGAAGTATTTTGCTAAACTAATACCTTCATGAAAAGACAGCTTAACAGAATTTTCTGTTTGGATCTTACAACAATTGATTAACATTGTGTAAACTTTATTATTTCACTTTGACTTTTGAACTTTGACCTTTAAACTTTGACCTGATTTTCCTTTTTTGTTCTGGCTTGCCCAGGTTAGGTCTTGGTTCTTGAAATTTGGGTTTTGGGACTTGGGTCTTTCCCATGCGCGATTTTAGCCCACTTTAAAACAAAGGATGTTAAACCGGTACTCTTTTACTCCTATAAACTGCGGAAATTTTGAGTTCCGCTTTTCGAAGCCAAACGGATGCAATGGCAATAAGTATCCGCGGCCAGATGAGCCAATGGATGGCATATCCGAGAGTAAGAAACAGCAACGGATCTTCGAGTTGCGAATGCGAAAGGGCAACATGGTGATTGAGCAGATCGGCATCTTCGCGGTTCATTTTTCCTTTCTCCGATTCGTCGATCATAATGGCTGAGCCATAAGCCAGACCGATAAGGTTGGCAACCACCCACGATAAAGTTGTGCTTCGAGGCAATCCCATTATTTTCATAAATGGCGACAAGGGTTTTTCAATGGCACCAATCCAACCAAACTCATCCAGTATTTGCTGAAAAATCAGGAGCAAATTTACCAGTATCAGTATTTTTAATGTAGTCCTGGATATAGAACTCAGCCAATTCATGAAAGCAATGCTGAAATCCTGTTGGTTTTGGATAACACTGTGTATATCCGGCGACATACTGCCAGGCATAATCATATTTAGTAGCCAGCCAATTACAAAACTTCCTGTAAGGCGCAGCAACAGCATTCGTATAACAGATGAGCCGGTGCGTTTCATTACTGTTGTTTCGATAGGAAATGCATGCGAAACCAGGCACATTGACGCCAAAATTACTCCTTCGCGCACAGGAAGCTGAAGTATCGAAAGTACCGCTACAACTGAATATATATTCGTAAAAATACTGGTTACCAGTACAATGGCTGAAACACCAGGCAAACCCAGATGCCTGAATACCGGCCCGGTATACTGTGCCATTAATGCGAGTATACCAAAATAGTCGAGTAGCATAACTCCAAAAGAAACCGGAATTGTAATCTTGATAAGCCACCATGCGGTTTTCATGCCTTTGGGTAAGGCAGAGATAAGGCTGCGTTTAAGTCGCTGTATGGTGGTGGGTTGTTTCAAAAGGAAAACTACTTTAAGTTGGCAAAGTTACACTTTCTGCAGAAGTAGTATTCAGGGCTGTTAAAAGTGAAATAGAATGAGAAACATAAAGATCAATGTTGTTTCACATGTAATAGCGTTTAACTTCTTTTGAATAATTAAAACAATCCCTTCACCAACTCATCCACCGTTAATTTCGAGAAATAGGAGCTGATTTCAAATGGCGCAACGGCATTGCGAATGGCAATTTCCTCATGAGGAATACCGGCCAGGACAGCTTCAATTTCTTTTGGATCAGAATGCGAAAAATAATCACCGAACATGCGGGTTTGCATTATTACTCCATTTTGAACATCCATACAAAACTCAATGGTGCCGCTGTTTTCGGTACGCATCACCTTGCGGAAATTATAGTCGGGCGAATGGCCAAAATTCCAGTCCCAGGTTCCGTATTTTGTTTTCACCATTTCTTCAATTATCTGCTCATCGGTTGAAGTGAGTTCATAAAACCGGGCATCCGGGTACATACTAACAATGTGCTTTTCGATGAGTTCCGAAAATTGCATCACATCCATAGGCTGATGCAAATGTTCGCTGATATTGGTTACACGGCTGCGGACCGATTTAACTGCTTTATCCTGAAATTTTGCTTCGTTCACTTTTAATGCCTGGCTAAGGTCGGTCATGGTTGCTGAAAACAGAAGGGTTCCATGATGCAAGACACGGTTTTTCCAAACCATTTCGGCATTTCCTGAAAACTTCTTTCCTTCAATCGTGAGGTCATTCCGGCCTTCGAAACGGGCATCTATTCCAAGTGCTTGCAATACATCCAAAATGGGTTCGGTATATTTACGGAAATCATTGAGTGTATGATCCTTGTTGGATTGAATAAAAGTAAAATTCAGGTTTCCCAGGTCGTGAAAAACGGCACCTCCTCCTGTAAGCCTGCGCACCACGCGGATATTGTTTCCCTTTACGTAATCAAGGTTGATTTCCGAAAGTGTATTTTGGTGTTTCCCTACAATGATGGCGGGTTCATTCCTCCACAACATAAAAATATCTTCGCCAGTTTCTTTCAGAAAATATTCTTCCGCCGCAAGGTTAAAATAGGGATTGGTATGGTGGCGCTTAACGATAAGCATACGTTGGGTTTTGGGTCAAAATTACAGTTTACTGATGTTTTAAATAATCATTCCTGAAAAGTATCCGAAAAAAGATCGGATCAGGCTTACAGAACAAACTGAATATGCTTATGGTTCAGCATTTTTAAGATTTAATATTGATACTAGAAAACATCTTTCAATTGTAGTATATTTACCACTTATTTATTAACCAGATTATTAACCTTTAAACCGTAAAAATATGTTTTTAAGTGTGCTCGGAATTATCATAATTGTTATCGGATTTGTACTGGCCAAAACCGAATCACCGGCAAAACCATACACCGGAATAATCAGAATTGTCGGATTCCTGATGGTATTAACAGGCGCAGGACTATCGGCCATCAAACAGATTGAGCCCGGTTATGTGGGCGTTCAGAAACTTTTCGGGAAAGTAAGCAACAACACACTCGAAAGCGGGCTTAATGTGATCAATCCATTGGTTGAAGTAGTTACTTTTGATATCCGCACCCAGAATTATACCATGTCGGGCGTGCATGATGAAGGTGATAAAGGCGGCGATGATGCCATCCGTGTACTTTCGGCCGACGGGCTCGAAGTTATTGTTGATCTGACAGTTTTGTATAAAGTTTTACCAAGCGAAGCACCCCGGATTCTGAAAGAAATCGGAACCGATTACAGGAATACTATCGTCCGACCTATTTGCAGAACAAAAATAAGGGATAATGCTGTATACTATGATGCTATTGCGTTGTATTCGACCAAGCGTGATGAATTCCAGGGGCGGATTTTCAAAACCATCGAAAGTGACTTTAAAAGTCGTGGCCTGGTACTTGAGCAATTACTGGTACGAAATATTACTTTACCGGCTTCGGTAAAAACCACCATCGAATCAAAAATCAACGCAGAACAGGAAGCTCAGAAAATGACTTTCGTTCTTCAGAAAGAAAAACAGGAAGCCGAACGTAAACGCGTGGAAGCGCAGGGAATTGCCGATTATCAGAAAATCCTGAGTACAGGCTTGAGCGACAAACAGCTGCAGTACGAAATGATCAAAGCTATTGCTACTTCGCCCAATGCAAAACTGATAATAATGGACACTAAAAAGAGTGCTCCTTTTATTATTGATGCGAAATAAGATATATTTTTATCCCCCGACCTGAAGGTCGGGGCAATGGATTCAGAGTAATGGATGTACTTAATAATTGAACATTAAAGGAATAACTTTAAAATGAAAATAGTCCTGTGATAAGCAGGACTATTTTCTGTTTTTATTCTTATCCCCGACCTGAAGGTCGGGGCAATGGATCTGGTGCAATTTTAGAACATTAAATGTTTAACACGAAAAAAGTCCTTCTTATCACAGGACTTTTTCGTTTACAAAACTATTTTCTATTTTTACCCTGAGCGAAGCCGAAGGGATCTATTTTCTATTAACTAATTAATTAACAGGTAATTCATCAATAGCAACTGAAGTTCCAACTGAATATTTCTTCACATCGAAACGCAGGTAGTCAAAGGAATTGACCGGCATATCAGATATTTCCGATGCAATGGTATAGCTATTTACATCGAAGTGCAGGTAGTCGAATTCATTAACAGGCATTTCAGAAAGATCAGAAGAAGTGTTGAAATCTCTTGCATCGAAACGCAGGTATTCTATTGAATTTAATGGTAATTCTACCACTTCCGTTTCAGCATTAAATTTGTTTACATCAAAGCGAAGATTACTGAATTCGTTTCCGGAAGATACATTGGAGGCTATTTCGGTAATAGTGCCTTTAACTGCTTCTATTTGTTTTTTGACACCTGATTTAATAATATCACCTTCATAATTGGTGACAGGTTTTGCAATTGAGGAAACTGACATGAACAATACAAGGTTCAGAGAGGCAATAGTTGTGATAATTTTTGAAGTTTTCATTTTTTTATGTTTTGATTCTCTTGCGAGGTTGGTTTAAAAATAAGTTGATTTTGTTACGTTGTGTATAGGACGGTATCCCTTGCTAAAAGTTACAAAAATAATTGTACCTGGATACTAAGCTGGAAAATACAGTGTAAAAAGAATATATCAGAAGGCCTCGCAAACTATTGATTTAATTGATTTTAATACTGCATTTACTGCATGGCTTATTAAAACAACTGGAACGGTGATTTTGTTTAATGCTTTCGAAAATATTTTACGAACTCTTTTGAACCCGGTTTTCTACAGGTTTGCCAATAAGTGATAATTTGTATTTAAAATGCTGTTGTTTGGGCATTTAGATTATTTGTTAAATCATAAACGCTGAAAGTATCCAATGTTTTAAAGCTTTCGCAAAACCTTTCGCATTTATTTTTGTTTAGGTAACAGACAAATAAAATAAACAAAATTCATGAATGAATATAAATTATTATCTCCTGTAATAGCAGGAACGCTGGAATTAAAAAATCGTATTGTTATGGCTCCTATGACCCGTTGCCGTGCAATAGGAAACATACCCAATGACCTTATAGCCGAATATTATAAACAACGCTCAGGAGCCGGGTTAATTATTACCGAAGGCACTTCACCTTCGCCTAACGGGTTAGGGTATGCACGCATTCCTGGAATTTTCAACAAACAACAGGTTGAAGGCTGGAAAAAAACAACATCAGCCGTTCATACAGCCGGGGGGGGAATATTCATTCAGCTGATGCATACCGGGCGTATAAGTCATCAGTTAAATATGCCTGAAGGATCTCAAATCCTAGCACCATCAGCAGTTAAAGCTTCAGGACAAATGTGGACCGATTCACAACAGATGCAGGATTTTCCCATACCTAAAGCAATGACAGCCGCTGACCTGGTTGAAACGAAAAATGAGTTTGTTGCTGCGGCAAAAAATGCTGTTGAAGCCGGTTTCGATGGTGTTGAACTTCATGCTGCCAATGGGTATCTGCTTGAGCAGTTTCTTTCACCGATTAGTAATATCCGGACTGATAATTATGGCGGAAGTATTGAAAACCGCTGTCGTTTTGTCATCGAAGTTGCACATGCAGTAGTTGAAGCGATCGGAAAGGACAAAACAGGTATCCGTTTATCACCATACGGAGTAGCCAGTGATATGCCACATTATCCTGAAATCGACAAAACCTATGATTACCTCTCAAAAGAAATTAACAACCTTGGTATTTCTTATATCCATTTAGTTGATCATTCAGCAATGGGAGCACCGGCGGTTCCATCGGAATTAAAAAAACAGATCCGGGAAAATTTCAAAAACACCATTATCCTCTCCGGCGGATATGATACTGACAAAGCTGAAACCGATATTGAAAGTGGGCTGGGAGATCTTGTGGCATTCGGACGGCCATTTATCAATAATCCTGACCTGGTTGATCGATTTAAAAACAACCAGGCTTTATCGGCAGACCTCAAAATGGATTTGTTCTACTCCGCTGACGAAAAAGGATATACTGATTATCCGGTATACAGCAACTGATCAACTGTGCTAAAATTCCAAGTCCCAAATTCCAGATCTCAAATTCAAAGCCGTCTATTCAAACCTGATCGAGAATTGGTTCCTGGAATTTGAGATTGGGATCTTTCCTAAAAGCACCACACTCCTTCCTGAATGTGTAACGCTTGGACTTTAACCCGGATGTACCTTTGCATCATCAAAAATGATTAATTAGAAACCATTAAAATTAGACGAAAATGAAAAAACTCACTTTAGTTGCTACCGTAGCAATATCAGTCATTTTATTTGCCTTTACCGTTGTAACAAGCACAACCTGGACCTACGACAAGAACCACGCAAAAGTTGGATTCACCGTTACTCACATGATGATTTCGGATGTTGAGGGCTATTTTAAAACAGCCAACGTAACTCTTACCACAACAAAAGATGATTTTACCGATGCGGTAGTTGAAATGACGGCTGAAGCTGCTTCAATTAATACGGATAACGAAAAAAGAGACGGCCATTTGCAAAGCGCCGATTTCTTTGATGTAGCTCAATTCCCGACACTTACTTTTAAAAGTACTTCTTTCAAGAAGACAAAAACGCCTAATACCTATGTAGTGAAAGGAAATCTTACCATGCACGGTGTAACTAAGCCGGTTACCCTGTCAGCTTTAGCTAAAACCGGAACAAATCCGATGAGCAAAAAAAACATTGTTGGTTTCAAAATCACAGGTCAACTGAAACGTTCGGATTTTGGCATTGGTGGCGGCACACCTTCAGCTATTGTAAGCGACGAAGTACTGATTGACGCAAACGCTGAATTTATTAAGAACTAAGAAAATTAAGCTAAAAGCTACATGGCAGGATTAATGTTACAGGATCTGATCAGTAGCAACTAAGTTTTACTTTGAAATAGGGAGAGGCTCTTGTAGCCTCTTTTTTTATTCCGAAATTGAGACTTCAGCTGACAATGCTGGAAAGGCACGCTGTCAGGTACTAAATGTCCTGCTCTTAATCAAATGCGTTATATTTGATGTCGGTTAAAGCTGAAGTTACAGCCAGAAGGATTCAAAATAAAATAATTCCCCGGAGGGAATACAAACTATTAACTATCACTAAAATATAACGGTATGAAAATTACAAAAACACTTTACAAGCCTTCCATTATTGAAATGATACATATTTCATTGGTTTTATTGCCAATGAATGGACTCATCAGATGAAAAATCGGTTTTTACAATGCACTGTATGCTGTTTTCAGTCCGCTATATTTTGTGTTAAAACATTTCGTCAGCTTTTTTACCAACACAAAACTATTTGGCAAAGCATTAACATACAATGTATTAGTGGGATATAAAAAATATTCCGGTAAATAAAGACATAAATAAAAACAGGAACGGGAATTTAAGGATTGTCACGAAAGGCCTGGTTGTCTGCAATTAAAATATTTATATTTTTTTGTGCCAACAAATAGCCTCTTCTGCAATCCTTTAATTCCCGAAAAATTTCTGTCAATTACGTTTTACAAGGAATTATAATACCTGACCACCTTTTCAAGATCAGATAGGTTCCTTGGTGATATTCTCTCTTTTTTGAGAAATTCGGTTATTTCCTTCTTCTTATCTCCCAGAGCAACCGGGATAAGTTTACCTTTTTTGTCGACTACAGTAATCACATCTCCAACTTTTATCAGGTAATTTTCTTTAACGGAAACAGTTTCGTTCGGACTACCGGTCCCGAGTATAATATTAAAATTGGCTGGAATTATTTGTGGATAATAATTAACATAAAGCCTGGCCTTACCGTCAACAACAACTTCCATAAATCGTTTATTCACCTTTTCTGATGGATCAGAGTCATCATAAACAAACACTCCGTTATCCATCAATAATTCCTGGATACTATCCGGTGAGCCAACTACATAATCTTTATTGTCGAATTGGAAATACAAGCGGTTCCGGTACACATTATACCGATAATTCAGACCATTGATTTTTGTGCCACTGATTGTCAACACAGTTCCGGGAACCCAGGATTCCGTAAGCCAAGGCGTACCTTCTAATCCTTTCTCTTTTTCAGCCGAAACCACTTTGTTATATCCCGGAGGAAAATCCCAATGAAAAGGCGTTGCATCACTAGTTATACTAACCTGTGCTGTAACACAAAACTGAAGCCCAAACAGAACCATAAAGAAGAGGAAAGCATACTTTTTCATAAAATTGATTTTTATTGAATCTTTTAAGTAAATTATATAATAGCTCTATCAGCTTTTGATATTGCTAACGGGCTTCAAAGGTATACATTTTGCATTGTCGATAGTATTAAAAGCTAAAAATATTGAAGCGGGACAGATAATATCCCCAAAAAATAAAACCGCAGAAAAAAGTCATTTTTCAAAACGGCTAATACGTTAAAAAATGGTTTTAAGCCACAATTGTTAAGGTTTTACAACAAAAACTCAAATTGGCTGTTTAAGATTTGTTAAAATTATCTGATCAAAATCTTAGCCTGACAGGTTCAATTTTTGAACCAACACCCAAAAAATCCTTACGTATTTCACCTAAAAATCCGGCAAAAAAATCAAAACAGCAGTATTTCCCGACTGTTTTACCGAAATTTGCATTTCTTAAAGTAAATTCAATCAGAGTTTTAAATTTTCAAAAATGAACAATACGCCTAAAACATTATTTGATAAAGTATGGGATGCCCATGTAGTAAGAAGTATTCCGGATGGTCCTGATGTATTTTTTATCGACAGGCATTTTATTCATGAAGTTACCAGCCCTGTAGCTTTCCTTGGACTCAAAAACAGGGGAGTGAAGGTTATGTTTCCTGAAAAGACCTTTGCAACTGCCGATCATAATACACCTACCATTAATCAGCATTTACCTGTTGAAGATCCTTTATCAGCCAACCAGTTAAAAGCATTGGAAGAAAACGCGGCCGCACACGGTATCTCTCACTGGGGTTTAGGCAATCCTAAAAATGGTATTGTCCATGTTGTAGGGCCCGAAAATGGAATTACTCTTCCGGGAATGACTGTTGTTTGTGGTGACTCACACACTTCTACTCACGGAGCTTTCGGAGCTATTGCGTTTGGAATTGGCACATCTGAGGTTGAGATGGTGCTTTCGTCTCAATGCATTATGCAGGCAAAGGCGAAAAAAATGCGCATAAATGTGAATGGGAAATTGGGAAAGGGCGTTACACCCAAAGATGTTGCACTTTTTATCATATCACAGATTTCGGCCAGCGGCGCTACAGGATATTTTGTAGAATATGCCGGCGAAGTTTTCGAAAACATGAGCATGGAAGGCCGTATGACAGTTTGCAACCTTTCGATTGAAAGCGGTGCGCGGGGCGGTATGATTGCTCCCGACGAAACTACTTTTGCATACCTGAAAGGAAAAGAAAAAGCCCCAAAAGGAGATGCCTGGGATACAGCACTGGAATACTGGAAAACGCTCAAAACTGATGAAGGTGCCCAATTTGATAAGGAACTAAATTATAGTGCCGATGAAATCGAACCACAGATTACTTACGGCACAAATCCGGGACTTGGAACCGGCATCTCCCAAAATATACCTTTTGCCTCAACAGTAAAAGATGGGGAAGCTTCTTATAAAAAGTCATTGGCTTACATGGGCTTCGCTGAAGGTGAAAAACTCATTGGCAAGAAAATTGATTATGTTTTCCTGGGAAGTTGCACCAACGGCCGTATCGAAGATTTCCGCGCATTTGCATCCATTGTGAAAGGACGTAAAAAAGCCGATAACATTACAGCATGGCTGGTTCCCGGATCGCACGTGGTTGAACAGCAGATTAAAGATGAAGGCATTCTTGATATTATAACCGCCGCCGGTTTTCAATTGCGTCAGCCGGGTTGTTCGGCTTGCCTGGCTATGAATGATGATAAAGTTCCCGCCGGAAAATATGCAGTAAGTACCAGCAACCGGAACTTTGAAGGCCGCCAGGGACCAGGAAGCCGAACATTGCTGGCAAGCCCGTTTGTTGCTGCAGCCGCTGCGGTTACAGGTGTAGTAACTGATCCTAGAGATTTGTTGTAAGAGATCCGTTTAACAAGTATCAGGCAATAGTTTTAAATCAAGAAAATCAAACAAAAATGGCTTACGATAAATTCAACATAGTAAAAAGTACAGCAGTTCCTCTTTCAATCGAAAATGTAGATACTGATCAGATCATTCCTGCCCGTTTCCTGAAAGCTACAGAGCGAAAGGGTTTTGGCGATAATCTTTTCAGGGATTGGAGATACAATAACGATGGCTCACCAAAAACAGATTTTGTTTTAAATAACTCCAAATACTCAGGAAAAATCCTGGTTGGCGGTAAAAACTTTGGCAGCGGAAGCAGCCGCGAACATGCAGCCTGGGCTATTTACGATTATGGATTCCGTTGTGTAGTTTCTAGCTTTTTCGCTGACATTTTTAAAAACAATTCACTCAATATAGGAGTTCTTCCTGTAACAGTAAGTCCCGAATTTTTAGCTAAAATTTACCAGGCTATTGATGCTGATCCCAAAACCGAACTGGAAGTGAACCTGCCCGATCAAACCATTACTTTACTTGCAACAGGCGAAAAAGAAACCTTCGCGATCGACGGCTATAAGAAACACAATATGCTCAATGGCTTCGATGATGTCGACTATTTGCAGGCGATGAAAAACGAAATACAGTCATTCGCAACACATATGGTTCTCTAGTCTTCAGGAAGAATACATTTTTAATAAGCAATACAATTATGCCAGGTAAATTACGTCACATTGAAATCATGGACACCACCCTCCGCGACGGTGAACAAACCAGCGGTGTTTCATTTTCAGCTTCCGAAAAGCTTACTATTGCCCAGTTGCTGCTTACTGAAGTAAAAGTCGACAGGATAGAGGTTGCATCAGCACGCGTATCGGAGGGCGAATTTCAGGCAGTAAAAAAAATTGTGGAATGGGCAGGCAGCAAGGGCTTCATTGATAAAATTGAAGTACTCACTTTTGTGGATGGCGAAACCTCAGTGAACTGGATGAAAGAAACCGGCGCCAAGGTAATGAACCTGCTTACCAAAGGTTCATTGAACCATCTTACGCATCAATTAAAGAAAACCCCGGAACAGCATTTTAAGGAAATAGCTGAAGTGATTGCCCTTGCTGCGAAAAACAATATTGCCTGCAACGTGTACCTCGAAGACTGGAGCAACGGAATGCGGCATTCGCCCGAATATGTTTTTCAGTACCTTGATTTTCTTACAAAACAACCTGTTAAAAGGATTTTATTGCCTGATACGCTTGGCATTTTAATTCCTTCCGAAACCTTCGAATACTTATCTGCAATCGTAAAACGATACCCGGCTATACATTTCGATTTTCATGCTCACAATGATTACGACCTGGGCACGGCTAATGTACTTGAGGCCGTTAAAGCAGGCATCCAAGGTTTACACCTTACCGTAAACGGAATGGGTGAAAGGGCTGGAAACGCACCCCTTGCAAGCGCTATAGCCGTATTGCATGATTTTGTGAAAGACGTTAAAACTTCGGTTGTTGAAAAATCATTATACCCTGCCAGCAGGTTAATCGAAACTTTTTCGGGCCTCCGTATACCAATGAATAAGCCGGTGGTAGGCGAAAACGTATTTACCCAAACCGCGGGTATCCATGCAGATGGCGACAAAAAAAACAACCTCTATTTCAATGACCTGATGCCCGAGCGATTTGGACGTCAGCGGAAATATGCTTTAGGCAAAACAAGCGGAAAAGCCAATATCGAAAACAACCTCCTACAGTTAGGAATTGAGCTGTCGGATGCAGATCTAAAAAAAGTGACTGCGCGAATTATTGAACTGGGTGATAAAAAAGAAACAGTTTCACAATCCGATCTGCCTTACATTCTATCGGATGTTCTGGATGGCGGCTCATATGAAGAAACAGTTTATATAGAAAATTATGTGCTTACAAACTCAAAAGGATTGAGGCCTTCAGCAACCGTACGCATCAATATCAAAGGCGAAACTTTTGAGGCAGGTGCCCAGGGCGACGGGCAATACGACGCCTTTATGAATGCCCTGAAAAAGATTTATAAAAAGAAATCTCTCGAACTGCCTTCGTTAACAGACTATGTAGTTCATATTCCACCCGGTGGCCAGTCGGATGCTTTGTGCGAATCCATTATAACTTGGCGCGACGGCCTTAAAGAATTTAAAACACACGGACTTGATAGTGACCAGACTGTATCGGCAATAATTGCGACAGTAAAAATGCTGAACGGGATTTAGGTGCTGGACGATGGAAGTCGGAAGTCAGAAGTCAGAAGACGGAAGTATCCGCGAGTTAAGATCATATGCCCAAAAGTAAAATTTCGGTCTTCTCCCCTCGCAAGCCTGCACTGAGCGGAGCCGAAGTGCCCCTCGCCCCTTCTTAATCATAAAAATCATAATTTTAAACAGAATCATAATTAAGATCAAAATAAACCATGGCATCAAAACACATTTTAATTGTTCCCGGTGATGGTATCGGACAGGAAGTAACCGCGGTAGGTAAAAAAGTACTGGATAAAATCGCTGCACGGTTTAACCACACTTTTACATATGATGAAGCTCTGATCGGCCATGCAGCCATCGAAGCAACAGGCAATCCTTTACCTGAAGAATCGTTGGATAAAATGAAACAATCCGACGCTGTATTGTTTGGCGCTGTCGGTCACCCGAAATACGATAACGATCCTTCGGCAAAAGTGCGCCCTGAACAAGGTTTGCTAAGAATGCGGAAGGAATTAGGATTGTATGCCAATATTCGCCCGATTAAACTTTTCGATGAGTTATTGAGCGCATCCAGCATCAAACCCGAAATATTAAAAGGTGCCGATATTCTCTTTTTCAGGGAACTGACCGGTGATCTGTATTTTGGTGAAAAAGGAAGAAAAAATAACGGCGATACCGCTTTCGATGTGGCTGAATACAGCCGCTACGAAGTGGAACGCATTGCCCACAAGGCATTTATCGCAGCACGCACACGCCGTAATAAACTATGCTCGGTTGACAAAGCAAACGTACTCGAAACAAGTCGCTTGTGGAGAGAAGTTGTTCAGAAAGTTGCCCTGGAATATCCTGATGTGGAAGTAGAGCATATGTTTGTTGACTCAGCAGCCATGATGCTTATCAAAGATCCACGCCGGTTTGATGTAGTTGTAACTGCGAATTTATTCGGAGATATTTTAACCGACGAAGCGTCACAGATAGCCGGCTCGATGGGAATGCTGGCTTCGGCATCCATCGGCGACGGAACTGGCGTTTACGAACCTATTCATGGGTCGGCACACGATATTACAGGCAAAGGTGTTGCTAATCCTTTAGCTTCTATCCTTTCAGTTTCATTAATGTTAGATATTTCCTTTGGTTTGAAAGCCGAAGCTGAAGCCATTATAAAAGCTGTTGATGCCGTACTTAAAGCCGGTTTCCGTACCCGGGATATTGCCGACAGCACTACTCCTGCCAATATGATTTTAGGTACCGATGCGATGGGGGAAGAAGTGTTGAAACAGATGTAAAAAAATTGTCTGATCTCTCCGTGACTAATTTCCTGAAAGCATAATTACAGAGGAGGCCTGATTTGGCCTCTTTTTGTTTTCTAATGCAGACAATTTTTATGATTATCAAATATGGCGTTGAAACCCATCAATATGATATTGCAATATCTGCAAGCAGAAATAAACATTTTATCTCACGGTTTGTGCGTACTTTTAGCTGTTTTAAGTGGCAACATAAGAGCTGCCACCTATTAATGTCAGAAACAGATTATCATGAGAAAACCGAATGGAACAAAATGCGAAATCTGTGGAAAAACATTCCCTGAAAGCTTGTTAATAACCGGCCATGGTATACGCCACGAAATAGAACGTCTGATTGTTAAAGATCACCCAACCTGGAACGATAACGACCTGATTTGCCAGGATGATTTTAATATTTACAGGGTAAAATACATTTCCGGTCTGATTGAAGATGAAAAAGGAAGTGTCGAAATACTGAAAAACGAGGTTGTTGATAGTATTAATCAAAATGAACTTATTACAGTTGATACAAATATTTCTGATGAACCATCCAAGTTTGGTGACAGAATTTCTGATAAAGTAGCCTCATTTGGCGGCAGCTGGAAATTTATCATTTCCTTTTCCGTACTCCTCGTCATCTGGATAATTATTAACAGCCTCGTACTGTTGTTTAAACCATTCGATCCTTTTCCCTTTATTTTGCTAAACCTGATACTTTCGTGCGTTGCTGCCATGCAGGCTCCGATCATCATGATGAGCCAGAACCGGCAGGAGAAGAAAGATCGTATCCGATCGGAGAATGATTACAAAATTAACCTGAAGTCGGAAATTGAAATCCGTACTTTACACGAAAAAGTGGATCATTTGCTGCTCGATCAATGGTCGAAAATGATGCGGATTCAGGAGATGCAGATTGAGATACTAGAAGAGATACGGACTAAAATGGATAAATAACAATGGCCTTCTCTATAATTTCTGCTCTTTTACAAATATTCCTTCACCTGGAGTTTTAATTTTTCTAAATCAACTACTTACCTTTGCATTAATCGGTTAAAGATATAACCGAATTGGGTAAAGCCGGTATTTCCAGGAAGAAGAATCATTAGAACTTTGACAAGGTATAAGGCTTATTAACTACTTGGCATACCTTTCACCTCACAAAATGAATAAGAAACCATCCGTTCGGGAAAAAATAAACCAAATGAAAAAGTACTTTTCAATTATTATTCTGATTATGGTAGTCATGAGCTGTTCAAAGCATTCAGCAGTTTTATACAAATCGCCAAAGTTTACGGTTTATACCGATAAAGTGGTTCAGGGCGCTTTTAGTGCACAGGTGGAATCGCCGGTGAAAATTGTTTCAAATTACCGGAGCCTGGCGTACGAAAATTTCTCGCGCCTGATCACCTTTAAGTTCAGTATTAACGAGAAAGACAACGAGTTGCAATCGGGTTTTAATCACGGAATTGTTATTGGGGAAAATGAACAGCAGTCACCCACTATCGTCTTCGGGGAAAAGAACAAATCCTTTCCAGCCGATCCCGGCTCCAAACTTCCGGTGAATTACGAATACACTTTCCGCCTCGATATGAACCCGGTACTGAAACAGTTTGCCGAAAAAGGCTATTACGAAGCATTCGACGGAACACGTATTGCCAAATCTGATTTTAAGGCTGTGTACATTGCCGGGGGAACGCCGCCGCTAACCTGGGATTTTGTGAACCTGGAAGAAAAAAGTTTTGCCCTTAAAGATCCCGATGGCGATGGCATTTACGAGATTACTGTAACTTTCAATCCGTTTGATGAAAAAGCGAACCAGGTAAAAACCTGGGAACTCTCGCAGGATATTTCCACGAAACCTTCCTATAAATCGGATCAGCCGCTGGTGGATGCGCTTTTCAACCTTTCGCTGGAAGAAGCCCGACTTGCCATTGAACCCGACAGCACTTTGCGTACCGGAGCCAAGTGGGGTGGTGTTTGGACACGCGATGTAAGCTTCAGTACACTTCTGGCTTTTGCTTACATCGAGCCTGCTGTGGCACAAAACAGCCTGATGAAAAAGGTAAAGCGTAAAAGAATTATCCAGGATACGGGTTCCGGTGGAGCATGGCCCGTTTCGTCCGACAGAACAACATGGGCTTTGGCAGCATGGGAAATCTACAAAGTTACCGGCGACGAAGCCTGGCTGAAAACCGCTTACGAAGTGATTAAAAATTCGCTTACCGATGATGAAAAAACCATCCGCTCATCAAAAACCGGGATGAACAAAGGGGAATCTTCGTTTCTCGACTGGCGCGAACAAACCTACCCGAAGTGGATGTCGAACATGGATATTTACATGTCGGAAAACCTGGGAACCAATGCCGTACACTACCGCGCCAATATTATCCTGTCCGAAATGGCAAAAATACTGGGTGAACCGGCTGATAAATACCTGGACCGCGCGAAGGAAATCAAAGACGGTATGAACAAATACCTCTGGATGGCTGATAAAGGTTACTATGGCCAATATTTATACGGACGTAGTTCGATGAACCTTTCGCCCCGCTTCGAAGCATTAGGCGAAGCTTTGGCTGTGCTGTTTGATGTTGCTGATCCTGAAAAAGCAAAATCAGTAATCGGAAAATCACCCGTAACAGATTTCGGAACAACCTGCATTTACCCACAAATACCAGGCATTCCTCCTTATCACAACAATGCCATCTGGCCGTTTGTACAGTCGTTCTGGAACCTGGCTGCCGCAAAAACCGGAAACGAAGCCGCGCTACTGCACGGGCTGGCAGCCATTTACCGACCGGCAGCTCTGTTTCTGACCAATTACGAGAATTTCGTCGCTCAAAACGGTGATTATATGGGCACCGAAATCAATTCCGACCGCATGCTGTGGAGTATGGCCGGAAATATGGCCATGGTTCACCGCGTGTTTATGGGTATAAATTTTGAAGCTGATGGAATCACTTTTAAACCAGTGATACCGGAGGTTTACGGAGGAACCCGGACGCTTTCCAACTTCAGCTATCGTCAGGCAAAACTTAATATCACCGTTAAGGGTCATGGCAACAAACTTGCTTCGTTCAAACTTGATGGTGAAATCAGCGAAAAAGCATTCTTCCTGGCCAGCTTAACCGGCACTCACACCATCGAAATTGAAATGAAGAACAACAGTTTCGGCGACACAAAAATTAGCCTCGTCGAAAATAAGTATTCTCTAACCAATCCTCAGGTTAAACTTAACGGGAACCAACTTGTTTGGGACGCTATTCCCGGGGCATCGGCTTACAATATTTATAAGAATGGCGATCTGGTGAAAAGCATTTCAGCAAACCAATTCGAAGTTGATACAAACGAATTTGCCGAGTACAAAGTAACTGCGCTCGATAAGGGAAAGATAGAATCGTTCAGCAGCGAACCCCTTTTGATATGTAAAGATTTCGACAGAAAAATAATTGAAATTGAAACTTTTGTTGAAAGATCCAAACTTCCTTATTCCAATTTCTCGGGCGATGGATTTGCAGAGATCAGCAGCACCAAAAACCGTGAAATCAGTATAAATATTGTTTCTTCTGTTGGCGGAACATTCCTCGTTGATTGCCGCTATTCCAATGGAACAGGGCCCTGGAATACCGACAATAATTGTGGGATCCGGAGTGTTTACATTGATGATAAATATTCAGGAGTCTGGGTATTTCCGCAGCGTGGCACCAACGAATGGAGCGACTGGGGTTTCTCCAATATCATTGAAGTTCCGCTTGAAAAAGGCAATAACAAGCTTACCATTAAGTTCGAAGAGTGGAATATTAACATGGACGGTGAAATCAACGATGCGCTGCTGGATTATATAAGGGTAATCAGAAAGGACTAAAATCAATTTGGGTCGTGGGATTAAACTCTGATTTAAAAAGAGAATTATCAATTTAAAAATGCATATTTTCAGATCAAACCAATTAATAAATTCAACTCATGAAACGTATAACCTTTATATTGCTCAGTGCATTGGCAATACTTGCTGTTGCCTGCAAACCAACTGCAACCGAAAAGAATACTTCTGAAAACACAACCCAATCCATATATAAAATGGAAGAAGGCTTCGTGGATGCAAACGGAGTGTTAATTTACTACAAGGCTTTTGGACAAGGTGATCCATTGCTAATCGTCCATGGAGGTCCTGGTGCTTCACACGATTATTTCCTGCCTTACCTTTTGCCTTTAGCCCGCACAAACCGGCTTATTTTTATCGACGAACGCGGCTCAGGCCGATCGCAGAAACTGGAAGACACCTCTGCTTATACCGTCGAAAATATGGCAGAAGATGTGGAAGATGTCCGTAAAGCCCTGGATCTGGGAAAAATCAGCCTGCTTGGCCATTCTTACGGCGGAGTTCTTGCCCAGGCGTATGCATTGAAATACCCTGAAAACCTTACCCATCTGATTCTTTGCAGTACTTTCCACAGCACTTCAAAAATGAACGAGGTTTTCAAAAAGATAAAAGAAAAAATGGCTCCTGAACTGCTGGCCCGAATCGAAAAAATGGAGAAGGAAGGATTATACGGTCATGGAAAAGCATATGAACAAGGCCGCTACACAGCTGAATACATGACAGCTGCCTGGGGCGAAGGCTACTTCCCTTATCTTTACCAGAACCATCCGGATGCCAATTACGATCCTGTTGCCAACGGAAATATGGCCTGGGATTTATACCGTGCCATGTGGGGATCAAACGGGGAGTATGTTATTGACGGCAACCTTAAATCTGTTGAGTATACGGATCGGCTTTCAACAATTACTGTGCCCACACTTATTACCGTCGGTGATAACGACGAATGTGCCCCTTCACTTTCGGAAGAAATGCACGATAAAATAAAAGGATCTGAACTTGTAATCTTCCCTAAAAGCGGGCATATGACTTTTGTGGATCAACCCAACCTTTTCATTTCAACTGTGAATGGCTTTCTGAATCCATCGAAATAAAGGAAATCACTAATTCTTCAATAATTGTATCTAATCAGTACATTTAAAGTATTGACAAAATGATATGTGCCACAGATTACGCAGATTACACAGACAAATATTAATTTGGCAGGATTAATTTTATTTCAGATAACTGCCGAAAGCACTTTAAATCTGTGTAATTCGTGAAATCTGTGGCTAAAATGCCTGTTAATCAGACCGATTAGATACCAATAATCATAAAACCAGAAATTAGAATACAAATTATGTCTAAGCTCTTATCACCGCTCACTATCAAAGATATCACATTCAGAAACCGGATTGCCATTTCGCCCATGTGCCAGTACACAGCTGAAGATGGATTTGCCAACGACTGGCACCTGGTGCATTACGGAAGCCGTGCTGTTGGCGGCGCAGCGTTAATTATACAGGAGGCAACGGGCGTTTCGCCGGAAGGCCGTATTTCGCCAGGTGATTTGGGCCTTTACAAAGAAGAACATATTGAAAAACTACGACAAATTACTTCGTTTATTCATCAGCATGGAGAAGTAGCCGGAATTCAACTCGCTCATGCCGGTCGGAAAGCAGGCTGTGCAAAACCCTGGGACGGAGGAAAACAGCTGATGGAAAATGAAGGTGGCTGGAAGACCGTTTCTGCATCTGCCTTAGCTTTTAATCCGGATGATGTTGCTCCGCAAGAACTGGATACAGAAGGAATTAATAAAGTTATCACTGATTTTAAATTTGCAGCACAAAGATCTCTTCAGGCTGGTTATAAATTGGTAGAAATTCATGCAGCCCATGGTTATTTAATTCATCAGTTCCTTTCGCCGCTTAGCAACCATCGGACGGATAATTATGGGGGCAGTTTCGAAAACAGGATACGTTTGCTGCTGGAAATTGTGAAAGCAGTTCAAACAGAATGGCCGCAAAACCTTCCTTTGTTTGTGCGGATTTCCGCTACCGATTGGGCCGAAGGTGGCTGGAACATAGATGAAGCGGTAAAACTCTCTTCCATTTTAAAACAAAACGGAGTTGATCTGATCGACTGTTCGTCGGGTGGGTTGGTGCCGCATCAGAAAATTCCGCTTGGTCCGGGCTACCAGGTTCCGTTTGCTGAACGCATCAAAAAAGAAACTGGCATAATGACCGGAGCAGTCGGCATGATTACAGAAGCACAACAGGCCGATGATATTTTACAGAAAGGACAGGCTGACCTTATTCTTATTGCCAGGCAATCGCTCAGGGACCCTTATTTTGCTTTAAACGCAGCTACATTACCAGGAGACAACTGTGATTGGCCATTGCAATACCTGAGAGCAAAATAGGAAATTAGAGATCCGGCTGAACCGGGAAGCTAAAAAAACAATCAGGAGGTCAAAATTGACCTCCTGATCATAAAAGCATCCGGTTGAGTTCATTTATCGGTAAGCGGCAATGAAACAAATGGTTGTCAGATCACAGGAACATGGAAGAAAGACAATATAGACGTAATGTTATCTTTATTAGCCTGCAAGTAAAACTCTCCATCTTTAAAAACATAGTAATCAGTCTGAAGGTGTGCCTTTTTGTAGGTGTTATTCCAGAGATCGCCACATTCTGAATATTCACAGTGCTTATAAAGTCTAAAACCATTGCGCGTTGTAATGTATTCCATCAAAGCGGTACAGTTAGCCGGGGCACCTTTACACATTACCGGAAGCCTTTCGCACAGGTGTCCGTTGCAGGAATAAGCATCCACTTTATTTAAAGGGACTTTCATGATGGTTCCATCATCCAAAGTCAGGTTCATGCTGAATAATCCCGGTTTTGCCTTTTCACAGAAATAGGTTTTCCCATCGAAGGTTACATAGCTGACTGATTCGCCACCGGCTTTCACAAAAAGAACAGACATAATCAGTATAAGTATTACAGATAGTTTTTTCATTGCTTGGTCCTCCTTATTTTTAGTTAGTATTGGTGTTGTTAATTAATGACATAAAGGTACATAACATCCTGATAGAGAAGCAAATGTATTCGATCAGCCGGCCAAAAGAATCTGTAAGCTGTTAGTCGTACGGATCGGGCTTTTGACAGGATGAAATGGACTGTTCACCGATGAGCGAATGAAAAGGGAGCTGATAAATTAATGAAATTTCGAAAATAAAAAGCCTGGCCACAGATCAAACACAGGCCAGACTCGTTGGAAAGTAAATTAAAGACAAAAGCTAGAAGGATTTGAAAATGAAAAGTTTAGAGTGATTACTTTTTCTTTTCGATAATATCAAAGAAATTCTTCTGGTATGTATCGCCAATCGGAATGCGCTGATCAGCAATTTTAATATGTTTCCGCTCAATAGACTCAATTTTATTTATTGCTACAAAATAGGAGCGGTGTACCCGGCAGAATTGATTTCCAGGTAAAACATCCTCCATGCCACGGGCGTTCATCAATGTCATAATGCGCTTGTTTTTGGTGACGATACGCCAATAGTCGCCCATGCCTTCAATATATAAAACCTCTGAAGTTGTAACTTTTTCGATGTGAGTTTCTGTTTTTACGAAAAAGTAATCTGCTCCGGGAGTATCGGCCGCATATGTTACCAATTGCTTTCCCTCTGTAACAATTGTTTCATTCTCTAACTGGTCGTATACTTTATTTACTGCCTTTAAAAAACGTTGAAACGAAAAAGGCTTAAGCAGATAATCCGTCACATCCAGGTCGTATCCCTGCAGGGCATAATTGTCGTATGCCGTTGTCATTATCACAAACGGTTTCACCTTTAATGCGTTGAGCAACTGAATACCGGTAAGATCCTCCATCTGTATATCAAGCAGAATAAGGTCGACGCGGTTGTTACGGAGGTATTCCATTGTTTCGATGGCATTATCAAAAACATGTAACAGGTTCAGGAAAGGGACCTTTGCACAATATTCCTGTACTATTTCGAGAGCCAGCGGCTCATCATCAACGGCGATACAATTGATCTTCATATCAGGTATTTATTTCAAGATGTATTCTGTATGTTTCCTCATCCTTTTTTATTACCAGCTTATGTTTGCCGGGGTAAATCAGTTCCAATCTTCTTCTGATGGTTGTCATGCCTATTCCGGCTGAAGGCTCATCATTAACAGAATCTTCCTTCTTTCGGTGATTGATGACCTCAAAATTGATATTCCCGCTTAATGTAGATAAATGAACAATAATTCCCGGCCGGTGAAGTTTGCTGCTGTGTTTAAACGCGTTTTCAACAAAAGAAATCAGCAGCATAGGGGCAATAGTGAGGTCTTCGGTATTGCCTTCAATTTTTAAAGATACAAAATCAGGATGTTTTATCCTGAGATTTTGCAGTTCGATAAAACTTTTCAGGTATTCAAGTTCTTTTTCGAGCGGAACTTTGGGGGAAGCTGAATCATAGAGCATGTATCGCATGATGGATGATAGTTTCATGACTGCTTCGGGAGCTTCGTCCGATTTCCGGTATACCAGCGAATATATGTTGTTGAGCGTGTTGAAAAGGAAATGAGGATTTACCTGCGACCGCATCAGGGCAAGTTCGCTTGCCTGTTGTTTGTTAATAAGTTCGTCCCTCAGTTTTTGTGATTCAAACCCATTGATCATAAATCGTATCAGGATTGCATAAATTCCTATGATGATCACCATCCGTAAGTTATTCCACATATAAACCGCTTCTAAAGTCATCTCCTTTCCGGATTGTGGAATAAAATATTTCCAGACATAAAATTCTCCAAATGACCGGAATACAGTCAGCAAAGCGATCACCATCAGCCCTGTAAACACAGCTGCAACCCTCCTTTTGAATTTAAGTAACCGTGGGAAAAGTAAATAAATCGGGTAGAATGTAATCAGATTCAGGAGGTTTGAAATGAAAACGTCGGTCAGGTATTTATTATTGGCCATCATGCTTTCGTCAAGTTTCCCTATGTAAAGGGGGAAGAGGCTCTGGTTTATGATATAAAACCAGAAGAGCAGGTGGATCAGTATGATGTTTCTCCGTTTCATTCTACTTAACTTTTCAAGGGTTGGTTTTCAATACTCTAAGTTACGCAAAATAATGGAAAACAGGCTTGTAAGTCATAATCAAATCGATGAACTGCTATGATTTTCCGGCAAATTGAATGCTTATATCTGTCAGCAGGCAAAAATACCGGGTGAACTGAAAATAACGAACCTTGATATCAGAATTGTTGTACTCTTTTATACAAACCCATAGTTTATATTTCTTCCGTCCGGTTTCCCGGAATAATTACCCTGAACTCGCTTCCTTTACCGACTTCACTTTCCACCTCAAGCCAGCCACCGTGCTTCTCGATAAATTCTTTACACAAGATCAATCCCAGGCCTGTTCCCGGTTCCTGGTCTGTACCCTTGGTTTTGTGAGCGGTATCAATGCTAAACAGATTCTTCATCCTGTCGGCAGGTATGCCAATGCCATTATCCTTAATGCTCAGAACGCAATACTCGTTATTTTGCGAAATACCGACACGAACCTCACCATTCCTTGGAGTAAACTTCAGTGCATTTGTAAGCAGGTTGCGCAGAATGGTATTCATCATGTTTACATCCCCGCTTATCAATCCACTCGTTTTAAAATCAGCAATAATGCTGATATTTTTACGGGCTGCCTGTACCGAAACAAGTTCGATGCTTTCCTCTGCCTGTACCCTAAGGTCAACAGGCTCAGGCCTGAAAGAGATGGTTCCGGTTTGGGAACGGGCCCATAACAATAAGTTTTCGAGTAATTCGTGCGCCTGCAGTGAGGATCCTTTAATATTTTCAAGCGTCTTTTGAAGTTTTTGGATATCAATATCATCGAGGTTTATCAGTAAAATATCGGTGAGCCCGATAATGGCATTGAAAGGATTCCGCAGATCATGGGCAATGATGGAAAAGAATTTATCCTTGGCTGCATTCAATTCATTAAGTTCCGAATTCTTGACTAATATCTCCGATTTCTGCTCTTCAATAAGTTGTGTTCTTACCCTTACTTTTTCCTCCAGTATCCTGCGTTCCCTGGTGTGGTTACGCTCCCTGATTTTTATATACAAAAACACGAGGAAAACAGTCAGCAGTATATACGCAATATAAGCGGTATTGCTTTTCCACCATGGAGGATGAATAAGTATCGACAGGCTGACACCGGTTTCGTTCCAGCGCCCGTCGTTATTGCAGCCTTTTACATGCATGGTATATTCACCGGGCGGTAGGTTTGTGAATGCAACAAAATTACGTGTGCCAATATTATTCCAGTCATCATCCACACCTTCGAGCCTGTAAGCATATTGGTTTTTTGCGGGATTAGTAAACTCAAGCGCAGCAAATTCAATGGTGATTGTGTTCTCGTCATAGTTCAATGTTAGGGGATCACCTTTTTCGAGGTTGAGATACTCCCGGGCACCCTTACTAAATTTATACGCAGCAGTAATGGCAATAACCGGGATGTGCGGATTGTTGCTGAGCGAATCTGGATAAAACGAATTAAAACCATTCATTCCTCCAAAAAACATTTCCCCGTCAGCACTCCTGAATGAAGCCCCCATATTGAATTCCGGGCTTTGCAAACCATCTTCCACGGTATAGGTGCGGAATTTGCCGGTAGCTGAATCGAAACGGCATAACCCATTGCCCGTAGCAAACCACAGGGTATGATTTTTGTCTTCACGAATGCTGTACACAAGGTTGCTGGGAAAACCCTGGTCGGAGGAATAATAATGAAAGGTCTTATCTTTTTTTGAGAACCTGTTTAAATACGAATTCGTTCCAATCCAGATATCGCCCTGCTCATCTTCATACAAAGCTGTAATAAAGTTATCTGACAAAGAATTTGCATTCTTTTCACTTTTCCTGTAATGCGTAATTCTGTTGTTTTTCTCATCTATTACGTCCAATCCGTTAATAGTCCCTGCCCATATGGCTCCATTACGGTCTTCAAGAACTGCATACACCAGGTTTGAGCTAATCCTGAACGCTGGTATTGCCCCGGCATAAAAATGTTCCGGCAAAAGCCCGTTTCGTTGCATTTTAAATAGCCCATCATGAGTCGCAATCCAATAGTTGCCCTGGCGATCCTGTATCATCCTGTTTATCCTCAGTCCGGGAAAGTCGGGGAATCCGTTCTCCTTAAATAATTCGCCGGGACGTACAAACCTTTTTCCCTTTCGGTCATAAACCAGCAATCCATCCCGGGTTCCAAGCCATGTAGTGTGCCTGTCATCTTCATAGATGCAATGGATGTAGTCGTTGGGAATGTAATATTTACCTTGCAATTTTGACGAATATTGTTCAACTCTGCCGGTTTCATGGTTGTATAAGTTCAGCCCCTGTCCCCAGTTGCCAACCCATATTACTTTATTTTCATCTTCATAGATGGATGCTACAACGTTTCCAGCCAGATCGACAGAATAGGGTGAATCACTTTTACGATACAGGTTGAAATTCCGCTTTTTCAGGTTGGTTTTGTTTATTCCCGACAAAGTTCCTATCCAGAGGTTGTCAGAGTTATCGATGGCTAATGAAAGATTGATATTGTGATTAAGTCCGTTTTTTTCGGAAGAAAAGCGTTCGCAAATCACATGCTTATCCTTGTTATGACTTACCCTGTTCAAACCACCGCCTTCAGTTGCTATCCATAAATTACCCGATTTATCAGCAACAATTGACCTTATATAATTATTGCTTAGTGAGAATTCATCTCTCTTTTCATGAAAGTAATGATCGAATCCCTTGCCCCCGGTCCGAAGATGGTTAAGCCCTGCCGATGTTCCTATCCAAAGTTCACCTTCCTGATCCTGGTATAAGGCTGTAATATTGTCGTCCGATAGGCTTGCAGGATCAGCCGGATTGTGTTTGAATACCCTGAAGGACGCTGTACCCGGATCAAATGCGGCCAGTCCTTTGGTAGAGGCTATCCAAATAGCTCCATTTTTGTCCTCAAGCAATGGAATATTGTTATCCTTTGCGCTTCCGTCGAAAGTGAACGGGCTTATAAAGTGATTGAATTGCAACGTTTTCGGATTGCAAACCGAAATAACCGGGGGCATATTGATAAGTATATTCCCGTTTCGGCTACATTTAACATCATAAACACAATCGGTAGTAAGATCCGCATAGGGAGAGGTATATTTAATCCGGCTGAATCGCTTCTCTTTCCTGGTATATTTAACTAATCCTCCTTTTGTAGCTATCCAGAGGTTTGCCTCTTTATCCTCAGCAATTCCATGAATCCAGTTGTTGGCTATCGAATTTGTATCATTGGGGTTGTAGGTAAACACTTCAAACGAATAACCGTTGTATTTATTCAGCCCGTTTTGCGTTCCAAACCAGATGTACCCTTGTGAGTCCTGGAAAATACAGTTGACAACACTCTGCGAAAGTCCGTCACTGATGGAATATCCTGAAAAAAAATACTGCTGCGCATTGCCGGGTAACCAACGCAGAAAAAATAGTATAATCAAAACAGTTTTTATTTTCATCCCGAAAGCAAGATTTTTGAACTGTCAGTCTTTTGCCGTTTATCCCGCCAAGGCAGGAGTAGTGAATTAAGAAATACTCATACGCAAATTATACTGTATCAAATTTACAAAACCTTCGCACGTATTCCTAATTAAGATATGTTTTACTCATTAATGACGCAACTGCACCTGAAATGTTACAATCCTCATTTTACTGTACTGGTTTTATCTGTGAAATCCATTCCCAATACGCCAAATCCGCCATACCAATCTGTAATTGGCTTAACGTTTTTATTTAGCTCCTGATCGATTGCATTTGCTTTACCATCAGTGTTATATATAATTTTATCCTGCAATTGAAGATGATACTTAACCATTAAAAAACCATAAAGCCATGAAAACATCTTTATTCATTTCGAGCTTTGCTGCACTCTGCCTTCTCTTAACATTTGCAGAAGCACCTCGTCGCTATGACGGCTATAAAATGGAATTGGCTTCAGCAACCAAAATTGCAATTCCTGCTACGGCCAGAGTGACCCTGTTACCGGGAGTAGTAATTACTGCCAAAAGAAATTGGGAAACGGCCAACACTTTTCCGGTTATTCCTTCCGGGAATTTGAACTACCTTAAATTCGATGTAACCCAATACCTGGAAGCTGATGCCTTTAATCCGGAGGAGGAAGCTGTTTTGCCGGATGCTACCAGCAATGATTACAGTTACCTGAAATATAAAATAAGCGACTATATTTCAGGATTTAGCAGCGAAGAAATAACTGAGTTACCAGTGGACGAATACAATTCAAACCTTGCTGCTGCTGAAGTAAATAAGTTTGAGTACCTGAAATTTGATGTAAATGACTACATCGCCAGTAACGGGACGGAAACTCACGGAGTTGGCGAACTGCCTGCTGAAGAAGTCCAAATCAGTGATAAGGCCCACCTATCTACACTTTCGGGAGATACAACCGAGTTGGGTTACCTTAAATTTGATGTGGCTAACTTTTATAGTTCAGCCAGCCTGAGTTCCTCCGGACCATTTGAACTCCCGGAAAAATAAACCGGGATAAACAGAGTAACAGGAATTATTCCGTTTTGGAATTCCAAAAACCTGGCGTGAAGGCTGTCACTTAAAACACTACAGCCTTTTTTATGCTCTTATTGCAGAAATCACAGTCCTGACCAGAGTAAAAAGCAGTCCGAGGATCAAAACAATAGAAAGGATTTTCAAAAGAATTTCGAATGTATTCATATCATTTTTAAACTTAATCCATATTATTTCAAAAGGAAATACTTTTTCAGGAATTATTTTTGATTATTTTTAAATAAAATTTCACATTATGCTGACATTTAATAACTTAAACATTGAACATAAAAATAACATATGTGGTAGCAAAAGAATTCAAAAACATAAAAAGAGGCAAAAATTGCCCTTTTCTTATTTTTAACCTCTAATACCAGAGAGCAGTTTTTACCTCCTTTCAAATATGGGAGTCCCGGTAAAATGATTTGCCTGAAGCGAATACCATTTTTCAAAATCCGGATCCAATCTAGTCACATACGCCATCGGGTGTACAGGTTTCTCCGTTCAGAACCTCAGCCAGTATGGCCGGGTTGTTGCTATTCCAATTCTCATATGCTTTTTGAAGAGTATCGGTAAATACACTTGTTTCTCTTTAACAATAATAGCAAAACATTTAACTTTGCATGGATACAGGATCAAAACAACCAATTGCACCTTAAGGTAACTGAGTTTTGGCCGATCATTTTCCCCATTCAATAAATCGATAAATTCAATCCGCAATCAGCTTATGAAAATCAACTTCAGACAAATCTTTGTTAAAATCAGCCTAATGACGGCCCTCATCAGCCTGGGGTTTCTTACATCCAAAGGTCAAACCAATAACTATTTTGCAGTTCAGACTAAGACTGAAAATGGTATTATAGAAGGTCTTTACGACACACAAAACGGATTGCAGCTTTACCTTGGGATTGCGTTTGCAAAACCACCGGTTGGTGATTTGAGGTGGAAAGCGCCACAGACTCCCGAAAAATGGACCGGGGTGAAAGAAACCAAAAAATTTGGTCCACGGGCCGTTCAGGCGATAGTTTTCGGCGATATGAAAGCGCGCTCAAACGGAATCAGCGAAGATTGTCTTTACCTTAATGTTTGGACACCAGCCAAACGAAATACAACCGGATTGCCGGTATTGGTATATTTTTATGGCGGAGGCAATGTGGCCGGCGACGGTTCAGAGCCTCGCTACGACGGCGCAAGTATGGCAAAGAAAGGAATCGTGGTTGTAACGGTTAACTACCGCCTCAATATTTTTGGTTTTTATGCCCATCCTGAACTGAGTGCCGAAGTGCCTTACAAATCCTCCGGCAATTACGGTTTGCTCGATCAGTATGCTGCCCTTAAATGGGTGAATAAAAATATTGCCTCCTTCGGCGGCGATCCCAGGAAGGTAACTATTGCCGGCGAATCAGCCGGTTCCATAGATGTTTGCTCCCATATGGCTTCTCCTTTATCAAAAGGGCTTATAGCAGGTGCTATCGGCGAAAGCGGGGCAGCTATAAATCCTACAATGGCTCCTGTTACGCTGGCTGAAGCAGAGAAACAAGGTCTCGAATTTGCAACAAACGCAGGTAACCTTAGTCTCAAACAGTTGCGGTCGATGAGTACGCGTGAGATTTATGAAATTTATGCTGAATCGAAACGATTTGGGTTTCCAGCTGTAATCGACGGTTATTTCATGACAAAATCAGTTATCGAAGTTTTCAACGCAAAAGAACAAGCCCAGGTTCCATTGCTGCTCGGATGGAATTCAGCTGAAATTCCGGGAGGGGCTTTTATGTATGGAATGTCTTATACTGAAGAAAATTATCTTACCAGAGTTAAGGCCACCTATCCTGAAGATTACGAAGAGGTTCTGAAACTTTATCCCCACGGTTCGGAGAAAGAAATTGAATTATCGGCCACCGCACTGGCGTCCGACACGTTTATTTCGTACAGCACATGGAAATGGTTCGACCTTCACCGGAAAAACAGCTCTCAGCCGGTTTACCGATATTTATACAGCAAATTGCGTCCGCCACTTGTTGACCAGGACGTTTCATCAGGATTGGCCGGCGGAACGGTAAAAAAAGATGAAAATGCGGTTAAAGCGCCCGAAGCCGTTGGAGCGCCGCATGCCTGTGAAATTGAATACTGCATGGGAAACCTGAGTTTAGTCAAAGATTATGCCTGGACAAAAGACGATTACAAAGTTTCGGAAACGATGCTGAACTACTTTGCTAATTTCATTATTAGCGGTAATCCTAACGGATCTGGTCTTCCGGAATGGAATGCGGCCAGTGCCAAAGACTCAACTCCACCGGTAATGATTATAGATGTTGAATCAAAAATGGTAAAGGCTCAAAATGATGCGCGCTATTTGTTTTTGGATAAAGCTTACAAGAATAATTTAAACTAACCAGCTTATTCAAATCTCTGACAAACAGTTATATGCCGCAGATTTCGCAGATTTAACCGACAATTATTCACATCAATTTCAAAATTTCGTTATAAAAAACTGCTTTCAGCAGTTTTAATCTGCGTAATCTGTGAAATCTGTGGCAAAAAATACTTTATAAGGAGTTGGATAGTTTAAGAATGAATCATTCGGAATTGATTATTTGCGTGAGTTTCAGCCTGATTTACAACTTAATAGCAAACTTCTTCAGCCTTCCATCAATCATGTGAGCGGGAATAAGTTGTTTCACAATTTCAGCCACTGCATTCATCATGCCTTCGCGCACATAATCGTGGCGGATTACGAGAGATATTTCGCGGGTCGCTTCGGGACGAACAATATTTCGCAGGTTTAGTTTCTGGGTTTCACTCAGTAAATCAATATGCAACTCGGGGATAATTGTATAGCCTCCGTTCATATCTACAATTTTAACCAAAGTATCAATGCTGCCGGCTTCATAAACGGAGGTGTGCGTTTGATTTCCGCAGAAATTAAGGACCTGGTTCCTCAGGCAGTGTCCCTCTTCCAGCACCCAGAGATGTTCCAGCGGCATTTCGTTAATTGATATTTCCTTTTGAGCAAATATGGATTCATCCGGCGAAATGTAAGCTGTAAATTTCTCATAATACAATGGCACTTCATGTATTTTCGGATCATCAAGAGGGGTTGACAGAATGGCCATATCAATTTCGGCCATCTGTAACTTCTGGATAATGGATTCGGTGCGCATCTCCGAAATTTTCAGCGAAATCTCCGGATGATTTTTACGGAACAGGGATATTACTCCAGGTAGAAGATAAGGCGCAACAGTTGGAATCAAAGCCAGCGAAAGCGCGCCTGTTAAAGCATTTTTCTGCGTTAATACATTCTCATTCAATTGCCTCGCATGAAATAAAATAACCTGGGCATGCCCGATAACCATCGCTCCCACTTCGGTTGGAACGATCGGGTGTGAAGAGCGGTCGAAAATCTGGCAACTTAATTCCTCTTCAAGTTTTTGAATCATCGCGCTCAAAGTAGGCTGGGTTACTTTACACATTTCGGCAGCACGAACAAAATG
The DNA here is from genome assembly GCA_030654075.1 of Bacteroidales bacterium. Taxonomy (GTDB): domain Bacteria; phylum Bacteroidota; class Bacteroidia; order Bacteroidales; family UBA4417; genus UBA4417. Next base: position 30,766 of record JAURYB010000091.1, on the reverse strand, counting down.
CCTGGTTTTGTCCAATGCGACAATGTATTCAAGTTGTTGTAGGGTCATAGATAAATAACTGATTTAGTTGATTCTTTTTTTTCCTTGTTTTCCTGTTTCGCCAAAATATTGATTCTTTCTATACAAAGATAGATATTATCTGTTTGATCTATATGATCATTTGAAATAATTTTGCCTCATCAAATAAAAAGAAACGTATTCAGATAATCATTAACTAAAAAAAAGAAACTATGTCATTAATTGGAAAAGAGATTGTGGACTTCAACGTTCAGGCATTCAGCAACAACGGATTCAAAGAAGTATCAAAAAGCGATGTACTGGGCAAATGGTCAGTATTTTTCTTCTACCCGGCTGATTTCACTTTTGTATGTCCTACTGAACTGGAAGACCTTGCAAATAAGTACAGCGACTTCAAGGCAGCTAATACTGAAATTTATTCGGTTTCGTGCGACACTCATTTTGTACACAAAGCCTGGCACGACACTTCGGATACCATCAAAAAAATCAAATACCCTATGCTGGCCGATCCTACAGCCGTATTGGCTCGTGGATTTGATGTGATGATCGAGGAAGTTGGTCTTGCTGAGCGCGGTACATTTATTGTAAATCCTGAAGGAAAAATCATGGCTTACGAAGTAGTAGCCGGCAATATCGGCCGTAACGCGGATGAATTATTACGTCGCCTGCAGGCACTTCAGTTTGTTGCCAGCCATCCCTCGGAAGTTTGCCCTGCTAAATGGGAACAAGGTTCCGAAACCCTGAAACCAAGCATCGACCTGGTAGGTAAAATTTAATTATAGCAAAGAATATCAAAGGGGGAGATCGAAAAGGTTTCTCCCTTTTTAAAAAACCAATTTATGTTAGAACAGGCGTTTAAAGATCAGATACGTTCCATTTTCGAAGGATTGAAATCAAATTTCACCTTTCAGATTGAGGCAAATCCAGGACATCCGAACCGTGCAGAACTAATTGAACTACTTGAGGAAGTAGCATCGTGCTCTGATAAAATCTCCTGCCGTATTTCCGATGGCGAGAGCCTGTCTTTTTCAATTCTTAAAGAAGATGTTCCTTCTTCCATTATTTTCCGTGCCATTCCCACCGGGCATGAATTCAGCTCGTTGCTACTCGCCATTCTTAACATGGACGGAATTGGCAAAAATATCCCCGACGAACTGGTTATCAAACGCATACAGGCATTAAAAGGTCAGGTTCATATTCAAAGCTTTATTTCGCTTACATGTACTAACTGTCCGGATGTTGTTCAGGCCATCAACGTTATGTCGATTCTTAACAGCAACATTAAGCACGAAATCATTGACGGAGGCATTAACAAAAATGATATTGAGAAGCTAAATATCCAGGCTGTTCCTTCAGTTTATGCTAATGGCGGTTTGTTGCATGTAGGACGTTCGGATCTTGGTGAACTTTTATCAAAACTGGAGGAGAAATTTGGAACCAATTACGAGCCTGCATCAGCCGAAGTGAAAAACTTTGATGTAATTGTTGTTGGTGGAGGACCTGCCGGTGTGTCAGCAGCAATTTATTCGGCACGCAAAGGACTGAAAGTTGTTCTTGTTACCGACCATGTGGGTGGGCAGTTAAATGAAACTCTTGGCATCGAAAATATGATTTCCGTACCGAAAACTACGGGAACTCAGCTTGTGGCCGATCTCCGCTTGCACCTGAAGGAATATCCTATGGAGATTTTGGAGAACAGGAAAATAGAACAGCTTGAGCTGGCAGACGGCATGAAACAGGTCCGTACTTCGATGGGCGAAATTTTAATGGCCCCAGCCCTGATCATAGCTTCAGGTGCAAGCTGGAGGCGGTTAAATATTCCCGGTGAAAGTGACTATATTGGTTCCGGAGTTGCCTTTTGTGCGCATTGTGATGGCCCGTTTTACAAAAACAAACGTGTGGCTGTAGTTGGCGGAGGGAATTCCGGTCTGGAAGCCGCCATTGACCTGTCGAGCCTGGCAACAGAGATAACTGTACTGGAATTCATGCACGAGCTTAAGGGTGACAAGGTTTTACAGGATAAGATAAAATCCTTGCCAAATGTGAAGGTGATTACAGGCGCGGAAACTCTGAGTATTGATGGTGATGGTTCGAAAGTAACTTCCATACGATTAAAAGATCGCAATTCCGGGATCACAAAAAAAGTGGATCTGGATGGAGTTTTTGTGCAAATCGGGTTAGTTCCCAACAGCCAGATTTTTAAAAACCTGGCAGAAGTAAATAAATACGGCGAAATCCTGATTGATGCGCATTGCCGCACAAACGTGCCCGGCGTATATGCAGCAGGTGATGTTACCAATGTTCCTTATAAACAGATTATAATCGCCATGGGCGAAGGTTCAAAAGCAGCATTAACAGCCTTCGAAGACAAGATCAAAGATAAGTTACTGGCGAACTAATTTTTTTGCCAAAACGATCTATCCCAGGCAGAGTATTTGCCGAATAAGCTTTCCCATCAGAATAAATCTGTTTGATATAGATTTACTTTATTGCCTATTCATTGCATGAAAAGTGATTAACCATAACCTAAAATCACCACCTTTACATTTCCAATTTTAATATTCCCCTTTCATGAAATACATCTCTCCCCTCCGATCCCTTGGAAAATCAGATCTGATGATCACTCCTATTGGTCTTGGCTGCTGGCAATTCAGCAAGCAACTAAATATGGCGGGAAAATTCTGGCCAAAACTGGAGGATGATCTCATCAATCAGATTGTAAAAACCAGCCTCGAAGGCGGAATCAACTGGTTTGATACAGCTGAAATCTATGGCAACGGAGCCTCGGAGAAGGCTCTTTCGAAAGCGCTCACCGACATTGGGAAAAAGCCAGGCGAAATTATGATCGCTACCAAATGGTGGCCGATGTTCCGCACCGCTTCAAGTATCCTTAAAACAATTGATCAGCGAATTGAAGCACTTTCTCCTTTCCCTATTGATCTGTACCAGGTTCACCAGCCCTGGGGATTCTCAACCGTAAAATCCGAAATGGATGCCATGGCAAAGCTGGTAAAAGCGAACAAAATACGCTATGTCGGCGTCAGTAATTTTTCGGCTGCTAAAATGAGATCCGCCTGGGAAGCCTTGCAAAAACAAGGTATTCAGCTTGTTTCAAACCAGGTGAGATACAACCTCCTCGACCGGAAAATAGAATCCAACGGAATTATGCAAACGGCCAAAGAACTTGGCATTTCAATCATTGCTTACTCTCCTTTGGCGCAGGGACTTGTTACCGGGAAATTCCACGAAAACCCGGAGCTATTGAAAAATATTGGCATGCGTAAATACAGTTCACAATTTAAGACCGCCGGCCTCGAAAAAAGCAGACCGCTGATAAAGAATATCGAGGAACTTGCTATCAAGTATAATGTTTCCACTTCGCAGGTTGCACTTAACTGGCTGATTAATTTCCATGGTGAAACCGTGTTTGCTATCCCTGGCGCAACTAAGGAATCACATGCTACTCATAATACGGGTACAATGAACTTCCGCCTAGCAGATGAAGATCTATACCTGCTTGACAAGAAAAGTGCTATTTTCAAATAGGATTCATCCGGGTCTTGAAAAGTGCTGGCCTTACAACCGAAGGTGATTTTTATCAGATCGTTTCAACTTACGGCAGTTCTTTACCCAAAACAGCGATATAGATTTTATACCATTGCTCAAGGCTCATTTCAATATCAAGTGCTTCAACCGCGGATTTAATACGTTCAATCTTCCCTGTGCCCACAACAGGCATAATTGTAGCAGGATGCTTGAGTAGCCAGGCATAAATCACTTTATCAACCGGGGCGATATTCAGTTCTTCAGCTACCTGCATGATAGCTCGCAATATACGCGGCCCTTTGTCATCGTGTGGATTGAGAATTTTACCGGCGGCTAATGGTGACCATGCCATGGGTTTAATATTTTCCTTCAGAAAGAAATCTATATTCCCGTTTTCAAAATGCTCAAGGCAGTATGGTGAAATCTCAACCTGGTTTGTTACCAGTTTTTCGCCGGAAAATTTACTGAGCATTTCATATTGTCCCGGCGTAAAGTTTGAAACTCCGAAACACAGAACTTTCCCGTCCTTTTTCAGCTTAAATATTGCTTCGGCAACAACAGCGGGATCGAAAAAAGGAGCCGGCCGGTGCAACAGCAAAAGGTCGATGTGATCCGTACCAAGGTTTTTCAGCGAATTGTTAACAGAAGTTACAATGTGTTCAAAACTGTAATCATAATACTTGATCTTCCTTTCGGGAAATTTATCCGAAACCAGCATTATACCGCATTTCGTGATGATTTCTATCTTGTTTCGCAGGCTTTTATTTATATTCAAAACATTGCCCAGCATGGCTTCACAGGAATAATTTCCATAAATATCGGCATGATCGAAAGAAGTTACTCCCAGTTCGACCAATTCTTCCATAAATGCGGATAATTCGTTGCTGGACATTTTCCAGTCGCCCATTCTCATTTGTCCGTGTATGATACGTGACAAACCAAAATTATCGGTGAGGTTTATTTTATTCATAATCGTTGTATGGTATATCTATGGAATTCGGCAATCGTTGTCTAACAAAGTTAACCATTAATATGTGGAAAAGGCAGATTTCTTATCCTTGGCATTCAATCATGCTTATTGTCAAAAATCTTTTCGAACCACCGCTCAAATTTCGAAGCCCCTGAATTTACCGAAGTGTAAATGGGAAAAATGATGGAAACCACCACTATTACTGTCGTTGTAAGAATCAGAAAAAGTGTCATTTGCGAAAATCAGGTTTAGTTTGGCGGCTCAACAGAACCAGCCAGCAATTTAAATTATCTCTTGTCTAACACAACAAATCTTGCTATTGGCTTTTTTACAAAAATACACAATTGGATTTGTAACTAATCAGTCTGATTAAAACACATTTTAGCCAAAGGCCTGTGATATATGACTGTTTATCTATGCATTAGCTTAATTAATAGGTTACGAAAAAACCTTTCATAAATAAAAAACAAGCCCGAGAACGAGTTCACGGGCTTGTTTTTCTATTATCAATACAGAAATCCATTTATTCCTTGATGAATTTCTTCAAAGCATTATGAATACCGTCATCAACACCAAGGTAAAATATACCTTTATTATACTTACTAAGGTTTATTGTTGCCTGGCTATCGGTAACATTAAAATCATCTATAATTTGGCCTAAGGCATTGTAAACCTTGATATTAATGGTTTCTTCAGCGCCGGTTACCACCACATTAAGCAGATCTGAGGCAGGGTTAGGGTAAATTTCAAGCTTGAGATTGTTTACTTTCGAAGCAGAAGCAGCTGCATTAACGGCATTTCCTGGTAAATTAGCAACCGGAGCACTTATAGCTGTTGAGAACGAAACTGTATAATCTTCCACCTCGCCATAGGTGAACAGTTCACAGGATGTTGGTGCTACTGCATACTTCATGGCGATACGCATCCTCGTATCTCCGGTTAATCCAGCGGGTACAACTATAGTCCCTGAAACTGAGACTTTCAGTCGATTAGCTGTGTAAACATTTTCACCGGCATCAAGAAAATCTCCATCCTTATTGTAATCGATCCATACCTTCCAATATTCTGATCTCGTCTTTCCGGAAAATCCGGGACTTAATGTAAGGGTAGTAGAGCTGCCACTTATTAACGGAATTACTGTTGAAATAAAGTTGCCATAACCAGTATTTGAACCAGAAAGATTTGTATAGGAACCCAGTGTTACAGAATTTATCCATTCATATGCCGTATTGCTACCTTTGGAAACACAATAACTAATGGAAGAAGTTGTTACGGTAATGTAACCCGTTTTTGTAATCGTATTGCTACCGGCACTATTTGTGGCTGTGAGACTTACTGAATATGTCCCGGCAGCAGAATAGGTGACAACCGGGTTCTTTTCGGTACTGGTAGAAGGAGTAGCACCGGTAAACACCCAAGACCACGATGTTGGATTATTGCTGGAAAGATCCGTGAAGCTAACCTGTTGGCCTGTGGTTACCGTTAATGGAGTTGCTGCAAAGTCGGCAACCGGGGCAATAACTACCGATGCTCCGAAATTAAAGGAGGCGATTTGTGTTTTCCAGTCCCATCCGCCACCAGAATATTCGCTGGTGTACCAGAATGTTGCATCATCTGTTGGATCAACTGACATCATAGAGTAATCCCCCCAGCGGTTAACACCGGTTTGCGATAACGCACCAGCTTTTATGGTTGTTTCAGTAACATCCAACACCCCAGTGCCTGAACTTGCAGCAGTTTGACCCGTAAAACGGATCGAGGGATAAGTTGTAGTGCTCGAAACGGAATAACCTAATCCAATATCTCCGTTACCGTTCATGGCAACACTACCCATCCATCTGCTGTTACCATCAGCTGGGGCATAGGTTCCCTGCTGGTAAATGGACCATCCAGTGCCTGAATTTCTTAGCTCGTACCAGCGTACGCCAGCTCGTCCGGTTCCATCAGCATTTACGGAATGGTTGGTAAGCATCACCTGGTAGGTGCCAAAATTCCGGTACTGCAGGCGGTACATTAATCGGGTAGCTAATGCATCGAGTGTTTGTGTTGTGCCGGGTTGGCTAATTGTAATTCCGCTATAGGAATAGGGTTGGGTAGCGAGAGTATTAACTAAAGTAACAGATGAATTAGTAGTGGTATTCCAATCAATTTTAGCTTGCCAGATATGAAGGGAATTGGTACTGAGGTCAGCAAGGTAATTGGGACTACCGGCAGGTGGCATTACAGATCCGTCTGCATCAGCGGGAAGCAAGCTCCCGTAGGTTGTGCCCAGGTTGAAAAACAACATTTTAGCAGTTGAACTGCCACTGATCATAGCCGCACGATCGAGAACACAAACAGCAGCTCCCTGAAATCTCATGGTACGCGATGCGAACTGATTTATGGTTAAGTAATAACCATCAGACCAAACACCAAACTTAGGATAGTCAGGCATATTTGCAAACTCAAATGCATATCGGTACCAGGAACCGGTTGGGTCATTGGTTGTTGAAACAGCTACCAGTTCATAAAACGGACCGCTGGGATAGTTTGGAAGTGAAAACTGTGTTGCTATCCACCTGTCGGCAGCCTGATCATAAAGCACTATGGGGTCGCCGTCGTTGGTGCCGGTCCATGCCCCTGTAAATCCATCCCAAAGAGCACTGCTTGGTAAGGGACCCAGAAGTGTATTTCCGTTTTTGTCCCAGATCTGGAATGACAGGTTTACCATTTGTAAATAATACAATGGGCTTACATCACCCTGGGTGTCAGGAGGAGCCACACCGCTGACATTATCCTGGCCGGCAAAATTTTTGCCTACAGTAGCACTTGCACTACTGGCTTTCAGGCGATTACCTTGTAACATCGGGTCCGGACCTTTCAGAGTAGCGTCCTTGTTAAATTCCTCAAGGAATCCATCTTTGTTGGGAATCACTTTTTCTTTCCAGGTTTGGTCGACGTAGCCGGGTGCTTTGGACTTAACATCGCTGAGCTTTTTAGAAATATCAAAACCTATTGATTGAATAACTTTTTCGGGCTTCACAACCTGCGAAAAAGCATTAGCTGTCCACAATAAAACTGACAGCGATAAAACTGAAATGTAGAATTTTACTTTCATTTTAATTAGTTTAGGTGAATGGTTAAGTGAACTGGAAATGGTCTTTGGATATAATTCATATACAAATTTATGTAAAAAAAGTAAATATGATTTAAAAAAAATAATTATTTAATTAGCTGTATTCTCTGGCATTTTTTCAAAAAGCCTATGAATTTTTAATCCATAGCGGTTTAGTTCTTCGGAAAGAAAGAATACTTAATTTTAAGTGCTCATTTCGATAGCGCTGAACTATACTTATCATTTGCCGATACCGTGAGTAGTAACTGTAAATCAAACCATCAATATGCAAATTAACTACCTCCACCCAACACCCCAAATCTCAATTGCCGAACTAGCTGACGAGTTCTTTCTGGTTACCCGGCCCCAGGATGTTCTGGATATATTCGGTGATCTAATGTCCCGGGATTGCGAGCGGATAATTATTCACGAACGAAACCTACACGCTGATTTCTTTGACCTGAAAACCAGGCTGGCCGGAGAAATTTTGCAGAAATTTTCAAATTACAGGGTAAAACTGGCAATTGTCGGTGATTTCACCAAATACCAAAGCCAGAGTTTGCAGGATTTTATATTTGAAAGCAATAAGTCGAATTATGTGCTTTTCACAGATAATATAGATTTGGCGATCCAGAAACTGGGGAAATAATATCTTTGCACAAAGGTTTATACTAATTATACCCGGTTCTCATAATCAGAAATCAAAAAAGAAAATGATGCAAAAAGAAAATATAATGATAAAATTTGGAGAAGATGTGGATGGCTACACTATTCCGGTATTAAACGAACGTGAAATAAGGGCGGCAGCCGGAATACTGTTTGTAATGATGTTTGTCTCCATATTTTTAGCAGCATTAAAAGGAGATTTCCTGATGCTGAAGTATGCCGTTATCATATTCCTTACAGATCTCCTGATACGTGTTTTTATTAACCCTAAATTTTCTCCTTCATTAATAGCAGGGCGTTTAATTGTCAGGAACCAGGTTCCGGAATATGTAGGTGCCAAACAAAAAAAGTTTGCCTGGATAATAGGCTTGGTTTTGGCAACTACCATGTTCGTACTTGTGGTTTTGATGAATTCCTATAGCGCTATTACGGGTCTTATCTGCTTGATTTGCCTTGTATTCCTACTCTTTGAATCTGCTTTTGGTATTTGCCTGGGATGCAAATTTTATTCCCTGGTTTATAAAGAAAAAGCTCAGTATTGCCCAGGTGAAGTTTGTGATATGAAATCAAAGCAGGATATTCAAAAAACATCCTGGTTTCAGATACTTATTGTCGTAGGTTTCATTGGCTACATTACGCTTACTGTTTTTTTATTTAATGGCACGTTCAGCAAAAAACCACATGATTTGTTTGGGGCTGAAAAGGCTGCTCAAATAAAATAAAGGAAGTCTTTTATTAAAAAGAAATAAGCCACTCATTTTCTTTTTTACCCCAATATCAATTCTGCAATTTCATACCTGAAATGCAGCCGGCACAGCTATTCCCCCCCCAAAAAGTGGTAAATTCTATTCCTGCTGCCTGGAAAGTTATTGATTAGTAAGTTAAACTCTTTTATAACTCATTTGTTTAAACGTGTTCAAACTTGCCATACAGCAGTCTGAACCAGTATCATGCTTTTCAATCGTATCCCTATTTATTCATCTCTAATCCAAAAAACAATGCCAACCATTATCAAGCCTGAGAATTTTGAATTCAGAACCGATAGTTCATCCTTAGAAGATTTTGGGTTAAAAACCCTTATTCCGCGCCTTGGGGCTATATCCGAATCAAAACACCTTGTTTTCGATATCCGCCAGCTTGATCCTGGAAAATTTTCGTTCCCCTATCATTTTCACCGGAATGCTGAAGAGCTTATTATGATAATTTCGGGAGGTATGACATTACGTTCAGTTGATGGGTTTCAAATTGTGAATACGGGAGAACTGGTTTTCTTCGAAATTGGCGAAACGAGTGCGCATCAGTTTTATAACCACACCCATTCTCCATGTGCTTATCTCGACATAAGGACAACTGTTGGAATGGATATTACAGAATATCCTGACTCAGGTAAAATTAATATTCTGCCTAGCTGGGAAGTGTATGAAAAAAATACTCGGGTTGAATATAATAGAAATGAGGAAAATGTGCGGGAGATATGGAATAAGCTCCAGGAAAAGCAATAGCATATGATACCTGTTTCCGGATTATGGCATTTAAGTACTTTCATGCAGCGTGAAGTCAGCTGGGAAAATACTATTAAAAGATTAGTACATTTGGCTTATCCACCCGCCTGAAATACATGGCCGGTCATGATTATTTTTCCTAACAATAAACCGTTTCAAATATGAAAAATACATTCTTGGTGATTTTTGCCATCGCAATATCATTCAGTTTTGGTTTCGCTTTTAAGACAGTCCTTATAAAGCAATCGGGCAGCCAGGTTAAAATGAAAAGAGTCACGGGTATTGGTGGTATCTTTTTTAAGAGTAAAAACCCGGATAAAGTAAAAGAATGGTATAAAACTCACCTGGGTTTGCAAACCGACGAGTACGGGGCAAGTTTTGAATGGCGCCTGGCTACGGACAGCACAAAAAAAGGATTTACGCAATGGAGTCCTTTTTCAGACTCGACAAAATATTTTGGACCTTCAAAGCAGACCTTCATGATCAATTACCGGGTCGAAAACCTGGTAGCGCTGGTTGAACAACTTGAAAAAGAAGGAGTGAGGATTGTTGATAAAATAGAAACCTACAGCTATGGAAAATTTGTCCACATCCTTGATATTGAAGGAAACAAAGTTGAGCTATGGGAGCCCCGCGAAATTGAATAATACAAACCCCCTTCGCGGTCGAACAAAATAAGTGAGGAATATCAACTGTAAATGGAGCGTCAAAGCATTAAAAGCCTGCCCTAAAATTTTTGATTTTCCCGGATAAACAGGGCATAGGTCCTTGTTTGTATTTCCCTGAAAATGAATTTATCCGACAGTTTGAAAAAATATATTTTCAATCAAGCTGTGATATTTCCAACACCTATGCGAATAATTAGGAAACAGTGAAATTCTGATCCTGAATAATTTGAAGAGATGGAAATCAAAAACACGAATTTTTCAATCCTTTCTTTTGCGGTATCAAAACTACCGACAAGTGTTTTTGGCATTCCCATAGCCAGAAATCACTATTTCGGCGTTTCAGACCAGACAGTTAAAAAGCAGGCATCTGAAGAAACAGCCATAATCTTTCAATCTCGTAAAACCGAACCAAAACACAAATGAAAACAATGGATAAATCGGAACTGTTTCTATCGGTTATCAATGCCAACAAAGGAATAATTTATAAGGTTGCGAACTCGTATTGCAAAAACAGTGAAAGCAGGAACGACCTTGTTCAGGAAATCATTATCCAGTTGTGGAAATCATTCGAAAACTATAACGAAGCGTATGAGCATTCAACATGGATGTACCGGATTTCGCTAAATGTGGCCATATCTTTTTACAGGAAGTCTAAAAAAGAAATAGCTACACTTCTCACAGATAATATAATAGCGCTGGTTATTGACGATGAGCCCGGCGAACTGGAGGAAAATGTGCAGTTGCTTTATCAGTTTATTAATGAGCTGGACGAATTGAATAAAGCATTAATGCTCCTGTACCTGGATAATAAAACCCATAAGGAAATGGCAGAGGTGCTGGGTATTACCGAAACAAATGTGGCGACCAAAATCGGGCGTATCAAGGAAAAATTAAAAATTAAATTCTCACTTTTAAACGGATAAAATTATGAACGAACTGGATTTAAAAAATGCATGGCAATCGTACGATAGAAAACTGGATCGCTTGCTGGAAGTAAATTTTCAACAACTCAAAGACATTCAATCTATAAAGGCAGAATCAAAAATCAACTCTTTTAAAAAGAGCCATATATTCGTAATGTTGCTGGGGGTTGCCTGGGTTTGGTTACTGGGATTCCTGGTCTACCATACGAAGGATAATCCCTACTTTACCATTTCGGTTGGAGTGATCATGCTTTTCAATGTTTTTGCCGTAGTCCTTTATTTCCGCCATATCATAATTCTGAGCTCTATCAATATAGCTGAAAGCATTATTGAAACGCAACGAAAGCTGACCTTGGTGTATACTTCTTATGTCCAGGTAGGGCGTGTACTTCTGCTTCAGACGCCATTGTATTGCACATGGTGGTATACCGAAGAGCTTGTGCAGCACGGAGGATTTATTTTCTGGACAATTCAGGCTGTAATTGTCACTTCATTCACAGCGATTGCAATTTATCTGTTCAGAAAGCTATCGCTTAAAAGCAAGTCGGGCAATTGGGTGAAACGCACTGACAAATTCTTTGGGGCTGAAAAATTACAGAAAGCAATTGCTTTTCTGGACGAAATAGAAGAGTTTAAAAAAGAAAAGGATTCTGCTTAGTATCCTTTTCTTTTTGAAGGCTACAATACACTCTAAATGAAGTTTAAGTATAAAAAGATCTGTTTTCCCGTACATTAAAGCACTTCAACGTTTTTTCGTTTTTCTGAATCAGACCGTTTTCTTTTTTCTCAGCGAGAAAAACAGCATCAATCCGCCAAACAGCATCATTAAAAGACCGGTCCATAGATTGATGTTCCTGCCCAGGCAACGCGCGTACAATTCAGTATCGTTCATTGTAAAAAGCCCGAATGCAACAAGTATAAAACCGAGGATTGCAAACAGCAGTCCAATGGGAATCCGAATATCCATATCCATAATTAAACCTCCTACCAGATTATTATTGTTATTATTATACTAATTGCACCAACGATTACAGCCAATACGACCGGCTTGTCGTACCACGGAATTCCGGGTTCGTCTTTCGTTTTAGGGGTAAGCGAATAAACCAGTCCGGTAAGGTCTTCATCCGATTTCAATTGTTTTGTCGAAAACGAAAGAATTATGGTGAGTATCAGGCATACGGTAAAGGCATAAATTGCCGTCCAGAAACCTTGTGCCATTGCGCTTGGATATTCAACAAGCTGCGCGAGCCATCCGCCTTTACCTTCGGCTATAGTAACTGCAAAATGCAAAGCTGCGGCAAAAGTACCTGTGATAAGGCCCCAGAACGCGGCATTGCCGGTTGTTTTTTTCCAGAACATCCCAAGCATAAAAGTCGCGAAAAGCGGCGCATTTACAAAAGCAAAAATGAGTTGTAGCAAGTCCATAATATTATTGAAGTTTGCCGCGATATAAGCAGCTCCAATACTCATTACTACACCAAAAATAGTCGCGAACTGACCAACTTTCAGGTAATGATCATCCGATTTTCCCGGTCGGATATACGACTGGTAAATATCGTAGGTAAACACCGTATTAAAAGCGGTTACGTTACCGGCCATTCCGCTCATAAACGAAGCCATCAGTGCGGTGATTCCCAATCCAAGTAATCCTGTAGGATAATAATGAACCAGCATGGTTGGTATGATCATATTATAGTCAGTCTGACCATTATCACCAATCAGCTGCAATCCTTTTTCAGGCATACTCATAAGTGCCATGGCAATCATACCCGGAACAATAACCAAGATTGGCAGAAACATTTTAGGCAATGCGCCGATAAGCGGAGTACGGCGTGCAGCTGCCATTGAATTGGCTGCCATAGCACGTTGTACTACCAGGAAGTTGGTACACCAGTATCCGAATGCAAGTACAAATCCCAGACCCGAAAACATGGCGATCCAGTCTACGCCCATTGGATTGGAGGATGCTGAACCAAGGTATTTCCAGGTGCTGGTCCAGGTTCCTGCTTCATAGCCTTTATTCACGGCGACTATATCCAGTTGATGCGTAAGTCCATCCCAACCGCCGACATCCTGTAGCCCAATGATAACAAGTGGGAGGAATCCGATTACAATCAGAAAGAACTGAAGCACTTCGTTGTAAATGGCTGATTTTAATCCTCCGAGATAAGTGTACACCAGAACAATTACTGCTGAAGCTATAATACTGTAGTGGAAATTCCAGTGTAGCATTACTTCCATAAGACGGGCCAGCGCAAACATCGATATTCCGGATGCAAATACTGTCATAATAGCAAATGAGAAAGCATTGAATCCGCGTGTTTTCTCATCGAAACGAAGTTTCAGGTATTCCGGCACCGACCGTGCTTTGGAGCCATAGTAAAACGGCATCATAAACAACGCAAGAAATATCATGGCCGGAATAGCTCCTATGAGGTAAAAATGAGCCGTCATCAACCCATATTTGGCACCGGAAGCACCCATGCCGAATACTTCCAGCGCACCGAGGTTTGCAGAAATAAATGCCAGTCCGGTGATCCAGGAAGGCATAGATCTACCGCCTTCGAGAAACTGTGTGCTCGATTTCATATATTTCTTCAGCGCCCATCCAATGCCGAGCACGAAAATGAAATAGATCGCCATAATAGCGTAATCGATAATACTCAGGGAAAATGTTTCGACCATGTATTCTATGTTAATTTGTTAGAAGTGAGAGAATAACGATTTAATTCAATGCATTCTGATCCGCTGGAAAGCAACTCCGGATCAATTTTTACAAATCGACTTTCGTGGAACCCGTATTCCGGATAAACAACTTTTTACAGGACCCTTCGCCAAATACATGTTCGAGTGTTGAAATGTATTTTGGAAGAAGCTCTTGCGGAACAAATGCCTGAATGGTCCCGGCAAAACCTCCGCCATGCACGCGCCATGCCCCATGTCCTTTCAGGATCATTTCACTCAAAGCCAAAGCCAGCGATACACCTTGCTCTTTTACATTATGGACCGGGAAAACATTCTGGTTGTACATAAAGGAACTGTAACCCGACTCAATCACCATTTGCAGAAAAGCCGGGAAGTCATTTTTTTCAAGAGCTTCAACCTGTTTTACAACCCTGGCATTGTCGCCCTGGAAATGGTAGGCGCGTAGTATTGCCCTGTCGCCGGTTTTTTTGCGAAGCTCGGGAATAGCATACACAATTTGTTCGAGAGTTACTTCACGAAGAACCTTCGCGTCCAGCTCTTTGGCAACCGATTTCATTTCGACCGGAAGCGATGCATATTCATCATTTAAATCGGCATGATTTCCACCGGTATCGGTTATTACCAATGCAAACCCGGTTTTAGTAAAGTCGAAATTTACTTTTCTAACAATAGGATTTGCAGGAGTTTTGAAATCGATGGTGATAAATCCACCTACCGCGCAAGCAGTCTGATCCATAAGTCCACAAGGTTTTCCGAAGAAATTATTCTCGGCATACTGCCCGATAATGGCATTTGTTATGGGATCAAGTTTCCCTTCGTTAAAGAGTTCACTTAGTATTGTTCCGATTAGTACTTCGAAAGAAGCTGATGAACTCAGGCCCGATCCTTTTGGGACTCCTCCATCAATTACTGCGTTGAAACCTCCGATTGCAAATCCAAGTTCTTTCATGCGGGAACATACTCCACGAACCAGGGATGCAGATGTATAGTATTCGTTAATATCAGGATTTAACTGGGAAAGATCCACTTCAAACGGCGGATAATCAACCGACAAAATATGGATGATATCGGAGTTGTTCTTTGCAGCTGCAGCAACATTGTCGAGGTTAACAGCACCAGCCAGCACACGGCCGTGGTTGTGATCGGTATGGTTGCCACCAATTTCGGAACGACCCGGCGAACTGAAAACTGAAACTTCATCAGTATGGTAAGTTTCCTTAAATTTTTCCAATACTGCCGAATAGCGGAGTGCCTGGATTTTTTGTACATCCGGATCATTGCCGTACAGGCTTTTAAGGGTTTTGTTGCTTTCATTTAATTTTGCAAGCAGGGTCTTAATATTTTCCATTATTCTGTTATAAAAGATTCAGGTTGAAACGGATGTATTTAAATGTTTATTTTACACTTAACGATCTGATGGAACAAAGATACAAATCTTAAACATTAAAGCATTCTGATTTAAAGAGGAAGGAATGAATTCATCAGCTGCCTGGCTCCCTGGTGATTTAAATCCATTTCAAGCACCACATTGAGTTGTGTTTTGGCCTGTTCAGATTGACCCAAGCCAAGTAATCCCAATCCCATCAGGTAGCGCGAATTTATTTCGTTACGGCGATCCAGATCTTCATCCCATATCTGCAAATCGGGAAGCGACACGGCGAAGTAATCCACTTTGATATGATCGTTCAGATGTGTTTCTCCGTAAGTTTTCAAACGGTTAAAACGGTCGATGGCTTCGTCTTTCCTACCCAGTTTCATTAAAGCCAGTCCCTGGTAGTAGATTTTATCAGGATGCTGATCATTATAAAAAATGGCTGCAGTAGGTTCAGATGAGCCTTGTGTGGCTTTTTCCCAAAACGTTTTGGCAGTTTCCATTTCGCCTTTGGCTTCGTAAATACAGCCCATCCAGTAATGAATATCGTTTTCACGGGTTACAGAGAGTTTGCCCTCTCCCAGGTTGTGCGGATACGATTCGGTTGAATACAAATGTGAAAGAGCTTTATCAAAATCATGTTCAGAAAGTGCTTTCTTTGCGAGTTCAATGTGAGCGTAAAGAAATTGACCGGTAACCTTTCCTTCGCCGCCTTCCCAGGGATGAAAGTTTCGGGAAAGTAATAACTCGAGAGCTTTTTCATAGTTACCGAGCTGGTTGTACAGGGTAGCTTCTTCGAGATATAGGTCATCGCGATAAGCAACACAATCCGGATGATTTTCGAGTAAAGCCAGGCGTTCAGCGTGTGGCCGGTTCAGTTTTTTATACAACTGATCCAGTTCCATCAAAACGCGAGCATCCGAAGTATCGAGGTAAAAAGCTTTTTCCAGTTCATTAACAGCCCGTGATGGCTCGTTGGTTTTGTTGTAATACGCCAGGGCAAGGTTTCGTCGTACGGTGGGGAAAGTTCCATCCAGGTTTCGCGAAAGCTCCCAACACTTAATGGCTTCGCTATACTGCCTGGCATTATACCAGAAGTTGCCCAGAGAATAAGGCGCTTTGGCATCAGCCGGATTTACTTTTATGGCACATTGAAGTGCTATAACTTCTTCCAGTTTGTTTGGAAAACAAAAGGCGGGATTCATTTCAGAAGCTTTCTTAAAGAAGTTCAAGGCAGCCTCACTATTATCTGAATTTCCAGCGAACTTTTCGTTTGTACAAGGAGTTCTTAACGCATACCAACCCATAAAATACCAGGCCATAGGATAAACCTCTCCGGATTGTTCGATGCCGGCAAGCAATAATTGCTGGGCTTCGCCGAACATGCCGGCCATTGCATAATCCAGTGAATATTCGATATAGTCGTGAATAGTATCAGCAAGTTTCAGAAGCAGATTCAAATCAGCCTTATTATTTGACAGAAGGTACTTTTCGAATAGCACGCCAAGGTTAAACGCATCCAACTCCAGCGATTCATCAGCTAATTTTAATGCTTCATCGTTCCGGTTCAGTTTTCTTAAAATGGCAACTTTAAGGTGGCGGGCTTTGTGGTTATGCCAGTTCCGGATCAGCGAACGGCTCACGGTGTCAAGGGCTTCATCCCAATTGGATTTTACGGATGAAAGCTGGGCCAGGTTAAAATAAGCTGAATCCTGCATGGCAGCATTCCATGTAGCTTTATAGAATTTATCGAAAGCCTCATCGTTTCTGCCCATGAACCGTAAACACTGCCCGAGGTTGAACAAAGGTTCGCCATCATAAGGATTTGGATTCCGTGCCATCAAAGTATCAATGGCCTGCCTGAAATAGGGTTCAGCCTGCGTAAATTGTGCGCGGCGCATCAGCAATAAACCCATGGCATTGTTGTTACGGACATCTCCGGGCTCGCGGCGAAGTGCTTCCAGGTAATAATCGGTAGGTTTATAGGTTGCGTGGCGATATTGTTCGAGGTGTAAACCGGTGAGATACAGTTCTTCAGTTGAACGGATTTCTTGAGGCTCTTTAGCTGCTTTGGCCGGTTCCGGAACAGGTTTTGCTTCAGGTTTTTCAGGCTTATAATCAACCAGCAACTTGCCGGAATTTGTTTTAACGGTAAGATAAAAATCTTCAGGTTTCAATCCCTGTTCAATCGGAATGGATTTTTCGAACGACATGGCAGGGGAGAAGTCAACTTTTTCATCCAGGTAAACCTTATCCTTTGTTTCGAGACGGATTGTTGAACCGGAATAACTGGCTGTAGTATAGGCTTTCACAAGAGCTTTTCCATCGGCTAATTCGAGATTTACCATGGCCTCTTTGGTGGCATTCTTCACCATTCCAAGGTCGCGGTAAGGCATAAAATACTGTTTGAAATCCCTTTCTTCATAAGGCATGATCCACGAAAAATCAGGCTGATTATCGGTGTAAACACCACACATCAGTTCAATGTAAGGTCCATCTTCATCGGTAAGGTTCCGGTCCCAGGCCTGGCCAAAATCGCCATGGCCCCAGGTCCATTGCTTTTTACCCGGCGAAACATGGTGGTTGGCAACATGCAGTAAGCCACCTTGTGAATCATTTTCATACCCGCCAACGAAATTGTATTTCGATTCAACCGCCATAAATGAAGTTGGAACTGGTACATTTTTATACCTCGAAATATCAACCCCGGCTGAATAATCAACTTTGTAATAGGTGCCGGTTGCAATCGGGAAGGTAGAAACATCGCGCCGGCCATGATCGTACACGGCATGAACATCGGGTGGGAATACACTCTGGTAATCATCATTTACTTTAACGGCAGGATTAGCCCACCAAAGGAAAGTTTGTGGCTGAGCAGTACGATTGTAAAGTTTAGCCTTGATTTCGAGATAGGCATTATCCGGATACAGCGTGAAGCCAGCCATTCCTTTGGTGCGGAACATGCGTTCCACTTCGCTGCACCATACCGTGATGCTGCCATCCGGGTTTTCCTCTATGCTGCTGCTGGTCGGTTGATACGTGCTTGGGCGGTGATGCTGCGGCCAGTTAAATTCGAGACCACCCGAAATCCACGGGCCTGTTAAGCCAACCAGAGCAGGCTTAATTACCTGGTTGTAATAAATAAAATGGCGCTGCTTGGTTTTGTCGTAGGCCATCTGAATCCGGCCACCCAGTTCGGGCAGAATCATGATTTTAAGATACTGGTTTTCGAGGTAAACGGCATTCCATTCCTGGTCAACCTTTTCATCCAGTATTTTTTCAATAACCGGGTGTGGATATACAACACCACTGCTTCCCTGGTAAACACGTTTCTCAAGGAAAATAGGATTTTTCTCCGGTTTCCCTATTCCATAGGTCGGGATGATTACTTTCTCGTTCCAGGCTTTTACTTTTGATTCCATAATGATACAATATTTTTTACTTTACAAATTGATTCGATGGTTACAGGGTTGTCACAATGTTCATAATATGCCTTTATGACAATTTCTTAAAAATTTACGGCATCCTTTGCTGTTTTTATTTTCATAATGCGCTCCTTAAAACCGAGTATCAGTTACGAATACCTGTCAGCAAGATTCTGATTCTCAGAAATTGTGTTTTTCCTTTTCGTTAATGCAAATCCCGGTACTTTATTTGAATATCATCAATGTTTTGGATTTACGGTTTACTTATTTTTAACATTGAAACTCCCTGTGCCGGAACTGATCTTGTAAATCTATTTTATACCTGCCTAATTCTTTCTGCGTGCACAGATCAGGGACAAATAGATTACCTGAAAGTTGTAAACCTGACTAATTATAAACAACTTTGGTAGTTTCCGTTCCCGTTTGATATGTCTACAGCTTTTAACCCGTCAACCGGGTTTTGTACCATTTATTGACAATCTTTTTTCTTCTATTACTGAGCCGTATTCACTTAATGAATTCTGTTCGTCTTTCTTTTAAAACACTGAATAAAACAGTACAATACCAGAGTCCGTAATGCCAGAGTTAAGATGTGTGGAAGTGTAACTATCTGATATTTATTCATGTTATTTCCATTTGTATTCATAAGCGAATAACACAAATTAATTGTAAAGGCTTTTTATTACTTCCATGTTTATTTCAACATTTGGGTTAAAATAAGGTCCGGCTATATATTTCTTCAGGCTATAAAGCAATTGTTGTGCTTCGGGCCTATTCTCCAGATTTGTTGTAAAATCAATTCCCGAAACGAGTAATTTTCCATTCCCCACTTTGACTTCGAAAACCAAAGCCAGCGGCCGGTTTGTAAACCAGTCGTCAATTACACGAACAATTGGTTTTACTTTTGTAGGCAAACTGCTGATATTGATTGCACCGGAATGGCTCATAGCATCCCACCACTGCCAGTTGCTGTAATATTCGGTAGGGAATTCTGCCAAAGCAGGGTGTTTAGGATTACATAAAATTCCGAGGGTGTGAGGAGCCTGGCCATTTGTCCAGGAGGTATTCCAGAATATGCTTGAAAAACCAATTGGTATATCGCCACCCATTTTTTTTGTGAGAGTCCCTTTTTTAAGTGTCAGCAAAACGGAACCACCGTTTTTAAGGAATTCAGCAGTTTGAGTATCCATATTCTGAACTACCCTGATTTTTTCTTCATCTGCAAAAGGTTCATTTTTGTTCGGATATACCCAGAAGTCCCAGCTATTACTTAATCCATTCACTGATACTTCAAGGGAATATTCTCCCGGCAAAGTAATGGATGAAAGGGGAATGGAGATATTTCCCAGTTTAAAAGCATTTCCAAGCGGAATGTTGGTTTTCGGGAATTTTCCTGATTGAAAAATTGTATTCGATTTACTGATGATTTTCCATTCAGGAGTGCAATTCAGGATAGGGCTTTCGCCAAAATGAGCTATTTCAACATCAGCTTCAAAAAGTTCATTATTGGTAAAAATGCATTTTTTCATTCGCGCCAGAGGGACCGTGCTGTTGCAGAATTGCTTGTATTCAGCTGCCGAAATATATCCTTTCTCGTCCCAGAAAGCATCCAAAACACCTACCAAAGCGGTGCCCTGCCCGGGGAAATCGTGCAGATCGAGTAGCTGAAAGCCGCCAAAACCAGGCGTTCGCAGGGCAGCTTCTATATCGGACTTGTAACAAAGAGCCTGTAGTTTGCCGGAAGCCAGAAGAAAACTATCGGCTAACTGCTCCATACCATGATTTTTGAGTGTTTCCTGAAATATTTCGAAATTACGTGCACGCAGCACACCATCGTATTTAGCAATTTCCTTGAAATTTGGGTATACACACCATTGACCGATTTCATGACTCACAACGGGTTGCGGGTATTTTGAATTTATGGCAGACCAATCGAAGTCTGTGCGCGGAGCTTCGGCGTTGATAATGCTTTTAAGCCCCTGATCCCAATGCTGAATTCGCGGATCAGAAGTGCTCAGGTAGTCGTTAACAGGAAGATTTGGCCAGCCTGCAGCTGAGGTATAAATGCGTCGGTTATCCTTGTTTTTCCAGAAAGTTACAAAATCAGTCAGAAACAGTTCCTGATTTTTACCACTGGGTTCATTGCCATATGCCATCATACAAAACGAAGGATGATTTCCGTAATGCTCAACCATACGCTGACTTTCCTGGTACAGGTATTTGTCAATCGCTTTTCCATCTCCTATGGTAGCCCAGGCAGAACATTCAACCTGCAGATAGAAGCCAGTTTGGTCGGCAGCCTCGAAAGCGGCTTCTGGCGGGCACCAGGAATGGAACCGCATATGGTTAAGTCCATGTGCACGGCATATGGTGAAAATTCGCTTCCATTCTGCAATATCGGTTGCCGGATAGCCGGTTTTAGGGAAAATGGAGCACTCCAATGTGCCACGTAGGAAAGTTGGCTGGCCATTTATCTGCATCTGTTTTCCAACGGCTTTAAATTCACGCATCCCGAAAGAGTTGGTCATATAATCGGTTTGCATAGACGTCAGATCTTTCAGCCTGGTTTCCAAAGTATACAAGTTGGCATGAAATTCGTTCCAAAGTTTCACATTCCGACCCATGTCAAGGGTTATTTCCATTTCGTTTTCGCCTGTTTTGACGGCAAATTCTTTGGTTATTTTCAGAGAAGTTCCGGTAATTAAAAGGTTTAGATTCACCGGGGTGGTTTTTTCGCCGGAGTTCTGAATCTTTACTTTAACGAGTGCTTTTTTATTTTGAACATCAGGAAATATGGAGACATTTTGGATGTTAACTATAGGAAGTTGTTTGAGGTACATTTGTCCGATCACACCATTCCAGTTAGTTTGTGTATTGTCTGAAATACTATGTGCGTCCGAACCGGGATCAATATCTTTAATACGATTATCAATCCTTAATGTTAAGGTATGCTCTCCAGGAGTGAGAATATCCTTTCCAATTTTATACTGATGAGGAGTTCCCAACGCATTCTGCATTCCAATATACTGATCATCAATCCAAAGACTCGTCTCCCAGTGGCAGCGTTCTAAAAACAACTCTGCATGGTTTTGTTTCCAGTTTTGCGGAATAGTAATAGTCTTTTTATACCAGGCTACTCCCACATAATGTTTAAGCGGTTGCAGCCAAAAGGAAACTTTGATGTTTCCATCGGCTCGGTATGGTTCATAAATGCTATCCGTGAACCAGGCCGTATTCCAAAAACCACCCGTCCATTTAGTTTTCATTGTGACATTATCTCCTTTGCCATTGGAAGTCATAGACCCAGGCAAAGTCACGTTCTCAGGAAAAGAACGTCTGAACCATGCTTCAGAGATTCCCTTATCTGAAGAATCTATTGCAAACTGCCAGGAGCCTGAAAGGTCTATTTTATCTGGATTTTCTCCTGGCTGAAAACCGAATACAAAGAGGGTCAGTAAAAGAAATATCAGATTAACAGGAGTCTGTTTGTTCATTATCCGGCGTTTATTTTATTTTCTATTGAATCATTGATTATCAAACTTTTCTGGATCAGATTTACTGACCTCAGATGGCGTATTGATTGTCAGATTCCTTTTTCTATTTCTTCCAGAGTTCTACCTTTAGTTTCATTTACCTTGAAATAAATAAAGACTAAACCCACAAAGCAGATCACTGAATACACATAGAAAGTGTTTTGAACACCTCCAAGCAGTTTAGCTAAAATGGGGAAGGTAAACGTGAGAACAAAATAGGCTCCCCACAAACTCATAACAGCAATGGAAGTGGCTTCCTCGCGTACTTTGTTGGGAAAAATTTCGGAAATAAGCACCCAGGTAATCGGAGCAAGAGTAGTTGCATAGAGGCCGATGGCGGCTAAAAGAAAAATAGCTGAATAGGTTGCTGATTTCGCATCCAGAACCTGCGCAATAACGATGTAAAGTATTCCGAGCCCGCCGGCACCAATAAGCATCAGCGGCTTGCGTCCAAGTTTATCAACCAGTGAAATTGCCAACAAGGTGAAAACTGTATTTACCCCGCCGATAAAAACGGTTTGTAATAATTGATCGTCCTGGCTGGCGCCAATGCTGGCGAAAATATTAGAGGTATAATTGAATACCACATTTATGCCACAGAATTGCTGAAATATGGCCAATCCAATTCCGAGTGCAACGGCAGTGAAAAAAGGTTTCTTAAAGGCGGCAGCATAGTTCATTACGGTAGCTCCTTCCAAAGATTGTTTGATGGAAATTGTAGTAGCTTTTACATAGTTTTCGTCACCAATGGCTGACAGAACTTTTTTTGCTCGTTCCTCTTTTTTTGCTTTCAGCAACCACCTGGGACTTTCGGGTAAAAAGTAAACCCCGGTAAAGAAAATCACCGAAGGAATTACGCCCATTCCAAACATCCATCGCCATGCATCCACACCATGGTTACGAAGTGTATAATTTACAACGGAAGTAATCAAAATCCCCAAAACTATAGTAAGCTGGTAAATAGAAACCAGGCGGCCGCGCACCTGTGGCGGCGAAACTTCAGCAATATACATAGGCGCCAGCATGGATGCCATGCCTACACCAATCCCGGCACAAAAACGGGAGAAGATAAAAAAGAAAAGACCGGGCGCCATTGCCATTCCTGCTGAAGAAAAGGCAAAAACAAAGGCTGCCAATAACAAAGCAGGCCTGCGGCCATATTTCTCGGATGTTTTTGCCGCGATCAGGCAACCAATAATGCAGCCCAAGGCAAGGGAACCTGTAGTAAATCCTTCCCAATATTCATTTAAACCAAACTGTTCGCGTAAAAAAGGCAGAGCGCCTGAAATCACTGCAAAATCAAAACCAAAAAGATACCCTCCGATGGCAGCCACCAACGCAAGTCCAAAGAGATAGAATGTGTTTGTTTTACCCGAGGGTGTAGTATCCGGATTTGTTGAAGCTGTTGAGAATGTAGCCATAGGAATGATTAATTAATGGGATTTAGTTATGTTTCAGGCACTAAATTATTTAAAGTATTTCAATATTTCATTGGCTATCAGCAAATGTCCTTTTTCATTCGGATGATTGCTTTGAGCCATATACGTTGACAAGGTATCGCCGGAAGTCGCAACTTGTTTGAAATTCGCATAACTATCAACCAGGCCGACGCCAAATTTACCGGATAAATTCCTTATTTGCTGAGCGTATTTTTCCAGGGCAGCATTTGGATACTGGATGTTTTCACCCTGATCGGGCGAAGGAGTCAAAAGAATAACTTTTATTCCTTTTGCCAAAGCTTTCTCTATCATTTTCTCCCAGGCTTCCTTCGATTTATCCAGGCCAACCGACCTGTCATTTAATGCGTAATCAATAAAAAGTACCTCTGGTTTATGAATTAAAACATCAGATTCAAAACGTTTCTCACCACTGATAGAATTTTCTCCCCCAATTGAAGTGTTGATTACATTAATTACTGCGTATGGGTATAGCTCTTTTAATTGTTTCAATACCTGGTACGGATACGAATCTAAAGTTTTAACATTCGGTGTATTAAAATACCCGGCAGGTACTGAATGACCGTGAAAAACCAGGTTAATGGTCCGGTTGTTGGGCCATTCTTTATTAAGTTCAGCTTTTATATCTTTCAGATAATCAGAAGAATTTTCTATTGTATTATTTGTTTGACCTGACAGGAACAAACACTGGAACATGAGCAAAGCGACAAAAACAGAAGTATGGAAATTATTTTTGCTCATCTATTTGATGTTTTTGTGACAAGTTTCATTCAAAAATACTGAACACCTTTGCGCCCGTTTCATTTTCATTGCGTCTTCGCGGTAAAAAAAACGCAAAGGCGCAATGTTTTTCACAAAGATGCAAAGAAAAAATTCTCAGATGAAACGAGCCATGACTATAAATTGTCTCACAGAGCAATGATTATTTTTCTTGGCGAGTTCCATGTGACCCGTAAAAAATCAAAAAATAAACACATGAAACTGATAGCATTGGCTTTTGTAAAATAACATTTCAGTTAAATATCAGGTAACCAAAATGCTTACTTCAATCCTGATTCAACCTGAATTGTCTTAACTGGCAATCCTTCTGAAGTTGCGCTTATCGATATTTTTCCTGCTTGTTTTGTGGATTGAACCATAACAATGCATCTTCCGGCATACGCTTTCTTCCACGGAAGTTTGAAGCTATCCACACATTTGGCGTCGCCGTTGTCGGTACCAATAATAGTTCCTTCGCCTGAAACTGTGAATTCTATCCGGTTAGTTGCCAGGTAGGAAGTGTTATTGTTTTTATCTTTCAATATTGCTTCCACAAGAACCATATCTTTTCCATCCGAACTGATAAACGATGTATCCGGAATTAATTGAATCTGAGCCGGTTCGAAAACCGTATTCAGAACAGCCGGATACTTCTTTTTATCACTGCCGGTACCTATTGCTTTCACTTCTCCGGCCTGGTAAGGCACATACCACCAAAAGCACGAATTGGCTTCGTTTTGCTGCTTTTTCCCGTATGATTTCCCGTTAATAAATAATTCCACGTCTTTGCAATTGGAATAGGCCATAACCAATACCGTGTCGCCAACCGTATAATTCCAATGGAGTTTTTCTTCAATTTCGTTCAGGAACCATGCCATTTTCCCCATAGGGTCGGCATCGAGAGTATCGGTAGCTTTTTTCTTCCGGGCTGCCAGTGAGATCATCGGTTTTTCCGACCACATTGACTGACGCCAGTAATAGATTGTCTTTTCATTATTGGTTAAATCCAGCAGGCCCGAATAGGCTGAGCGTGCAGGGAATTTGCCGCCTTCACCAAGGTAATCAATTCCTGTCCAGAGAAACTGGGCTGAGATATAATCATTGTTTTTTACTGCCAGCCAGCCCGTATAATTCTGCGGGTTTTCACTTCCAAAAATCAGCCTGTCTGGATATGCTTTGTGATCTGGTGCATACTGGCTTTCGGTATAGTTGTACCCGACAATATCGAGCACTTCGGGCAGACCAATGGAATTGGAATTCCGGATATTGGCCAGGGCCATGGTAACCGGGCGTGTTGTATCGATGGCCTTAATAATTCCTGACAGGTTTTTGGCGACAGGCAGCATGCGTGCCGCATCAGGCCGTGCAATGGTATAATTCACATCCTGATTATCTGCGTAAGGATCGTTTGCATAATCGATTTCATTCCCTATACTCCAGAGAATAATGGAAGGATGATTCTTGTCGCGGTTGATCATATCTTTCAAATCCCTTTCGCTCCACTCGTCAAAGTAACGTGCTGATCCGTCGAACCCGGCAATGGTCTGGTTCCAGCCATCAATCCATTTACGTTTCGAATATTCCCATTCGTCGAAGGCTTCGTCCATAACAAGAAATCCCATCTGGTCGCACAGGTCAAGCAGTTCGGGTGCAACAGGATTATGGCTGGTACGGATAGCGTTGCATCCGCCGGCTTTGAGTTTCTCCAACCGTATTTTCCATATTTTCTCAGGAACTGCTGCTCCCACGCATCCGCCATCGTGATGAATACAAACACCTTTCAGTTTCATGTTTTTTCCGTTCAGGAAAAAGCCTTTTTCTTTATCAAAGTTAAAACTTCGTATCCCAAATGGTGTAGATACTTCATCAACTATTTTTCCATCCACACTGAGAGTAGTTTTCACTGTATACATATTCGGTGACTCAACATCCCATAAAACCGGATTTTTAACAATGATTTCCTGTTTTACGAAGGACTGTCCTGCAGGAAGCGATTTAACAGACTTGTCCCTGCTGATCTCTTTTCCTTCTTTTCCGAATACCACAGAAATAATTTCCAGGTTCTGTGCTTTTCCTGATGCATTTTCAATGGTGTTTTCAACAGAAACTTTAGCCATTTCCTTTGTTATAACAGGAGTTGTAACAAAGGCTCCCCATTGAGCAACATGTATTTTATCCGT
Source organism: Bacteroidales bacterium (assembly GCA_030654075.1). Classification (GTDB taxonomy): domain Bacteria; phylum Bacteroidota; class Bacteroidia; order Bacteroidales; family UBA4417; genus UBA4417. The sequence continues at coordinate 3,947 of JAURYB010000091.1, read as the reverse complement.
AACATTCAGCCACACATGCCTGTAAATTCCTGATCCGGTGTACCAGCGGGAATCGGCATATAGGCTATGATCAACACGTACAGCAATAGTATTCGTTTTTCCAGGAACCAGATACGGTGTCAATTCGTACTGAAAACTAGTGTATCCCGAAGGTCGCTTGCCGAGGTGATGCCCGTTAATCCATACATCGCTGTTGTTATATACGCCGTCAAAAAGAATACTTACAACCTTATCTTTGTAGGAATCAGGTACCTGAAAGGATTTTCTGTACCACCCGATTCCGGAAGGAAGATAGGCTGTTGAACTGGCCCACCTGGCATCGAAGGGGAGTTCAATATTCCAGTCGTGCGGGAGATTGAGAACACTCCAGGATGCATCGTTGTATTCTGTATTCCTGGCTGCATAAACATCGCCAAGATTAAATTTCCATTGATCATCAAAATTCTGCCGGATGCGGGCTGGCTGTGCTTTAAGCTGAAAGGCAATCAGAAGAAAAAGAAGTAAGGAAAAAACGGATTTAATTTTCATGATCAGGCATATTAACGGATAATAATTAAGCTATGTGATTCAACGGTGCCGGATTGTTCAACAGAAATAAAATAGGATCCGGGTTTCAGATCTTTTACAGGGATAATAGTTTTGCCACCGACAGAGCGCTGGGATTTCAGTTTGTTTCCTGTAGCGTCGAAAAGTATAATCTGCATCAGGCCAGTTTGTCCACTTTCAATCTGCACAAAATCGGATGCCGGATTCGGATATATTTTAACTGACGTTCCGGAAGTGTTTTTGGGCTTAAGAGAAGTATGAACAGCGTTTTCGTTAACCCCAACCAAAGTTGTGATAGAACGGGCTTTCAGGTAAACCGGTGACAGTGCGCTGATTTCCGGATATGATTTCAGATCATCAGTAGCTGAGGTTATATAGGGTTTCAGTTTTTCCAGTACAAAGTTGGCCGGGATATTTGACAGGTTCAGATTAAATTGTTGGTCAAATTCACTGTAGTTGATCAATACCATCACAAGAGTATCAGTCGAGGGACTAAGATAGGCAGATGCCATTTGACCGTAGGCTGAAGTTATTGTGGTTAGACCATCGGAACGGATTATATTCACACGTTTGTAACCTGGCCGAATAAACCGGCTAAAGTTTCCTAAGGTCCAGAGATTTTTAGAAACACTAAAATCGCCATCAGTACATGCTGCCCTGCTCTCGGCATTCGGATACCAGTTGATGAGGGCAAAGCGGTAAGCATGATCAACAACACCAGGTCGACTAAGTGATGACCAGAAAGACCAGCCGCTACAATTCGCCTCCACCAGATCAAAGTGAATAACCCTTGAAAGCCAAATGGAATAATCCATCGGTACCATTTCAGTTTTACCCTCAGAAGCATCCTCGAGAAGAGAGAATTCGGTCTGCCAGAACTCAAGTGCCGGATTTACCGCTTTCATTTTAGTAACCAGGGTTTGCCTCTCTGTTACTGCTGTAGTTGCATCCCCGTTTATAAAGTACGAATGGCCGGCTACATAATTTGTCATGCGGCTTAGGTTGCCTACATAGTTTGCGCTTGCCTTTCCCCAGAAAGAAGTAACCTGGTTCGAAGTATTCGCATCACTGGTAGTCCTGCTCAGGTAATTTAAACCGCCGGCTTCAGGAATCAATAATTTTGTATCAGTATTTTTCAGTTCAAACTGGGCATTTATTGCTTTTACAACTCCTGCGGCTTCTGCGTTTGTGCAATATGACCCCGACTGGCTGGCAGATCCAACTTCAGCGCTCCAGCCCCATTGCGGTTCGTTAATAGGGCTCATGAAACTGAAAGGAGTTCCTGCATCCTGGAAATGCTTTGCAACATTGGCCAGAAACTCACCAAACTTGGTATAATTTGACGGATCCAGGTTATAGGACGAAACAGAAGAGGTACGGAACGTGTAGCCGTTTTTTGTCATAAAGAAAGGAGGCGAATTAAGCCATCCGGTGAAGTAATTCACTCCATATTCCTTTGCTTTATTCATAAACCATTGTGTGCCTTGCTGTTTATTCCAGTTATAGCTACCGTCGGGATTCAGAAAACTCTGGGTTTCGCGATGCCAGTATCCGCTGCTGTAACCACTGGATGGTTGATCGGCACTTCCTTCCCCGATATTTACCCTCCACATCGAAAGTCCGATTCCTTTGGGATTTCCATCCTGATCCGTTTGTTTGCTAAAAAAGTAGCGTGCAATGGCTTCTCTTTTTTCCACCGGCCATTTTTCACCGATTATTTCCACCGACCATGCATCCGAAGCACCAAAGTGATGAATAGTCTGTTTTGAAGCGTTGAAATCGACTGTAAAAATCAGTGCCGGCGTAGATACTGCGAGCGGTTGTGAAATATCAGAAATATTACCCGCTGCATCCCTGGCCCTGACTGTGAAAGAATAGGACGTAGCTGAGAGCAGTTTTAATGTAATTGTGGTGTCGCTGGTAGATGTAATTACCCTTCCGTTTGAAAGAATATCATAGGATGTTACCAGGATGTTATCAGCCGAACGTTTCCAATTCAGTTTTGTGGATGAGTTTGTGGTCGCGCTTGAAGCTAGACTTAAAGGGATGCCGGGGGCAATTGTATCTGTTTTTGAATAAAGAATGTTTGGATCATAAGTAAAGTCAAAAGTACCCAGCAATTTATCAATTTTTAAGTTGGAAGCTCCTGCTGCCAGGGAGAAATAGTGGTAACCGTCAGCAAGGTTGCCACTCGCAACCGGAACCCATTGCCAGCCTGTTGCAGGCATTATACTGTCGGAAACATGCCAGGGCAGTGTATTGATTTTTGTCCAGAGAGGATTCAAAACTTTTATATCCGTTTTTATTCTTGCCCATATTGTTAGCGCTCCTTCTCCGGGGATTATGCCGCAATTCAACGTATGCAAGGCTGATGGAACTTCATCGGGAACAGCAGAATAGTAGGAATACGTGATCGTATCTTCAGTTCCGTTTACCCAATTTTCAGCCGGGTAATCTTCAGCTTCAAACACATAAGGAATTGCTTTGGGTGGCTGGGGAATGGTGTCGTGCGCAAGCGCATTGATCTGAACCGAAGAAAGAACTTTCCCGAAAACAGCAAAATCATCGTAACGGGCGTCCAATCCTCTCCAGTATCGTCCGGGGATCGGATCAGCACCAATAAAGAAACGATTCAGAACCATATCGGCCATGGTATTTGCCAGTTTCCCTTTTCCTACCTGCAATCCATTCATATACACTATTACCTGGCTGTTATCGAAAGTTATGGCCATATGCACCCATTGGTTAACGGGAGGCAGAACGGTTGAGGCTATATTTTCCCATCCTTTTTTTGATGATTCCGCTACAACTCCGTACGTACTACCTGCTTTGGTTGAAAGATAGAAATTGTCATGAACACCGTTAATGACGTTGCTATTGGCAAATTCAAAAACCACCTGCCAGCTCTCAGCATCCGACTTCCAGTAAAACCAGGTTGAAATACTAAACTGCTCACCGGCAATAGGGTTCTTTGCAAATTCCATGTAGCCGGTATCAATACTTCCAATTTCAGCCACCTTACCCCTGGTTGGATCGTCTATAAAAGTTACGTGGTGAAGAGCCAGGTTGTTGGTCCCTTTTGCATCGATTCCATCTCCGTCGAACGGAAACCAGGCAGATGCATTCTTATAAACAGTTGTTTTTGGGACGGTATCCTGCGAAGAAGAAAGCGAATTAATCACTGGGCTGATGCCCAGAGTTGAGGCGACGGCAGAATTCATCACCAGTGCAAGGATGATGGCGGATAGAAAGGTATAGATTTTCTTCATAGCGTTAAAATTTTAGTACCAATTTGTATTTGAAACTGTTGACGAAATTACGAGCTAAAAGGCTGATTTGCTAGTATAAGACCTCACCCCAACCCCTCTCCGGGGAGAGGGGCTACATCACCCGTTAATTAT
>JAURYB010000138.1 GCA_030654075.1 Bacteroidales bacterium | reverse complement strand
TTTTTATAAATAGCTTACAAATTTGTATAAGGCTATTTTTTTGCGCCTTTTACTGAATTTATTGGTAATGAATTGTCATCCATTGAATTTCGTAAAACAATGAGGTACTTGCAAACTTGGAAAGTTGAATTGTTTATTTCTGAAACTCTAACAACAATGTGTTATTTAGTTTTCAATACTGTAAAACATTAATTGTCCGAATGCTGATTAATGAAAACCCGAAAGGTCTTTCCTGGTTAAAGACAAGATTTTTAGAGCAGGCTCTATTCTGATAAATTGAAACAGGTAGGAATAAAAAAAACGATTATGACTTCAGGAGTAAGCCATAATCGTTAGATATGAGGAGCAATCAAACAAACTCCTGTAAAACAAGCAAATTATTTATATTTTCATTTAGCCTGTAAAATAGTTTAGGTTTTTTTCTTTCCGATTATCCCCAGTTCAAAATCACTTTCCCGCATTCACCACTTTCCATTACATCAAACCCTTTCTGAAAATCGGCTATTTCGAAGCGATGTGTAATTACCGGTGTTAAATCAATGCCGGTAATCAGCATTTGCTCCATCTGGTACCAGGTTTCCCACATTTCGCGGCCGTAAATACCTTTTAATGTCAAGGCTTTGAAAATTATTTTGTCCCATTTTACAGTGGTGGTGTTAGGCAAAATTCCCAGGAGCGCAATTTTGGACCCATTATACATGTTTTCAATCATGCTTTCAAAGGCAGTTGGTGATCCTGACATTTCCAGCCCGATATCAAATCCACGCATATGCAGATCTTTAATTGCCTGCTCTATGGTTTCGCCTTTCAGCGGGTTGATACAAAGTGTAGCACCCATTTTTTTTGCAATGTTTAAGCGGTAATCGCTTAAATCGCTGACAACTATATTCCGGGCACCGGCAAAACGGCAAATAGCTGTTGCCATTGTACCGATCAATCCTGCACCTGTTATCAGGACATCTTCGCCTATCAACGGAAATGACAGAGCTGTATGCGTTGCATTACCAAAAGGATCCATGATAGAGGCCATTTCATCCGAAATTCTGGCATCCAGGTGAACAACATTTTCAGCCGGCAACGAAAGGAATTCGGCAAAAGCTCCATCGCGGTTTACCCCAATTCCAACCGTGTTTTCGCATACATGTAGTTTCCCGCGGCGGCAGTTGCGGCAATGTCCGCAGGCAATATGACCTTCGCCTGTTACGCGGTCGCCAATTTCAATATTTTTCACACCCTTGCCTTTATCCACTATAACACCCACATATTCATGGCCAATAGTCATTGGTGTTTTAATAGTTCTTGCCGACCAATCATCCCATTTGTAAATATGCAGATCGGTGCCACAAATGGCTGTCTTTTTAATTTGGATCAATACATCGTTTATGCCTATTTTTGGAACAGGAACATCTTCCAGCCAAATTCCCTTTCCGGGATGAAGTTTTACCAGTGCTTTCATAAAATATTTGAATTTAGTATCAGTTTAATATGCTGAATATGAGTTGGATGATACTTGTTGTAGTTTGTTTTGCCAAACGGTTAACAAGTGGCTAAATTATCATATTTTTTTATCATTGGTTGGCTTAAATTTAAAATTCATAATGCAGCTTTATAGGAATATAATTATCCATAGTTGATATTGATATTCAAAAAAAACTCCGGGTTAAAAACCAAATTTGATTTTTACTCCGGAAATTAAAACCCTCATTAATTCTGAGTTTAGATTAAATTGTACTGAGCAGCAAGTTTGATAAGATTAGCGGTATTTTTGACATCGAATTTCGAAAGCAGGCTATTCCTGTGAGTATCTACAGTTGTTGTGCTGATAAATAGTTTTTCAGCAATTTCTTTATTAATCAAGCCTTCAGCAATTAATTGCAGCACTTCCTTTTCCCTGCGTGTAATAACAGGTATTTGGGCATCTTTGTTTTCTCGCATAGTAACTGATGCTTCGGAACTTAAAAACGTATCACCATTTATAACACTTTCGATAGCACTGACAATTTCCTCCCGGGAAGCATTTTTTAAAACATAACCCGATGCGCCGTTCTGCATCATTTTCTGAATGTAGCTCTGCTGATTGAATGAACTTAATCCGATTATCAGAATTTCCGGGTATTTTTCTTTGATTTCCTTGCATAAATCTATTCCGCTTTTATCTGGCATATTGATATCAAGCAACAGTACATCCGGTTGTTGCTGATGCAAAAAAGCCATACACGATGCGGCATTCATTGCATGACCCATCCATTCAATATTTTTCTCCTGAAGCAGCATCGACCGGATACCTTCTACAACCATGTAATGATCGTCGGCAATAAATATTTTAATAGCCATTTGATTTTCTGTATGTTAAAAGTACAATTCTATTTGAACCGAAGTTCCTTCTCCTATTGCAGAACGGATATCGAGTTTTCCTTTTAAAAATTCAACCCGGTTCTGAATGTTTATCCATCCTATCCCTTTGTTTGTCTTCAGCATGTTTGTGTCAAATCCTTTGCCGTCATCTTCTACGGTAACAGATAGCTGCCCGTTAGATTTTGTTATCTGAACAATAGCAGATGTGGCCTCGGCATGTTTCATCGTGTTGTTTATCAATTCCTGAACGATGCGGTAAAGCGTAATAGCCACAGTCTGATCAATAGCAACACCTTCAAGTCCAATAGATTGGTAATTAATTTTCAACGCGCCGCTTTGATTTATGTCGTTGCAAAAATCGTTCAAGGCAGTATCCAAACCGAATCGTACCAGTGCTTCCGGCATCATATTGTGAGCTACCCTGCGCATTTCTCTGATGGAACTGTCCAGCATATCCATGCTGCGTTCAAAGGCCTGATGGTTTTCAGGCGTCATTACCAAATTACCTTTCATAGTATTGAATGAATATTTTATTCCACTGAGCATACCCCCTAATCCGTCGTGAAGATCTTTTGCCAGGCGCGTACGTTCCTGCTCTTCACCTTTCACTACTGCTTCTGCGGCTTCCAGTTGTTTTTCTGTTTCAAGTTCGCTGATACGTTGCTGCTGCAATTTTTGCTTTTGTTTGATGTTGCGGAAGGTAAGTAATGAAATAATCAGCAGTGTGATTGCACTGCCTATTAGGAAATAATTGAGTGTGTTTTTATGGTGTATGGTAAGTGCCTGAATTTGCGTGTCTATCTCCAACTGATTTATAGCATCCTGTTGCTTTTCATATTTATAGCGGGCCTGCCTGAATTCTAGTTGCTTGATGTTATCCTCCTGGTATAATAATTCTTTTATTACTCCAACCGAATCTTTGAATGCGAATGCTTTTGTGAAATCCCCCAGTTGTTTGTAAACTTCTGCATAATTTTCGAAATACATTTGTTTGGAAACACTTGGTTTTGAGAAATCAAGATATTTGGCTGAAGAATCCAGATGAGCAGCTGCCTGGCGGGCTAATTTTAATTCTGCTTCATTGCCGGCAATATTGAGGAAGTTGTTACCAATATCAGGTGCTGAATTGTATTTTTTTGCAAACTCCAGGCAGTTGGTGTAATATTCAATAGCCTTGCGATATTGTTTGGTATTATAGTAATACATAGCCTTCATAAAATCAGATGAGTAGATTATACCAGGTTGATTCATCTCAATTGCCATCTGCTTTGATGAATCCAATACGGCAAGCCCTTCGGTTCCTTGCTTTGCAGTAACAAGGTTACCTCCATGGGCATACAAGGCATTCATAAGATTTATTCTGTCCTTTCCTTTGCGGGCGCGATCAAGTCCTTTCCTGCTGTAGATAAGTGCTTCGTCATATTTATTAATCGTACCATATACAATAGATAAATTGCTGTAAAGTATTGCCAGATCATTGCTATTAGGATCGTTTTTCAGGTAATTTTCTTCTGCCTTCATATAGTAAAAAATAGCAGTTTCAGAATCGCCATTTCTGTAATGGATTAAGCCAAGGTTGATATAAGCAGAACTTAGGGAGAGTGTTGCCCTGCGATTAGCCGGATATTTTGAAAATATTTTTATAGCTTTCTCATAATTGGTAATTGCCTGAAACGGTTGTTTATCAATGTACAGAGTTGCAGCCAGGAAATAGGCCTGCCCCAGGAAATACTCCTTACCAGTTGCATTGGCGATACGCTCAATTTCATTTTGGCTTTTCCAGCCATCAATTGTATCAGTAGTCCTGATCCTGTTTCCCAGTTGAACTAACATGCGCACTTTTTCTGTGTCATTCTTTTCAATCTGAATTTTAGTTCTCAGGCTATCCAGAAAAGCGTTTTGACCGGAAACAGCGTAATGGGAAAGTGATAAAATCAGAAATACACAATACTTGAACTTCCTCAAAATTGAAAATAAATTCCGGATAGGATTATTCTCAACACTATGGTTGATGAAGGAAGGGATTTGACGCATTTTTTTTCTCATTTTTCTGATATGAAAGAATACTTTGATTCCATTATGCAAATTAAACCATTACTAAAAGAGTTAACCTCCTATTTTTCCATGATTTTAATTTGCTCAAACAAATATCATGTTTTTACACGATATCGAACCCACTAATATAGCTAGATATTTGCATTCATAATTACATCGGGCAATAAATGAAAAAAAAAATCTCTTTTTCTTCAGTAAAAGGCGCATTGATTTGCCGATCGAAAAGGGTTACAACTGCATGCTCATTGAACAGGATATTTTTGAAATATAAAAGATCCAAAATGTTATCCCGAACCTTAAATATAACCTAGGGTGAACCTTTGATTGAAACACCAACATTGTTTCCCTTCTATCTGGCATGTGTAATAAAACAATGAAACCATTAAGTGTTCAGCATTAACATCTTAGCGAAATTCAAAGTTTTTAATAAAAATTACTTGAAATATTAGTGCAATTGATGGAATACCCGTGAAACCATAATAACAAAAGCTCAAAGTTCTTTCGGAAAGTTAAAATCAATCAAATAATAAATGTGTAAACTTAAAAAAGGAGGATCAAAATGAAATACAAAAGATTGAAAATAAGTGCATTTCTATTGTTAGCCATCGGGCTGGCAGACCTAAAGGCACAGGAAGCCATTCCCACAGCGGGTGGTAATGCTACCGGAAGTGGAGGTTCAGTGAGCTATACAGTCGGACAGGTAGTTTTTATTTCCAGTACCGGAACTAATGGTTCGGTAACGGCAGGTGTTCAGCAACCTTATGAAATATCGGTTGTAACCGGTCTGGAGCCAAATAAAGGTATAAGCTTGGTATGCTCGGCATATCCAAATCCTACTACAGATTTTTTAATACTCAGGATAGAAGACAATTTGCAGGCACAATATTCAGTGTATCTATATAATACGGTTGGTTCGCTTTTGAAAAATATAAAAATCGAAGCCAACGAAACCAGAATTGATATGAGTAACCTGGTTATTGCTACTTACTTTCTGAAAATCGTAAACACAACTAAAACATCAACCACTCAAGAAGTCAAAACATTTAAAATCATAAAAAACTAAACTCTATGAAGAAGATATACACCCTTTTGTCCGCAATAATAGTTTCGGTTAGCATTTTCGCCCAGGCACCACAAAAAATGAGTTATCAGGCGGCGGTTCGTGATGCGGGGAATGCCCTTATTAAAAATCATTCAGTGGGAATGAAAATAAGTGTTTTACAGGGAGCAACACCTGTTTATGTTGAAACACAAACTACCTCAAGCAATGCTAATGGGCTTGTAACAGTAGAAATCGGCGGAGGAACCGTTGTTTCAGGAAATTTTTCGACTATCAATTGGAATAGTGGAACTTATTCTGTAAAAGCAGAAACTGATCCGACCGGTGGAACCAATTATACTATTTCAGGCACAAGCAAGTTGCTTAGCGTTCCATATGCACTGAACAGCAGTGATAATAAATGGTCGTCAAATGCAAATGGAATAAATAGTAATGCCGGAAATGTTGGGATTGGAACAACTTTGCCAATTACTCAATTACATGTTAAATCTGCTTTGGCGAACGTTGCCACTTTTGATGGTGGAAATAGTTTATGGGTAACACTGGCTGAAAATGGAATAAACAGAGGCTATATCGGAAGCTATGCAGGAAATGCTGAAGATATTGATTTTGGGACTTATGGGGGAAATACAACAGGTTCTGTACATTTAACTACAAATGATGCTCCTAAATTAACAGTAATCAATAACGGTAACGTTGGTGTCGGAACAACTACTCCAACCACAACACTGGAAGTGAATGGAGCTACCAAACTAGGAACCGATGCCCCGGCAATTAAGATGAAAAAGCTATCCGGAACTACTGGTGCTGCACAAGGTGCACAAATAAGTATTGCACATGGATTAAACAGTGAAAAGATCTTAGCCGTGAATGTTCTTGTTCAATATGCAACGGTAGGATACGATGTCCCTTCATCTTACACCTTAAACCCAGGGTATGAATTTACATATTATGTTACCCCTACTGATATATGGGTTTGGGTAAAAAGTGGAAATTCTGCTTCTGTCGTATCGAAACCAATTAAAATATTAATTACGTACGAAGAATAAAAAAATGAAACAGAAATCTGAATAACTCAATTATAAACGATTTATTCAGATCAGATAGAGTACATCGTAAGAACTGCTGAAAGTAATAATTCAGCAGTTCTTTTCAGTTATAAATTAACCGGATTTATATGCAAATACCTTTTAAAAAATATTACATGAGTAAATCAGTGGTTAAAATAGGCTTTTAACCAGACTAATTAGTCTCAATATTAGTAATCTGAAAAGCAGATTAAAAATCAGATTACAAATGAAGAAATATGTGAATTGGATGTTCCGAATGAAACTTCAATTTATCTGATTCAAAATATTGGCTTCGAACAAATGTACATCAGATTGAGTATGAAGAATTATATGATTTTGAGAATTTCAGAATCAATAATTTCGTGTGTAATTATTTGAAATTAATGTTACTGCCTGACAAACAGTTGTTTGTGGGTAATTTAAGCTGGTTGCTTCCAAATAGACTATCTTTACACTGAAATAGTAATGTAGCATTAATTAGCTCTCAGTATACCTGTTGTATGAAACAAATCTTACTTATGAATTTCCGGCTTCATATCTTTATTCTTTCTTTCCTGTTAGTTTCTTATTCACTATCAGCCCAGTCTTTTAATCTTGGATGGAGTGGAACAGAACTGGTACCTAAAGTTACTTTTCTAAATCCATCAAACTGGACTACTAATGTCGCTAGTGCAAGCTTAGGAGATAAAAGTGTTGTTTATGTAAGTGCTGATACATTGAAGTTAAACTGGACATTTGGCACAGGTGAGCGGACTAAATGGTCACAATGTTATCTTCCTTTGACGCAGACTATTTCGCTTGTTGATTACGATCTCTTTGGTTTTGATCTGAAAGGTCTGCCAAACAACGGATATGTGGGCTTCGAATTAAAATTTGAAGATGGTTCTTATCAGGCAGTGGCTCGCTGGGATGGACTTGCCGGGCTCAACCGATGGGCAGAAAAAATTACTGTGGCCAAAAAGCAATTCGAAAATTCAGCTCTAATAGATTGGAGTAAGATTCGTGTTGTTTCATTAGCTGTTTATGCCCAGGCTTCGGCTGCGTACGTTACTACCGATCTAGGTTCAGTAAGTATCCATAACCTGGTTGGCACAAAGATGGCTGACTGGCAGCGCGGGACTTCCCGGGAATTTATCAATCCGAATGATTTCATATCAATTAAAGAGAATGCCATACAGGCAATAATTAACCGGCAAAAATCTACCGGACTTCTTACCACCTGGAGCGAGGACAATTCTTCCTGGCTTTATGGTCAGGGGTTGGCATTAAAGGCTTTATGCAATGAAGGGACATGGAGCCAAGGGATAGCTGACAATGCAGCTGCAATGGCAGCCGAAAAATTAGCAGTCTTTCTTCTCAATCATCAACAACCGGAAGGATACTGGCCGAGGGCTTGGAACTCGGTTTCCGGAGCAATTACCGTGCTCCGGGAAGCAGATGGTACTGTCTGGATGGGGGATTTCCCATGGATTATAACTGGTTTACAGGCATATTATAAAAAGAGCGGCGATCAACGGGTTATACCTTCAATAAATATGGCTTTGGGTTTTCTTAAAGGTTTGATTAATCCTGATGGGAATTTTTTCACAGTGAATCCTCAAACCGGTATTAAAAATGAGGTAGCGAGTTGTGAAGCTTATGCCGCTGCCATACTAAGTCTTTATGAATCAGGCGAAACAGAGCTTGCCGGTGATATGTTCAGCTTTATAAGCACTCATGGCTGGGATTCAGAGTTGCGCTGCTGGCGCGAAGCCACTTATTCTGACCGGATAGTTCTCTTTGCCAATACCTGGATGTCGTATTACAATTTTCAGAATGGAGATACACAAAAGGGTTTGGATGCTCTTTCACTTGCAGGAAAAGTTCTATACACCCATGGAAACGGTGAACTTTATGGTATGGATGGCATAGTTCCATTAGCGGTTTGGTACGAGGGAACACTCACATATATTGCTGCAGGTGGTCCGGGAAGTATTTCATTGTTTGAAGAATTGCGACCCCATATCAATTCCGATGGAATGGTTTCTCATTATAACGAAAACCTGGGAGGAATGGGTGGTATATGGGCTGTTGACTGGCACAGCCTCGATGGAACTTCCTGGCTTTATTTCACTACCGCAGGAAAATCACCTTTTGACGTATTGGATGGAATACCGGTTAGCTTACAACCACTTCAAGCAGCTGAGAATAAGAAGAATTTCATTGTTTCTGTTCCACGCTCCGGAGAACTGCTTATCAAGCCAATAAATCCGATCCAAAAAGAAATGGTTATCCGGGTAATACAGTCGGATGGCAGGATACTTTCAGAAAGCAAAGTCCCTGCTCATTCAGGCGACATAACTCTTGCGCTCTCACCAGAAAATACGGCCGGCAGAGTTGTTTTCATTCAATTTATCAGCAATGGTCAAATAGAATGTTATCCGATATATTTGTATTAGCATAGAATCCTTATTTTTGTTGTTGAAATGCATTTTCATCCAATCTGTATTCTGGATGTAACGTATAATTAGTAGAATATTTTATTGGGATTAGTCGCTACCACATTAATTTTCAGGCAGTTGTTTTTTCGTAGGAATAATCCCGCTGAACCAGAATCTCATTATGAACCCGTTCTATATCCGATTATTTGTTGTCAAAAGCAAAACTCCCGTTATTATTAGGATTATGCCTGAGAGGATAGATATGAGATTTATGCTGTAAAAAAATAAAACTGGTTGAAAATTTAGTACAAATTGGGTGAGAATAGATTGATTTTATTATTTCATTTCAGATGGCCGTAATTTCAGGTTTTTCAGAAATAGCTATGATTATAATTTGATAAAGGCACCAATCTGAGGAAACGCAATTTGGTAATGATTTTGCAGAACATTTTTCAATTTGATTCTTCGTGTTGATCCAAATCATCGGATTTTGAAAAAAGATCAGGAAATGTTGATTTTTTATCGCGTTTTTTCTCTCAAATCCACTGTTTTTAAGTGTTTCCCGGAAAAAGTGTTGATAAATTCAACAGCTGTATATAAACTTTACACTATGCTTTACTGTATTGATATTTAGACGTTTATAGGTCTAGGGTAATTCAAGTGTTGAATAATGCAACACTATACCTGTATATAAATTAAACATAAGTATTTTAAATGCGCAGATAATCAGATAGATAAGTGCGATATTAACTTTGGCACTGTAATTGAACTGGTGTATTTAAAAGAGTTGAAATCCTTAAAATCATGAAAACAATAGTTTGTTTATTCGTCGAAGTCCTGTTGCTTTTAGTATTAAATACTGTCAGCAGCCAGGATATTCCCAGCAGAAATACTGATTTGAATCAAGGGGTAATAACAATCTCGTGCACCTCTGACCTGTTTCCAATGGCTTCGCAATGGGCCAGTGAATATAGAAGTCTTAAACCTGAGGTTAAAATCAATGTTAGCAATAGTGCAGATAAAAGTATAGATCAGGGGGACGGTGAGGATTTACGTCTGGTTACAAACAACACGTATGGAAAAATTAATGAAACGGATTGGAAAATGGTGATTGGACGGGATGTAATAGTTCCGATTATGAATTCCGGGAATCCATTTTTGACTCAATTGATGCGACAGGGCGTTTCACAAGAGAAGTTTGCTCAGATATTCAATAGCCCTGATAAGAAGAATTGGGGAGCACTGCTTGATAATGGACAAAAGGGAGTAATTCACATTTATATGGTTAACGATGAATCTGTAAAGAACGGAGTTGCAAAATTTCTGAAATCAAAACAGATTCCAGTAAATGGAATTATCGTTGGAACAAAAGATGAAGTTATTTCCGCTGTTCAGAAAGACCCTAATGCTATTGGATTCTGCAAAGTTGTCAATGTTATTGAACCTGATAATCAGAGCTTGGTTGCCAATATCAAAATTTTGCCTATTGATAAAAACGGGAATGGCACCATTGATTATATGGAGGATATTTACACAGATGCAAATTCTTTCCTTCGTGGAGTCTGGATCGGGAAATACCCAAAAGCTTTGTATTCTAGCCTTTATGCAGTCAGTAAAGTTCAACCTGTAAATGAAGCAGAAATTGCGTTTTTATCATGGATTATAACTGATGGGCAACAATTTATGAATTCAAGCGGATACTGTGCCCTGATAAATACAGAAAGTCAGTCACAACTTAATAAGATTAATACTGCAATTGTAAGCATAGCTCCTGTAAACAATGCTAATTCAATGGGATTGGTTATGTTAATCCTGGCATTAGTAATCACATTAGGAATAGTTATAACTGCAAGTGCCCGTCGATTCAGGAAACAGGTAAATGTTTCTCCGGATTTTAATGATTATGCTGAAAGCTTTGATGAAAGTGACGTAATTGTACCTAATGGATTGTATTATGACAAATCTCATACCTGGGCTTTTATGGAAAAGGATGGTTATATTTCCGTTGGAATTGATGACTTTCTGCAGCATATTACCGGCCCGGTAACAAGAGTTGAAATGAAAAACCCCGGAGAAAAAATCAAGAAAGGGGATCTGCTTTTTTCAATCGTTCAGCTTGGGAAGCAATTAAACCTTTACGCACCTGTTTCAGGGATCATTAATGCACAAAATGAAGCACTCGTAGCTGATCCAACCTGTTTGAATAAATCACCGTACGCTGATGGTTGGGTATACCGGATCGAACCTGCAAATTGGTATAAAGAAATTCAGTTTCTCGACATGGCCGAAAAATACAAGAAATGGATAGATACTGAATTTTCAAGAGTAAAAGATTTTCTGGCAGCTACATTAAAACCTGACAGTCTTGAATATTCGCACGTAGTCCTTCAGGATGGCGGTGTTCTGAAAGATGGAGTACTCTCTGATTTTGGACCTGAAGTATGGGATGATTTCCAGACAAATTTTCTGGATACATACAAATAAATTATTCTTTTCATACCTATTTTGCCATTTAAATCAGCTCTCATAATTACCTGGCCCTTTGTAGCAGATGCTTTATAAAGAGTTCTAACTCCATAGCGAAATCAGGATAATGTTCATCGTCGGTTCCAGTAGTGAATATTATAATACCTCACCGATAAGCGAATTGAATCAAAACTTGTAGAAAAATTAAAAACTGGTGAATTTTTCATCAGTTTTTTTATTATATTGCGTTGACATATATGCGAACAACCATATAAGGGTTCAAAACTTAAAAATTGTCTAATGAAAAGCTTCCATAAATCCAAAGAAAAGCAAGGTAAAAGCGGCACATCATTTGGGCGGTATTTACGTTTCGGGCGTTCCATTTATGGGCGTGTGGTACTTATCATCGCAATCTTGTCTGTATTCCTGTTTGTGTCATTCGGTATTATTTTCCGGTCTGTTTACGAACAATACCTGAATACAGTTATCCTGCAAAGCGGAAATAATGTCGGCTCGCTTGTTGAAGGTGCTTTGTACCATTCTATGATGGAAAACGACGAAGGCGCGCTCCAGAATACACTTGATGTTATTCATACCTTGCCTGGCATTGACGATGTAAATATGTATGACAGCAACGACAGTTTAATTTATTCGTCTTTTTCAAACGACACCGCTGCCAACATTAATCCGAATTGCAAAAGTTGCCACAAAAACATGGCAACTATGTTCCCCGGGAAAGAGAAATCGTACAAAATTATTAAAGCGGACAGCGAATGTAAAATGAGTAAAAGTCCCAGTGGACAAAGACACCTGCTGATCCGTTCGCCAATACTTAATTCGAAATCATGTTACGAAAGCTCCTGTCATGCTCATTCGGCTACCGATAAAGTACTCGGTTCACTGGTAATTAAAGTTCCTTTAAAAGATCTTGACGCGGCTGTTAAAAAGTCGTCCATCGAGTTTTATATACTGGCCATTTTAACAACACTTCTGCTGGCTTCATTTTTAGTGCTATTTACCCGGAAAGAGATAAAATATCCCCTGGGTGAACTGATCAAAGCCAGTATTGCTGTTGCAAGCGGTGATAAAAACACCAGGGTCGAAATAAAACCCAATCAACTCGACGATATGCGTATGGTTTCAGTAGCGTTTAACGACATGCTTGATAACCTGCAGACTGCAACTACCGAATTGGAGAACTGGTCGCAGCAGCTCGAATATAAAGTTCAGAAAAAATCGGAGGAATTGGGAACTGCCCAAAGTGAGTTGATTCATATCGAACGTCTTGCATCACTTGGGAAACTATCCTCTTCTGTGGCTCACGAAATAAACAATCCACTGTCAGGAATACTGGTCTATACTAAGTTGGTTCATAAACTTCTGAGTAATCCTGATCTGACGGATGCCAAAAAGGAAGTAATGCTCAAGCATCTGAAAATGATTGAGGCTGAAACCAAGCGTTGCGGCGATATTGTTAAAGGCTTGCTCGATTTCTCGAAAAAAGACCAGGAAGATTTTGAACCGAAGCATCTTCACGAAATCCTGCATGAAACCTATGATCTGATGTCGCACCCGGTAAAGATTGCGAACATTAGCCTATTGACTGATTTTACTGCAAAATCAGACCTGATCTATTGCAGCCCGAACCAGATTAAACAAGCCTGTGTAGCAATGCTTGTTAATTCAACAGAAGCAATTACAGAGAATGGCGAAATTGTGGTAAGGACTTCAAACCCTGATCAGGATACTATTAAGCTTGAAATATCAGATAACGGGATTGGTATTTCGGTAGAAGATATCCCGCATATTTTTGAGCCTTTCTTTTCAACAAAACAGCAGGTACGAGGCATCGGGCTGGGACTGCCCATTGTTCACGGCATTATACAGAGTCATAAAGGGAAAATCCAGGTTAAGTCTGAACCCGGCCATGGCACTACTATTTCAATCCTATTACCTATAATCAGAAGTTAAGGAAACTAATTATGGAAAAGAAAATATCGATACTGATTGTTGACGATGAAGAATCCGTCAGGGAATCGCTGAATCTTTGGTTTACTGAAGATGGCTTCCGGGTTGAATGTGCCGAAAATGCTAAACAAGCCCTGTCGATCCTCGAATCGGATGTTTTTGATATCATTCTCACAGATCTTAAAATGCCTGGCATGGATGGATTGGAACTGCTGCAGCGGATCAAAACGCTTAACAAGGATTCGATAATTATTGTAATGACGGCTTTTGCCACCGTTGATACAGCCGTCAGAGCATTAAAGGAAGGCGCATTCGATTATGTCACAAAACCTTTTGATCCGGATGATTTGTCGCACCTGATCCGGAATGCTACAAAGCAGATATCTTTAGCCCAGGAAAACGAAACGTTGAAGAAACGGGTCGACTCGTTGGAAAGTGTCGAAGACCTGATTGGCAAAAGTGAAGCTATAAAACTGGTTTTAAAAGAAGTTGAAAGCGTAGCCCCGACAAATTCGTCGGTTATAATTACCGGCGAAAGCGGTACCGGTAAAGAACTTGTCGCAAGGGCAATTCATGCGAATTCGCTTCGCAAATTCTATCCATTGGTAAGTGTACATTGCGGAGCTCTCACCGAAAGTTTATTGGAAAGTGAGCTATTCGGACACGAAAAGGGCGCTTTTACAGGAGCTTTGTATAACCGCAAAGGCAGGTTCGAGATGGCCGACAGCGGCACTATTTTCCTGGATGAAATTGCCACCATTTCACAAAAAATGCAGGTTGAACTTTTACGCGTTCTGGAAACAAAGAAATTTATGCGGGTCGGAGGGAACAAAGAAATTTCTTCCGATTTCCGTGTAATATGCGCAACAAACCGCGATCTGAAAGGTATGGTTGAGAAGGGAACTTTTCGCGAAGATTTGTATTACCGGCTAAATGTGATGAATATTCATGTGCCACCGCTGCGAGAAAGGATTGAAGACATTCCGTTACTTGTGGATTATTTTATTAAAAAGTATTGTACCTCAATGAATAAGCCGCTTATTACCATTGAGCCGGCAGCGTTGAAACGTATCACCGGATACCAGTTTCCCGGCAATATACGGGAACTGGAGAATATGATAGAGCGCGCTATTGTAGTTGGCAGTGGGAAGAAAATTGTACTGAAAGATCTGCCTTTTGGTAAGGATACCATTGATAGTTCAGTCGAAAGCCTTGATGATTTTGAAAAAGCCTTTATCCTTCAGATTCTGAATAAATACAGCTGGAATATTTCGCGTACGGCTCATGCGTTAAAAGTGGATAGGGTTACGCTGTATAATAAGATTAAGAAATATGGTTTGAAAGCCTGAAAGGAAGGATTTAGGGATTAGGTTTTAGGGGTTGAGGTATCGGTAATCCGCGATGCCTACTCAATAAGAGAATCCTCAAAGATCATAACTGAATAAGTATTTTTAATTTATGATTATCGTATTAAAACCCTTAATTCTGATAACTTCTTAATGAATGCTCCAGCAATAACAATCTTATCTTTTGGCCGTTTCGAAAGAGGATTTCTTGAGAAGATTTCCGAAGTTGTTATGCAGGAATTAAACTGTGCTGTTACCATCAAGGAAGCTCATGTTGATATCAGCGAATTTTATGACCCGGTTCGCAGGCAATACAATGGCAATAAGCTGCTTCACGAGGTCGATTCCCTGAACATACCTGGTAATTCCAAAACAATCGGATTGCTTAATGTTGATCTCTACATTCCTATCCTTACTTTTATCTTCGGGCAGGCGCAGTTAGGCGGACGCTCGGCCATTGCATCGCAATACAGGCTGAGTAACGAAAGGTACGGAATGCCTGCGGATGAAGACCTTTTACTGAAACGGTTAGCCAAGGAAGTTATTCATGAACTCGGGCATACTTTAGGATTGATTCATTGCCATACACCTACTTGCGTTATGCGTTCGAGCACCTATGTAGAGGATATTGATCAGAAGGAAGCACAGCTTTGTGCAAAATGTCGTGGAGATATAGCAAATATGTAAATTTTTGATTCGAAGACATTGAAAGCTTTGGCAACTGTGCGCATTAGAAAATAAGATACGCGAACCATGGGGCTGAAGTCGCAAACGAAAAGTGCAAGGTGTAAAACATTTACGCCTTGCACTTTGCATTTGACCTGATAACTGAGAATAGAAGTTTACGATTAGAGTGTATGTTTTATTCTATATGAGCAGAGACTTTAATAGCCATAGGAGGATAGTCTATTGTCTTTTCCCTTTCAACAGGTATAAAATAGAAAATATATACAGCTTTGAGTTCTTTTTGCTCAACATTTCCTGCATACTCATCATACCCCCAGGTCCAGCTTTCAAGTATGTAAGCTTTTTGCTCACCTACCTGCTTTATCGCCTCGGCAAAAGCCTGTTCATAAGGCTTTGATTTAGTGACCCTGATTTTGCTTTTAATAGGTCTCCAAACTTTGGATGCATTGTATAGTGATCCGTCATTGTTGAGCTGCACAACTACTTTTCCACCCTCACCGACTGTTTTGACAGTATCAGTTCCGATCAAAATCACCCTGTCGTAAGTAATTGAAACGTTTTTCTGTTCATTCCGGATTTGCTCTATACGTTTTCCCGTGTTTGGTACAGATTGTAGCATCATTTTCTGGCCCACAGGTCCCGAAACTTCTTTTTCAGTCCACCCTTGCTCTCTTAAAAATTTGCCGGCCATATCTATATATTTCGATTCCCCAAACTGCTTTGCTCCATCTTCAAACTTTCTCTCCCCAAAAATATATACAGACCCCGATGCATTATTGATCTTTACCTCCGGAATTCCTCTTACTTTCAGTTTTGTACCTGAATACCTCCATCCTTCTTTGTCCTGAAAGGTTTCCCTCTTATATTTCTCAGGCCAAGGCAAAGGGATCAATTCAAAAACCGGCAGCAATTCCGGAATATGAACATGTAATTGTGGAACATTGCTTGCAAATCCCGATAAAAACTGAATATGAAGGTATGCACCTGAAGGATTTGGCTTATTAGTAAAAGTCTGGTCGAAAAGTGGTGTAGATGATTTGGAAATGCCGCCCGTAGTAATACACAACGGGCAGTTGTAGCTCAAACGGTGCAATCCCCATATAAACGCGTCAGCAACATCATAGCCTTGGTTGTTGTAATAGTCCCAGATTTTATTTGTTTCAGTTTCCCAGCAGTATGCTAAAGTAGAAGAACCGCAAGCCATTCTTAATTCTGGGCTCAGTACCGGGCCCCAGCGTTCATATACATTTCGCATGGCATATGAGTCAGCAGATCCATCAAAATCTTCAGGACACGTATAAGCTTCTGTAGAACCGGTACAGCTAACCGGGCCGTGAGCAAATACCTCACAGGAACATTGCCAGAAATATCTCAATAAGCCATGAGACTTATCATCGCAATTACCCAGCTTCATACTGGGTAGCGTAGCCGAATTTCCTAAGGTGTTAAAAGTTGTCGGATTGCCATGACCGGCATAGAAGAAAAGCATTGACTGATCAATACCGCTGCTTGCATCACAGTCTTTGCCTGATGTAACTTTACCAATGTCATAATAATTGTTGTTCGTGTTTGTCGAACCAATATGCATATGCGACTTTGTCCATGTATCAGGACAATAATTACTTGCCATATTATTGCCATTCATATCCTTTCCGGTAAGGAACTCTTCTGCGGTGTTAATATGCCAGTCGGTGTTTCCATGAGCTGTTTTCACTGAGTTCAGCTTTGGATTAAGGGGACAGCAGGAGGTATAAAACACTCCCGCAAAAACCAATAAAAGCGATGTAAGGAAGCTTCCGTTTGTCTTCATTTTTCGTTTTTTTGTTAAATGAAAATAAATTCAAAACCAGGATTGGAGAAAAGATATATTTGAGCGGGATTTCAGTATGCTTTACGCAAGTATATAGTATTGCCAGATATGATGTTGCTATAAAGTTACAACAAAATTTTATAAATTGGATTACTTATGTCATAATTTATTGGACAAGGCTATGATTCAGATTATTCCTCTGTTTACATAAATTTGAAATTCGTGCCATGATTCCCGGCACTTTATAAAACCTTTTCCATTTTAAAAGTCAATATATTTTGAATTTATACAGGCACGGATTATCCCGATGCGCGGGATAAGATCGCTTTGTTACTCCCTTCGGTTGTGAGGTCACTGCGCTCAGTCGTTCGCTGCGCTTAGGAGATCGCTGCGCTAAGTTATCAGCGAGTTTATACCACCACACGAAAGGATTCGTGCGGTAGCGGGAAGAGTGTCCTTCTGTACCACATCCTGTAAAGTTTATGGGTCCAACCCGGAACCACTTGCTTAAACTTCGGTAATTGCTTAAATTTACACTAATCTTTTGCAACAGCTCAAAAGCTTACTGATAAACGAATATTCAAATGGCAGAGTTTTATGTCGCCTCCGGCAACAGAAACCAATATTCTGTTTGATTTAAATTGATCCTGTTTTTAATTCTGCCTGCATGCCGTTCTTTGTTTTTCAAATTTTTGTCAGAATTTTTTCTATCTAAAAACCAGGTTTTATGAAAGCAATTTGTGTTTTAACGTTAGCATGTCTCTTAACTGTCGTTTGTAAGGCTCAACAGGCCGAAGTGGTAGTATTTAAACATGAACTGCGGTGGACCGATGAAACCAAGTTCCCAAACTACCTGAAAGTACCTACCATACGCGATTCTGTTTTAAGCGAAACCAGGCAGCAATTAATGAATTACCTCGAAGTGTATGACGTTAAATTACCCGAACAAATTGCGTATAAAATTACCAGCGGATTTGGGAAACTCAGAGTTGAAATGCCTCCAAACAGCAACGGGAATGCTTCCACAATCGGAATTTTCTCTTTTATTACCAGGGCAACCAGCGGATATGCCATGTTCTGGAATTTCACGATTATTATTCAACAGAACAATAAAATCATACTTCAAAAGGAAGTAAGCCATGAGCTTGAATATTTTAATGTTTCCGGTTATGCATCCGCAAAACGATGGATGTCGGCCGAAAAATTCCTGGAAATATACAACAGGTTGCTCCATGAAGCGCTGGGCGTGATTCCGACTACGGATGAAAAGATAATCCTTGGCAAAAAGGAGGAAGAGGAAGAAGAAGCGCGCAGGCTTTTGTACCAGGAAACCCAGGAAGAAGAATCGCGTTCGTTGTTGATACAACCCGAACGGGACATGCTTAAATTAAACGGAGCGTGGACATCCGCCGGTAATTTTGCCGCAATTCTCTTATCTCCGACTGACACCGTTTTTTCCTTTCATTTTAAAGAAGGCTGGACCTGGGAATTAGCTAAACCTTCGTTCGGATCGGTACTTTCTTCGTTATTTACCGAAGTTACAGGGTTTGGGATTGAATATGATCAGAAAGTGCTGTATCAGAAAAAAGGAACTATGATATTTGAAGATGGACAAAAGTTTGCCATTAAACTTAAATGGATTGAAATAGCGACAAGAACATCTTTAAGTGATGATGTCCGGTCATCCAGGATACTGGCGCCATTGGTAGCTGAATTGTACAATGAAAAAGAACAGGTTGGATATTTTTTGTATACACGCTTGCAGGAATCGCGATCGGCGGCCGGGATAAAGGATTCTGTCGGCAATTCCGCCGGGAATCCAGGCATAAACAATGTAGGTTTTGATCTGGTTCACCGTATTGAAGGTTCATTGTTGGGTAAGCCCGTTTTTGCCGAATATAATGAGGGCAGGGGGATTATAAAGATAAAGTCGGGGGATGAAATACTGGGTGTGATGGTAGTTGTAAACTGCAATCCTGTTAACCGCTCGGCCGGAAATGTCTCGCTTTCGAAAAACAAACGTATTATGACTTCTTCGGGTCAGAATGTCGTTAAGCCTTCGATGGAAAATGAGAAATATGTTGAATGGTACCCGGTTTATTTTTCAGCTAATGCTACTAATGAAGCGCGGGAAATCTGCGTTGAGACTTTGGTTTGTTTGTTTTTTGGGATTGGGAATATGTAAAGCCCGAAATGCTTAAACCTTCATTTTGAGGGAAAGTATAAAAAGGAAGAAATAATGAACTTCCTCGCTGCAAGCTGACGAGGTATCATCAAAAGGATTTCTTTTCAATTTTGCCCCAAGGGGCGAGGAATAAAACCTGGGAGATCCCCCGACTTGCTTCGGCAGGCTCACCAACCATCGCTCGGGATCAGTTCGACTACATAATTTCAGTACACTCTCGTTCCTGAAAATATAGTCTCACTGACTTAATTATTCGAAATAAAAACCTCGATTTTTCCTGGTTTATATATCGTAAATGCGAGATTGCATTGCCTGACTCCACCTGTAATCGGGATTGTGAAATGCAAGTCGCAGTTCACAGGGAAATTATAATTCTGAATAATTATTTTCTTGTTTTGCTCAATTTTATATCCTGAAGATAAGGTAACTTCCAGGTCGCGGGGGACGTACTTTTTATTTACTTTTTCAAATGAAACTTCAATGAAGTTCTGGTCACCTTTCACATTCTTTATAGTATAGTTTTCGATGGCAGTGAGCTTGGTAATCCTGTATTCTTCGTCAGGTTCTGAAATTCCGGCATAATCTCCGTCTTTCCAATAGCCTTTGATAAGAGTAGCTTTCCCGTTAACCAGGCTTTTAAATTCCCCTCTGCCATTTTTAAGCCCGTTTTTCCAGTAACCTGAAAACATGTTGCCGTTTTTATATTTATAAACACCTTTGCCTTCGGGTAAACCGTTCAGAAAAGCGCCGGTATATGAATCTTCTCCGGTGGCAGTGCCTTTGCCATTCGCCAGCCCGTCCTTGCAATCGCCTTTGTACGAACCGGAAATCCCTTTTAATAACACTTTGCACTCAGCGCCGCCTTCCTGGGAATATGAATAAGGGATAAAGGATAAAAGAATAAATACTAAAAGCTGGATGTGTTTTGATCCTGATTTTTTCATAATATTTTTCATATAAAAGTTGGTCAAATGTACATAAAACCTTGAAATATGAAAATAATATCAATTCTGTTGTTTTGAAAATAGTATCACATATGGAATTTCTCTTCTCTTCCCAGCATCTCAAGAATCTCTTTTATCCGTTTCTCCCTGGTTTCAGATCTTTTAGCGGTTTGGATCCGCCAGGCGATGGCGTACTTATTGGCTTTATTCAGGGATTCATAAAAGGCAAGTGCTTTTTCATTTTTTAAAAGTACTTCCTGGAAATCAGAAGGCAAGCTCATCGTTCCCTGCCCGTCGTAGGCAACTTCCCAGCGACCATCGGATTTTGCTGCTTCTGCTTCCTTGATACCGGCGGGTTTCATCCGTCCTTCATTTGTGAGCCGGGCAATATGCTCGATATTCCGTTTCGACCAGATACTTCTTGGTCGGCGGGGTGTAAACCGCTGCATATACGAAAGCTCATCGATAGATTTCAATTGGCCATCGATCCAGCCATAACACAGGGCTACATCCAAAGCTTCAGCGTAGTTGACTGAAGCAATTCCTGAACTCTTTTTGAACATCTGAAGCCAGATACCTTTCGAAATTGCATGATTCTGCTCAAGCCATTGTTCCCATACCTGTTGAGAAACAAAGGGAATGACAGGTAAATCCGGTTTATCAGAAACGTTTTTATTAATTGCGGCCATTGATCCGGATTAAAATTCCTGAGTCTGACATACTGTATTTTCACTGGTTGCAGAATCCTTAACTGGAACTGGAACTGTTTTCTTTTTAAACCAGTTCATCGGATTTAAATATGATTTGTATTTATTGAAAAGCTCTTTTCCAAGAAGTATACCCCCAACCCAGAAAGTTATTTCGCCCAGTATAACCGCTATTGTGCTGATAGTAATTTTCGTTTTACCGGCAACATCCAAAAACGGAACAGCAAGTAAAGATGTGAATAGTAAGGTGGAAAGGATTATTAAAAATATTCCGGTTTTAAATTTCCAGTTTTTCTGCATTATGAACCTTTTTTTAATAAACCAATGCGAGGGGATATTGTTCTCTGAAGTAAAAGTAATCTTTTCCAGGTTTCTGGTTTCAGGTTTCAAGTTTCAGGTTTCTGGTTTCAGGTTTCTGGTTTCAAGTTTCTGGTTTCAGGTTTCTTGTTGTCGGGCACTGAGCGGAGCCGAAGTGCCCCCTCGCTCCATCGCCCATTCGCTCCCTCGCCAAGTCTCCGCTTCGCCTTGTCAACCCCAAAACCTCATAAACCTCAATCTCCCCTAAATCCAAGTCAACTTATGCCAAATCCCCTCCAACGGCCCATGCGTATGCGATTTCATCCACCAGCGGCAAAAAGTAATTTGAAGAAGAAATAACAGAATGCCTATAAACAGGCTCATGGTTGCCCCGGTATACTTATAAAGCCCAAGCCCAAATCCATAATAAATAAAGGAACCAACGATGGATTGCATTACATAATTGGTAAGGCTCATTTTGCCAAATACTTCCAGTTTGGTTAATATGCGGTGTATTGCTTTTTTCTGAAACACAAGCACAAATGTGGCAACCCAAACAAACATAAATGCAAAATTCGCCAGGCTGGTTATTATTATATTCAGTTCACCGGCAGTAGCTTCCCTTGGAATTAAGGTTGGGATGATCATTTTAACAGTAAACAGAACCGCAAAAAGTGAAACAGCAAAACCCAATACTTTTTTCCAGAACTTTTTGCCTGCCTCAGAAGGAGCGAACAGATTACTCCGGCCTAACAGCATTCCCAGCATAAAAATAACCGGGGTCTGAAGTATTCTTCCGTTTTCGTAGGTCCATAAGATTACGGCAGTTTTACCGTTTATGAGGTTACCTTTTACAAGATCCAGGAATGAACTGCCGGTAATATATCCTTCCATTTTGCCAAAATAAGTCCACGACAAGGGATCCGTAGCTACAAACGCAGGATCATTAACAATCTGAACCAGCTTGATCCATTCAAGCGGCTGCAGCAACAGGATTATGGCTGTTATCAGAACTGCTTTATCGCTCCATTTGCAAACCACTACCAACGAAACGCCCAACACCGCATAAAACAGCAGTATGTCACCCTGGTAAAACATAGAATTTATTACACCGAATATCAGCAGAAGAAAAGATCTCCATAAAAATCGGCCCCGGAAATCTTTTCCTTTCTTTGCCTGGTTCGAAAACATGATGTAGAAAGTGAGCCCAAACAGTAAGGCAAAAATGGCATATGTTTTTCCCGAAAACAGGAAAAATAACGTATCCCAGATTCCTTTATCCAGAACTTTCATCCAGCCTGGTAGATATTCCGGCGAATAATAAAAATCGAAATGCTCAAGATTGTGCAGCAACATAATAGCCATAATAGCAAAACCGCGCAATGCATCAACAACTTCCAGCCGTGGCGATTTGGATAAGGGTAGGGTAGTGGTCATAAACAGGATTTGGCGAGCAAGTTACGGAAATATTGTTTTTCCAGCCAGCAGAAATTGTGTCGAATGCCTTGTTTTGTTGAGTCGGAGACTTATTTAGTGGTCTGAACTCTGATTATTCAAATTTTGGGTTTTACTCCGTCTCTCCAGTAAAATTGTATTTCGCCATTTTGTTATCGAGTTTGGCAGCTTTTTATTTAAAGCCGATTATCCGAAATCCAAATTTCTCATGGAGTTTCAGCGGGGCCTGGTTTTCGGGAAATACACTGGAATTTAATGTCCATATACCATTCTCCTCTGATGATTGAATCACTTTATTCAAAAGCTGCGAACCAATTCCCTTTGCAATATAATCTGTGTCGACAAATATGCTAGCCTCAGCTACGCATGTATATACCGGACGTGCCTAAACTGCTGATATTGCGGCCTATCCAACTACAGTTTCTTTCTCAAAATATACGAATCGTGAATGATGCAAATGCCTGCTGTCGCAATCCGGCCAGGAAGGAACTTCGGTTTCTAATGTAGCGTTTCGGGTATCAATTCCAATTTTATAAATCTCAAGAACCCGAGCGCTGTTCTGGGAAGTCATTGGTCTGATCCTTTTTTTTTGTTTATGCCAGACAAATAGTGATTTTAAGTTGCAGCCTATTTCATTCCGTTTTTCGATTTATCCAAATCATCAACAGTGCACCACACTACATTATCAATTCCCTGTACCACCTGGTAGTTTTCAACTTTAACCAGGATGAGGGCGCAATCCGGTTCACTTGTGAAACTTAGCAGTTCCGGGTATTTTTGAAGATGAGCCTGCAAGGCAATGTTAGTTGCTTCCAGGCTTATTTCATCTGCAACCCCATAAGCAGTTATTACGAAACCGTTTTGGATGCCCGATTTCTCTTCGTTTTTACCTTCGATAAGCACTGCAACTTTTCCGTTAACTGCCAGGTTGCGAAACTTATGCGTATTGCGATATGTAGCAAATATAAGCTGGTGGAAACCCTCAAAAGGTGTAAAGGCAATCAGGCTTGCGTGTGGCTGATCCTCGCTAACTGTAGCCAAAACTGCGAGCTGGTTAGTTTGAAGCGCATCTTCTATATACTTCCAGATTGGGATCAGATTACTCATACTTCTTAGAATTTAACGAACTTATAACTTTCTATTCATACTAAATATTTAAAAAATCCCCGTCACTTCTCAGCAGCGGGGATTTCACTGTTTTCGATCAACTATTTTCTATTTTCTATTAACGATTAACTATTATCCTCCGTATAAACCCTGTTTTCCTGTTCCGCAACCCGGATAAAAGTTGTCCTTTTCGTAAGTTCTTTCAGTTGCGAAGCTCCTACATAGGTGCAAGTACTTCGTATGCCGCCTAATATATCGAGCAATGTATTTTCAACCTGCCCGCGGTAAGGCACTTCAACGGTTTTGCCTTCGCTGGCGCGGTAATCGGCTACTCCGCCGGCATGTTTGTCCATGGCTGTTGTGGAACTCATGCCATAAAACTGTTTTACTTTTTTGCCGTTTTTCTCGATCAGTTCGCCTCCGCTTTCGTCGTGTCCGGCCAGCATGCCGCCAAGCATTACGAAATCGGCTCCGGCACCGAAAGCTTTTGCCACATCACCGGGCGTACTGCAACCACCATCGCTGATAATCTGGCCTCCCAGACCGTGGGCAGCGTCGGCACATTCAATAATTGCAGAGAGTTGCGGGTAACCTACTCCGGTTTTTACCCTGGTTGTGCAAACCGAACCTGGTCCGATTCCCACTTTGATAATATCAGCGCCTGCCAGTAAAAGTTCTTCAACCATTTCGCCTGTAACGACGTTTCCTGCAATAATAACTTTATCATGAAATTTCGTCCTTGTTTTCTTCACAAAGGCAACAAAATGTTCGGAATAACCATTGGCAACATCAATGCAAATAAACCGAAGCTTTGGATTAGCGTTAATAACCTGCACAATTTTTTCCAAATCATGAGTTCCTGTACCTGAGCTTAGGGCAATAAAATTTTCAATTCCCTTTGGAGCCTTCGTCATAAAAATATTCCACTCAGCCAGGGAGTAGTGTTTATGAATAGCTGTAAATAATTTCTTATCGAACAATGCAAGCGCCATTTCAAAAGTACCCACAGTATCCATATTGGCAGCCATTATCGGGACTCCTGACCATTCGGTATTCGTGTGTTTCAGCCTGAAAGTGCGTTCTAGTTTTACCTGCGACCTGCTGCTCAGCGTTGAACGTTTCGGCCTGAACATCACATCTTTAAATCCTAATTTTATATCATATTCTATTCGCATTATATTTTTAGTTTGAGACGGTAAAGGTACAGATTTTCATCTTAAGGGGAAAGATTCTTTGCATTGAGTGGAATTATACTTCCTGCCAGAAATGCTCGTCGACAATAACCTCCTCCGGGGTTTGGGGTCACTTGTCAACATAAAGTTTAACTTTCAAAATGTAACTTTCAAAGTACAAATAAATTCTCGTTTTCAAAAAGCCCCGCCGGAGTTTGGGGTATCTTGTCAACCCAAGCTCAAATCGTGATGTTAAAAGTAAAAACGAAATCATCATGTACAGATGGCAATAATTATCTTATCGACCCTTTCCTCCAAGCAACCGATCCGCCAAACCAGCCTCCCCCATTCTTGCCAGCGATTGCCTTATCCACTGCCGGTTCTCAGGTTTATACCAGAAGAAAAACTTCCTTTGATCTTCCTTTTCCTGGCGGCTTCGGGCTGTAAATACCTGCTCGCCGGTGTACGGGTGAATTCCAGAATAATAAATGGCGCTTGCCAGGGTCAGAGGTGTAGGTGTAAAATCCTGGACCTGTTCAAGCTGAAAACCAAGTTCCTTTGTTTCGCAGGCCAAATGAGCCATATCAGTAAGATCACTTCCCGGATGACTTGAGATAAAATAAGGAATAATTTGCTGTTTGAGTCCTTCCTGCTGGTTTAGCTTATCAAATGTTTGCTTGAACTGATGAAACAATTTGAATGAAGGCTTCCGCATAATTTTCAGGATATGATCGCTGGTATGTTCAGGCGCTACTTTCAGCCTGCCGGATACATGGTTTTTTACCAGGTTGCGGGTATAATCCGTTAAGCCAAAGCGTTTATCATCTTCGGCACTGCGGCCTGTCAGCATATCGTAGCGAATGCCACTTCCAACATAAATCTTTTTGATACCTTTAATTGCAGCTGCCTGTTTGTACAATGCAGTCAATGGTTTGTGATCGGTATTCAGGTTATTACAAATGGAAGGGAAAATGCAGGAAGGCCGCTTGCATTTCTCGCACATATCCAGGTCGAAACCCTGCATCTTGTACATATTAGCCGATGGACCGCCGAGGTCGGAGACATTTCCGCTGAAGTCGGGCATTTCGGTAATGGCTTTCACTTCGTTAAGAATTGATTTCTCCGAACGGCTCGAAATAAATTTGCCCTGGTGCGCGCTCAAGGTACAAAAGGCGCAACCGCCAAAACAGCCGCGGTGCATTGTAACCGAATGTCGTATCATTTCGTAAGCTGGCACCGTGCCACGCTTTTTGTATTTTGGATGTGGAAGTCGCGTGTAAGGCAAAGCGTAAACGGCATCCAGTTCTTTGGAAGTCATTAACGGGAAAGGAGGATTGATAATCACAGCTTTTTCACCCGAGGGTTGAATAAGTCTTTTCGCTGAAGCTTTATTGCTTTCCTGTTCAATATGTTTGAAGGATTCGCCAAAGGCTTTTTTGTCTTTAAGGCAAGCTGTGTACGAAGGAAGTGTGATCGAATTTGCCTTGTTGTCAAAATCCTTGACAGCTGCATCGGGCACAACAAAACCGGTTTGAGGAATATCCGTAATCCAACCCACTTCAGGATTTTCATTCAGCCTTTTCAAAACCTCGATAATAGCTTTTTCAGCCATGCCATAAACCAGCAGATCGGCACCGCTACCAATCAGTATGGACGGTTTCAGCGTATCCGACCAGTAATCGTAATGAGCCAACCGCCGCATACTAGCTTCGATACCACCAATTACGACAGGGACATCGGGATATATTTTTTTCAGGATTTGTGTATAAACTACCGTGGCATAATCAGGACGAAATCCGGCTTTTCCACCCGGCGTGTACGCATCATCGGAACGCAGCCGTTTGCCGGCAGTGTAATGATTCACCATGCTGTCCATATTTCCGGCAGCAACTGCAAAACAAAGCCTGGGTTTACCGAACTTGCGGAAATCCCGTAGGTCGTCTTTCCAGTTGGGTTGTGGAACAATGGCAACGGAGAACCCTGCATTTTCGATTACCCTGGCAATCACTGCAGTTCCAAACGCAGGATGATCGACGTAGGCATCTCCCGAAATAATCACCACATCCACTTCATCCCATCCATGGGCAAGCATTTCATCGCGTGTAATCGGAAGCCAGGATTTCAGAGGGAGTTGATCCATTAGGATTTGAAAATTTCTGCAAAGATACGGATTGAGCGAATATCGGCTACCTTTGTAGATATTGAGGTCGCAGTTCAATAATCTCTATTTTCCCGGATTTAAATAAATATTCAATAATTTTCCCCGTATTTGTTCTGCCCGTAAAAGAACCACAAAAGGCACAAAAGAATCGTCAGCATTAACCTTTTGTACCTTTTGTGTTTTAAAAATAACAAAAAAATAACCAGTTAATTTATGGAAGAATTTGATAATATGTTACTTGAACGATTTAATATTCGCTCTGCCGAAGAAAGCGATGTTAAACTTATCCTTCAGTTTATTAAAGGATTGGGCGAATACGAAAAACTCAGCCACCAAGTAGTTGCTACTGAAGAGAAACTACGCAAAACCCTGTTTAAACAAAAAATGGCCGAAGTGTTTATAGGTGAATTTGGCGGCGAACCGGTTGGTTTTATGTTATTTTTTCACAACTATTCAACCTTTTTAGGGCAAGCCGGAATTTACCTTGAGGATTTGTATATCATCCCTGAAATGCGGGGGAAGGGGTTTGGCAAAATAATGTTAAAGCATCTTGCAAAATTAGCCGTTGACCGGGATTGCGGCCGACTGGAATGGGCTTGCCTCGACTGGAACGAACCTTCTATTTGTTTTTACAAAGGCCTGGGCGCAAAAGCGTTGGACGACTGGACGGTTTACAGAGTTGCCGGGGAAACGCTGGTAGAAATGGCGAAGGAATAAATTGTTCAAATGTTCAAATGTTCAAGGTTCAAATGTTCAAGGGCTTAGAGACACGATGCTCGCGTCTCGAAGACCGAAATTTAAATAAAATCACCTTTGAACAAACGAACATTTGAACCATTGAACAATCCAACCATCGAATAATTGAATAATCGAAATCAGAATAGCCGGCACCCGGAACAAAGCACCCGGCACATTAAAATAAAATCACTATTTTTGACCAAATACAAACCTGAATTAGAACAATATCTACATGCAACTAAAAGAAAACTACGATTACGTTATTATAGGTTCAGGATTTGGGGGTTCTGTCTCTGCGCTTCGGTTAGCGGAAAAAGGGTATTCCGTCCTGGTTATTGAAAAAGGGAAATGGTTTAAAAGCACCGATTTTGCCAAAACAAACTGGGACCTGCGAAAATGGCTCTGGATTCCGGCTTTAAAATGTTTTGGAATCCAGAAGCTGAACTTTTTACGGCATATAAGTGCATTAAGTGGTGTAGGAGTAGGCGGCGGGTCGCTGGTGTATGCCAATACACTTCCAAAACCCAAATCACCATTCTTCTCGAAAGGCTCATGGGCAGGACTTGAAAACTGGGAAGAAGAACTCTCTCCCTTTTATGACACCGCATGGAAAATGCTCGGAGCTTCCGTAAATCCGGTGCTGGCCGAAAGCGATCGCGCCATGCAGAAACTGGCTGAACAAATCAACAAATCATCTCATTTTTCACCAACAACGGTTGCCGTTTACTTTGGCGAACCGGATGTTACGGTTAAAGATCCTTATTTTGAAGGAAAAGGCCCCGACCGCACAGGCTGCATCCATTGCGGTGCCTGCATGACCGGCTGCCGGCATAACGCTAAAAATACACTTGACAAAAATTACCTCCACCTTGCCCAACAGCTGGGAGCTGAAATCAGTGCTGAAAATGAAGTTACATCTATAAATCCTTCAGGAGAAAATGGAAAGGATGGTTACGAAATCAGTTTCCGGAAGTCAACAGCATATTTTTCAAAAACACAAACGATAAAAGCCAGTGGCGTAATATTTGCCGGCGGGGTAATAGGAACAATTCCGTTATTGTTAAAGCTTAAAAAAACCACACTTACAGGTTTAAGTCCCAGAGTTGGCGATATGATACGTACCAATAACGAAGCACTGATTTACATCACCACCACGGATAAAACACTTGAACTTCATAAGGGAATTGCTATTGGCTCCATACTCGAAATGGACGAAAACAGTCATCTAGAACCTGTGCGTTACGGTGAAGGATCAGGGTTCTGGCGATTGACCATGTTGCCCATGGTGAGTGAACGAAATCTGCTTTTGCGCATCATTAAATTCATCATATTGCCATTTGCCGCGCCATTAACCTGGCTCAAAGTATTTTTTGTCCGCGATTTCGGGCGAAGCAGTACCGTTCTGCTTTTTATGCAGCATATCGACAGCACTTTAAAGCTGCGAAAAGGTATTTTCGGAATCAAAACACGTATCGAAGCAGGTAAAGCACCCACACCGTTTATACCGGAAGCTCACAAGGTTGCGCACCTTTTTTCGAAAATAATTAAGGGCAAACCGCAAATAATGGTAAATGAAGTTTTTGCCGGAATACCGTCAACGGCTCATATACTGGGCGGAGCCTGTATGGGTAAAACCATTGAGGATGGCTTAATTGACAGCAATAACAAGGTTTTTGGGTATGAAAATATGTATGTTTTTGATGGTTCCATGATTTCGGCCAATCCGGGAGTAAATCCGTCACTTTCCATAACAGCAATTTCGGAAAGAGGAATGAGCAAAATTCCGAGAAAAGGATAGACCGCGGTTGAGGCGGAAAGAACGGATAATTACTGGTTTTTATTGCTGGGAAATCCAGGAAGCATTTGATTCCGAGGAACATAAATTTATAATAAGAATACATATTACATGAGTAATCAGAGCATAAAATGGAAGTCCAGATTATTGTAGATCGTCAGAAAGAATTTTTTAAAAGCAAAAAAACAACGGACATTACCTTCCGTAAAGCCAGCCTGAAACGCCTGCTTGAGGAATTGGAGAAACGCGAAAAGGATATCGCCAAAGCCATGTACGACGATTTCAGGAAACCTGAATTCGAAAGTGTGATGACCGAAACCGGTATTGTAATCAACGAACTTAAACTCGCAATACGAAAAGTGAACTCCTGGGCAAAGTCGCGATACGTTAGACCAGTTCTGGTAAATTTTCCTTCCACAAACCGGATTTACAGGGAACCTTATGGAACGGTTCTGATAATCGCGCCCTGGAATTATCCGTTTCAGCTTGTTTTTTCGCCATTGATCGGAGCCATTGCTGCCGGCAATACAGTTGTGATAAAACCTTCGGAGCATTCGGCTCATACCAGCAAAGTTGTTTCGGAAATTATTGCTGCGGTTTTTGATCCCGGCCATGTTACTGTTATTGAGGGCGAAGTTGCGGTTGCTGCACGACTGCTGCGTGAACGCTGGGATTATATTTTTTTTACCGGAAGCATTGCCGTTGGCAAAATAGTGGCAAAAGCTGCCGCTGAAAATCTCACTCCTGCCACTCTTGAATTAGGAGGTAAAAACCCTTGTATCGTTGATGAAACTGCTGTTCTCAAACTGGCGGCCAAACGCATAGTGTGGGGTAAATTTATCAATTGCGGTCAAACCTGTATAGCTCCCGATTATGCGCTGGTTCACGAAAGTGTTCAGCATGATTTTGTCGAAGAGTGCAAAAAAGAAATCGCACTCACTTACGGTGAAAACCCACAGCAGTCACCCGATTATGCCAGGATTATCAATCTTAATAATTTCGAAGCGTTACGCCAGCTGCTAGTCGGCGAAAAGGTACTTTCAGGCGGAGTAACCGATAGCAACGACCTTTATTTCTCTCCTACTCTTCTCGATAATCCAGGGCTTGATAGTCCTGTAATGAAACATGAAATCTTCGGACCAATTTTGCCAATCATAAGCTACAAAACAGAAGAGGAACTTAACACCATTATCTGCTCCTATGAGAAATCTTTGGCGTTGTATGTTTTCTCAAACCATGTAAAATTCGTAAAACGCATCATCGCCAACCATTCTTTCGGCGGCGGAACAATCAATGACACTATTGTTCATTTTGCAAATCACCGTCTGCCTTTTGGCGGCGTAGGTCATAGTGGTGTCGGTGCTTATCATGGCAAACATTCATTCGATACTTTTACGTTTGAAAAAGGAATTACTACGAGATATAACTGGCTCGACCTGCCGGTTAGGTATGCGCCTTACCGGGATAAAATGAAGATGTTAAAGTTTTTCCTGAAGTGGTTCTCCCGATAATAAAATCCATTTTGCATAGAAATAATCTTTTCTTTTGCACTATTCAAAAAACGATCAAAAACAAATATTCAGGAGACTATATAATGCGAAAACATTTCACCTTTTTACTCATTTTGAACTTCATACTTTTAACCGGCTCAACCATCGCTCAAAAAGATGTAGTCAATAAAATTATCGAAACAGGCAAAACCGATAACCAAACCATGCAGCACCTTGATGTGCTAAGCAACAGGTTTGGCGGGCGATTGATAGGTTCGGATGCCTATGAAAACTCTGCCGAATGGGCTGCTTCCAAATTCAAGGAATGGGGCATGCAGGTTCAAATGGACGAAGCCGGAACCATACCAGTTGGCTTTAACCGCGGTCCGTGGTTCGGGAAATTGCTGGCCGAAAACGGGATGGATCTGCATTTCGCCACGCCGTCCTACACATCAGGAACCAAAGGATTACAAACCGGCCACGTTCTTCCGGAACCAAAAACCCAGGATGAATTCAATCGAATGAAAGGCCGCCTGAAAGGTGCATGGGTGCTTATAACCGGGAAAAGCGATGGCTGGCCGGTTGATTATTCAGATAAAGCTAACCACAGAAGAGATTCGCTGGTAGCAGCGAATATTGATATCCGTAAGAAAAACAGCGAAATAGAAGCCGAAAACAGAAAAGCAGGTAAAGAGGGTGTTAAAAAAGAACTTTTACCTTTGGCTGATGAACCTGCTTTGTTTTACAAACAGATGAAAGATGCAGGAATACTTGGAATTATTCAATCAGCACCGGTTCCAATCCGCGTGCTGTACGACCGGAAAAATATCGATAGCATGACTTTTGAAAATCTTCCTACCTTGCCGGATATTAAACTGGATGAACACCAGTTTGCCATTGTCGAGCAAATGGCGAAGGAACGCAGGAATTTCTTCCTCGAATTTGATATCCGCAACCATTTTAAACCCGGCCCTATTAAATATTATAATGTAATCGGAGTTATTCCAGGCACAAAATACCCGGATGAATTAGTGATGATGGGTGGACACCTTGATGCGTATGATGTAGGAACCGGCGGCGTTGATGATGGTTCGGGAGCTACACCAACCATGGAAGCAGCACGCATGATTATGAAAGCAGGCGGAAAACCCAAACGCACCATCCTTGTTTGTTTATGGGCCGGTGAAGAATTTGGTTTACTGGGTTCGACAAGCTGGGTAAAAAAGAATAAAGATAAACTGTCCAAAATCTCAAACCTGTTTAACCGTGACGGCGGACCAACCGTTGCCAACAGCTTAAGCGTGCCTGATGCATGGAAGGACGATCTGGAAAAAATATGCGAACCTTTAAACGGCATTAATCCTGATTTTCCGTTTACAATCAAAAAGCTCGAACTCAGGCCCAAACCCAAAGCAGCATGGGGAACCGACAGCGGTCCGTTTGCCGTTGAAGGCGTTCCGACAATGACTTTCGGAACTGAAGATACAAAAGGCTATAATTTCAATTACGGCGAAATATGGCATACCGAAAGGGATTTATACAATAAGAGCATTCCTGAATACCAGGAACACACCTCCATTGTAACGGCAATTGTAGTGCTGGGAATCGCAAACCTGGATCATCTGCTGGCAAAGGATGTATATTATGCGCCTGAAAAAACGGAAAAGTAAATGAATGAATACTTCAGGAATGTATTCACCAACCATCCCTGCGGGTTAATCAAATTCAAACAATCGATACAGGAAACTGAATGAACCAAAAAATATATATTAACGACTGGTTGTTGCTTAAACCTTATGAAAAGCAAAAAATAACTGACAGTTATTATCTAAAACTGAGCAACGATGTTAAGCATGCAATTGTAACAAGTAAACATTCAATCGTTTTACAAAAGTATCTTGAAGATGAGGAAATTAGTCACCTGGCGTGTTTTTTAACTTCCTATTTCGAAGATATCATTTCTGAAACCAATATCTGGAGCAGTTTTATACGAATTCACAAACGCTTATATAAAAAACAACTGCCTTTTTATATCCTTGATGAATACATTGAGGATGAAATAAATTCGCAGGATGTAAGCTTTTTGATCTGGTATTTTCTAAATACAATTCAAGGAGAAATATTTATTGCTCCTTTTCATGACTTTATTATTGAGACAGCAGATAAGGTAGCGGATGTTTTACTTGAAGCGTGGGAATATGCACCCGAAAACGAAAGCCTTAAATCATATTATCAGGTAGATAAAACAGCGGACGATTTTTATATTGCCAGGAACCTGATTGCTACCGTTTTATTTAAAACATATCTCTTCAATACTGATACTTTATTGGGTTTAAAACAAAAAGAATTTCAGATACGTGAAGAAGAAAGGGATGAAGAGACATTAATGATGTTCCTGAACGATAACAGAGATAACACAATTCAAACAAGCTGCACCCGCTTATTAAGTTTAACCGGAAAAGAATGGGTATCTGAAATATTGGGATCTCACCATCCTCTTAGTTCTGAGTATTTAAAAATGTCGCAAAAAATAAACGCTTACTTTCTGTATAAAGGCCAGGATAAAAATGATATTTTTCTTGAACATATTGCGTCAGCTAAAAAGTTTAAATTAACAAAAAAATCATACGACTATTCCGATAAACTAAAAGAAATAGATACAATAGTATTTATGGGAATTGTACGATGGAAAGACGAATGGTGGTTTTCCGGAATACAATTTCAGCACCCGTTTGATCCGGATTTGATTTTAGACGAAAAAAATTCTCTTGAAAGCAGAAAGGTGGTTAACTTCTTAGATCATCAAACAACTGACGTTAACAAAGCACTCAAAATGCAATTAAAAGCTTTTAAAGATTTTAATCATGGTTTACAAATAGCATTTATTCCATCTGAGAGAATTGATGAATTTATCAGAGCCTATATTGAGTTTTACAGAAACTCATTAAATCTTTCGGATCAGGAAATTAATGATGCTATAGAAAGAAGTCACAAAGAAGGTTATTTTGGCAAAGAAAATGAACCTGTAAATTTCAATGAAGTTTCAGATACAGGATTGGTTTTCTTCAATCCAAAGAGTGGTTGCGAAATAGCCATGGGAGTTAATTCTGCATTTCCTTTGCCAAACAATCCGTTTCTAGATAAAGCATTAAGTGAGGAGCATGTTATGCAGTTGTTTATGGATGAGAGCATTTCTCCTGAACTGGCAATGTATTGTATTGATAACTGTAGAACCAAATTGTCTGTTTTTAAAACAACAATTGGTAAAAAATATGCAGATAATATTGACTTTTTGCTTCGTTTCTGGAAGAAAGATAACTACCATACAAAGCCGGCTATAACTTTTACCGGGAAGGAAGAAAAATAAGCAGCAGGTAAATTCTCAGTTTCTCCTGGTTTTATTCTTTGTTGTGAATAGCTCTTCAAGGGTTTAAAACCCTTGAAGGGCTCGATTCTCCGGTGAAAATTTTCTTAGCGGGAACCCTGCTTTCTTTTGTGATACACTACCGCTTATTCCGGATTTAATTATTATTTTCGCATAACCGGATTTTGAACCGGTTTCGATATAAATTGTTATTTGAAAAACAGCGTTGCTTGAATATTTCAGGTTATGATATAATTCGCACTACT
Source organism: Bacteroidales bacterium (assembly GCA_030654075.1). Lineage (GTDB taxonomy): Bacteria > Bacteroidota > Bacteroidia > Bacteroidales > UBA4417 > UBA4417. The sequence continues at coordinate 19,607 of JAURYB010000138.1, read as the reverse complement.
TCCCGTCGCATAAAAACGGTATTATGATCCAGGAAATCCCGAATCCCCAGCTTCAACTGGCTTTTGACTTTGTTGAACAGACCAATACCAACCTGTTTCTGACAGGCAAGGCGGGAACGGGCAAAACCACCTTTTTGCGGAACCTGAAAACCATTTCACCCAAACGAATGATTGTGGTTGCACCAACAGGTGTGGCAGCCATCAATGCCGGAGGAGTTACAATACATTCGTTTTTCCAGATGCATTTCGGGCCGCATATTCCTGAGCAGGCTTCACAACAATATACGTCTCCGGGCGATTCTCAGAAAAGCGCTTTTGACCGCTCGCAGCGCTTCAACCGGGAGAAAATAAAAATTATGAAAAGCCTCGACCTGCTGGTTATTGATGAAATCAGTATGGTGCGGGCCGATTTGCTGGATGCAATTGATGAAGTGTTACGCAGATTTAAAGACCGGAATAAACCTTTCGGTGGCGTTCAATTATTAATGATCGGCGATTTGCAGCAGCTTGCTCCTGTTGCCAAGGACGATGAATGGGATTTGCTCCGGCCGTATTACGATACGATATTCTTCTTTGGAAGCAGGGCTTTGCAAAAAACTCAATTCACTACCATCGAACTGAAACACATCTACCGCCAGAGTGATGATATTTTTATCTGTTTGCTGAACAAGGTACGCGACAATAATATAGATAAGCAGTCGCTTGATGACCTGAATAAAAGATATATTCCCGGATTTAATCCCGGTAACGATGAAGGCTACATTACGCTTACCACGCACAATTACCAGTCGCAGGCTATCAACGAAAAAAAGCTGAAAGAACTACAAAACTCAAAGCACAATTTCACTGCCCAGGTCGAAGGCGAATTCCCCGAATACAGTTATCCCACTGATTTTGAACTGGTACTAAAAGTTGGAGCACAGGTGATGTTTGTGAAAAACGATATTTCGCGCGATAAACTATTTTATAACGGTAAAATAGGCAAGATAATCAGCTTTGAAGACGATGTGATTTTTGTAAAATGCGATGGCGATTATGGCGTAATTCCAGTAGTACCGGCCGAATGGACCAACAACAAATATACCATTAACGAGGAAACCAAGGAAATTTCAGAAACTCCAATCGGTAAGTTCACGCAGTATCCGCTCAAACTGGCCTGGGCCATCACCATCCATAAAAGCCAGGGATTAACATTTGAGAAAGCCATTATTGATGCCAACGCGGCTTTCGCTCACGGTCAGGTTTATGTTGCGCTGAGCCGCTGTAAAACCTTTGAAGGAATGGTGCTGAGTTCGCCAATTGCACAGGTTAGCATTAAAAGCGACACGAGTGTGAAAGGCTTTTCGGATGAAGCCGAACAAAACCAGCCTGGCGAAAAAGAACTTTTAGCTTCCAGAATTGCCTATCAGCAGACCTTGCTTTTGGAATTGCTTGATTTCTCTGTGATTCAGCGCCGCTTTTACCAATGCCAGAAACATATCAAAGAAAACGCCGGTGTTTTGCTTCCCGCTTTGGCCGAATCGTTTATGGCGATGCATAACACATTAACCACTGAACTTATAAGTATTTCGGATAAATTTAAGCCACAAATTGGCCAGTTTCTAGCCGTTGATCCTATGATTGAAGGACACGAAGCCTTGCAGGATCGCATTAAGAAAGCAAGCGCTTATTTTGCTGAAAAAACGGATCAGCAACTTTGTAAAATTCTGCAAAACATTGATATAGAAACCGATAATAAAGCCATCCGGAAAGTACTGAAGGAAAGTTTCGAAATCCTTTACCAGGAAGCGTTTGTTAAAACCGCTTGTTTCAAAGCCTGCATGTCGGGATTTACTGTTAAAAATTACCTGGCTGCCAAGGCCATTGCTGCCATCGAAAAAATCCAGCTCAAGCCGGAACCGAAACCCAAAGCTGTAAGTTTAACAGGTGGAAAATCCGATTCCGCGCTTTTACAGCAAATTAAAACCTGGCGCGCTGATATGGCCGAAGATGAGGGCCTTCCGATTTATATGGTGCTTCCGCAAAAAACCATGTATGATTTAGTGGAACTGCTTCCGGTTTCGATAAAAGAATTGAAAAACATTGGTGGGTTCGGCAAGAAAAAAGTTCAGAAATACGGTCCTGAGCTAATTGGAATTATCCGAAACTATTTGCAGGTAAACCACCTGGATAAATTGGACTCTGACTTGCCTGAAATTGATACTGAATTGCCTGATGACGAACCTGTACGAAAGGTTAAAACAGAGAAAGGACTCACGCAGAAGCTTAGTTTTGAGATGTTTAAACAAGGAAAATCAATCGGAGAAATTGCCACTGAGCGATCATTATCAGGAACAACCATCGAAAGCCATCTGGCAAGGTATGTAGCAAGTGGTGAATTGGATATTGCGCAATTTGTTACACCCGAAAAACTCGTACGTATCACAGCTTATTTTCTCGAAGCCGGCAGCGCATCGTTAACGGAAGCAAAAACGGTGCTGGGAGAAGAAGTAAGTTATGGCGAACTGCGAATGGTACTGGGGCATATGAATCAAAGTAAAGCTGAACTCCCGCCAAAGTATATTTTATAATGGGTTTGGATGGATTAATCTGGATTCCTCTTCTGTTTTTAATACCTTGAGTAGAAAAATATGAAGTACAATTTCTCATACTATCTCATATACATGACTGACTGAAAAACCAGATAACAAAATTGCAATTGTTTGTATATCCGCATTCTACCTTGATTTAATTCATTGCGATTACACCACATCCATTTATTGAATTCATCTTCTTATAATTGAAAAATATGATAAACACTCTCCTCGACCATTTCAGGCTTAAAAATGAAAAGGAAGAAGCATCCGCTGTAATTGAAACTATCAGCAACGGCATCATTTTCAGAGGAACGAACCTATGGATTTTGATTTTTGCCATTTTTATTGCCTCGCTGGGGCTGAATGTGAATTCAACAGCCGTGATCATCGGAGCGATGTTAATTTCGCCGTTAATGGGTCCGATAATGGGAATGGGTTTAGGACTCGGGATTAACGACCTGGCTTTGCTTCGCCGGTCCATTTCCAATTTTTCATTTGCTATCGGGGTTGGGCTGGCAACATCAACCTTGTATTTCCTGGTAACACCGATCAGCGATGCGCATTCGGAACTTCTGGCACGCACAACACCAAATATTTACGATGTACTGATTGCCTTTTTTGGCGGCCTGGCCGGAGTACTTGCTGTTTCAAGTAAAATGAAAGGAAATGTAATTCCCGGTGTTGCCATTGCCACAGCTTTGATGCCTCCTTTATGCACAGCGGGTTATGGCATAGCAACCTTACAGTGGAATTTCTTTTTCGGGGCTTTTTATCTTTTTACCATTAACACCGTTTTTATTGCGCTGGCAACATTTCTAACCATAAGGTTTCTGAAATTCCCTTTTGTTAACTTCCTCGACAAAAGATCCGAAGCCCGGGCAAGGCATAGCATAACCGCCATAATTATTTTAACCCTCATCCCCAGTATTTATTTGGGGTACATTATGGTTCGGGAAAACAGGTTCGAAAAAAGCGTTACTGAGTTCATTGAAAAGGAAGGCCATTTTGAGAATGATTTTCTGCTTAAAAAAGCAATTGATCCGGTTAAAAGAACTATAGTCTTAACCTATGTTGGAGATGGAATTTCCGAAGATGAAATAGATTCCTTACAAAAAAAGCTACAGGAATCAGGACTTGACAAAGCTCATCTCACCATTGTACAGGGATTTGCATGGCTTAAAGAAGAAAGCAAATTAAGTCAGAACCTTACATCAGTGCTAAGCAGCACTAGCGGTGAATTGAAAAAAGCGACAGAAAAACTGGATAGCATCAGGCAATCAAGAGACTTCAATAGTCAGGCAATTAACGAATTGCAGGTTTTATATCCTGTGCTGAAAACCGCAGCCATAAGCAGAACATATTCGCAGCCGTCAACTTCGGATAGTGTTATTTTACTTGCGGTGCTGTCGTTCAGCAAACCTGTTCCTGCGAATGAGAAACAGCGGATAGCCGATTGGCTTAGAGTTAAATATAAAGAGGAAAATGTGAAGGTTGTATTCGAATAATACCTGTTTTTAACTTATCCAAACCTGGTTTAACCTAAATTGCTAAATGACACGAAATCAGCAATTGGGACTAACGTTTAATATACCTTGATTCAATCCTGCTCATTACTTCATTTCTATAATTTTTACTCAAAGGAAGCCTCATCAAACTTGTGATTACTTCAGCGCCATCAATAGTTTGGATAGCTGAAATTGCAACTAAAAAAGATTTATGTATTCGCACAAAAAGCTCAGTCGGCAATTGCTCTTCGATACCTGAAAAGGTAAGATAGGTAATGTATTTTTTTTGTTTTGTATAGATGATCACATAGTTGGCCATAGCTTCAATGTAAGCCACCTCAGCCATCATAATTTTTTCAATTTTACCATTGCATTTTATAAAGAAGAAATCGCTGGTAATGCTGACTTCCTTATTCCGGGCATGAAGAAAACTTTGAGCTTTTTCGGCAGCTTTCAGAAATCGGGCAAAAGAAATTGGTTTCAGCAGGTAGTCAACCACATCCAGTTCAAAACCCTCCAACGCATATTCGGAGTAGGCTGTTGTAAAAATAACAAGTGGTGGTTCAGCAAGTGCTTTTAAAAATTCGATTCCTGTAAGTTTGGGCATTTGTATATCCAGGAAAATCAGATCTATTTTATTTCTCTGTAATAAACCTGCGGCCTCAACTGCACTTTTGCATTGGGCAACCGGGTTCAGATAATCTATCTGTCGCACATATTCCATAATGCCTTCGCGGGCAATAGGTTCGTCATCCACTATAAGACAATTAATCATGATATTGGATATTTAGTGTGGTTTCGTATGTTTTTTCGTTGCGATTCGTGGTTATCGAATGCTTACCGGGATATAATAATTCCAGCCTTCGTTCCAGGTTTTTAAGTCCCAGGCCGCTCGAATTCTGTAAAAACTCAGTTCCATTTGACAAATTATAGGTGTTTACCACTTCTACCACAAACTTAGTGTCCTGTTCAATATAAATGGTAATATGCAGTTTGTTTTGCGAAGGATTCTTAAAATTCGAAATATGTTTAAATGCATTTTCAACAAGCGGTAATATGAGTAGTGGCGCAATTTTAAAGGAGCCGATATCTACAGGGATTTTCAGCTTTAAATCAGTACCCGCTTCCATTCGTAACTGTTGCACTGCCACATAATTTTCGATATAGGCCAACTCTTTCGAAATATCAATCATATCCGTAGTGCATTCGTACAGCTGATAGCGAAGCATTTCCGAAAGCTTTTCGATTGAATTCCGAGCTTCGCTGTTTTCCTTTTGAATCTGAAAGTAAATGGTATTCAATACATTAAAAAGGAAATGCGGATTTATTTGCGCACGCAGAAAAGCAAGTTCGGTGTTTACTTTTTCGTTTTCCACCTGATGAAGCTGCTGTTCCATTCCAAAACGATCAATAATAATTTGAATAGCACCGCTTACAACAATAACAATGCAATTGATGATAAAAAAGGCTGCGGAAATAGCTTGTATCACATTCATATGCGCAAATATTGATTTCCCGCTCAATACATAATACAATGCCCCGCCAAGGAAATAGGTGAGCACAGTATTTATAAAAGCAACCAGAAGCATTGCGCCTATAAATTTCCTGATCAATTTTGGATACAAAAGCTTTGGTACCAGCACTTTTGACGACAGATAAGCCGGGAAAGCTGTAAAGCCGGTTACAACTAGTGTGGAAAGAAATTGGTGTATAAAAGGAGTATTAAAGTCGTAAATGAGGTATAACAGAAAAAAGGTTAAAATAACCCACAAAAGAAGATATATCCCGAACTCCGTAAATTTAATTTTCATCGGTTCAAATGATTATTTAATTGCTTATATTAGCCGTATAAATGATTGCTTCCCAGGTATTTTAAAAAAATCAGAGGAAATACGCTATACTAACTTTTTTCGATTGCTGAGAAATTTTTCCTATAACTATTTCAGGCTCGTACAAGCTCCTATTTTAACAACTGCAATTTACAGCATTTTCGTTCTGATAGCTTTTTAGCTCATCAAGAATATCAGGTATGTCATCCTTTAATACCATCCTGTGGTGTAAATCAATTTTATCACAAGATTCTAAGTAAGTAAATTTACGCTAATAACCAACCACTTACAGAGAAATAAAATTTTCATAAAATAAACGAAATCATTTTTTATCATTCTTTCAGAATCCACAACCAACTAATGCATATTCCTGCTTAGGGATTCCACGCTCTGCTTCCTTGTATATCGAACTTAAAATCACAACCAATTAGTGAATTATTTCTGATTTTTTATAATAACCTCAAAAACAATCAAACACCATGAAGAAATTTACAACACTAGTAATCTTATTAGTAGCAGGTTTAGTGAGTTATGCCCAAACTGCTGAACAGGAACCAAACAATTCATTTGGTACGGCAAATTATATTACAAAAGATAATGTCACAACAGGGAGCATTTCTTCCGGTTCTGATAATGACTATTTTGTGGCGTATCTTCCGGTTGACGGCACTTTAAAAATTTATGTAAAAGCTACCAACACGAGTGGTGCTTCTAATAATTTGTATGTTACAGTTAGCGGCAGCAACCAGGTTCAGTTGACAACACGTTATATTTCAGGAACATCGTCTGTCCCGGCCGGAGTTACTGTTCATGATACCATTACTTTATATGGAAGAGGGATCGATTCCTTATTTTGCAGGTTTCAGGCAGGTGCTTCATTTTCCTATGAATTTAAATATGAGATCACAGATACCAGTACTAATGATATTGAGCCAAACGATAATTTTGCATTGGCAACTCTTATAAGCCAGAACGAGAATAAAGCGGGTCACATCAAATATATTTTCGAAGGGGTGGTTGATAATTCCGATTATTATCGTGCAAAAACTTCGTATGACGGCACGTTCAGAGTTTATGTAAAAGCTACCAATACCAGTGGTGTCAGCAACAATTGTTATTTAACTGTATATGGAAGCAACAAAGTACAACTGGCAGCAAAATATATTACCGGATCCTCTTCTATTCCTGCGGGGCTTACAGTTTATGATACCATTACGCTATACGGCAGAGGGATCGATTCTGTATTCTTCAAATTTGAGGCAAGTGGTACATTCTCCTACAATTTTAAATATGATGTTATTGAAACAAAGAATAATGATGCAGAGCCAAACAACAGTTTTACTTCAGCTACTCTTTTAAACCAGAACGAGAACAAGTCGGGCCACATCAAATACATTTTTGAAGGGCAGGTGGATAATTACGATTATTACCGGGCTAAAACCTCTTATGACGGCACGTTTAAAGTATATGTAAAGGCTACCAATACCAGTGGAGTTACCAATAATTGTTATTTTACTGTATATGGAAGCAACAAAGTACAACTGGCTGCAATATATATTACCGGATTTTCTACTATTCCTGCGGGAGCCACTGTTTATGATACCGTAACGCTTTATGGAAGAGGGGTCGATTCTGTTTTCTTCAAAATTGAATCAAGCGGTACATTTTCTTATGATTTACTCTATGATGTTATTGAAACAAAGAACAATGACGCAGAACCCAACGGCAGTTTTGCATCGGCTGTTCTTATCAATCAGAACGAAACAAAGTCGGGACATATCAAATACATTTTAAACGGTGTTATTGATGACTATGATTATTACCGCACAAAAACATCAGATGACGGCACCCTGAAAATATATGTTAAAGCTACCAATACCGGCTCTGCTGCCAGTTGGCTGTATTTAACAGTATATGGAAGGGACAAAGGACAGTTGGCCGCCAGGTATATTTCCGGAATAACCAACATTGGTTTCGGGGCAACTGTTTACGATACTATTACCCTTTATGGCAGAGGTATAGATTCCGTATTTTACAGGATTGAAGCAAGCGGTACATTTTCGTATAACCTCAAATATGACATTTTGGATACAAGCACTAATGATGCAGAGCCCAACGGAAGTTTTGCATCAGCTACTCCAATTATAAAGCAAGAGACTTTATCAGGACATGTAAAATACGTTCTAAATGGCGTTATTGATGATTATGATTATTACCGTACCAAAACATCAGATGATGGCACTGTAAAAATTTATGTGTCAGCTACCAATACCGGTAATGTTTCCGGCTGGTTATACCTGTTGGCTTATGGAGGTGACCGGGGTCAATTAGCGGCACAGTATATTACAGGGAAAACTTCTATTCTTCCTGGTGCACCGGTTTTTGATACCATTACACTCCATGGAATAGGCGTGGATTCCGTATTCTTCAGGTTGGAAGCAGGTGGCAGTACGTTTTCCTACACTATTAAATATGAAATAGCTGACATAAGCATAAACGACATAGAACCCAATAATTCATTTGCCGCAGCAATAAAAACTGAGATAAAACAAGTAAAGGCGGGTCACCTTATGTATAAAACAAAAGGGATCCCCGACCAGGATGATTATTATGTAACACCCATTTCAACCAAAGGAAGCCTGAATATAATCGTAGAATTAACCAATATCAGTGGTTCTCCTAACTGGGTGTATTTATACGGGTATAATAAATCTAAAACTGTATTGTTTGCGCAGTATGTAAAACAGGTTACGAATTTACCTGCCGGCCAGCTTATCCACGATACGATTGTACTGAAATGTGCAGTGCTGGATACTTTCTATCTCAGGTGGTCAGCAGGAACTTTAACTGATTACAAGTTTTCAATTGTGATGATCGATCGGCAGCCTTATGCCAATATGACCCACGAAAGACTGGGAAATACAGTTGGTTTCAGGCCTCAGTTGGCAAATGCGGATAAATTTCTGTGGGATTTTGGCAATGGAACTACAAGCACTCAAAAATTCCCAATGATAACATATCCGATAGGATATTACACAACCAAACTGATTGCGACAAACTCAGTATGCAATTATAAGGATACAGCATTTACCGCAATTGAAGTAAAAGGAGTGGAATATTATACACCCGATACATCAGGAGTTGGTGGCGATTGCATTGTTAAAATATTTGGAGGTGGCCTCGACTCAAACACCAAAGTAAGGCTAAAAATGGGCGAAATAGAGCTTACTCCGGTTAAACTTGAAACTTCTAAAAGCAATGTAGAGCTCCATGCCATCTTCGATTTTCATTTGGTTGACGAAGGCACTTACGATGTAGTTATCGAAATTAAAGGGGAAATACCTATTGTTTATCCCGGCGGGTTTAAGCTGAAAGCCTTCCGATATCCGTATACCTGGTCCGAAATTATTTCCCCCTCCCGCATAAGGACAAATCTGAATACAAGCATGAAACTGGTGGTTGGGAATAAAGGTAATGTTATGGCATCGGGAGTTTTGGTTGCTGTTATCTGGCCAAAATCAATAGATTTAAAATTCGACACCAAGTGGTTTAAGCCACCATCAAGCGGAGATTATTCAATACCTGCTGCCGATACTACCTATATTTTTAAGTGGGAAGATATTCGGTCCTTTTTCAGTGATACTATCAATACAAATACAGCCATAGATACATTTAATCTGCAACCGTATGATGGATTTGTGAACCTCATTCTTATTCCCAAAATAGCGGCAGGTAGCACATTTGAAATTCCATTGATTGTTAGGACCTCATCAACAGGAGCAAAAGATTTTATCACCTACACATTTAAACCCAATTTGTTCGGTTCATGTGGCTCAGGCAGCTGGTACGACGCTTTGGAAAATTTTGGAGTTGAAGGTGCCTATTTATTGGATAAAGGTGTAAGTGCGGTTCCTGTGTTAAATAAATCACCTGTAGGCTGGCTAACCAAAGCTGTGAAAGGAACAACACAACATATGGCAAACTTAGGCATGGCAATGGGCGCAACTTACAACTATGCTACCGGCGTAACCAATAGTATTAATGAATCATTGCCTGCCAATTATTATAGCCTGGTAGGCAGCGGGAATGCTCAAACAGGAGGTGCCGTAATAGAAGCTACCGTTGATGTAGTACTTGAACATGGCGGAAACAATATAATGAAAGGTCAATATGATCAATCGGCAAAATGGATAGTAAAAAACCCAAATGCAAGAGAGTCAACCATTGCCTTTGCAAAAGACAATATGAAGAGTATTGATGATGTTCGGGATTTTATAAAGGATGCTCACCAACTTATTAAAACTAACAGGGATCTTAATGATTTAAACGACAAAATAAAAAGGCTGAACGAGTTGGTCAAAGATTGCCCCGAATTAAAGAAACAGTTGGATGAACTAATGAAAAACCTGGACAAGGATATGACTCTTCGCGATCCTAAACTCACTAAAACCTCTGCCGTAACCTCTTTTGATCCGAATGAAATCATCGGCCCGGTAGGCATAGGTGAGAATCGGTACGTGTTGAAGCAGGAAAAGCAGCATTTTGCTATCACCTTCGAAAACAAGAACACTGCGCTGGCAGCCGCGCAGATTGTTACCGTATCCGATACATTGGATGCCACCAGCTTTGACCTGAATACCTTCGAATTTAGCGATTTTACAATTTCCAATAAAACATACACTGTACCCAAAGGTCGCCAGGAATTTGTGTTGGAGGACAGCCTGTCGCCAGCTATGAAAGTGAGGATAAACGGGAAATTAGAAATAACTTCAGGTGCGGTTACCTGGCAATTTACAGCCATTGATCCCGCCACCGGCGACATCCCGGTTTTTGAAGGATTTTTACCGCCCAATAAAATTATGCCCGAAGGGGAAGGTTCGGTATCATTTACAATACTGCCAAAACAAACTCTTGCTGATGGCGTGGTAATTAAAAATCACGCTTCCATAATCTTTGATCAGAATGAGCCGATACTCACCAATACATGGCAAAATACGGTGGATGCGCTGCCGCCTTCAAGTACAGTTTCTGCTACAAGGGTTTATGGAAGTTCTGAAATTCATCTGACTCTTAATGGAAGCGATGCTTCTTCGGGCCTCGCCTATTACGATTTATTTATACAGGAAGAAGGAGGAGAATGGTTGGCTATAGGAAACACTTATGGTGACAATGAAACCATTATAGCAGACTCTTCAAAACAGTATAACTTTTATGTATTAGCAAATGACCATGTCGGGAATACAGAAATTAAAACCCCCGGTACCGAAGCCACAGTCGGAATTCATGAGCTGATCAAAGGCAAAGGCCAACTCAGCCTGGGGCCAAACCCTGCTACTGACATGGTGTATATTGGTGGATTAAAGCAATCTGGCACTTTTATTATCTCTGATCTTTCAGGCAAAAAGGTTTTGGCAGGCATTGTTTCCGAAACCAATAACAGTATTGATGTTCATCAACTTAACAGTGGAATGTATGTACTCAGCGTTTATTCCAACGGAAGTTTCGAATCATTGAAATTACTTAAGACAGTGGGCAAATAATTTAAAACTAAAGAGCAAACACAATGAAAACAATTTTATCACTTTCCCTTTTCCTATTTTCTATTTCCATTCTCAACGCGCAAAACCCGGAATGGATAACTTACACCAGTTCAAATTCGGGGTTACCGAGCAACATTGTGAGGTCTATCGCTATCGACGGTTCAGGGAATAAATGGATAGGAACTGATAAAGGACTTGCCAAATTTGATGGCATAAGCTGGACGGTTTACAAAAATTTAGTTCCACTGTATGTTAGCATCGATTACAGGACCATTGTGATTGATGGTTCCGGGACTAAATGGATGTCAATTGGGGGCCTATTAGCAAAATTTGATGGCACAAACTGGGTGGGTTATCCTACTGAAACGCTGGGCGTAATATACAGCTCAGCAACTTCAATAGCGTTCGATGGTTCAGGGAATAAATGGATTGGAACTACATCAGGCGGGCTTGCTAAATATGACGGCACAAACTGGACGTGGTACAATACCTCTAATTCGAATATACCTAATAACAATGTCCAATCAGTAGCTATTGATGTTTCAGGAAATATTTGGATCGGAACATACGGTGGCGGACTAGCTAAATTTGACGGAACAAACTGGACGGTGTACAATACTTCGAATTCTAAAATACCCTCAAATGATATATTATATACAATGGTTATTGACGGTTCAGGGAATAAATGGATGGGGACCTTCCAGACTGGGCTTGTAAAATTTGACGGTACAAACTTTACCGTATACAATGGTTCAAATTCGGGAATGCCAGCTTACATGGATATCTTTTCAATAGCAATTGACGGTGCAGGGAATAAGTGGATTGGAACGGCTAGTGGTGGTCTTGTAAAATTTGACGGAACAAACTGGACGCTTTACACTACATCAAATTCGGGATTGCCGAACAACAATATCCGGTCAATAGCGATTGACGGTGCAGGGAATAAGTGGATTTCAATGTATAATGGCGGTGTTGCTGTTTTTAAAGAAGGAGGAGTGGTTATGCCGGCAACCCAGGCACTCAATGGCCAGTTCGATTACGGCACGCAGAGCTGGAATGTTTCAACCTATGCAGCCGGCGCGGCTGCAACCTTCAAAATTGACACCAACTCAGTTATTTCGGGACACAATTCGGCTGCTATTCAAATATCCCAAATTACCGGAACTGACTGGCATATTCAGTTTTGGCAGTGGCTATCTGTCAACCAGGGACATAAATATACAATTACCTTCAAAGCGAAGGCATCGGCTGCCAGGTCGATTGGTCTGGCGTTACAGAAAGGCGCATCACCTTATACCACTTATCTTAATAAAACCCATAACCTGACAACCCAGGTTCAGACTTTCACAGACGAAGTAACTATGAATACAACTGATCTGGCTGCTAAGCTCCAGTTTTACCTTGGCGGTTCTACTGCATCTGTTTGGATTGATGATATAACTATTGTTGATAATAATCTGACAACCGATATTTATGAGCCGGTTGCAGCTAATAGTACTGTTTCTGTTTTACAGAATTACCCCAACCCTTTCACGTCAACAACAACCATTAAGTATAAAGTTATAGAGCCAAGCTTTGTTTCGTTAAAGGTATTTAATGTTTTGGGTACCGAAGTCGCAAGCCTGGTGAAAGAGCAAAAGCCCAAAGGAGATTACTCTATAGATTGGAATGCAACAGGATTGGCAGAGGGTATTTATTTCTGCCGGTTGCGGGCTGGCACATTTTCAGAAACCAAAAAACTTGTTTTACAGAAATAATCACATACTCCTCCTTGATGCGAATGAGGGGGACGTGTTAGCTTGAAAATCAACTTATAATTTATAAATTAACTCACTATGAAAATTAAACTCTTACTTTTAGTATTCACCGTTGTATTTATAACCACAAACCTGCAAGCCGCCGACTTTACAATGGATGGCATAGCTTACACTATAATATCCGCAACAGCACCATATACCGTGGCAGTCAGCAAAAAATCTCCTGTCTACACAGGCACAGTAACTATCCCTGCCTCGGTAGGCTACAATTCTATCAACTATTCGGTAACTTCAATCGGGGAGCATGCTTTTCAAAGTTGTACCGGATTAACCGCTGTAACTATTCCTAATTCAGTTAGTTTTATTGGGAAATATGCTTTTTATAATTGCACCGGTTTAACAACGGTTGTACTTCCAAATTTGGTAACTTCTATCGGAAATTATACTTTTCAAAATTGCTCCGGTTTAACCTCTGTTACCATTCCCAATTCGGTAATTTATATTGGGGATTATGCTTTTGATGCTTGCTCTGGTTTAACCTCTGTTGCCATTCCCAATTCGGTAACTTCTATCGGGTATGGTGCTTTTCAAAATTGCGCTGGTTTAACCTCTGTTACTATTCCCATTTCAATAACATCTATCGGGGATCATGCCTTTTATAAATGCACCGGATTAACCTCTGTTACTATTCCCAATTCGGTAACTTCTATCGAGGATTATGCTTTCTATAATTGCATCGGTTTAACCTCTCTTATACTTCCGAATTCGATAACTTCTATCGGCGATTATGCTTTTAATGGTTGCAGCAGTTTAGCCTCAGTAAATATTCCCAATTCGGTAACCTATATCTGGGGTTATGCGTTTAATGGTTGCAGCGGATTAACCTCTGTTTTCCTTCCTAATTCGGTAACTTTTATCGGGACTTGTGCTTTTAATGGTTGCACCGGTTTAACTTCTATCTATGCCTGCAGACTCACACCAATCAATTTTTACAGTAATTGGGGCATATTTGATAATGTAGATAAAACCACTTGTACACTGTATGTACCTATAGACTCCAAAAGTTTATATACAGCTGCTTATCAGTGGGAAGACTTTACAAATATAGAGGAAATTAGCACCGCCGGCTTTATGGTAGATGGAATTGCTTATTACATTACCTCATCTACTTCTCCTAAAACCGTAGAAGTCGCTGCTGGCGGAACTTACACAGGTGTAGTAACTATACCTGCTTCGGTAAGCTGCAATTCAACCAGCTATTCAGTAACATCTATCGGGAATTATGCTTTTAATCAGTGCGCCGGATTAAGCTCAATTAACATTCCTGGTTCGGTAACTTCTATTGGGAACTATGCTTTTTGTGGATGCACAGGTTTAACAAGTACTACCATCCCCTCATCAGTAAAGTCCATTGGAAAATATGCGTTTACATTGAACAGTTGTTTGTTTTATGTAGAGGGTAATAATTCAAACTTTTCAAGTAAAGACGATGTGCTTTACAACAAGGACCAAACAAAGCTTATTCAATGCCCCGCTTCAAAATCAGGCAGTTTTGCTATTCCCTCCTCAGTAACTTCTATCGGGGATGGTGCTTTTGAAAGTTGCTCCGGTTTATCATCACTAATCCTCCCTAATTCGGTAACTTATATTGGAAATTATGCGTTTGAAAGTTGCACCGGTTTAACCTCTTTTACCATTCCCAATTCGGTAACTTATATCGGGAATAATGCTTTTTATAAATGCACAGGATTAACTTCTGTTACCATCACTGCATTGGCTATTACCCTCCCTAATTCAGTAACTACCATCGGGGATTATGCTTTTGATAAGTGCACCAGTTTAATCTCTCTGTATGCCAACAACTCCACTCCGATTAATATAAGACTGAATTCGGACGCAAATTATACCGGATTTAATGCGGCGATCACACTATATGTACCCATAGGTTCCAAAAGCCTGTACGCGGCAGCGCCGGTATGGAAAGATTTTAAATACATCGTGGAACATGTTGTTACCGGCATTGCAGAAGTAAGCGCATCAAAGTTAAACATCTGGGCAACAGGGCGCACATTGGAAATCAGCTTGCCGGAAACATCCGCACCTGTGCTGGTAGTGGATATCAGCGGCAGACAGCTATACAACGGCACACCGACAGGCAGCACATTTACTTTTACACTTCCGCTGGCGGGTATCTATTTGGTAAGGATAGGGAATAAAGTTGCTAAACTGTTTGTCCCTTAATCTCCCAAAGGGGGAGCATTGAGATTAGAGGTGTAGCTCAAATCCACTGTGGGTGTGCAAACCAGGGAAGTTTTATTTTAAAATCAACTTATAATTTATAATCCACTCATTATGAAGACAAAACTTTTACTCTTATTATTCACCGTTGTGTTCACAACCGCAAAGCTGCAAGCCGCCGACTTTACTGTGGATGGCATAGCTTACACTATTACATCCGCTACGGCACCTTATGCCGTAGCAGTAAGGTCAAAATCACCTGTCTACACAGGTACTGTAACTATACCTGCCTCTGTTACCAATAGCGGGACTACTTATTCGGTAACTTCTATCGGTAATGAAGCTTTTATTTATTGCGGGGGCTTAACCTCGGTAACCATTCCCAATTCGGTAACTTCTATTGGGATTCATGCTTTTGCGGGTTGCACCGGGTTAACCTCTTTTACCATTCCCTCATCGGTAACTTCATTCGGGAATGGCGTTTTTCAGGGTTGCAGCGGTTTTACCTCGGTTACTATCCCCTCATCGTTAACTTCTATCGTGGATAATGCTTTTAATAATTGCTCCGGTTTAACCTCTGTTACCATTCCTAATTCGGTAACTACTATTGGGGCGGGTGCTTTTAATGGTTGCTCCGGTTTACCCTCTGTTTCCATCCCTAATTCGGTAACTTCTATCGGGAGTTATGCTTTTGCCTATTGTGGCAAATTAACCTTCATCTCTATTCCCAATTCGGTAACTACAATCGGAAGTTATGCTTTTACCAATTGCTATGGCATTACCGTTGTTGCCATTCCTTCATCAGTAACTTCTATCGGGTTTGAAGCTTTTTATAGTTGCAGCGGTTTAACCTCTATCTATGCCGACAGTCCCACGCCGATAGACTTGAGTAGTAATACCTTCGTATTTTTTAATGTAAATAAAACCACATGTACGCTTTATGTACCCTCGGGTTCAAAAAGCCTGTACGCGGCAGCCAGTGTATGGAAAGACTTTATAAACATAGTGGAACACGCGGTCGGCATCGCCAATTTATTTAATGGTGAATTCGACAACAGCACCCAGAATTGGAATCTTTATTATGCTACCGGCACGGCCGCAACCATGAAAATCGATAACAACTCCGTTATTTCGGGACCCAATTCATGTGCTGTAACAATATCCCAAACTACCGGAACCGATTGGAATATTCAACTCTGGCAATCGCTATCAGTATACCAGGAGCATAAATATACCATTAGCTTTAAAGCAAAGGCATCGGCTGCCAGGTCAATTACTCTGGTATTTCAGAAATCCGCGTCACCTTATACCATATATCTCAGTAAAATCCATAACCTTACAACCCAGGTTCAGACTTTTACAGACACAGTAACTATGCATACAACAGATTTGGCTGCCATAATCCAGTTTAGCCTTGGCACCTCAACCACCTCTGTTTGGATTGATGCCATAACCATTACTGATACCCCTCTGATAACCGGAATAGATGAGCCGGTTGCAGCTACTGGAAATATTTCTGCTCTACAGAATTACCCTAACCCATTTAATTCAACAACAACGATTAAGTATAAAGTTACTGAGGCTGGCTTTGTTTCATTAAAAGTATTTAATGCCATGGGCACCGAAGTGGCAAGAATTGTAAATGAGAAAAAGCCTATTGGAGAATACTCGATTGATTGGACTGCTTCGGGATTGGCGGATGGAATATATTTCTGCCGGTTACAGTCTTGTACTTTTTCAGAAACAAAAAAACTTGTTTTGCAGAAATAACTACCATTAACCAATATAATAAATAAGGAGATAACATTATGAAACCGATTTTACTGCTTTTCTGTTTTCTCATCTCCATTTCCATTCTCAACGCACAAAACCCGGAGTGGATAAATTATTCCGGTAATAATGCTGCTACTCCTGTTGTGATAGAAGGAAATTCAGTTTGGGAGGGACCATTTAATAACGGTTTGGTAATTATCAATAAAACAACCGGAGAGAACGCATTTTACAACAAAGCCAATCCGGGTTTGCCTGTTAATAATGGTATAGCAAATTACAAAGCTGCGGTTGGCGGACCCTGTCCCGGAATACCAACAGTTCTTCACGCGGGTAAAACTTACAACACAGTGTATATTGTAGACCGATGCTGGTTAAAGGAAAATCTTGATGTAGGAACAATGATAATAGGTAACGATACCAGTATTAAACAAACCGATAATAATACCATAGAAAAATACTGTTATGATAATAATCCCGCAAACTGCGAAATTTACGGTGGTTTATACCAGTGGGATGAAGCAATGAAGTATGTAAATAATGAAGGGGCACAAGGCCTTTGCCCAAATGGCTGGCATATGCCAACATTAGCAGATTTTTCATCTTTTATGGCAAATGATATAGATGGTAATGCATTGAAAGCAATTGGGCAAGGTACAGGAACAAACATCAGCGGCTTTTCCGCGCTGTTGTCGGGCTGGCGAACCTACAATGCGTATTTCTTAGGAATATCCGTATATAGTAACTTTTGGAGTTCTACGGATGCTTACTATATGAATTTGCAGGAAGGCAGTGGACTTATCGACCTACGCTATACCACCTATGACAATGGTTTTAGTATTCGTTGCATTCAGGGTGAAGGTATTGTTGCTATTTTTCCTGCCATACCCAAACTTGAAATGCCTTCGGATGGCGCAATAAATACTGGAACCAGTGTCTTATTCAAATGGCATTCATCTACTCATGCAATATCTTATACTCTGCAAGTATCTTCGGATAATTTATTCAATATAAATGTTTCTAACTATGGAGTATTCGGTGAATTAACGGATACAAGCTTTAAAGTTGACGCATTATTGTATTCTACAAAATATTATTGGCGGGTAAAAGCAACTAACTCTTTTGGTTCATCTAACTGGTCGACAGTTCGGTCATTTACAACTGCGGCTTTTGGCCAGATTATACCCTGCCAAAATACATCAACTGTGCTATACGCCGGCAAAACATACAACACAGTACAAATAGGCAGCCAGTGCTGGCTGAGGGAAAATCTTGATGTAGGGACAATGATAAATAGTAATAGCTCCAGTGATAACCAGACAAACAATGGAACAATAGAAAAATACTGTTATGCGAATAGCACTGCAAACTGTGAAGTTTACGGTGGCTTATACCAATGGAACGAAGCTATGCAATATGGTACCGGCACACAAGGAATTTGCCCTAATGGCTGGCGTATACCAGCTTATGATGATTTGCAGACTTTAATCACAACAGTTAACAACAGTGGTAATCAACTAAAAGCCAGTGATCAGGGGACAGGTGCAGGAGTCGGTACAAATACAAGCGGTTTCTCGGGTCTGCTTGCAGGCAACAGGGATAACAGTAGCAGTCTGGGTAAGTTTTACGATTTAGGGAAATACGCTTATTTTTGGAGTTCCCATGAGATTGATGCTACAAACGCTTCAAGCCTTTTTCTGAATTACGATAAGGATAATGTTACCTCCGCCTATGGTTTCAATAAGAATAAAGGTTTTAGTGTTCGTTGTGTTTCTGAATTTGATATTGCAGTTTCAGTGAAAGAACCTCAAATCAAGGAACACCCGGAAGCATTTGTTCTATTTCAGAACTATCCCAATCCCTTCATCTCAACTACAACCATCAGGTATAAAGTTACAGTGCCAGGCTTTATATCATTAAAGGTTTTTGACGTTATGGGTACCGAAGTTGCAACCCTTGTTAATGAGAAAAAATCCGTTGGAGAGTATAGAATAGATTGGAATGCTTCGGGATTTGGAAGTGGTTTCTACTTCTGCAAGCTGCAAAACGGGATTCGTAGCGAAGCAAAGAAAATGCTCTTAATGGAATAAGCGGTTAAAAACCAAACCAGGAGTTGATTCCTGAAAACGAATATTTCACTTGCTTTTTCGCTGAAAAACACCCGACTTGGCTTATTTTATGATATCTGATTGTTAGTTAATAATTTAAACATATTTCCATGAAGAATCTGAGAATACTATGTTTTTCCGGATCAGTGGTTTTAATCCTTTTAATCACGAACACTTTCGCATTTGCCACCGGTGGCACCATGAGCGGAAGCGGCACAGCTGGAAGCCCGTACTTAGTGAAAGACTATGCCGATTTAAAAGCGATAGGAACCGGCAGTTATACT
>JAURYB010000081.1 GCA_030654075.1 Bacteroidales bacterium | reverse complement strand
TAGTCAGATCTCTTATAAAATCTGAAGTATCAGAAGAAAAAGAAACAGATTGCCCTAAAGCTTTCATCTGGTTTACTGAAATCAGCGTGCAGAAAAAAGTAAGCAGGGCAATCCGTTTTATCAGCATTTTTGCCATTTTTTTAAGTACAATCCAAGATTAATATGTCAAAATATAGCTGAATCAATTTGTTAAACAACTGTAAATGAATTTATATAAAACCCTTAATTAAATGATGAATTCAGGTTCAATTACAATGTAAAACATGCCGCAGTCCAGTTATTCTCAATCCGCTTCGACATGATATTAAGTCCGGTTTCATTTGCTTTTGCCTCGATAAGCGGCAGGTCTTCACTATAAAAACCACTCATAAAAAGCTTTCCTCCGGGATTCAGGCTTTCACGGTAAGCAGGAATATCATTTAAAAGAATATTCCTGTTGATATTTGCCAGGATGATATCGTATTTTTTACCTTTAAGCAAGGATGCATCACCTAATAAAACTTCGATATCGGCAAAATTATTGCTCTGGACATTCTCCAATGCATTATTATAAGCCCATTCATCGTTATCAATTGCCGTAACCGGGAAAGCACCTTTCATCCGCGCCAGAATAGCAAGGACAGCAGTCCCTGAGCCCATGTCAAGCAATGATTTGCCTGTAACCTGCACACTCAGCAGATACTGAATCATTTGTTTGGTAGTTTCATGATGCGCAGTACCAAATGACATTTTTGGCATAATCACAATATCGAATTCCACGCCAGCCTGCTGAGGATGGAATGGTGCCCGAACCATGCAACTGTTGTCAATTAATACCGGATCATACTGGCTTTCCCATACTGCATTCCAGTTCTGATCAGCGATATGCTCAGCATGAAAAGAATCAAGGAATTCAGTAAATTCATCAGAACTCAATCTCGTAGTTAATGCAGTTGTATACAATGGAGATTGTATAAATGCGGAAATTGTTCCGTTTTCGTTTTCAGTAAAACTTTCGAAACCGGACTCAGCAAGTAAACTAATCAGCACATCGGCAACGTGCTCACCCTCTGTAGGATGGCAAATTAATTCGACGTATTCCATTTATGAAAATGAATTCACAATGGCAACAAAATCAGCTGCTTTCAATGCGGCACCACCTATCAGACCACCATCTACATCTGGATTTGCGAAAAGCTCAGCTGCGTTTTTAGCATTACAGCTACCACCATAAAGTATTGAGATTTCAGCGCTTACTTCTTCGCCATATTTCTCTGTGAGAAGGCTACGGATAAATGCATGCATTTCCTGTGCCTGAGCGGATGAAGCCGTAACGCCGGTTCCTATTGCCCAAACTGGCTCATATGCAATTATTACCTGGCTTACTGCTTCTTTTCCAAGATGGAACAAGGCTTCACTAACCTGGGTTCTGACAACATCGAAATGTTTTTCTGACTGGCGTTCTGCCAATACTTCACCACAACAATAAATAGGCGTCATCCCATATTTTAAAGTGAGGTCAACTTTGGTGGCTATCACTTTATCGGTTTCGCCAAAATACGTCCTGCGCTCGGAATGGCCAAGAATGCAATGTGAAATCCCCATAGAATGAAGCATGGATGCTGAAATTTCACCAGTGTACGCGCCTGATTCCCATTGGCTTAAATTCTGAGCGCCAACCATAAATCCGTTTTCAGCGGCAATGTCCGAACTCATTTCGAGGTAAACTGCCGGGGGGCATACAATTACCTCAGTATCACCCGAACCATTTTCGGTAAGTTCATCTACAATCTCGAACATCAGGTCTTCAGCATCCTGAAAATCCTTGTTCATTTTCCAGTTTCCGGCAACAATTTTTTTTCTCATTTTGTGTTAAGTTTAATTTTATGAATGTTTAAATTTCCAGCTATTTATGTGTATCGTATTCGAGGATCAAGTATTCCATAGATAATATCTGCAAAAATATTAATAATAATGAGTAGAACGGAAATAAACAATACCGCACCCATAACAACTGGGAAATCATATTTCTCAAGT
This sequence comes from Bacteroidales bacterium, assembly GCA_030654075.1. Taxonomy (GTDB): domain Bacteria; phylum Bacteroidota; class Bacteroidia; order Bacteroidales; family UBA4417; genus UBA4417. Next base: position 5,355 of record JAURYB010000081.1, on the reverse strand, counting down.
CCGTCTACTATAACCACGCCGACTCCTTTCCAGTCGAAAATATATTCTACGAAAACTGCCCCGGCCATCAGAGACGCGAACCAACCAGAAACGGCTGTAACAACAGGATTCAACGCATTTTTCAGCGCATGCCGGGTAATTATCCGGAATAAACTCAGTCCTTTTGCCCGGGCAGTGCGGATGTAATCCTGAGTCATTACATCCAGCATAGAACTTCGGGTAAGTTCGGTAATTATCGCCAAAGGCCTGATTGCCAAAGTTAATGCAGGAAGAATAAGGTTTTTCATATCAATATATTCACCGCGTCCAAAATCATCAACGGTATATAAACTTCCAAACATGCTTAAACCCGTATAATCAGCTAACACATAAGCAAACAGCCAGGCGATAAGTATAGCCGCAAAAAATGAGGGCAGCGACATTCCCAAAATACTTACAATGAGCGAGATGCGATCGAACCAGCCATCTTTATTCAATGCACTGAAAATCCCAAGGATCAACCCGAGAATCGTGGCAACTATCATGGCAACGGTTGCCAAAACCATAGTTGGAATAAATGCTTCAGATAATATTTCGGAAACGGGTCGCTTACTCTGGTAGGAACGACGTAAATATGGTTTCTTCAATACTACCGTTGAATTTCCAATGTTCAACAAATGTATGGCTGAAGGGTATTTTGAAAGTTTAAAATAAAAAGCGCTGGTAGGTTCTTTCAAATTATGAAATGAAACCGGCGAAACATCATTCAAAAAACCAAAATATTGCACTACATGTGGCTTATCACGGCCCAGGTCACGATTTATTGCTTCAACCGAGGCAATATCAGCACGCTGACCCAGCATCATCCTGGCCGGATCGCCGGGCAATACATTAAACAGGAAAAATATCAGGGTAACTACTCCGAAAAGCACAAGAATTCCATACAAAAGGCGAATAAAAGCGTAGCGGAACATGTAATTATAGTTTCAGAGTCTTTGGGTTGACAGGTATTAGTCATTCAGTAGTCATTCAATTGTCATTCAATTGTTGTGTGGGATTTGGGTTTGGGATTAGGAATTTCGGACTTAGAATTGGAGATTTGGTTCCTGATATTCAGAAATCTAATTCACCCCTGACTACCTGGTTCCAAGTGATTTCTTAAATTCCGCATAATCCGGGAAGTCATTATAGTGCCATTTTTTTAGAATTACACCATTTTTCATCAAAAGTAATCCAGGATTGGAACGAACAATTGTTTTCAGCGCAATATCGTCGGATGTGTAAAAGTCAAGTTGAAGTTTATTTTCTTTTACAAATTTTGCGATATCTGCCGGCGTAGAACTGACAAGAACAGCTGTAGCAATATTATCTGCATATGCTTTTGCGCTGAAATCACTGAGTTTGATAAAAGCAGTAGCATCCGCTTTTGATAAGTCATAGGAATTAACAATCAGCTGATAATCAGGATTCCGGATTATACTTTCAGTAACATTGTTGCCGGTTGTATCGCTGATTATAAGCGATTTCCCAAAATACATATTCGGATCTTCCACGCGCTGGGATACAAATTCCCAATTAGCCATCCAAACACTATCACTGAAAGGATAATTTGGCGAAAGAAACTCCATTTCTTCACCTGAAAATTTATTTTTATATGTTAGAAAATATTTTACAGGTTTTGGATTTTCAGGATATAATTTATGACCGACTTTCCATTCTGTAAAATCAATAACCGGCAAATGGCTAAAACACAAATATGAAAATGAGCTAAACAATCCGACAAAAAATAACGCTATAAGCCATTGTTTGCCAGAACTGGTAAATGGTTTGAATTTCTTACGATAGATAAATACAACCATGGCTAATGGTAACAAAATCAGGTTTTTATAAAAGGTTTGCCAGTTAGTTAGCTTTATGGCATCGCCAAAACATCCACAATCGGGAACAGGACTGTAAAGCGCGTCGTTCAAAGTAAGTAAAGTGAAAAATGCCATCATTGCCAGCAATAGCCAGGAAGCGATTTTCAGACGAAGATTCAATAACACCATTACTCCCGTTACAAACTCGATGGTGCAAAGTGCTATTGAAAAGAAAAGAGCAAACGGGATTAAAAACTGCCAGTTAAATGCGATGAAGTAATCTTCAAGTTTGTAGCCAAACCCAAGTGGATCAACTCCTTTTACAAAACCTGAAAATATAAAAACTATCCCGATCAGAATTCTGCTTACGTTAGCAATCCATTTCATATAATCAGATTTGTTGATCCAACATGATCAGCGCGAAAGCTGAGTAATTAATTATGTCAAGGTAATTGGCATCGAGTCCTTCTGACATAAGGGTTAAGCCGTTATTATCCTCTATCTGCTTGATTCGCAGTAATTTCATCAAAATTATATCAGTTAATGAACTGATACGCATCTGCCTCCAGGCCTCGCCGTAATCATGGTTCTTATCGGCCATCAGATCCCTGGCCATGGCAACAAACGCATCATATTTAGCGCCAACAATATCTTCATCCATATGTGGTTCTTCAGCAGATTTTAGTTCAAGCTGAATCAGAGCCATCACTGAATAATTTATCATGCCGATAAATTCTGGCCTGATACCTTCATCCACTTTGCTCTCGCCTTTTTCCTCAATGCTGCGGATTCTGCTGGCTTTAATGTAAATCTGGTCGGTAATGGATGTGGTTCGCAGGATGCGCCATGCTGTGCCGTAATCGTGATTTTTGGCCATGAATACCTTACGGCATGCACGAATCACATTATCGTATTGTTGAAAAGTTTTTTCAGGCATATAATCAATAACTTTGTAGCCGATTTCAATAAGGAAACCATGAATTTTTGGAGTGATAAAAGTACACCTTTTCCCGGAAACAAGACCCTGATTTGTGGCAATAAAGTGCTAAATACCGATAAACCGCTGGTAATGGGCATATTAAATTTGACCCCGGATTCATTTTTCGATGGTGGTCGTTACGCCAATGAAAATGCATGGATTTCGCAAACGGAAAAAATGATCCGGGAAGGAGCTTCCATTATTGACCTGGGAGCTATCTCAACACGTCCTGGTGCCAAGCATGTTACCGAAAAGGAAGAAATCTCACGACTAATACCAACACTGGAAATACTCACAAAAAGATATCCTGAAACCGTTTTTTCGGTCGATACTTACCGGTCAAAAGTGGCAAAACTTTCGGCAGAAGCAGGTGCGGGAATCATAAACGATATCTCAGGTGGCAGCATGGATGCCGCTCTTATTGATACAGTAGCAGACACAGGTTTACCATATATTTTAATGCATATGCAGGGAACACCTTCGGATATGCAGAAGAATCCTGTTTATGAAAATGTAACCAAAGAAATCGGTGATTTCTTCGAAAAGAATTTATTCGCTCTTCATAATTCCGGAATTCATCAGGTAATCCTCGATCCTGGCTTTGGCTTCGGAAAATCCATTGAACACAATTTCAAATTACTTCGGGAATTAAGTACATTCAAACTATACGGTTTTCCAATTTTAGTTGGAATTTCCCGTAAATCAATGATTTATAAATTACTGGATATTAAACCCGACGAAGCTTTACCAGCAACAACTGCTCTGCATCTGGCAGCTTTACTTAATGGAGTTGATATTCTGCGCGTACATGATGTAAAAGAGGCGGTTCAGGTTATAAAACTTGCTGAAACATACACGAATGCTTCGAAATAAGTATATTTGCATTAAACATAATTCAAATAAATGATCACGTCTTTCATACCTCTTTTTTTGCAATTCAGGATTCTCGATGTTATAGATATATTCCTGGTAGCATTATTGTTGTTTTCTCTTTACCAGTTACTTAAAGGCACCGCGGCCGTTAATATTTTCCTTGGGATACTTGCCATCTTTGTGATATGGAGGTTAGTAAAATCACTTCAGATGGATTTGCTCAGCGATTTGCTGGGCGCGTTCACTTCGGTTGGTTTTATTGCTTTTATCGTTGTATTTCAGCCAGAAATAAGGAAGTTTCTTTTAGCGATCGGCTCTCCGGGATTTATTACACGCAACCGTTTCAGGGCATTGTTTTCAAAACTTCAGCTCGAAAACAGTAACCTGGCTGATATTGATCCTGTTGTTCAAGCCTGCCACCGAATGTCACATTCCCTTACCGGCGCCCTGATTGTAATTGGCCGTAAAAATGATTTGTCCGAATTCAAAGAAACCGGTTTATCAGTAGATGCAATTATTTCGGATCAGCTGATTGAAAGCATTTTCTATAAAAATAATCCGATGCACGATGGAGCCGTTATAATCAGCGATAATAAAATTAAATCAGCGCGTTGTATTTTACCTGTTTCTGCTATAACTGATCTTCCTGCTGAGCTTGGACTTCGTCATCGCGCTGCTATTGGTATCACTGAGAAAAATGATTCAATTGCAATTATTGTTTCTGAACAAACCGGTCGGATTTCGTATTGCCGGAATGGCGAACTCTCGATGGATATAAAAGCATCGGGATTAAAAACTATGCTTACGGAAGATTTTTCAGGGAAGGAATAAACTTAAGATTTCGGATTTGTGATTTGCAATTTCGGATTTGTGATTTCAAAGCCAGTAAACATCAAATTAATTTTCAAATTCTTTGTCGAAAATTTTCTATTTTCAATTCACTTTTTACTTTTCATTATTTTACCTTGTCAGAGCTTATCGTATCAAACCCGCGAACCATCTCTTCAGGTGATTTTCCAAGAAATTTAATGGCTGCCCTGGCATCATCTGCCAGTTCGTGATCGGGATATTTAACCAGGAATTTGGTATAAAACACTTTTGCTTTTCCGATGTTTCCCAAGGTATTTTCGTATGTAAAAGCTGCCATAAAATAGCATTCTGGAATCTTTTTATAGTGCGGATAGGTCTGAATTAAAGACTCATAAATATCAATTGCCTGTGCACCCCGATTAAAACCTGCTGCCAATCCGGCTGCTTTGTATAAATATTCCGGTGACAGGCTATCGTCAGGATATTTTGAGCTGAAATTCTGGTATGCACTTACTAATTCATTTACTGCAACAGAATCAACTGTTTGAGAAGTTTTCATTTCTGATTCCATTTTTGAAATTGAGGCAGACATTTTTTCATTTCCATTCGAACATGAAAACAAAAAGGATGAAATTATAAATGCACTAAAAAATATGATGCTTCTATTCATTAAAATATTTCTAAAAATGTAACTAATCAGTCTGATTATAATGTTTTTTTTGCCACAGATTACACGGATTACACAGATTTTAAACTGCTTTTAGCAGTTTTTCAATTAATTTCAATTAAAAATGATGAATAATTGTCTGTGAAATCTGTGTTATCTGTGGCATATATTTGTTTTTCAATACTTTA
>JAURYB010000071.1 GCA_030654075.1 Bacteroidales bacterium | reverse complement strand
TGAAATTACCTTCAACGGCTAATGGCTTATGTACGGGCATAAAAACCAAACGTAGTAAAGATAAAAACAAAAAAGCCTTTTTTTTAATTGAATATCAAACAGTTAAACAAAAAAAGCCCAAACGCGAAATAAAACCAAACGTTTAACTTCCTTTAATTTAGGTTTAATTACTGGGGACATAACAGAACCAGTACTAGGTTTAACTTTAATATTGACCTGGCAAAGGTACCAAAAGCGCTTAAATATAGCTAAAACGCCTAATAACAAACTACACAGCACATATTATGATAGAAACGAACCCACATAACAGCCCTTTAACCAGGGCTTTTTTTGTGCCTGGTTAAACAACTTTTAAAAGCCACTTAAATACTGTTTTTATGCAAACTTTTGCACTTAGATGGACACTTAGATGGACATTTAGATGGACTTTATTAACATAGTTTCATACTTATTGGAATACCCTTAGAGTACAAATTAACACCCATAATGCACAAAAAACACTTATTCGATACCCCTTAATGCCACTTTTATACAGATTAGAACGTTTAAAAATAGATATAACTAACTGTTTATTAATATTATAGATAACTATTTATGTAATTTCTGTAAAAAAATAACACTACAAGTCGATTTACACCAATAAAAAAGGCCGCAAAAGCGACCCTGGAAAGCACGTGCCTAGACTTTTTTTAAGCAGTTTGTGAGTAGTTGTTATTTGACGCTGATCCTTTCTCCAGGTATGCAATTTTTTCCTTTAATAAAGAAATGATAGTGTCTTTATCTGCACACCTGGAACATTCTAAAGCTTTTTCATGCTCACCTGCTTTTCCGGACAGCAAATAGTTTGCATCCAGGTTGAAATAAATTACAGCATTCTGTAATGGAGTAATACCAACATTGGTTCTTTCTTTCAATATTTCAGTGATTAAAGAGCTAGATACACCTATTTTTTGCGCAAAATCTGACGCATTAGCGACCTTATTGGCTACTAACAGGCTATTATATACATCTATAAATCTTTTAGTTAGGTCATTCATAAAAATAAATACAGAAAATTGTAAAATAATTGATGGAAATACAGAATACTGTATTATATTTGTTGCCATCAAATAACAAAGTTAAGGAACAAATTATGAATCCGACAGAAACAGAAAAAAAAATTCAAAAAGGCGATTTCCAAACGCTGGCAAAAATACTTGGAATAAACTCAAAAGCGGCTGAACGGCGCTATCACCGCCCGGTAAACACAAAACGCTTCAGCCGCAAAAACGAAGAGGCAAAAGAGCTGATGCTTAAAATAATTGAAGCACGCGAAAAATTTATCCTGGAGAATAGTCCCAAAGAAAGTACTAACCAATAAATCCTAAAATTATGTTTTCAAAGAAAATTTCATTCAACAACCACGCAAGTAAGTTCACGCGGGGCAAAACAATACTAGGCATCCTAATTGAGTACCGGGTATTTGGCATACTAATCTATAAAAAAGAGCTTATAAGCCCCCAGGTTACAATGCCAGATTTAGCAGATGATTTTGAGGTTATAACTCAGATATAATCTTTTCCGCCTCTTTGCGGAGCTCTTCGACATAACTTTTGACTGGAGCCATGCGAAATCCGCCTTTTGATGATTTTTCAAGTTTTTCGATACGCTTCAAAAGCACTACCTGTTGAGCTAATAGTTGTTTGTAATCAGAATCATTCATCACACTACATTTTAAGGTTTAGCAACACAAATGTAGTAAAACTCCCGGTGTCTCACGCGCGATGCGAAGGATCGAATCCTGGGCCGGGAGCCAAATAAAAAACAAAGCAATGCCAGAACTGTATAATAATCTAGCCTGTCTGAAGCCTGCCGAGCTTACATCAATCGGTGTAATTTCTGAAACGGCTTTGATAAAGTACACACAGCGGAACAAAAGCATTGTCGCCAGAAGAGGACTTGGTAAAGGAAATTACCTGCTGCTTTACTGGGACAACCTACGCCCCGAAATCCGCGACCGGTACCGCAGGATCACTAAGTCAAATCCGGCTGATATTATTAAGAGCTCCGCTAAGTTGAATCTTGAACCTGATTACGAAGCTATCGACTTCTTTGCAACAAAATTCTTCCTTCCTGATGGAAGGCACCTGAAAGCGGAAAAGCAAAAACAGCTGGTTGTGAATTCGCAAATACTGAATGCCATAATCAAAATTAAAAATGAGCGTACACTGGCTCGCAAATCGCGTGGCATAAGTACCCGCGATATGTGGGCCGATATTATCGCCGATGTTAAGTCACTTAAAAAAGAACTCAACCACAGCCTCCAGTGTTCGCCCAGGTTAAAAGAACAGGTTGAGGAATATGTGCAGAATAGTTACCTGTCGCTGATCAGCGCAAAGTTTATGAACTCGAACGCTGCCAAAGTAACCGAGACGGATCAGGAAGCAGCTCTAAAGCAATTACTCCGGAATCATGGTAACCTGGATAACGAACAAATCAGATCATTATATAACATTGTGGCTGACTCCCTGGGATGGAAAGGCATTACTGCCGCTACCGTAGCCAACTACCGTGTAAAATGGGATTTGATAACTCACTCGGCCCGTCATGGTGTGACTTCCTTCGATAATAAAAAGGCCATGCAGGTGAAGCGGTCGGCCCCGACGAATCCGATGTATTACTGGACAATGGACGGATGGGACGTGGAACTTTTGTACCAGAAAACGGAAATAGACGAAAAAGGCAATACACGTACAACTTTCCATAACCGACTTACCGCAGTTATTGTGCTTGATCCTTACTGTAAGCACCCGATAGGATTCGCGATAGGCACTCATGAAACGCCGCAGCTTATAAAGGACGCTATACGCAATGCCATTACCTATACCAAGGAGCTATTTGGTGATTATTACAAGGTTCTACAGCTTCAAACTGACAATTATAGCCGCAAAAGCCTCACTTCAATATACGAAGTTGTCAGTGAAAAATACACTCCCGCCCGTGCTCACAATGCAAAATCAAAGGTTATTGAGCCTTATTTCGGCAGGATTAATAAGAAATATTGCCAGCTTATGCCTAACTGGTCAGGATTCGGGATCACTTCCGGATCATCGCGCCAGCCAAATGCTGAATACCTGAATAAAATACGCCATTCTTTCCCGGATGAATTCGGGTGTGCACATCAGATCATGCAGATAATTGAACAGGAGCGCCTATTAACAATAGATCAGTATCGCCAGGCTTTCAGCGAAATGCCTGCTGAAGACAAGAAACCAATTAACCTGAGTGAGTTCCTGATGCTGACCGGAAACACAACCGGCTTTACTAACCGCCTCAGCGCCTCCGGCATGATAGTAACCATTAACGGAAACAAATGCGAATACGACTCATTCGACACTCAGTTCCGTAACCTCGCACACCTTGACTGGACTATACGCTTTAATCCGGAAGATCTTACCCAGGTACTTGCAGTTAGTGAACAGGATCACCGGTTCCTACTTACCGAAAAGTACACCCAACCAATGGCCCTGCGCGATCGCAAGCCGGGTGACAGTGATCAGCTGAAACAGATCAGGCAATTCAACACCACGGTAAGGGAAACCATTACTGAAGGAATGGCCGAAGACTACAGGAGAGTTGATCAGCTATTTGCGAATAACCCACAGCTCAATAATACACTTGCAAAGCTTGTACTGATTGACAGCCACGGCCAGCATAAAGATAATAAATCGGCTGAGCGACTGGCACCGGTTAAGGCTCAGAAGGTTTTGGCAAAGCAAAATAAAAAAATTGAAAATGAAGAGCAACGCTCCTGGGCACAGCAACAGGAGGACTATTTAAACGCGACAGTTGACATCTCGAAATATATCTAAAACAAACTTTTAAACATGAAAAACGAAACCAAAATTGAAGTAATTGCCGCTCTTGAGGAGTATATGCAAAGGTACAACTTGAGCGCAAATGAAGTAGCTAAAAAGAGCGGAGTTAATCCGAGCTACATCAGCACTATGAGGTCGGGAAACTTCACAATGCATGTTGGTGATAATGATGTGGATATTGCTGACAAGTATTTTGAAATGGTTGCATCGCTTATTGATTTTAAGCTTGAAAAGACCTACTGGGAAACGGTGCCAACGACGCAAATGAAGCAAATAATAAACTCTTTGGAATCGGCAAAGGTGTATGGAAGTACGATAGTGATAATCGGCGAGACGGGCTCAGGTAAAACGTACGTGTCGAATCTATTTGTTAGAAACTACCCGGTTGATGCATGGATTATCACCATTGGAAGTCAGGATAACCTTTCGGATATCATTGAAAAAATGTGCGACAAGATCGGGGTACCAATTGAAAAGACAAAGAGCAGGACAATCCGGTCGCTAATAAAAAAGCTCAAAACTATGCGTATGGACGGCCACAGGCCCATTATCATTTTTGATGAGGCCGAGTACATGAAGCAACCGGCCATGTGTAACATGAAGGAATTGTATGATCACCTGTTCGGTATTTGCTCCATTGTGCTTATGGGAACTGAACAGCTCACACGCCACATGGATAAAATGCTGAAGAAAAACAAGGACGGTATCCCGCAGCTGTGGCGCAGGATTAAGTTCGGAGTTCGCAGTTTACAGGCCATTGACAGAACGTTTAAAATGTTTTTAAACGCCATTTTAAACGGCAGAGAAATAGATAACTCCGTGATCCGCTTCCTGATCGAAAACTGCAATAACTACGGAGAGCTGCATGATGTTCTGGTACCAGCCATGCGTGAGGCAGACAGAACCGGCCTGCCGCTTACCGAAAACTTAATCCGCACTATGCTCAACATGCCGAAACTGTAATTTATGAGGCGGGCATTATCAGTATCGGATTTACTTAACAAACATTACAAGCTCTTTGACTTCACTGATAAATGGTTCGATGCTTTCGGACGTCCCGCCCGCACAGGTGTGTGGTTTGCTTATGCCGGGCAAGGTAATGGTAAGACTTCCTTCCTGGTACAGCTTATAAAATACCTGGCAACCTTCGAAAAGGTGGTTTACAACTCGCTGGAGGAATCTTCAGATCACACATTGCAAATGGTGTTTGAAAGACAAGGAATGCAGGATGTAGCAAGGAGGGTTTCAATCCTGGAAGCGGAAAGCCTGAAGGATATGGATGAGAGGATGAGCAAAAGGAAAGCGGCAAAAATATGGATAGTTGACACAGTACAATACTGGGACATTACCTGGGAACAATACCTGGAACTTAAGCGAAAGCACCGTGATAAGCTGATCATATTCGTAAGCCACATGGAGGGTAATCAGCCAGACGGAAAAATACCAATAAAGATCATGCGCGACGCGGCTCTGAAAATATTTATCAGTGGATTTATTGCAGTAAGCAAGGGCAGATATAAAGGCCCCACCGGCAAGTATATCATTTGGAAGAAAGAGGCCGAGACAATATGGGGACGTAAAAGTAAATAACTAATCAAACATAGCTATAAACATCAAACAAACAATCATTATGAAAATCGAAATTACACCTAAAGTAGTTGAGTTGTTCAACGAAGAAGGAAAACCAGCTATAATGACAGTTGGAAACAAAGGAATAACCTTTAATAAAATTGCTGAAAGGCATTTGTCATTAAAGCCAGATTCAAAATTCCTTCTTGAATTTGAAGACGGAATTCTTTCTTACAAAGAATCCACTGAAGGATTTACTGTGCATCTTACAGGAAAGTATCAACTTCCTAGTTGCACAGTCCAGAGCTTAGCAAAATACATTGATAAGTTTTTTAAAAAAAACCTCAACACTTTCCGATTCGAAATAGGTGAATTCAAGGAAGGTAAGCGTAAACTAACCCTTGTATGAAAACGCAAACCCTCACCTACAGCTACGACCCTACCGCTCGCAGCTTAACTATTTACATAGATGGCAAGCCTCGCGGCGGTTTCATGGGCGCGACGGCTGAGCGTAAGTTTAACGAGCTCCTTACATCCGGAGCGGAAATATCCATCACAGCTATGAACAAAGAAGCCTTCAAAAAAATACTGATCCGCAATTTCCACGCTGCACTTGCAACGCAGGGCATACTGGATCATAAGGAATCAATTGTTTCCGGGTATGGAGTTGAATCCACAACGGAGCTGAATATTGATCAGCTGAAGGAACTGGTGGCAAAGTATTCAACCGGCGAGCGCAGCAAACGGGCCGATGATCCTGCCGATATCCGTACCCTGCGCTCCGATATCCTTACCGTGCTTAACAAGCTCGGTATCTACGTAACCGGTAACAATTGGGACGCTGTTAACACTTACTGCCTGGATAAAGCCGGAAAGCTCCTGTATCAAATGAACAAAGAGGAGTTGGTAAAAGCCCGGAAGCAGTTTAACAGTATCCTGGACTGGCAGGAGAAAAAGAACATTGAAATCAGACGCAAACAACAGATGAACTAATAATAACCCTTAAAACAATCACAAACAATGAACAATGAACTCGTACAAATGACAACTGAAGAGCGTGCCGAATTTGAAGCTTTCCGTCGCGCTAAATTGAAAAAAGATGCTGAAGCAAAAGCCAAAGCCGATCGCGAAACCTATAAGGTGCTTGTTGAGGACAGCATTAACGAAGCCTTCCCGCGCCTGTGGGCCGTGAGTGAAAGCCTGGTTACTGAAAAGAAAGAGATCCTCGAACTTTTTAAATCGGCAATTGAAATGAAGGAATCAATCTTTGGAGTTAAATCGGATCAGCTTTCACACACATTCACAAATACTGCCGGTACCCGGAGGATCACCATTGGATACTATACAACAGACGGCTGGCGTGATACCGTTAACGAGGGCATTACAATGGTTACAAAGGCAATTCAAAGCCTTGCAAAGGATAAGGAAAGCGAAAGCCTTGTCCGGGGCGTAATGAAACTCCTAAGTAAAGATTCGAAAGGGAGTCTTAAAGCAAGCCGAGTACTACAGCTAAAGCAAATGGCTGAGGAAAGCGGAATACAGGGTTTTATTAAAGGAGTGGAAGTAATTCAGGAAAGTTACCAGCCGGTTACTTCTAAATTGTTCATGCGCTGCGACTCCAGGAATGAGGACGAATCCTGGGAACAGATGCCGCTGGGAATGACTGAAGCATAGCCGTATTTAGTCGGGGCGCGACTTGGAGTCGCACTCCGACTAAATAGACCGGGTAGCTCAGTTGGTTAGAGCATCGCAAAACGGAGCGAGAGGTCACTGGATCGAATCCAGTCCCGGTCACGGAAACAATAAATAGTCGGGGCGCGACTGGTAGTAGTCGCACTCCGACACAAACAAACAAAAACTATGCATAAAAATAGGCGGTTAACCCGGCTGCCTGACGAAAGCCTTCGCGAAGGCCTTGTTATGGCAACACAGGATCAGATAGTATCGGAAACACTTTCCGAAGCGGGTTTCACCCTCGACCAGGTTAAGAATAAAACCCGTGCCAATAAAATAATCATGACCCGGCACATCATCCATTATCTTCTCTCGGTGAATCCTGATCGATCGTTCGAGAGCATCAGGTTTTTATTTATGAAAGATCATGCGACTGTTGTACACAGCCGCAATGTAATAGAGGACCTGATTGAAAGCAACCGTGAGCTAAAACTGAAAGTAATAACCATATCCACTAAAATCAGAAACCAAAATAAGCAAAGCTAGAGTTCAGATTATAGGCAAGGTTACCGGCCTCGACAGGGAACGATGCGTGGCGAAATTTAAAGATAGCCAGGATATGCTGGAGTATGCCGGGTATGAAGTTGTAAACCCGACAGTACTGGTTCCCGAAGCCACAACCTGGCAGGAAGCTATGCGCATCTGCCTGCGCGAGCTGCTGAGTGTGGATGCTGTTGCCGTGCAACCGGATTGGTACGACTCCGAAGGCGCTCGTGTAGAGTATATGGTTGCAAACGCTTTGAAACTTAAAATGATACATATATGAACGATCAGGCATCCGGATGCATATTCGCTTTATTGAAGGTGCTATGCATAATCCTTCTCATCTTAATCACGTTTGCACTATGGCAGTAAATCAAATTGTTTTCACAGTAATTGCTCCACGGGTTCCGAACTCGGTAGTAACCTTCGCTTACACGCTTGAGGGAGCTCTTGTGCAAATCGGTTTTAATGCAGATGCAACACCGGCTTTTAAGCTTAACTCCAAGCTGGAAGCTCCGCTTCAGATAACTTATGAAAAGGGTAAAATCCCGGCTGAGTTCTCCGGTATGATAGCAGCCAACTGCCTGGTGAAGGATATATCAGAGTTTGATTTTTCGTACGAAAACTTTGCTACGCTGTATGCCTATAAAGTGGGCGATCTGAAGAAACAAAAAAAGCTGCTGGCAGCTCTCAACTTTGAGGAAACTATACTGGCGTTTGCTTTTATTCCCAGGTACAAAGCTTATTTAAACCGCACAGGTGTGGCTCAGCTGTACCTGGAGCGATACCTGTTGCAACGGAGATGGGAAAATACGCTACCACAATAATTAACCGATAACGACTACTGTATGTGCAGTTTTAGCGTTGAAATGTGCGTGGATAATTGCATATACAGAGTGTTATAGGCTGGCGATTCTCTTTCTTTCAAATTTTCAAATTCATAAATATAAAAAAACAAAATTAAAAAATGAGAACAAGACAAGAAATTAGAGCTGATATTTCAGCAAAAATCGAGCTAATCAAACAGATAGAAGACGAAAAAAAAGAATTGATTTTAGAAGATATTCAATTCTGTGACGAAAAACAATGGTACACTGAGATTGAAGAAACTCACGAAGTATCAAAACGACCCAAAAAATCAGAAACCTTTATTGTCGGACGAACCAACTGGAAAGAAGAGTTCAAAGACGAAGACACAAAGGAATCAATTTGGATTGATAGAAGTCGAGTTGTACGCATAAACGGTGAGTGGCAATGGTAGGTTTTTCTTTCGCTTGCCTATAACTGCGAGCTAAGAGCAGTTTTTACCAATTGCTCTTAGCGGATGTTATCGGTTTTAAAAATTAATTAATCAATCAATTAAATACTAATCAAATGACAAACAGAATGGACAACATGACAAAGGATGAGAGGCGCGAAGTTTCGTATCCTTGTAAAAATTACGTCTTAAGCCAGTGCTGCTCGGTGGATGACTTAAGATGTTATTTAAGTAATTACCAGTATTATACCGGTGATAAAGGGATCGGATTCCTTGAAGATATTAATGAGGCTATTGATTTTGAGAACAGTAAGCCAACACCGAGAGTAACCATTATTAAAATGCTTACGGCTAAAGCAAACTCAATACAAAAATCAATCAAATAATACTAAAATGAAACACGCAAGAGAAGATTACAATAGAATTCAAGACCCGGCAGGTATGATAGGAGAAGATGAACCTGTTTTCCTATTAAGGGCAAAGGACAAGACCGCACCAACTATTGTTAGGCGGTGGGCCTTAGAGCAAATTAACCAGGGAAGTAATGACCCCTGTATTGATGTTGCAATGAGGCATGCTATGGAAATGGAAGCATGGCAGAAAGTTAACGGTTGCAAATTAGCTGATTTATGACGAAAAAACTCTCCTCCTCTATCCGCCGCAAATACTACCTGAACCGCAAAGTAAAGGCCTTTTGCAAGGTTAGCAGCCGCCGCAGGGTAGTGTTTATCCTCGAAGCCGAAAAAGACGCACTGACGGGCAGAAACAAGGCTTATTTTGAAGAATTAACGATTAAGTACAGGTATCTAACACAATTTTTAATGCCGATATGAATAAAATAACTCTACACCTTACAAAATCAGAGTGGCAGCAATTAGCTGCTACCGTGCTAACTGAAAGCGCTAATTCAGAGCATATTGAAGATAAGTACATGAAGGCAATATTGTCACCATTACTTAAACAGGTTTATGTCAAGCTTCATAACAAGCTTCACAGCCTTGATTGGGCAAAGAACCGGCTCAACCTTACTCTTCCTGAAGCCTCTGTATTGGGAAGCGCTTTATTGGAACTTAATTCCAATTCCTATATTATTACTTCAATAACTGGTATTATCGATCAAAAACTTACTTAATGCTCAACGACGTATCAAAGCAAATAAAGTACAAGCGTATCCTCTTTTACTGGGGCGAACTGGCCAGGCACCGTGTTGATATCGACACGGCCCTGGACTTTATGCAATATATGTTTTCGGTAAGCAAGGATTATATAGTGCAGATTGTGAAAGGCTACTACGACTTTGATAAAACGGTTGCGCTTGATCACTCCGATATCGATATCCTGGTTATTGAGGCGTTTGTGCAAAAGCTATTTAAACAAGCCAGGAATAACCGGCGAAATGAAGTGCAGACTAAGATAGAATTTGAAAAAGATTAATCTAACCCTAACACCCTAAAACCATGAAAACAGAAATCACAATTAATCTACAACATCTAGTTGGGAAAGTTGAAATAACAACATGTCCCTGTTGTGCTGGTAATCACTCAGCCGAACATCTCGAAAAACAATATTTGAAGATTCAGAAAGAGGTAACAGAAGTGCTTTTACGCTCCCTTGAAAACTGTCGGACACTGCTTTCATCTGTTCATCCAGAGGATAATGTTGCTCAAAAGGAATCCCGTTAAATTTTGAGTGTTTTAATAGTTCGATAGCATCGCTCAGGCAAGCATCGAACAGCGGATTTTCGGGTATAGTTTTACCCGTTTTTACTAATAGCCAGTTCTTAAAGTCATTTTTTTCCATCACTTACATTTTTAAAGGTTTAGCAACTGTAAATGTAAGCAAAACGGGCAGGCGGGGCAACACCCGCCTCCCGTTACCTTTAATCCGAGAAAGATTGATACATTTGTTTAACTAAAATCTAAAAACATGAAAAAGATATTCTATTTATGCATTATGATGATTGTAATAATCAGTTGCCAATCTGCAAAAGAAAAAGCAATACAGTCAGTTGATGAAACACTTAAACATTACATGGAATTACCGAAGGGCGTTGACCATCTATCATTCAAATTCAGCCCATTGCTATTAAATTATAAATACTATTTGTGCTCAGATTGGACATTGGAGGCGAATGAGGGTGATCAGGGACTTATTGTAACTGCCTTTGTGACCAGAAAAAACGGATTTGGAGTTGAGTCACATGATAAAGTGTATTTTAAAATTAATCCCAAAGATTACTCAATAGAAAATACACAAGGTTTCTTTGCCCTTGATGATATTCCCGAAAAGGACTTATTATGGGATCTTGATAATGTAAAAAAGTGGGATGTCGAAAAATATAAAATAATTATTGAAAAAAGTAATTGGAATTCTGATTATGGAGTTGCAAATTTCGATGTTGTTATTAACAATAAATCGCAATATGTATTAAGTAACCTAAAACTTAGGGTTGATTTTTACGATAACAACAAAAATGTTGTAGGTACTGAAACTACAACTATATTTAATAATGCCCCATTGAATAGTATGTCAAAAAGAGGAGCAAGTTTTATGATTAGTCTACCATCCGGAGCCACAAGAGCAGGCGTTAATATAAATTTTTAACTCAAAATGTCAAAATATCAATTTTCATATTATCTTTGCCCTCGACATTCGATTACCCTTCAGGGAAATCCTGAAACTTCTTATCAAAAACTAATAGCAAAGCTGCTATGGTGTCCTGCCCCGAAAGGGATGGATTCAATTCACTGCCCTGCGGTGTAATCGAATGTCACACCTAAGGCGGCTTTGCCGTTATTTATAAACCCTTTAAGTTCTTTTGAAATGACATTAAGAAAGAATGAAAGTCCAGCTCCGACAAAAAATGAGCTAGTGTTTATCGAAAACGATAAACCAATTACAACCTCCAGGCTTATTGCCCGAACTTTCGGCAAACAACATGCCCATGTTTTACGTGATCTTCAAAATTTGGGATGTTCAGAGGAATTCACTGAGTCCAACTTTGGATTGAGCTCTTATAAGGATAAATCTGGGAAGGTAAACAAAGAATACCACATAACCAAAGATGGGTTTACTATGCTTGCTTTTGGCTATACCGGCGAAAAGGCCATGAAGTTTAAGGAAGCATACATTGGTCGCTTCAACCTGATGGAGAAAGAACTGCATGAGCGCGAAATGAAGAACTACCTGCCACAACATGCCGGTAAGGTCGGAAACATGGTGTATCCCTGCAAAATGGGAAGTATAATGACTGATTGCTACTACACAGGTGGTATAGTTTATGTAAGGTTTTCGCTACTGCTTAGCTATCTTAAATATTCGAGCGGTACATCTAAAACGTTACGTGAAAAACTTGGGGAAGAGAACTTTATAGCCGTAACAATTAATAAGCAGGAAGTACAGTTCGGAAACCTACAGGCATACAAGAATTTTCTAACCCGCACTACTACCAAACCCGTTTTTAAGGAATGCAATCAGATAGCAATGGATATATGGGGCGTAAACCTTTTTGGAGCTTCCCATAACGGAGTTGAGTACACGCATCACTTCACAATGGAGGAAATATTCAACATTATTACCGAGGTTAACAAGTTCAAAGGTAATCCCCAAAGAGTACAGGATGTGAATGATATGCTTATGCAGGGAGGAGGACGGATATGAATACACTCTTTGTAAATATGAAAAGCCAGCTCACTTTTAGCAAGGAATTACTGGAGACGGTAGGTTTTGAGGTTTATCGCACCCGTACTGAATGCAAATGTACACCCGGCCAGGACAGGCGCGACGCTATTATCGGTATTATGGAGTACGATGAAGCTGTGATGGTAAAAGTAATCCGCTGTCGTGGATGCGTTAACCGAAAGGAGGCCGGTAATGTGTAAGCAATGCAAGGATGAACACCTTATACCGATTGATACCCGGAAAGTAATTGAAATGATAGAGCTACAGCAACAGCAGTGCGAGATACTGCACGACGTTATGACGCTGATGTACGAAAAGCAGAGGGATTGGCAGGAGGAGTATGAAAAGAAGCCGGTTAAAATGACGGTTAAGCGGTAGCCGGGGTTTTAGTCGGGGCGCGACTTTAAGTCGCACTCCGACTAGGTAAAGCGAAAGGGGCCGTTTAAGCCCCTTTTTTTTATGCATTGGCAACAATGCCCGGATCAATAACCAAAAGGTCGCCCTCAACCCGAACACGGGGCCGAATGGCCGTATTATCCTGCACACGTACCTTGTAGGTAAGCGAATGGGCTACAAGGCTGTCGTGGTTGTGATCCGCTTCGAAAGCGGTGCGGGTAAAGCTGCCAAAATTGGTACCCTGGAATCCGGTTATCCAGTAATTAATAATTTCAATCAGGTCCAGGTGATCAACCGAGTCGTCATCCAGCGTACGGCTGCCGATATGAAATTTTATAACGGCATTGGCCTGCTGTACTTTGTTGCCCAGCTGCTCCCAGGGAAAG
The DNA here is from genome assembly GCA_030654075.1 of Bacteroidales bacterium. Taxonomy (GTDB): domain Bacteria; phylum Bacteroidota; class Bacteroidia; order Bacteroidales; family UBA4417; genus UBA4417. Next base: position 7,737 of record JAURYB010000071.1, on the reverse strand, counting down.
CTTACCAGTTCGATAAATACGCATGGAAACTTTAAAGCCGGGTTTTGCTGCTCAAATTGCCATTGCTCGTTCCACCAGCCTATCTGTTTTATTACCGGGATGGATGGTGGCTGAATGGGTTCTCCTTCCGGATCGGGATTAGGGATTGGAGCGGGTATGGTTACTATTTGCCCGAGGCGGGTTTGGATGGCGTTGAAAAAGGATTTTAACATGGGTTTTTGGGGTTTTATTTCCGTTGCTTTAAAGCAACGGGAAGGGTAAATACATACTATAATTCGAAGATTTTGTCGACTGCCTGGATAACGGCTTTGTCGAATTTCATAAACATTACTTTGCTGTCGCCCATAAACTGGCGCTGAGGCAGGTTCATTTTGCGGCTGTGGGCTTTCACCTGGTACGATCCATCGACCTTGCGCATGGTGCGTGAGCGGGTGGTTCCCTTGCGGGTGGTATAGGTTTCCTTTACCTTGCTGTAGGTATGCCTCTGGTGCGATCGCACGGCCACGGTGCGTGAAACCCCGGAGTTGTGGGCATCGGCATACGGAACTGAGGTTCCAACCACGGTACGGGCAAAAACAGCCTGCTCAATCCGGATCGAATTGCGGAGCCTGCCGGATTTAACCAGGATAGCCCTTCCATTATCTTTTCTAAAATTTTTACTTCGCCTTGGCCAATATTTTAAACTTCGGTCTCTCCAGCCCTGCCTGCGGAACGAATCTTTAAAGTAGTTAACGGCTATGGTTCCCAGCACTCCCGGAATTTGCTTGCGGACTTTGTGGAAATTAAGAGCAACCTGCTTAAAACTGTAGGGCTTGCCCTTGTAAGTGAATTCGGCCTGTGACATTTTTTTTGAGGGTAATTGTTAAAAATGAGAAAAAGGGTTGTATATTTGCAGCTTGATCGACCTGCGGGGAGATCTGAAACTCTGCGGGAAATAGGTTCAGGCTTATTTCCCGCAGTTTAATTTTAGCGGTATTTTTCGATCAGCAAAGTGCCGTCGTGGTTAAGGATTATAACACCCTTTAGCCTTTGATAACCTGCAATTTTCTCATCTATTAGTTTTGATGCTGCTTTAAATCTAACTGTATGGCTTTTATTGCTGAGTTTAACAACAACAAATTCAGCTTGACCGGCACCTTTGCTTATATGTTCACCCAGCGTTCGACCAGTATTGATCATATATTTATAATCGCATACCATATCCATATTAGCAGGGCTTTTTATCCAGGTATCCGGATTGCTGCGAATATTAACCGGCGTATAATCTTTGGGGTAAAACTTAGATTTTATTGCTATATCGCCATCATATATTTCAGGCAACTGCTTAGCCCTCTTATAGCCTAATTTATATAAATCTTCGGTTATTTCGAGGTGATTGGCTAACTGAAGCAACCCTTCCGCATTAACCGCGTTATGCAAAACATGCACATCCGCTACCCCTGATGCCAGGTGATGTGTAATGTAAGCAGCGTCCTCAGGTAAATAGGCTAATGCTTTGCGTAAAACTCCATGTGGAATTCCCACATAATATGGATGTCCTTTAGGGAATAGAAGCCCGGCTTCAGCCAGGTTAGAGCGGAACATGGGCTGTATGCTGGGATACTTTATTTTTGAGGTTGGAGTTTCGGAACCCTGCCCGGTTTGATTTACGGTGCAGCGGCAGTTCCAGCCGTTGGGCGGGTAGTGGGTTTTCCAAAAGTCGTCGTCAATTTTACGCTGTACGCGATCCAGTGCTTTGTGGGAGTCGCGTACACGGGCATCGCCCACGGTTTGGTAAATAAGATATGGCATGGCTTCCTTGTTGCCCTGGAACTGTGTCCAGCGGCTGGCCATGGAGCTACCGTTAACGGCAAGGTTATACTCAGCCTGTAGCCAGGTGTTGTTAAACGTATTGTGGAGTTTGATAACCTCGGTTTTAAATTCGCCAAAACTGCGAACCCTGTCGCCGTCCTTCAGCAGATCAGTAACCTGCCTAAGCTCCTGGTAGTTTTTGGCTACTGAAAAATGATAAACATTATTTTGCAGATGGCTAAGCTGAAGAGCATCGGGTGTTTTGAAGTCAATATCCGGAAAATCCTTACCATACCCCTCAATAAGAGCCTCACGCAGCTTTGCGGCCACGCGACCGGCTACTTCGGGAATAATATCGCCGGGGAAATCGACATTGTTGAATATTGACCAGGCAATACGACCGGCTTCCGCGTCGAGATCGGTATTGTCAACGGCAAGAGTTATAACCGAACCGCCACAATCGGGACAAGCGGTATAAAGCAGCTCAAGCTGTGCCAGCAGTTTTACTGCTTCAGGCTTTTTTTTTTAGGCTGCTGCTGGTTACCCGGTAAAGTTTGAGCGGCCTTGGCAGTAACAGGTATATTGTGCTTTTCGATGAAATATTGAGGTTCGATATCATAATACTCCAGCAACATCTTTTCAACCTCCAGCATTTCAGTCGGGCTGTATTCATAACTTTCGTCCCACTCAAAGCGATATTTTTCGAGTTTAAAACCGTGCCGGTTCATCACCGGTTTAAGTTTATCGTTCACCAGGTCGGCAAGGAAATCGGCATCAGCTGTGGCGATATCATCAGTTACATTTTCATGAACCTGGGCCTGACTTTTTGAACTGCCATTGTCCATGGTCATGGTAACACCCAGTATAGCTTTGCTCATTTCGGAGTTAGCGCGATCTATACGCTTATCATATACCTGGAAAGCGTCGCCTTTTGTGGTTTCAACTATTTCGATGGAAGTACCTTCAGGGAAAACACCCCAGGCGTTGGATCCCATTTTGTCGAGCATGTCGGACATTTTATTGATGTCCTTCTGATCGCGGCTCATGGTTTTACCTATGCGCACAGGCATGCCGAACAGCTCACCGAACTGATCCCAGAAGGCCAGCATATTGCGTTTTGATATGCACTCATGGCTGAGCGGGTTAAGCAAACCAAGATCGTCAGTGTCCTCGCATACTTCGATTGACCAATCGGCAAAGGTCTTCCGGTAATCAATTCCTTTTTTAGCCTCGTCGGAAGCATTTTTGAGCAACATGCCAAACTCAGGAGATATGTGCCTGCGGGGCACAAGCTTCACCTCGCTGAAAGCCATACCATCCTCGTCGGTAATAATATCGCCCAGCTGGATGAGCGAGTGACCCCAGAAAATGGAGTCGAGCGCCAGCGACATAAACTTTTTGAACCAACGCTTTTTGAAAATAGCAGTTATCTCCGGATCTTCCTTGCCGGTTTTTTTGTCGACGAGTTTAAAAGGCTTGCCTATAACTTTGAGTTTGCGGTTACGTATGGCACCGATCAGGTGAAGATCGGCAACGTTGTCGTCGTAAATGTCGAGCAAATAGTTGCGTTTCGGATTCTCGACACTAAGCGCCATCTGCCAGGCCTGCCGCCATTTTGCAATATCTTTTTTGGTAAGCAGCGCATTCATTTTCACCAGGTCAACAATCAGGCTTTTGGCGCGTTCTGTTACCTGCACGTCGCGGCTCATCTGAGCCAGTTCAATTCGAGGATTAACCTCAGTCATTTTCAGTTCCATTGTTTACCAGGAATTATCTTGTTTTGCGTTTCCGCCGAATAATATTGAAGGACCGGTTACTGATTCGCCGGTGGTTGGATCTGTTTTTAAAACCAGGTCAGGATCTATCAGACCTTTTGCAACGTCCTTTAACCAAGCTAAAGCATCTTCATATCGGATACGACGTATTTCGGGCACAAAGCGTCCGGGGATACTTGCATGAAGGTGATATAGCGTAATATCCATGCAGTACATAACCAATACCTGGCTACGTGCAGTTGATGTTTTGGCAAATGTGGCAGCCGTGTCGTATTTTGGCCTCAAATAACCTGACATTTGATCAATTGCCATTGTTTCGGTTTGCTGCCTGATAGTATCAGTTGCCTGGCTGATAAGGAGGCGATCATCATCCAGGATCAGCGTGTCGTAGTCGTTTTCGGTTAGGAACATCTTTTTTTGTGTTAGTCCCCGGCATGAATGCCGGAGTTATGAGTTATGAGTGAATTACCAGCCGGAACTGCGACGCTTTCCCATTACCGGTTCGGCACTGTTTACCCTGCCTACTTTGTTCAGGATGAACAGGGCTCCTTCATCCGCGTCGGGAGCATCGTCGTGAACATTGGATCCCTTCTCGAAACCAAGTAACTGTTCAAGACCGGTCTGGCAGTCGGGGTTAGCCCGTTCGCGCTCGTCGTAAATGGCAACGCCACGTTCGTATAATGGTGACAAGGATTGAATGCGTGAGAATTTGTCTGGTTTCTGGCGGTTGTCGCCTGCAACCGGCAGGTAATATTTACGCTCGATGGCCTCGGCTTCAAAGTCGTCGAAAAACATGCCCTGGAGAAATACTTCTTCCATGTAAAAGTTTACCACGCACTTATCGCGGGTGAGTTCGTAATAGTCGTACATGAATTTCACAACCTCGGTAATGGAAGTCTGACGCACAAAGCTTTTGAGTAGATATCGCCGGTGTCCTTTTGCACCCCAAACCCGAAAAGCCTTGTAGTCGTTTGTTGTTTTGGGCTTGTAACTTGGGTCCAGGTATCCGACAATCATATCCATATCCTTCAGGGCGGGTACCTTTCCCCAGGTGATCCATTCCGATTTAAAGATCTTGCCTTTAACAACAGGGTTATGAAAGTACTCCCGCTGGGTCAGGTAATAACCCATGCGGTCGAACTTGCGCTGCAGCTCCTCCATGGTATAGCGTTCGGGCCAGGAGGGTTTACCGTTTATAACCGCTTTGATTTTGGAATGGAAGATCCCTTTGCGTTTCGGCTGGTTCTCGTCAGTATCTCCGACAATATGTGCCAGGACAGATTTTTTGTGAATACGGTTTCCAACCATTACGAACCTGCTCTGCTTAATAGCCAATGCCCCGTATAATGATCCTAATATCCAGTCGACTACTTTACCAACCCGATCCGGATTCTGAACTAATTCGTCATCATCGATATCATCGCACGAGCAGTAATTAGGCCGTTTTTCGCGGTTACGAATACCACGGGGCGACTGACCACGGCCAACGGCTATAAACTGGATTCCATCCGAAGTAACAAAGTCACCTTCCTCCCAGCTGCCCAGCGTAACCTGGATTCCGAAATCGTTAATAAAAAGCGGGTTGTACTGAAGCTCCGCCTGAACATCAGATAAAAGTCCTGAAGCGTCGTCAAAGTTTTTGCCTACCAGGATCATGCCAGTGAGCTCGTCATTGATCTTCAACCAGAGCGGAATAAGAACATCTGCATGAACACTTTTTGCAGCTTCACGATGCCACTCGAGTATGGCGAAGATATTGGGATCTGCTTTAATCCTTCGGGCAGCCCTCAGCTGGAAGTGAGCACAGGGTGCTGAAGCGTAATGCTTAAAGTACGTTTCTACAAAGTACTGGTAATCGCTTTTTGCTTTCGAGATCCTGGCCTGTTTCATAGCAAATGCCTCGCGTGGATCCACCGGGTTTGCCTCCTGGATCTTCCGGCAGTGTTCCTGCCATTCCTTTTGTTTATCCTTTAAGAGATTACTCATTTCTTGGAGGATCGTTCAATTACATAAGCGTCCTGGTACTGGTTAACCCGCTTCACAAAGTCTATCGTAAGCGTTTTGTCGTGCTGGAGCATGGCCTGCAAATAGCGATTGAAAGCCATAAAGGTTTCGATATCGTTTACAACGCTGTTTTTCTTATCCAGGCTGGTGATTGTACTGGCAAACTTTGAAAGCTTGTCCGGAAGTGTTTCGTCCGGATTCTCAATGCTTGCATCCAGCAGCTTGCTGACGGCCATCAGGGTTTTGTTAACCAGCTCTTCGCGGGTAATGGTTGAAGCGGCCCGGCGAATCTCCCAGTTTCCTTTGTCCTTCCATTTCTGAAGTGTTGGAGCCGAGGTATGCACCCGCTCGCAGATTTCTTTTTGTGGGATCCCAGACATAAAGAGCATCAGAGCGAGTTCTTTCTTGTCGGTGTCAATGGTTCTGGCCATGCCTTTTTCTGTATTTGCTGCAAATATGCTGAGTTTCGACCCCTTTATAAAGAAACAGTTTGATTATATAATCACTTTAATAGATTATCTATAACATATTGTAAACCATTAGAATATAATTTGTAAAGGTGTTTTTTTCAATTCACATTTGCAGCCTTGAACAAAGACACTCAATGGCTAAGAAATTTGTTGTATCCGATGAATCAGTATTAAATGACTACGGTTTCCGGGTATTGACCTCCGGTATCCGCCAGGCTCAATTTGAAAAGAATCCCATCGGACTCTTTATGCATAAACGATCGAACCGGTGGGAGGTTGAAAAAGAAAGCATCCTGCCAATTTGCATCTGGGCCAATCTGACAGTTGAAGGAGGCCAGTTGCTTGCTGAACCTATTTTTGATCAGAACGACGAATTTGCCAAGGTAATTGAAAGTAAAGTTGAAGGCGGCTTTATACGCATGGCCAGTATCGGGATTAATCCAATTACCTGGTCGAGCGATGATCAATATTTGTTACCTGGACAAACGCGGGAAACCGTAGTTGAATGCGAACTGGTAGAGATATCAATCGTTGATTTCGGCAGTAATCCGAATGCCATTGCTCTTTACGATAAGGAGCAAAACCTGATCACTTTAAATTCAGAAACCGAGAAAGTGATTATCCCATTGATTAAGTCAAAAGAAAAACCCGAAGAAACCCAAATTGATTTAAACATGAAAAACATTGCAATTCTGCTCGGCATGTCCGAGAATGCTACAGAAGGTGAAATTCTGGAAGCTGTTAAAAAAAATCAGGAAACCGTACTGGCTCTCACCTCGCAGGTGGCAACCATCGAACTGTCAGCTATTGAAAGCGCTGTTCAGCTTGGTATCGACGACAAACGGTATACCGCCGACAAGAAAGCTGAACTGATTGAGCTCGGCAAGAAAGTAGGAGTTGAAAGCCTGAAAAAGACTATCGAACTCATGCGCTCGGTTGGAAAGCCTACCGACCATATTACCGGCACCGGGAAAGAGGACGATAAAACCATTACGCTGGCCAGCCTGATGAAAGAAGGTATATCGGCAGTTGAAAAACTGAAAGCTGAGGATCCTGAAAAGTATGCCGAGTTGTACGCTGCACACTACGGCCATAAATTCACTCCAAAGCTCGAGGACTAGCCGCAGCCAGGTATTCAATTTTTGTAAACGCAAAATAAACCCCCAAACATACCCATGAAAGCAAAATTCATTATTACCCTTTTTCTCGCACTGTTATTCAATGTACTGGTTGGAAACGCGATAGCGTCAGTTACCGGTTTCAACCCCTTTGTTTGTACTGCCTTGCTCTTTAGTTTGAGCTTTATTCCAGGACTGATTCCTACGGGAGCATCCGCCATGAGTTTGCTCAGCGAGATCTGGACAGGCGAACTGTTAAAGAAATTCAGGCTTACTATTGCGGGATCCTTTTTGGAACGCATCGCTTCGCGTAACGAGTTAGTTAAAAATAACACGGTGCATTTGGTTGATATAGGCGCTGATCCGGATGTGCTTATTAATAACACAACGTATCCTATTCCTTCCAACTTCCGCGATGATACCGACGTGCCTATCGGATTGGATAAGTTTGATTCGACCAATACAAATATCTCGGATGATGAATTGCAGGCTTTGCCTTACGATAAAGAAGGCAGCGTAATTTCGCAGCATAACGAGGTACTTGAAGAAAAGATCCTTACCAAGGCAGCTCACTCACTG
>JAURYB010000055.1 GCA_030654075.1 Bacteroidales bacterium | reverse complement strand
TAGTGTATAATAATGTCGCCTCTACGAGGCTTAACCTTAATTTGTATTTTTTTGCTACCATACTTTCGTCTCTACGAGACTTTATACTCTCAGAATTAACATTTTTCGAAACCTACTCCCCAACTTTTGAAAGTGATCCCTAAAAACACATTACCCAAAACAGAAAAAGAGACTTCTTTCTAAAGAGTCTCTTTTTTTTCTTATAAGTCCAAATGTTAAGCCTGTCCTGCCGGTCCGCTTAATTGAAACGGATAATCCCCACCTTCTGTTTCTTTAATAACGCCATGCACCGACTCAAATTTGCTTATATTGTCTTTTAATGCACGATATAACCGCTTGGCATGTTGCGGGGTGAGGATAATACGCGATTTAACTTTAGCCTTAGGAACACCCGGCATCAGCTTAATAAAATCAACCACAAACTCTGAATTAGAGTGTGTGATTACTGCCAGGTTTGAATAAATACCTTCGCTCACCTCATCGGATAGTTCGATATTGATCTGGTTCGGATTTTGATTTTTAGGATCATTCATATCCATAATTATAGCTTTTAGATTAGTTCAGATTCTTTTTCAAAAAAGAAGGGGAAACTGATCAATTAAGTTGATTCAGTTTCCCCATAGTATAATTGAGTTTGAAATTACTCGGCTTTTGAAGCCAGCATACGGTCATACTCTTCGCGCGAACCAACAATAAGGTGTTCGTACTCACGTAAACCGGTTCCTGCCGGAATCAGATGCCCAACAATAACATTCTCTTTCAAGCCTAACAGTTCATCACTCTTTGACTGAATAGAAGCCTGTGTAAGAACCTTTGTAGTTTCCTGGAAGGATGCAGCTGAAATCCAGCTACGAACCTGTAAGGAAGCCCTGGTAATTCCCTGCAGCACCTGTTTGGCAGTTGCTGAGTTGGCATCACGTGATTCAACCTGCTTTTTGTCCCTGCGTTTGAGCAACGAATTTTCATCGCGAAGTTTGCGGGCGCTGATAATCTGTCCTGATTTAAGGTTAGTACTATCTCCACAATCTTCAACAACTTTTTTACCGAAAATCCAGTCATTCTCTTCATTGAAGTCAATCTTGTTCACCAGTTCTCCTTCAAGGAATTTGGTATCACCCGGATCAACAACTTCAACTTTACGCATCATCTGACGAACGATAACTTCATAGTGCTTATCGTTAATCTTAACACCTTGCAAACGATAAACTTCCTGAATTTCATTAACGATATATTCCTGAACTTTCATCGGGCCTTTAATAGCCAGAATGTCGGCTGGAGTTATAGCTCCGTCGGACAAAGGAGTCCCGGCACGTACATAGTCATTTTCCTGTGCAAGTATTTGTTTTGATGTTGAGATCAGGTAGCTGCGTTCTTCACCGGTTTTGGATGTGATGATGATTTCACGGTTACCACGTTTGAGTTTCTTACCGAAGGTTACAACACCGTCAATTTCGGAAACAACAGCAGGATCGGATGGGTTACGTGCTTCGAATAACTCTGTTACCCTCGGCAAACCACCGGTGATATCACCAGTTTTACCAACAGCACGAGGAATTTTAACAAGCACATCACCTGCCTTAATTACTTTGCCTTCTTCGATCTGTAAGTGGGATCCAACCGGAAGGTCATAGTTTTTCAACTCCTCGCCATCAGTGGAAACCAGTTTAATTGAAGGATTTTTGCCTTTAACACGCGATTCGATGATAACTTTTTCCTGGTAGCCGGTTTGCTCATCAGCTTCCACTTTAAAAGTTACACCTTCAGTAATATTATCGAACAACAATTTACCGTCAACTTCCGAAAGAATTACAGCATTGTATGGATCCCATTCTGTTATCAGGTCACCCTTCTTAACCGTTGAGCCATTCTCAAAATAAAGATTCGAAGCGTAAGGTATATGTCCTGAAGCCAGGATAATCCCGGTTAACGGATCAACAATCCTCATTTCAGCTGAACGACCAAGTACGATTTCGTATGTACGGCCTTCGTTGTTTTTATATGAAACGGAACGAAGTTCATCAATTTCAATGACACCGCTGTATTTGGCAATGATCCGTGATGCAGATGCAATATTCGCGCCTGCAACACCGCCCACGTGGAAGGTACGCAATGTAAGCTGTGTACCAGGCTCTCCAATGGATTGAGCCGCGATAACACCAACAGCTTCACCCTTTTGAACCATACGTCCTGTTGCCAGGTTACGACCATAACAACGTGCACAAACGCCTTGTTTGGATTCGCAGGTAAGTACTGAACGGATTTCAACAGATTCAATAGGTGACTCGTCAATAATCGTACAGATTTCCTCGGTAAGTTCATGACCGGCAGAAGCAATAAGTTCGCCTGTGTGAGGATGGTAAATATCATGTAGAGTTACACGACCCAGAATACGATCGTAAAGTGACTCAACAAGTTCTTCGTTTTTCTTCAAAGCAGAAGTAACACGTCCACGCAAGGTTCCACAGTCAGGTTCGGAAATGATAACATCCTGGCCTACGTCAACCAAACGACGTGTAAGGTAACCGGCATCTGCAGTTTTCAAAGCAGTATCGGCAAGACCTTTACGAGCTCCGTGAGTTGAAATGAAGTACTCAAGTACAGAAAGTCCTTCTTTCAGGTTGGAGAGAATAGGATTCTCGATAATTTCACCTCCGGTTGCACCAGATTTCTGAGGTTTGGCCATCAGTCCGCGCATACCCGAAAGCTGCCTGATCTGTTCCTTCGATCCACGGGCTCCTGAATCAAGCATCATATATGCCGGATTAAATCCCTGGTTATCGGTCGAAAGATCACTCATTACCTTTTTAGTAAGGTTAGCGTTGGTATGGGTCCAGATGTCAATAATCTGGTTGTATCGTTCGTTGTTGGTAATGAAACCCATGTTATAGTTACTCATTACTTCTTCAACTTCCAGATTTGCTTTATGAATCAGCTCTTCTTTGAGTTTCGGAACAACTACGTCGCCAAGATTAAATGAAAGACCGCCTTTGAAAGCCATCGTAAAACCTAAGTTCTTGATATCATCAAGGAAACGGGCAGCTTTTGCAGTACCGGTTTTCTTCAGCAGGTCACCTATAATATCACGGAGTGATTTCTTGGTTAAAAGCTGGTTGATGAAACCATATTCCTGTGGAACAACCTGGTTGAAAAGAACCCGGCCAACCGTGGTTTCTATAAGTTTTTCAACTATAACACCATTTTCTTCAGTTGGTATTCTAACCTTGATCCAGGAATGTAAGTCAGCTTGCTTCTCATTGTAAGCAATAATAACTTCTTCAGGCGAATAAAAGCTCTTTCCTTCACCTTTCATTATATGACCTGGTTCCGTTTTACGGCCTTTGGTAATATAATAAAGGCCCAAAACCATGTCCTGTGATGGTACAGTGATTGGTGCACCGTTAGCAGGATTAAGAATGTTGTGCGAAGCAAGCATAAGAATCTGGGCTTCCAGAATAGCAGCATTTCCTAATGGAAGATGCACAGCCATCTGGTCACCGTCAAAGTCGGCATTGAAAGCCGTACAAGCAAGTGGGTGAAGCTGAATTGCCTTTCCTTCAATCAGTTTTGGCTGGAAAGCCTGGATACCTAACCTGTGCAGTGTTGGAGCACGGTTGAGCATTACAGGGTGTCCTTTCAATATATTTTCCAGAATTTCCCAAACAACAGGATCTTTACGATCCACAATTTTCTTTGCTGACTTAACGGTTTTAACAATACCGCGTTCAAGCATCTTGCGGATAATAAATGGCTTGAATAACTCCGAAGCCATATCTTTTGGAAGTCCGCATTCGTGAAGTTTAAGTTCAGGACCTACAACAATAACCGAACGACCTGAATAGTCGACACGTTTACCAAGTAAGTTCTGACGGAAACGACCTTGTTTACCTTTAAGACTGTCGCTTAATGATTTCAGCGCACGGTTGGATTCAGTTTTTACTGAACTTGCCTTACGTGAATTATCAAAAAGTGAATCTACAGCTTCCTGGAGCATACGTTTTTCGTTACGCATGATAACATCAGGAGCTTTTATTTCGATAAGGCGTTTCAAACGGTTGTTACGAATGATAACCCTACGGTATAAGTCATTTAAATCGCTGGTTGCAAAACGACCGCCATCCAAAGGAACCAAAGGCCGAAGTTCTGGTGGAATTACAGGAACAACTTTAACGATCATCCATTCAGGTTTGTTTTCTCCACGTGTTTGTGCATCGCGGAATGATTCATAAACCTGGAGACGTTTGAGCGCTTCCATTTTCCTTTGCTGTGATGTTTCGGTATTTGCTTTGTGACGCAAATCGTACGACATCTGGTCCAAGTCAAGACGTGAGAGCAAAGCGATCAAAGCTTCGGCACCCATTTTTGCAATAAATTTGTTTGGATCGCTTTCGTCCAGGTACTGGTTATCTTTCGGCAATTTGTCGAGATAATCAAAGTATTCTTCTTCTGTAATAAAGTCAAGGGTTTTAAGTCCTTCGGAAGCAAGAACACCAGCCTGGATAATTACATATCTTTCATAATATATAATTGAATCCAGTTTTTTGGAGGGAACTCCAAGTAATGCGCCAATTTTATTTGGCAATGAACGGAAATACCAGATATGAGCAACAGGAACCACCAATTGGATATGTCCCATGCGTTCGCGGCGAACCTTTTTCTCGGTTACTTCAACACCACAACGGTCGCAAACAATACCTTTGTACCTGATCCGCTTGTATTTCCCGCAATGACATTCCCAATCCTTCACAGGACCGAAAATGCGTTCACAGAACAAACCATCCCTTTCAGGCTTGTATGTTCTGTAGTTTATAGTTTCGGGTTTAAGTACTTCACCGCTTGATCTTTCCAAAATTGATTCAGGCGAAGCGAGGCTTATCCTGATTCTGGAAAATTTGTTAGCGGCTGTATTTTCTTTTCTGAAAGCCATATATCAAGAAAGGATTAACGATTAAAATTACTGTTGTTACACTACAAACATTCTGAGCCGGACAAAGCATCATGTCATTTAAAACATGATGCTTTGCGGCTTTGGAATATTTATTCGAAGCTTACGCTAAGGCCAAGACCTCTGAGCTCGTGAACAAGTACATTGAATGATTCAGGGATACCTGGAACCGGCATATTTTCACCTTTTACAATGGCTTCGTATGCTTTGGCTCTTCCTACTACGTCATCGGATTTAACAGTCAGAACTTCCTGAAGGATATTGGCAGCGCCATATGCTTCGAGGGCCCAGACTTCCATTTCCCCGAAACGCTGACCGCCGAATTGAGCTTTACCTCCTAGTGGCTGTTGCGTAATGAGTGAATATGGTCCAATAGAACGTGCATGCATCTTGTCGTCAACCATGTGGTGAAGTTTCAGCATGTAGATGTAACCAACAGTTGCTGTCTGATCAAATTGCTCACCGGTTCCGCCGTCATAAAGGAAAACTTTTCCATTTTCAGGTAATCCTGCTTTAACCATGAGTTCATTAATCTGATCAATTGAACCACCATCGAAAATTGGTGTAGCAAAATGGGTTCCGGTTTTAGCCCCGGCCCATCCCAGTACAGTTTCGAAAATCTGTCCAAGATTCATACGTGAAGGTACACCCAGTGGATTCAATACAATATCAACAGGTGTTCCGTCTTCGAGGAAAGGCATGTCTTCTTCACGAACAATACGTGCAACAATACCTTTATTCCCGTGGCGTCCTGCCATCTTATCCCCTACTTTAAGCTTACGTTTTTTAGCTACGTAAACTTTAGCCATCTGAACAATACCGTTTGGTAATTCATCACCAACTGTTGCAACAAATTTCTTCCGGTTGTAAACACCCAGAATTTCTTTGTACTTGATGATGAAATTGTTGATAAGCTGTTTGATGAGCTCATTAACATCCTTATCAGTTGTCCATTTGTTAGGATTTACATTGATGAAATCAATTCCCATTAACATTTTCTGGGTGAATTTCACCTTTTTGGGAACCATTTCGTTCTTGAAGTTATTGTAAACTCCCTGCGAAGTTTTTCCACTAACAAGAACAGTGAGTTTATCTACAAGCTTCTGTTTCAGATCTGTAGTACTTTTTGAGAATTCCTCATCAAGTTCCTTCACAAAATCCTTTTCTTTAGCTTTGAGTTTTTTGTCCTTAACTACACGTGAGAAAAGTTTCTTGCTTATAACAACACCCTTCATCGAAGGAGGTGCTTTAAGAGAAGCATCTTTCACATCGCCGGCTTTGTCACCGAAGATTGCGCGGAGTAGTTTTTCTTCAGGAGTCGGATCGCTTTCTCCCTTAGGAGTAATCTTACCGATTAAAATATCTCCTTCGTTAACTTCAGCGCCAATACGGATCAAACCACTTTCGTCGAGATCTTTTGTAGCTTCCTGGCTTACATTTGGAATGTCGTTGGTAAGTTCTTCAACACCACGTTTTGTATCGCGAACTTCCAAAGTAAATTCTTCAATATGCAATGATGTGAAAATATCTTCTTTCACAACGCGTTCAGAAATTACGATAGCATCTTCAAAGTTGTAACCTTTCCAGGGCATGAATGCAACCATAAGGTTACGGCCAAGAGCAAGTTCACCAGCTTGGGTTGCATAACCTTCGCATAATACCTGGCCTTTTTTCACCTTGTCGCCTTTGCGGACGATAGGCCTGAGGTTCATACAGGTGTTCTGGTTGGTACGTGCAAATTTAGTCAGATTGTAAACTTTAACATCTTCGTCAAAACTTACAAGTCTTTCCTCTTCCAGACGGGCATAGCGGATAACAATCTGAACTGAATCCACATATTCAACTATACCATCGCCTTCGGCATTGATAAGCACACGTGAATCCTGGGCAACACGACCTTCGATACCTGTTCCGACAATTGGTCTTTCAGGATTCAAAAGAGGCACAGCCTGGCGCATCATGTTCGATCCCATCAGGGCACGGTTAGCATCATCATGTTCCAGGAAAGGAATCAGTGAAGCTGCTATCGAAGCGATCTGGTTAGGAGCAATATCAATAAGGTCAACTTTCTCTTTTTCAATAAGAGGATAATCGGCCAGGTAACGGACTTTAACTTTGTCGGAAGCAAAATTACCCGAATCATCCATTGGAGTGGTTGCCTGGGCAATAATCTTGTTTTCTTCTTCTTCAGCACTCAGATACATTGTATCGGCAAGGTCAACCTTACCGTTTGTAACTGTTTTATAAGGAGTTTCAATAAAACCAAGCTTGTTGATTTTAGCGAAAACGCATAACGAAGAAATAAGACCGATGTTCGGGCCTTCAGGTGTTTCAATCGTACAAAGACGACCGTAGTGAGTATAGTGAACGTCACGTACTTCAAAACCGGCTCTTTCACGCGAAAGACCTCCTGGTCCCAGTGCAGATACCCTGCGTTTGTGAGCAATTTCACTCAGCGGGTTGGTCTGGTCCATGAACTGTGACAACTGGTTGGTGCCAAAGAACGAGTTGATTACACTCGACAAAGTTTTAGCATTGATCAGATCCATTGGTGTAAATACTTCATTGTCACGTACATTCATACGTTCCCTGATAGTACGGGCCATACGGGCCAAACCTACACCAAACTGGTTGTACAATTGTTCTCCAACTGTACGAACACGACGGTTACTCAAGTGATCGATATCATCAACCTCAGTTTTTGAGTTGATAAGACCGATAAGATATTTTATGATCGAAATAAGGTCTTCTTTTGTAAGAACCTTTGTTTCGAGAGGGATATCAAGTGACAGTTTTTTGTTGATCCTGTAACGTCCTACATCACCCAAATCGTAGCGTTTATCGGAGAAAAATAATTTCTCTATAATTCCACGAGCTGTTTCTTCGTCGGGTGGCTCAGCGTTACGCAACTGCCTGTATATATATTCAACAGCTTCTTTTGAGCTGTTGGCGGTATCCTTTTGCAGGGTATTGAAGATAATGGAAAAATCCTGCGAGTTGATATCGTCGCGATGCAGAAGAATTGATTTAGCGCCTGAATCAACAATCATATCAATATGATTATTGTCAATTACAGTTTCGCGGTCAATAATTACATCCGTACGTTCAATCGAAACAACTTCACCTGTATCTTCATCACCAAAATCTTCGATCCAGGTCCTGAGAACCCTAGCGGCAAGTTTACGTCCGACGTATTTTTTCAGACCGGCTTTACTTACTTTAATTTCCTCAGCCAGATTGAAGATTTCGAGAATATCTTTATCGCTTTCATAACCAATTGCCCGTAACAGGGTAGTTACAGGTAATTTCTTTTTCCGGTCGATGTATGCGTACATCACGTGGTTGATGTCCGTTGTGAACTCCATCCACGATCCTTTGAAAGGAATAATTCTGGCCGAGTATAATTGCTGGCCATTGGTATGAAAACTTGTACCAAAAAATACACCGGGTGAACGATGCAACTGCGAAACGACTACACGTTCAGCGCCATTCACTACAAATGTGCCTTTGGGCGTCATATATGGGATCATTCCCAGATAAACGTCCTGTATAATGGTTTCGAAATCTTCGTGCTCGGGGTCGGTACAGAAGAGTTTTAATTTTGCTTTAAGAGGAACGCTGTAAGTCAGTCCTCTTTCGATGCACTCCTCGATGGAATATCGGGGTGGATCAATAAAATAGTCCAAAAACTCGAGAACAAAGTTGTTCCTGGCGTCAGTGATAGGAAAATTTTCCGAAAAAACCTTAAAAAGGCCTTCATTTACACGATTGTCAGGATTTGTCTCCAGTTGAAAAAAGTCCTGGAAAGACTTTATTTGTACTTCGAGAAAATCAGGATACTCTGATTTGATTTTCGAGGTCCCGAAGCTAAACCGTTCAGTTTTTTGTGAAGCCAAAGCCATGAAGTTTAAGATTTAAATAAACAAAGTATTTTTAAACAATTAATCCCGATATGAAAATCGGGAAGAAAACTGACTACTTATTTACGCGCAAGGCCTAAATAAGAAGTCAGTTTGGTAATTGTAGTCTAAATAGCAATATTTACTTTATCTCTACTTCTGCACCAGCGTCTTCGAGTTGTTGTTTAAGGGCGTTTGCTTCGTCCTTAGTTACACCTTCTTTAAGAGCTTTAGGAGCAGCGTCAACTAAGTCTTTTGCTTCTTTCAGACCAAGGCTGGTCAACTCTTTTACTAATTTAACCACTGCCAATTTAGCCTGGCCTGGGTGTTTCAGGATAACATCGAATGAAGTTTGTTCTTCAACTACAGGAGCATCTGCACCTGCTGATGCTACTGCTACTGCGGTTGCAACTGCTGGTTCAATACCGTATTCGTTCTTTAGTATCTGAGCAAGTTCATTAACTTCTTTTACTGTCAGATTCACTAACTGTTCAGCGAAAGCTTTCAAGTCTGCCATTTTATTTGTTGTTTTAAGTGTTTTACAATAATTGATTAATTCATTTTGTACGCTTGCCTGATGTTATTCAGGACGTTCGGACAAGGTCTTAATTACACCTGATAATTTCTGTCCACCGGATTGCAGAGCGGAAATAACATTGCGTGCTGGTGTGTTGAGCGCTAAAATAATATCGGCAATAAGCTCATTTTTGGTCTTAATTGCGATTAAAGCGTCAAGTTGATTGTCACCAACAAAAGCCATTTCTTCAACATATGCTCCTTTTAACAGAGGTTTAGGGGATGTTTTCCTGAATTCTTTGATCAGCTTAGCAGCGGTACTTCCCTGGTCGGCGATCATAATTGAGGTATGACCTTTCAGAACATCGTACAGAGTCCCAAAGTCCTTGCCGGACTTTTCCATTGCTTTTTGAAGCAACGCGTTTTTAACTACGACCAACTTTACTTCCCTTTTAAAACAGAGACGGCGAAGCTTACCTGTACTTTCAACATTCATATCAGCTATATCAGTGATATAAATATATTTGGCAGCTTTTAATTCTTCTGTTAGAGATTCTATAAGTTGACTCTTGTCTTCTCTTTTCATAGCGATTTTTGTTCTTTAAAGATCAAGTACTTATTGTTACCGGAATTATTATTTGACCGATTTTTCATCGATACGTACACCAGGACTCATAGTACTCGACATGAAGACGCTCTTTACATAGGTACCTTTAGCTGAGGAAGGTTTCAACTTAACGATTGTTGCCAACAATTCTTTGGCATTTTCAATCAGTTGATCCTGCTCAAAAGATACTTTACCTATACCTGCATGAATGATACCGAATTTATCAACTTTGAAGTCAATTTTACCGGCTTTCACTTCTTGTACAGCTTTTCCTACATCCATAGTAACGGTACCGGTCTTGGGGTTAGGCATAAGTCCGCGAGGACCAAGTATGCGGCCAAGAGCACCTACTTTAGGCATAATGCTAGGCATTGTAATAATAACGTCAACGTCGGTCCAGCCTTCTTTAATCTTCTGGATATACTCGTCAAGGCCAACATAATCAGCTCCGGCAGCTTTTGCTTCTTCTTCCTTTTCAGGAGTACAGAGCACGAGAACACTAATAGTTTTCCCGGTTCCATGCGGCAAGGTAACAATACCTCGAACCATCTGGTTGGCTTTGCGTGGGTCAACTCCAAGACGAACATCAATATCAACAGAAGCGTCGAATTTTGATGTTGTTATGTCTTTGACAATACGTGCAGCATCAGCTAGTGTATAGGTAGCGTCCTTGTCGTATTTAGCTAAAGCCAGTTTTTGATTTTTTGTCAATTTAGCCATTTTACGTAAGGTTAATGGTAATAACACATTTTTAATTCATGAAAGCCTGATCAACCGATCAGCTTTACATATTGGTTGGGAATTCGCCTTGTACAGTTATACCCATACTACGGGCAGAACCTGCAACCATGCGCATAGCGGATTCGATTGTGAAACAGTTAAGGTCTTCCATTTTGCCTTCGGCAATTTCTTTGACCTGGTCCCACGTAACCGAAGCAACCTTTTTACGGTTTGGTTCGGCCGATCCGCTTTTCTGCTTAGTCACTTCAAGGAGTTGAACGGCAACAGGAGGCGTTTTAACAATAAAATCAAACGACTTGTCCTTGTATACAGTAATTACAACAGGAGTAACCTTACCGGCCCTATCCTGAGTACGTGCATTGAACTGTTTACAGAACTCCATAATATTCACACCCTTCGAACCTAATGCAGGTCCTACCGGAGGTGAAGGATTAGCCGCGCCACCTTTAATTTGCAGTTTAATTAATCCAGCAACTTCTTTTGCCATCTTTTTTTTTCTTAAAGGATTTGTACTTGCGGAGTTTAGTAACTACCTAGGCTTCCTTAGCCACTTGCGTAAACGAAAGTTCCAAAGGAGTTTTACGGCCAAAGATTTTCACCATTACTTTCAGTTTCTTCTTTTCCTCATTGATTTCTTCAATGATTCCGCTGAAACTGTTGAATGGTCCATCTATGACAGTTACCGTTTCACCAACAATATACGGAATACTGAATTCGGCACCTTGCTCTAAGAGCTCATCTACCTTGCCAAGTATCCTGTTTACTTCGGCTTGTCTCAGGGGTACAGGTTCATCTTTCGAGCCAAGAAAACCTAATACTCCGGGGATATTGCGAATAATGTGAGGTATCTCCCCGGTAAGCACGGCTTCGATTAAAACATAGCCAGGCAAATAGTTTCGCTCTTTGCTAACTTTTTTGCCATTACGTACCAGATAGACTTTTTCAGTTGGGATGAGCACTTGTGCAATATAATCCTGTAATTTGAGACGACTTATCTCGCTTTCAAGGTATATTTTCACCTTTTTCTCATTCCCGCTGATGGCTCTCACCACATACCACTTTTTCACTTGTTCGCCCATGCCGGATGGTGAATTTAAAGGTTGGTTACCAATATCAGACTTATAGTTTAATACAGGTTAAAATAATGAATAAAATTGTTGGAGAATGATCTCAAACGATTTATCCATTGCAAAAACCATGAGTGCAATTATCAGGGAAGCAACTGATACAACTACTGCACTATTCTGCAATTCGCTCCATGTTGGCCACGAAACTTTATGCATGAGCTCGTCGTAACTTTCTTTGACGTACTCTACGAATCTATTATTTGCCATATAGTCAAAATATTTTGCACGGGTGGTAGGGGTCGAACCCACAGCCTACGGTTTTGGAGACCGCCACTCTACCAATTGAGCTACACCCGTATAGCCATAGCCTGTTGCAGGGTTACCTGGAACAGGCCAGACTAAATATAACATTAATTAAAAAGGCAGAGATGGAACCCCAGGCATGAGGTTCCATCTCGTATTTTTTTTAGACAAGAATTTCAGTTACCTGACCTGCACCAACTGTACGGCCACCTTCACGGATAGCAAAACGAAGGTTTTTAGTCATAGCGATTTCGCTGATGAGCATAACTTCAATGGTTACGTTATCACCTGGCATAATCATTTCAACTCCTTCAGGAAGTGTGATTTCTCCAGTAACGTCAGTTGTTCTGAAATAGAACTGAGGACGATATTTATTCTGGAATGGAGTGTGACGTCCACCTTCTTCTTTCTTCAGGATATAAACTTCAG
Source organism: Bacteroidales bacterium (assembly GCA_030654075.1). Taxonomy (GTDB): domain Bacteria; phylum Bacteroidota; class Bacteroidia; order Bacteroidales; family UBA4417; genus UBA4417. Next base: position 15,460 of record JAURYB010000055.1, on the reverse strand, counting down.
CTTTGAAGTGTTTGTGAGGATGTACTGAACCTGGTTTGATAATAACCATACCACGACGGATAGCTTCTTTATCAATACCACGGAGGAGTAAACCTGCGTTGTCACCGGCTTCACCTTGATCGAGGAGTTTACGGAACATTTCAACACCGGTACAAACTGATTTCAGTTTTTCAGCACCCATACCAACGATTTCAACAGGATCACCAACGTGAATAATACCTGATTCAATACGACCGGTAGCAACGGTACCACGACCTGTGATGGAGAATACATCTTCGATCGGCATAAGGAAATCTTTTTCCCTAGCACGTAATGGTAATGGAATGTAGCTATCAACTGCATCCATAAGTTCCATGATTTTGTCAACCCACTTAGGTTCTTTATTCAGTCCGCCAAGAGCTGATCCGCGAATAACAGGAACATTATCTCCATCGAAACCATAGAATGTAAGAAGTTCGCGAATTTCCATTTCCACAAGGTCAAGTAGTTCTTCATCATCAACAAGGTCAACCTTGTTCATGAAAACTACCAACTGAGGAACGCCTACCTGGCGAGCCAGGAGGATATGCTCACGGGTTTGTGGCATAGGACCGTCAGTAGCAGCAACTACGATAATAGCACCGTCCATCTGGGCAGCACCTGTAACCATGTTTTTAATATAGTCAGCGTGACCTGGACAGTCAACGTGAGCATAGTGACGGTTAGCAGTTGAATACTCAACGTGAGCAGTATTAATAGTGATACCACGTTCCTTTTCTTCAGGAGCGTTGTCGATAGAATCGAATGAACGGTATTCTGACAAACCTTTTTCAGCCAACACGAGGGTTATAGCTGCAGTAAGAGTAGTCTTACCATGGTCAATATGACCGATTGTACCTACGTTACAGTGAGGTTTTGAACGATCGAATTTTTCTTTTGCCATTTTAATTAATGTTTATTGTTTTAATTTTTGTATTGATTTTAACTTACAAATCAGAGCCTTCGGCGAGAATTGAACTCGCGACCTCTTCCTTACCAAGGAAGCGCTCTACCCCTGAGCTACAAAGGCCTTCAAAGAGCGGAAGACGGGGCTCGAACCCGCCACCTATAGCTTGGAAGGCTATCGCTCTACCAAATGAGCTACTTCCGCGAATTAAGAAGTTAAAAGGTTAATAGAAAAAAGTTAATTGTAGCAGAAAGCTCTAATACCTAATTCCAAAAACCTAACTCCTAATAACAGTGGGGGGAGGAGGATTCGAACCTCCGAAGGCTTAGCCAACAGATTTACAGTCTGCCCCATTTGACCGCTCTGGTATCCCCCCGGTATTATTTTTAATATTGCAATGAACGTGAGCCGATGGAGGGACTCGAACCTCCGACCAGCTGATTACAAATCAGCTGCTCTACCAACTGAGCTACATCGGCCTTTTTTGTTCTCTGTAAAGGAGCTTCAAAAGCAGGCTTTTTGTGTTTATGTAACTCAAACAATCCTTATTTTCAGCACCTTACATACTACTTTATATAAACAAAAGCAGTCCTTTTTGAAAAGGACTGCAAATGTACGTACTTAATTTGATTTACCAAACAAGTGGTGAAAATATTTTCATTTATTTTTATTCGCCTCTTTGCTTCTCTTTATGTTTGGATAATTGCTTACGAAGTGCATCAACAGCTATATCAGTAGCTTCCTCAAAAGATTTGCTCTGTTTTTTTGCAAAAAGATCATTTCCCGGAACCAATAAACGGATTTCAGCAATCTTATTATCATGGTCTTCACCATTATTAACCCTGAGTGTTACTTCACTTCCGATAATTCCATCGTACAAATCCGAAAGCTTTTCTACCTTTTCGGTAATGAATGAATCCAACTTCTTATCGGTTTTAAAATGCACTGAATTGATGTTAACTTTCATGAGTCCTCCTTTTTAATTACGCCCTTGGATGGGCTTGTTTGTAGATAGTTTTTAGTTTCTCAATTGTGTTGTGCGTATATACCTGGGTTGCTGCCAGGCTTGAATGACCAAGTATTTCCTTTATTGCATTCAGATCGGCACCCTCATCAAGCATATGCGTTGCAAAAGTATGCCTTAATACATGCGGGCTGAGTTTGCTGTTTGAAGCTATTAAAGAAAGGTATTTGTGAACAATATTGTAAACCAGCCTTGGATACACCGGCAAACCTTTTGAAGTAACAAAGAGTGAATGATTTTTGTTTTGACTGGCGTACATATTTTCTGTTAAAAATTTACCTCTGGATTCAAGATACTCATTCAACATATTAATAACATTTTCGCCAAAAGGTACTATCCGTTCTTTGTTTCTTTTTCCTAAGACTTTAAGTGTTCCTTTCTGAAGGTCCAGATCGGATAATTGTATTTGAACCAATTCCGATTTACGAATGCCTGTTGCGTAAAATAATGTTATTATCATTTTATCGCGGCATCCTACATAATCCGGAGAAAATTCAACTTTTTTCAGTAAATTATCAAGATTATCGCGGGTAAGAAATACCGGCAATTGTTTGGAAGTACGTGGAGCTACAACTTTGAGCATAGGACTGTTTTTGATCAGATCCTGCTTTTGGCAGTAGCGATAGAAAGATTTAAGGGTAGAAAGTTTACGATTGATTGATCGTGGAGAAATTTTGCGATCTATCAGGTTGATAAGCCATGACCTGATCAAATTATGATCAGCCAGAAGAAGATCAGTGACAGAATATTGCAAGGAAAGAAATTTGGTAAAATCATCCAGATCGGTATGATATGCCAGAATGGTATGCGCGGAATACCGCCTTTCAAATCTCAGGTAATCTATGTATTTATCCTTCAGCATCCTTCAAAATAAAACAGGAAGTAACCTTTGCCCCTCACTTATTGTACTTAACTAACGTTAAAAGTACAACAATAGTATGAGAAATGCAAGTATTACTTCCTGCTATCCGGAAATAATTCCGGGTTGACTACAATTCCTGCTGCTGCTGAAGCTGTTGGATATAAATTGCGTGGCGAACTTCTTCGCGACGTACGATTGACGGCTTAGTAAATTTCTGACGATTACGCAGTTCTTTTACAACACCGGTTTTTTCGAATTTACGTTTCAATTTCTTCAGCGAGCGGTCAATGCTTTCGCCTTCTTTTACAGGAACAATGATCATAATGGATAAACTTCCTTTCGGTTAAGTGATTAATTTAATGATTTTAAGGGGTGCAAAATTACTAATTATTATTAGAATAACAGTAAAAGAACAAAAATATTTATCTGCAAATCAACAAACTTATTTCTATATGCCACAGATTACACTGATTATGAAGATAAAAAATCATTTATACTGGAATAAAAAGTTATGTAAATTACTGTAAATTAAGCAATACTGTAATTTATTTCAGGTTATGGATTTGTTTTAAAGTCAGATATTCCAATGTATTGTATCCGGTTTCACTCTATATTTCTTTTCTGTAAACCCTGAAACGTTTATGAGCGGGGATTTTGAGCCGCTCTATTTCAGCCCGCATTTTATAATTATTTTCAAGAATAAGGTGGGCTTCAATATCCTTAAAATCAGCTTTACGGGCTGATTCAATAAGACTTATACCCATAACAACCTCGAGTCCGGTTCCCTGGTAATCACGGCGGACCGCTCCAAGCATAAGATCCAGTTGATTCGTCTTTTTTGAGGCAAGCAAAATCTGAAAAATACCAATTGGGAAAAGGTAACCGCGTGATTTCTGAATGCCTTTTGTAAGGTTAGGAATAGCAATAATAAATGCGATAACCTCACCCGCTTTTGTGATAATTTTTACAAAGCGAGGATCTATAATGGGTAGGTAGCGGGAAGCAAATTCATGCATTTCGGTATCCGACATTGGAACAAAACCATATAAATCATCATACGTGCGATTCACCAGTTGGAGAACAGGGACAATATATGGTTTGAGTTGCCTGCGAGAGGTAAACTCTATTAACTCGGTATTATTACTGTAGTTCGAACGCTGTTGGATACGATAATATAATTCAGGTAGTACAAGATTTACCGGAAACTTATACGTCATGCAATCAATTTCCTTACTAAAACCTTCATTTTCTACCAGCTTTACAATATACGGCGGATTGCAGGCTGAATCGATCAATGGGGAATATTCAAATCCTTCAATGAGCAAGCCCTGGATATCCTTGTCTGAAAATCCGTAAGGGCCAACCATAAGTGCAATGCCTTTTTGTTTAGCCCAATCCTGCATAAAAACAAACATTGCATGAGCAACTTCCTGGCTATCTATTAAATCAAAATAGCCAAACCTCGCCGTGTTTTCTTTTCGCAATGCATTATACTGATTATGGATAATTCCCATTATCCTTCCAACAGGCTTTTCATTCAGTAAAGCGAGAACCATTATTGTATCACAGGAATCGAACTGGTGATTCTTTTTCGGATTAAAAAAGTTCCAGTCGTCAGCATAAATAGTTGGCATCCAGTTAGGCTCATTTCCGTGAAGTTTTGCCGGCAAATGAATAAAGGTGCGAAGCAGTTTATTAGAGGTTACCTCAACTATTTTAATATTCATAATCTTAATTTTGTTGTAAAAGCTGAACGCAATATTAATGATTTTTTAAAAGGCATTGTGATGGTTTAAATATATCACAAAATATTTGAAACGGATAAAACTATAACTAATTGTTTATCTGATATTTAAAACATTTTTATACTCAAATAAAAACAACTTTCCAAAGTTTTGGTTTTAAAGTATACTTTTGTCACTTAAACATACACTGATATCTATATGAACATACAATACATAGGTGAACACTTAATGGTCGGAAATTTAGGCCGGATATTTATCTGGCTCAGCTTCTTGTCTTTAATAATATCGGCACTTCTCTTTGTTTTTTCACTAAAAAAGACAGAGAAGAAAGCACTCTATTCCAAACTGGCCGGAAACCTTTACTGGTTTCATTTCATAACCTTACTTGGTGCAATCGGGGCCTTATACTACCTTATTGGTAATCATTGTTTCGAATTCTCTTATGTATGGCAGTATTCGTCGAGAGAGATGCCGGTGAAATTCATGATATCCTGTTTCTGGGCAGGGCAGGAAGGCTCCTACCTGGTTTGGGCATTCTGGCAGGGACTTATAGGTTTAATATTGCTGCGGACGGCTAAAGATTGGAAAGCCTGGGTAATGCCTGTATTTGCAACAGGGCAATTTTTTCTTCTTTCCATGGTTTTGGGATTAAACCTTGGGAGTTTCAGTATTGGCGGCAGCCCTTTCAATTTACTTAGAGATATGCCATCCAATGCAGGTGAAGAACTTTTTAAACAAGCAAATTATCTTTCTTTTCTAACTGACGGGAATGGTTTAAATCCTTTACTTGAAAACATATGGATGATCATTCATCCACCATCACTTTTCCTGGGATATGCCGTTACGATTGTTTCTTTTAGCTATGCAGTAGCATCGCTCTGGCGTAAGGAATACCATTCCTGGTTAAAACCGGCTATCCCATGGACACTTGCCGGTATTCTTGCTTTAGGCAACGGAATTATACTAGGTGGACGCTGGGCTTATGAATCGCTTACATTTGGTGGTTTCTGGGCATGGGATCCGGTTGAAAACGCTTCGCTGGTGCCCTGGCTTTTACTGATTGCGACGCTTCATAGTATGATAATTGCACGGAAAAGGTTTAATTCTTATAATACGACCTATTTTTTCACCATTCTGGGGTGGTTTTTCGTAATGTATGCTACTTACCTTACCCGCAGCGGCGTGCTTGGCGAGACGTCAGTGCATTCGTTTGGCGAAAATGCGCTATCGACGCAAATGATTTTTTTTACAGCACTGTTCCTTATACTGCCTATTGTATTATTGTTTTTACGAAAAAAAGAATTTCCTAAAAAAGACAATGATGATGTAATGACCCGTGAATTCTGGATGCTGATAGGCGCAATAATTGTATTAATTTCTGCTTTCCAGGTAACGGCTACTACATCAATTCCCGTTTTCAATAAACTGTTTGGAACAGGAATTGCGCCACCAATTGATAATATTCATTTTTACAATACATGGCAAATGCCATTTGCAATTGTTATCGCGTTAGGTATCGCGATCAGCCAGTATTTGTGGTACGGGCCGAACGATACAAAACAATTTCTCAGGAAAATATCAATTGCTTCAGGGATATCGTTAATACTAACTGTTTTAATTGCATTGGGCGATCATGTAACAGGAGCAAGCCTCTTAGTGCTGCTTTTCAGCATTCTTTTAGCAACGGTGGTATCCATTGATTTTATTATTCATTATATAAAGAAAACAACAAATGTTGGTGGCGCTTTTACGCATGTCGGCTTCACGCTGTTTCTGTTAGGTGTTGTACTTGCGTTCAGCAATTCGCAGATAATTTCGAGAAATACATCAGGATTGAATGCCGGAAATGAAACTGAAAATCAGGATAACCTCATTTTGGTCAGAGGGGTAGGAAAACCAATGGGAAAATATATGGTTACATATACCAACTCGAAAACTAAAGGCAGAGAAACCTTTTACCAGGTTGATTTTGTTAAAATGAAGGATGCTGGAACAGGTAAAATAGATTTCAGTTTACACCCTTCATTAAATGTAAACACCCGGATGGGAAATGTGTACAATCCTGACACAAAACACTTTCTTGATAAGGACATATATACTTTCCTTAGTTTTGCTCAACAAAATACAGGCGAGGCAGATGCAGAAGGATACAGCAAAAGCGGTGAAGAACCTATGAACCTGCATGACACCTTAAGAGCTGACCGCAATTTCATAATCCTGGAAGATGTTAAAACAACCATGGTGAATGAAGATGTTAACAATGCCAGTATTGTTGCCAAATTAAAAATCATGAGCATGTCTAACGGATCGATGGAAACGGAGATCAAATACGAAATTGTTAATGGTGAATTGAAACAGACCGACGGAATACTGGAGCCGATGAACCTGAAGTTGCGTTTCGAAGGTGTAGCCCCCGATTCAAAAGCTATACATGTTGGAATTTATGAAAGGCAACAGGACTATATTGTTATGAAAGCTATTATGTTTCCATTCATAGGCGTTTTGTGGCTTGGAATTGTGGTACTGTTCAGCGGGCTGACCTATTCAATCATGCGTCGTACAATGGGTAAAAATAAAGACAAGGAAATTAAACAATAATATCATTTCATTACTTATTTTAAGATTGCAACAATGCAAAAAAGCATTACTAAAATTGCATTAGCCGGATCAGGGAATATTGCCTGGCATCTGGCTAATGCATTAAAGTTGCAGGGGTATCAGATTACCGGAATCTGGAGCCGGAATTTTTCAAATGCACGGGCGTTGGCCGAAAGCTGTGGTTCAGTGGCTTGTGAAGAGATATCTGATCTTGGGAAATCTGCTGATTTAATCATTATTGCTGTTGCTGATAAAGCGATTGAAGATGTAGCCAACGCAATCAGAGGATTTGATGGAATTGTAGTGCACACTGCAGGTTCTGTATCAATAGATGCCTTAAAAGATTTCTTTAAAAATTGCGGCGTACTTTACCCGTTACAGACCTTTTCCAAAGGCACACCGGTTAATATGCGCGAAATTCCGTTCTTCCTTGAGTCATCATCCGAAAATGTGAGTCAGACGATTAAACAAGTAGCATTGTCACTTTCCGATAAAGTATATCAAGCTGACAGTCACCAGAGAATATTGTTACATGTGGCGGCTGTATTTGCAGCAAACTATTCGAACCTTATGTATACCATCGGTAATGAAGTAATAAAAAGTTCCGGTTTGCCGCAGGAAGTCCTTTATCCATTGATTTTGGAAACAGCAAGGAAGGCCATCTCAGGTGATCCGATGAAGATGCAGACTGGTCCCGCACGCCGGAATGACACAACGACTATCGAAAAGCATATAGAAATACTTGCATCCTTGCCCGAATATGCTGAACTTTACCGGCTCTTAGCCAACCTGATCAGCAAAAAGTACAAATAGTCAATACCAAACGTCGTATGTCGAATTACAAGGAGAAACTTTTAAAGGTTAATACATTTATTTTTGATTACGACGGAGTTCTTTCGGATGGACAGGTTATTTTGACCAGCGACGGAGATGCTTTGCGTACCGCCAATGTTAAAGATGGCTATGCAATGCAACTTGCAATTAAAAAAAACTATAGAATTGCTATAATTTCAGGAGGCTATTCCGAATCGATGAAACGACGTTTTGAGACGCTGAAGGTAGAAGATGTTTTCCTGGGTGTTGATAAAAAAATTGATGTTTACAATCAATATCTAAAAGATCATAACCTGGAAAAAGAAAATATTCTGTATATGGGGGATGACATTCCTGATTATGAAATTATGCTTGCGGCAGGAGTTCCCACATGCCCTTCGGATGCTGTGGAAGAAATCAAACGGATTGCAACCTATATTTCGCACCAGTCAGGAGGCCATGGATGCGTCAGGGATATTATTGAACAGGTGCTCAAAGTCCAGGGAAAGTGGATGAATGATGACGCGTATCATTGGTAAAAAGGTGGCTCAAAATTGTTCAAAGGTTGTTTAAGATTGTTCAAGGTTATTCAAGGTTGTTCAAAGTTGTTCAAGGTTGTTCAAGGTTGTTCAAAGTTGGTCAAAGGTTGGTTGGTCAAAGGTTGTTCAAGATTGTTCAAGATTGTTCAAGGTTGCAGAGACGCGATGCTTTGCGTCTTTATACACCAGGTACCAATGAATTTATGCATGTTTTATTCAGTTGAATCTTAATTTTCCAACAATCCAAACCCCGAACAAATACTATTTTCTCTCCTCAAAATCAGATCAATGCGTACTATCTATACCATGCTGAGAGTACCTAATCTGCTGATAATAGCTCTGACTTTTTTACTATTACGCTATTTTGTTTTCATTCCGGTCTATAGTACTTATTCAATCACTACGGGAATGGGAAGTTTACACTACCTGCTTATGATTACCGCAACCATCTTAATTGCCGCTGCCGGGTACATTAGCAATGACTATTTTGATGTTATAACCGACGAGGTAAATAAGCCGGATAAAAAATACATCGGATTACAGGTTACTCCTGGAACAGCACTTTCAACGTCCTTAATTTTTAGTTTTTTTGCTTTAGTCACGGGAATATGGCTCGCTTTATTAATGCAAAACCTGTTCCCGGCGCTACTGCTTTTAATTGCTTTAGCAGTAGCATGGTGGTATGCATTAAGTCTTAAAAAGAGTTTATTGTGGGGAAATATAGCCGTTGCCTGCATGTCGGCAGGAACCATTGCTATGGCATGGATAATTGAAAATCAATGTTCGCAGGTTACGGATATTCCATTCAGAATCATAACCGACATTATTACTGCGATCAGCATTTTTGCCTTCCTGCTGAGCATGATGCGCGAAATTGTTAAGGATATTGAAGATATGGAAGGTGACAGCTTGATTAATTGCAGGTCGTTGCCGATTGTGAAAGGTATTCCATTTACAAAGTCAATATTACTTGTTTTTACTTTGACCACTTTACTCTTTCTCATTATTACGCAAATTTACCTTGTGGAATTTTCCAGATTAATAGCTGCTACCTGGCTTTTGATTTGTGTCGAAATTCCTTTGATCTATTTTATAAAGTCAATCACTTCAGCAAAAGTAAAGGCAGACTATCATAAGTTAAGCACCTTGTTGAAATGGATCATGATTGGTGGCATAGGATCAATAATTGCGGGACAGTTTTAGGAAGATTCTTATCCGATTTTTTCTCAACCATGAATACAATTCGTAAAACACTACTCATTACATTAAATGTTACAAATTAATCATAATGAAACAAGAAATACTCAGGCATTACAATTTATTACTTGGTTCAAAATCTCCACGCCGCCAGGAATTGCTGAAAGCCCTTGGCCTTCATTATACACTGGTTGATATTAATGTGGAGGAAGTATATCCGGCACATTTGGAGGGAGCTAAAATTGCCCGATATCTTTGTGAACTTAAAGCAGATGCCTTTGATCCTGCATTACTTCCCGAAGATTCAATCCTTGTTACAGCCGATACAATAGTGTGGCTTGATGGAAAATACATCGGTAAACCTTCAGGAAAAGAGGATGCAATCGAAATGCTGAAACAGCTATCAGGAAAGCAGCATTCGGTATTTTCGGGAATTTGCCTGAAATCGTCAAAACGTAAAGTTATATTTCATGCGCACACACTGGTGAAATTTCGGGAACTGGCTTTGGATGAAATTGAGTATTATGTAAATCATCATAAGCCTTATGATAAAGCCGGATCTTATGGTATCCAGGACTGGATTGGGTATATCGGCATAACCGGAATTGAAGGATGCTACTACAATGTAATGGGATTCCCGGTCGAAATGTTTTATGAGCAACTGACGAAATTTATTGCGGACGAAATAAAGTAGGCGCGGCATTTAGTCGGAGTGCGACTCTAAGTCGCGCCCCGACTAAATAGCGCACCGAAAAACTTAATCCTTCAGATATGAAAACAAGATTAACCATCCTATTTTTTAAATACTGATTATGCATTCTAAAGCCCATGACCAAATCACTTACAAAGAACCGCCCAAAGAGATTTATGATCTGATCATGGCAAAGCCTGTGCCATCTGCCAGTGTTAATGATGCCGGCATGTGGCTGCTTTTAATGGAACGCAACACATTCCCAACAGTTGCTGAACTGGCAGAACCCGAATTACGGATCGCAGGTTTGCGGATCAATCCGAATAATTTTACCCAAAGTCGCATGACAACGCTGGCGGGAATGAGCATGAAGGATCTGAATACGTTGAAGGAATATCCAATAAAAGGCCTGCCATCAAACCTCCGGGCAACCAGTATACAATGGAGTCCATCACAAAATAAAATAGCTTTTGTTAATCTCACCTATGATACGGTTGACCTTTATGTTATTGACATTGCATCTTTCGCTGCTTCCAAAACAAACCGCTTGCCGCTTAATATTGTTACCGGTGGAACATTTATTTGGATAGATGATAATAGCCTGATCTACAAAGCAACTGTTAATGATGCAGTAAAACCAGTAAAACCACTTGCACCAAAAGGGCCGGTAATACAGGAAAGCCTGGGTAAAAAAGCTGCCGCCCGCACTTACCAGGACCTGATTAAATCATCGTATGATGAAGCTTTGTTTGAATTTTATGCCAAATCACAATTGATTTTTACAGACTTATCAAAGGAGACTAAAATTGGTGACCCGGCAATTTACAGGAGTTTTTCAGTTTCACCGGATCAAAAATACCTTTTGCTACAAACCATTGATAAACCTTTTTCATATACAGTTCCGGCATATGAATTTCCGCATACTGCTTTTGTCACTGATTTGTCTGGCAAACTGGTGATAAAAATAGCTTCAAATCCTTCTTCCGAAGGTGTTTCAATTGGGTTCGATGACGCGCCGGATTTCCCGCGTAACTTTTCGTGGCGAAATGACGAACCGGCAACAGTTACCTATGCGAAAGCACTGGATGGCGGATTGGGAAAATCCAAATCGGAATGGTGCGATGCATTGATGGCAATAAAGATCAGTGCTTCCGACATTGAAACACCCGCCACAGAATTATTTAAAACAACGATGCGGTTCAAGGGAGTGACCTGGGGAAATGACAATATTGCCGTGTTTTATGAGGAATCCTACGCAAATCGCAAATTCCAGATGAACCGGTATAATCCTTCCTCAGGAAAGAGTGATTCACTTTTTGCGCGAAGTTCGGATGATGCCTATGCAGATATTGGAAATCCATTGACGCAGAAAAACGAGTTTGGACGCCAGGCATTGGTAGTACTTAAAGATAAAGAATTGGTTCTTAGTGCCGATGGCGCTTCTGATGAAGGCGATATGCCGCTGATCCAGGCTTTTGATATTACAAGCGGTAAAACGCGACTAATCTGGAGATGCAAAGCGCCTTATTATGAATATCTTGTAAAAATGGTTGATCCGGTAAAACTCACTTTTGTAACCGCCCGCGAAAGCCAGAAAGAAGTCACCAATTATTACCTGCATACAACCGATAAGAAAAAAGCTGTTGAAGAAGCACTAACCTTTTTTACTAATCCATATACAGAACTGGAAGGTGTGAGCCGCCAGAAAATTACATATAAACGTGAAGATGGAATAAACCTGGCAGGTGATCTGTATTTGCCAAAAGGCTATGATGCCGTCCGTGACGGAACCTTACCGGTATTGATATGGGCCTACCCTATCGAGTATAAATCGGCAGCAGATGCATCGCAGGTCAGAGGATCGAGAAACACTTTTACGCGCCCGTTTTACGGATCACCATCCTTATGGGTTACACGCGGTTACGCCATTCTTGATAATGCCGAAATGCCTATTGTAGGTGAAGGCGGAAAAGAACCCAATGATAATTTTATTCCGCAACTCTACCTGAATGCACATGCGGCCATTCAGGCACTTGCAAAAATGGGAGTTGGCGACAGTACCCGCGTGGCTGTTGGAGGACATAGCTATGGCGCATTTATGACTGTAAACCTGCTTGCACACACGAATTTGTTTAAAGCCGGTATTGCCCGTAGCGGCGCCTATAACCGTACCTTAACGCCCTTTGGGTTCCAGGGTGAAGAACGCACCTATTGGGAAGCGCCAGAGGTTTATAACAACATGAGTCCATTCAGCCATGCTGAAAAAATCAAAACCCCGCTCCTGCTTATTCATGGAGATTCGGATAATAATACCGGCACTTTCCCTTTACAAAGCGAACGTTTATACAGTGCTATCAAAGGTCTTGGAGGAACTGTCCGCTATGTTTCGCTGCCTTTCGAAAGCCATGGCTATGCCGCAAAGGAGAATATTCTGCATATGCTATGGGAAACGGATCAATGGCTGGAGAAGTATGTGAAGAACGCGGTTAAGTGAAGAGTAAAAAAGTGAATAATGAATACTGAAATGAAAAAATCCCTGTGGCTGAGAGGCTGTAGGGATTTTGGGGACTGGATTTTTTATTACACAACTAAAAATGCGTGGCAAAAGTGTATATGCTTTTCTAAATTGCAAAAACAAATGTTTCTGCGTCGGTGGTGCTTAACGGAAACTTTATATTCTCTGCCTTCATGCCATCCAAATGAAAACGGATTGCCACTAAAATATTTTTCTCAGTAATAGTTTTTGTTTTACCAGTAGCAATACAACCAGGTAAATCGGGAACATAGGCACTAAATCCTGTTTCGGTTTTTTCGAATATAATCAGGTATTTTAACATGATTTCTATACTTGTTTTAAATCTGCTTGTTTCAAAATACAGTTTAACGTTCCAATTGCAATGTCATCACTCAATTTATGTGACGCTATAGTAACCAGTCCTTTTTATATTTTATAATACTAAGCTCATTTCATTGTTTGCGAAACAGCAAGTCTAATTAATAACAATTTTTTGAGTATTAGTTCCCAACGTATTACTAAACTTCGCCAGGTAGACACCTTTCTTCAAGGAGGATATGTCGAATGTGTTCAAGGCAGAATGCAGCAAGGATTCAAAAACTTCCCTTCCACTTATATCATACATTTTTAGTGTTAGATTTTTTGCGCTGGTTTTAATGTCAACAGCCATCTGCCCGTTTACAATAGGGTTAGGGAAAATCACACTATGATCAGGGCTAAAAAATGACTCGTTAACAGAAAGCGGAGAAGTAGTATTTGTAAACACTTTGTACTGGTAGGCTGAAAGGGAAATAGTTGTACCTAAACTTACAGGCGTGTTTGTATAGGCATCAAACCAGAAAGCGCCAGCTATTCCATTCGGTAAAGTGAAGTTTTGAGTAACGTTTCTAAGATTGGATAGAACAAAAACCGTGTCAGTTCCCAATACTTTTGTGAACGCGCAAACATCGGCATTATCGTACGAACTTAACTCGCCCCGCCTAATGGCAGCACTTTTATTTCTAAATGCCATTATCTTTTTAATTTCAGGTGTAATCGTTAAATCTTTTGTCCAGTTTATTACAGTGGACGTAAACGGGAAAGGCATAGCAACCGTATTGCCGACTTCAACACCATTGTAAATAAAGGGTACACTTTTCATATAGGCTATTACAGCAAAAGCTGCAAGTGTTCCGCTTTTCCCACCTAAAAAATTGTAGGGTGAACCATCGCTTCCGTACACATCGTGGTTGGTGAGATAGCGTACTACCTGGTTGTTTGGACCAGCACTTGTATATTCAGAGGAATTTAAATTGTCAATGTTTGTTACCGCTGCGCTGGTTTGATAAATCGATCTCAGGCCACCATAAAAATTAAAGCCAAAATTGTAGTCGAAACCGGCAGAATAATGTGTACTCCTTGTACCCTCAGCCAACAGAAGCAGTTTACGGGTAGTAATTCCCCTTAATGATGTGATGGCCTGCTGCCAGAAACTAATCGGTGGATTATCGGCATAATCGCATCGGAAGCCATCAATATTTGCAGTAAAAACCCAGTACCTCATGGCATTAATCATAGCAGTGCACATTTCAGCATTTGAAAAATTTAATGCGGCCACATCTGCATAAGGACCGAGTTGGACTATATTACCGCTGCCGTCCTGGAGGTACCAGTCTTTGTGTTGGGTTATCCATGGATGGTCCCAGGAAGTCTGATTGGCCACCCAGTCGAGCATAACGGCCATTCCACGGCTGTGGGCACCATCAACAAGCCGGCGCAAATCATCCAGTGTTCCGAACTCGGTACCAACCGCATTCAGGTCCTTGATACAATAAGGCGAATTAACCGCTTTCGAGTCTTTTCCAACAGGATGAATGGGCATCAGGTAAATAACATTTACGCCAAGAGCTTTAATGCTGTCCAAACGGTTGATAACACCCTGGAAATTTCGTGTTGCGCTGAAGCAGCGCATATTAACCTGGTAAATGGATGCGTCACGCGGGTCGGGAACACCGGTAAAAGGAGTGCCATATTGTGCAGGGTCCTGGGTGTAAGCCAGTGTACTAAAGAGTAAACAGCCAAAAAGAAAGATGCGGGATAAGTACCGTGAAGATTTCATTAAAATAAACTTATTTGAGAATAATTGTACCAATTGTGAACGCTGATGTATTGGGATTAAGTGATGTAAATTAACGGGAAGACGCAGTAGCCTTCAATTTCAACATTTCCGTCTTGCGGCAATCTCTGGTTTCAGTTAGTTTGATTGCGTTTGGTTATTCCCAGGCAAAACATTTATGTTTTTCGTCGGAGCATCAAAGGTAAAGCTTAAAGCACCTTAAATTGATTTGCCGGCATATTAAATAATCGTGTTCGAACCTTCACGTTTCAAAATCATGTGCTATCCATGGATAGTTAAAAAATAATTAGGCCAATTCATCTTTGAGCTGGGATTTTTCGTATAACCTTAATGACAGGAAATTGCTTAGAGAGCAGATTACCAAAAACCATCATCTGAAAGCAGATAACCTGTATAAACTCCTATACTGACTGCTGGCTAACACAAATCCCCGCC
>JAURYB010000044.1 GCA_030654075.1 Bacteroidales bacterium | reverse complement strand
TGGATGGTTGGATGATGGTTTTGTCTTCATATAATACGTGTTTACGTACTACAAATATAATATAAAAAATCTGCCAATGTGAATATTGGCAGACTTTTTTCAAAAATAATACGTAATTTTAGGAAGAGTTAGAGATTAAATGAAAAAGAGCCGCCCTAAAGCAGCTCTTTTTTCATTTACGAATGATTACTGCATTAAACAGTAGCCATATGAGCAATCATATCAAGCATTTTGCTTGAATAACCCCATTCGTTATCGTACCACGAAACAAGTTTTACAAAGGTCGGATTCAGCATGATACTGGCTTCAGCATCGAAAATGGAAGTGCGTGCATCACCAATGAAATCGCTGGAAACAACCGCTTCTTCGGTATAACCAAGTACACCTTTAAGTTCGCCTTCAGAAGCAGCTTTCAGAGCAGCTTTAATTTCTTCCATGGTGGTAGCTTTCTCGAGGCGACAGGTTAAATCAACAACCGATACATCAAGAGTAGGAACGCGGAACGACATACCGGTTAATTTGCCTTTCATAGCCGGGATAACTTTAGCTGTAGCTTTTGCTGCGCCGGTTGATGATGGGATAATGTTTCCGGCAGCAGCACGTCCGCCACGCCAGTCTTTAGCCGAAGGACCGTCAACTGTTTTCTGTGTAGCTGTGGTTGCATGAACGGTTGTCATCAAACCTTCAACAATACCGAAATTATCATTGATAACTTTTACAAGTGGAGCAAGGCAGTTGGTAGTACATGAAGCGTTGCTTACAAATTTCTGACCGGCATAATCTTTATGGTTAACACCATATACAAACATTGGTGTTTCGTCTTTTGAAGGACCCGACATGATAACGCGTTTTGCACCGCCATCAAGGTGAGCCTGGCATGTGTCCATGGTAAGGAACAAACCGGTACATTCAGCAACGTAATCAGCGCCTACATCCGACCATTTGATTTCGGCAGGGTTTTTACAGGCGGTAACGCGGATAGTTTGTCCGTTAACAACCAGGTGGCCGTCTTTTACCTCAACAGTACCTTTGAACTGTCCGTGAACAGTGTCATACTTCAGCATATAAGCCATGTAGTTAGCGTCGATCAGATCGTTGATAGCTACAACATCGATATCGTCGCGAAGAATTGATGCGCGGAAAACAAGGCGGCCGATGCGACCAAAACCATTGATACCTACTTTAATTTTTGTCATAATATATTGATTTTTAAAGATGTGTTCTTTTTTTCAAATCCGCTGCAAAAGTAATGATAATAGTTACATGATTTATACAAGAAACGCGGAAAGATTTTGAGTCGGACGGGAAGAAAAATGGCAGTGCAATTTCTTACGAGGTTAACGTATTGGAAGTGAGAAGGGTGAAATGGACTCTCATTATGAAAATCTCAATTCACCCTTACGTTTCTTGATAATCGGACAGAAAAAACAACTGAGATCAATCCATGTTAAAAGTAATTTTGTTTATGAAATAAGAGAATTAAACTATTTTAGCCATGCTCAGAATGAACCTGTTTTAATCAATGAAATCTGTATCCCCAGGTTGTCTCCATACATGCTGCCTATATCTATTCCTCCCTTTAAACTTAAATCAATGCCCCAGGGAAGTTTATTACTGAAATAAGTTTGAAGCAGGATAGAATGTTGAGGCTTGTTTGGACTAAAGGGAGACGAATTTGTGCCGAAATTGAGGTAATAGGTATAAAAAATCTTGTACGAAATATCCTTTAGTATACCTTCGATTCCGAAATGATGCCCTGTTACCTTATTATTTCTCATATATTCACCCTGGCCATCAACCGCAATAACCGGAGACGTTATAAAAGGAGTTCCTAATGTCATGTTCTTGAATGTCCATCCGAAGAGATAAATCTCGTTATTGAAATAATCATCGTTACCTCCCAATTGGTGATATTCTCCTCCCGGTATCGGATAAGAATATTCTTTACCATCCAATACCCATACTGCATGTGCCGGCCCACTCTGATCAGTGGTATTTATAAATTCGTAGACAAAGCCATTGACAAGCTTGTTTTTATCTTTAGTATGCAGGTAAAAACCCCATAGCCCGTCCTTAATATTTCTATATGCTTTTCCGCTTCCATCTTCAAAAATAGTTTGCCAATAAAGACCCATTTTTATTTTATGCAAATCTATATCGATTCCGAAGTTACGCGAACCAATGTGGTTACCCAAAGCATTGAGCGAGTCGGATACTGGGGAACCATTACCGCCACTTTGTACAAGAAAAACTTTCTTAAAATCATCCCAGGTATTAGGTAACTGTACTCCATCATTTGTTTTACCGGCCCATTGGGCAAAATGATGAAACCCATAATGAATATGTACCGGTAGTTTACCCCCAAACTGAATATACCCGAATTTATGATGCAACCAGGCATTATTTACAATTGGCTCATCGCCAAACCAGCCATGAGATATACCGCCTTTAAATTCCAGTAAATCGAATGTAAAAGGTATTTTTGTAAAATCAGGCACCAATATGGATATTTTTGGCATTGGCCTTGCATTCCCCGACCACAGAAGCCCTCCACAGGAAAGGCTGCCGTCCTGATTACCATATGTTTCCTCCATGCTTCCTGCCTGGATAGTTACGAAATACAACTTTAGCCTCAGGTAAGCCTGCTGAACATATAATTCGTTTTTGTTACTATACCTGTTTATCAGTTCAAGTCGGTAATCATAACCGATATTTTTTTTTGACAAACTGGTGTGAATGCCAGCCTTGGCCCATCCATTAAATTTATTTGGTGTAAGTAATCCATACTGATTTGATAACAACCAGAATGGAGTTTGATTGCCTGTCGAAAATGATGCTCCTGTTTCAAGAGAATAATCGGGCATTTTCAAGCCTTGCGAAAAAGCAGATGACGAAATCAGTATAATAGCCCAAAATACAACTATATATGGAATGGATAATCTTTTATGTACAGTCATCACTTTTATGAATGGGATAGAAATTCATTTTAACCGGCACCAGGCTAAAATAATTCTTCCAGTAATTTAAGATTTTTATTGAAATCGAATTTTGTCGAAATCTTGAGCCTGGCTTGCTCTCCCATTTCTTTTCGGAGCTCCGCGCTATTCATCAGGAGAGTAACTTTTTCGGCCATACTTTTCACGTCTTTATAAGGCACCAGGAACCCTGTTATCCCATCATCAATCATCTCGGGCATGCTGCTGATATTAAACGCTACCACAGGTCTTGAAGATGCCATGGCTTCAAGTAACGCGTTCGAACAACCTTCGCTAAAGGAAGGGAAAACAAAAATGTCAATTTCCTTATAAAAATTACGTGTATCATTCATGAATTCTACAAAAATAATTGAGTTCGCAACGTTGAGTTTTTTGGCGTAGTCTTCAAGCTGATGCCGCATTTTACCTATTCCAACTATTTTTATCAGGAAATCAAATTGAAATTCTTTGAGAATGGCAGCCAGTTCAATCAGGTATTTTTGCCCTTTACCTTCAATCAGGCGGCCTACATTTCCAATGATGACAGGTGAACCATTTAACTTTTTAGGGTTAGCTAGAGTATCGGTCAAATTAATTCCATTGTAAATTATATGGATATCGGCTGAATTTATAAGGAAACTGTTCCTTACCAGAAGACTCCTTTTCACCTCTTCCGAATTTGCAATCACCTTAGTAACAATTCTCTTGAAATAAAAGCGGTTTATTAAATTATTTTTGATTGGGTTGGCCAGCCCGCGCCGGTAAATAATTTGCCTGACCCCTGCAAGTTTAGCGGCCAGGCCGGCTGCCTTTAAATCCTGCGAAAGACCGAACACAATAATATCAACATGGTGTT
The DNA here is from genome assembly GCA_030654075.1 of Bacteroidales bacterium. Classification (GTDB taxonomy): domain Bacteria; phylum Bacteroidota; class Bacteroidia; order Bacteroidales; family UBA4417; genus UBA4417. The sequence goes on along the minus strand of JAURYB010000044.1, from coordinate 40,546 downwards.
TTTTAAAGATGCGATATAAACGTAATATTTTCAGTGGATTGAGATAACTCAGGTTAACCAGCTTGACCGGAGCAACCAGGAGAGCTTTATTTTTAAGGTTATTAAATAATTCACTCGATGGATTCGTACAAACAACAACATGATACTTTATGCCGGATAAATTTATTCCTGTTTCCTGTATCCACTTCTCACCACCACCCCAGGTTGTGCTGCTATTAAAAAGACAAATAGTTCCAGACTTGTTCATTAAATTTTATTTTAAACAGACTAACTGTATAATTTTTTCTAAATAAATTAAACTGTTGCCATGGATTACTCTGACCACCTTGGCATAACTTGATTTGCCATGAAGGACTTTTTGTCGCAAGATATTTAAAGTAATATAATGTGAACTTTAATTGAACCCCCTCAATAATTTTATTATTTTAGTTTTGCAGGTATTTCTGGTAAATCTTTAAAACTGAGTAAACCAGGTTTCTATCAGGAGATACTAGAGCCCATGCGGTTAAAAAAGCATAAAGTCTATGTAAAAAGAAAGATTATTTTGATGCCATATTTCCAATTTCGCCTTGTATGGTATAATGTATAAGAGATCGAATGCATGTGGATCAATAGTGGAATTGGAATGTAATTTTTCTTCATTACGGGATATTGCTTGTGCGATGCCCGTTAGGCCTGGTTTGCAGTATCAAAACTGTTGCTGAATATCAGGAGTGAACTTCATGAAATCTACTTCCTTACGTGTTCGGGGACCAATTATCTATATTTCGCCAAGCTGAATATTGATTAATTGAGGTAGGTTATTTACTTCAGATCCCCACATATATTTTCCCATTGGGTTGAGCCTCAGGTCATTTATTGCTGTAATACTTCCTGTTACTTTGCTAGGACTAGCCCACAACATAGTTGCAAACTTCCGGATTTTTAATTTCTTTACTATTCTGAAGTTGAAGTTAAAGATATATCGTTCATTTATGGGTTTTTAAAATTATAACTAATGAAACAGAAAAAGGAAGACAAATCTACATCCCTATTATTTAAATCAAAATGTCGCTAAAACGTGCATGATCTTTAAACTGGTTTTACATTTTGGAGTCCAGCCCTTTGCCTGTTTCAATATGTTCGAAGTTAGGTAAATATACTTTAAGTATATCTACAATTGAAGCTTTTGTTACGTTTTGTGATTTGAACAAAGTATGAAGCTGATCAAAGATTAGATCGATTTCCTGAACGCTTCTTTTTAACGAATTTTTAACTACTCCCAGGTTGATAAAAGATACTTTATCCAGAATTTCTTTTTCAGTATAAAACTCTTCAAAGGATTTTTCACCTGAGGTATCAGAACCAAAGAAATAGATAGGGTATGTAGTTGATGTTTCATTAAGTAACAAAGCTTTTTGCCGTGCTTCTTCTTCCGACTGGCAGATATCAGGTTTTAGCCCAAGCGTTTTTAACAAATCAAGGGCCATCTGGTCAAATGGGATCATATCTATATTTTCATCCAGTTTTGGGAAAAATATATCGCCTGATTCGCCCATAATGGATGCGATGAGGCATAGCTCGCCCGACTCCTGTGGTGATACAAAAAAACGGCGTATGCCTTTTGGACATGACCAGGGTTGCCTTTTATTCAGACGATCTAAAAATCCGAGAGGTAAACTGCCATTTGAGAAAGCAACATTGGCAAACCGTGCTGTTTTTATAGATAATTTAGTAGAATAGGCCATTATCATTTCTTCCATCAGCTTTTTGCTGGCTCCCATAATATTGACAGGATTGGCCGCCTTGTCTGTCGAAACGCAGAAGAAATGCTCGGGTGGCGACTGAAGCAAAAGTTCCAGAAGTTTACGTGCCTTTAATACATTGTTCTCAATCATGGCTTCGATGGAGTAGATATCTTTTTCGCTGCGTACATGCTTGTGGGCGGCAAAGTTGGCTACGATCTGAAACGGGCCATGGTGAGAGAAAATCTTTTCAAATACACTATCGCCAAAGTTGACCGGATAGGTAATAAACTCTGCCGGAATATTATACCCGGTTGAGCTTCTTAGATCTCGTACCAGTTCAGTAAGCCCGTTTTCGTTAATATCGACTACAACGAGTTTACGAATATTGAATTTCAGAATAGCTTTAATATATGATGAACCTATACTGCCGGCACCTCCGATAACCAATACTGATTTTCCAGTGATACGTTTTTGCATTTCTGCATCATACTTCAGGAAATCAGCATTCAGAAGGCTTTCGTCCCTGTGTGTAACGTATTTCCTGATAAATGTATCAAGGTCAAATGATGTTTGCATGTTTTTTAAAAGTTACAAATTATCCGAAGATAAACACGTAATATATTTTACACTTATCTCTGATAACGTTTTCTGATTATTCATTCAATTCTTTATATATTTCCTGTAGCCTGAGATAATCACAATCTTTTAACTATTCATTACCCTGTTGGCCAGCTAACTGTAATTTTTCAAACCTTTGGTCTTGCAATTGGCAAACACAGGTGGCAGGTTTATGGATTCCCCGAGCGGATGTATAATAACTTCCTGTTGTTTTGTGCTTTATTTTAATATGTTGCGTTTTGCAAAGTCATGAATGAACGATAACATTCATTCAATAATCGGATTTGCACTTTCTATTGTTAATGAAAGAACAAATTCACGATTTTGAAAAACTCAAAACTGAATTAACCCAAATAAAGAGTATGCTTAACAATTCATCGATTTCTCAGGTGGGGTATATCTAACACTAATCTATTATTTGTAATTCTGCAATTATAACCTATGTTATCGTGACTAAATACTTATTGCCGTTTAATACTAAATGGAAGAGAGAAATGTCTTGTGCATTTGGCAGTGCAGCCGCCTGGCCTGAATTAGCGGTTTTAAACTTTTACAGATAATTTTTGTGCCCATTTAACATATTCTTCAATTCCATTTTCTAAACTAACCTGGGGAAAATATCCAAATGTCTGATAAGCTAAAGAAATATCTGCCAGGCTATGTCGAACGTCACCTGCTCTTTCGGGACCATATTCAATTTTGACTACATTTTGATTAGCTTTTGAGATCAACTCAACCAGACGATTTATCGTGACCCGTGTGCCACTGGCTATATTAAATGCACCACTGACCCCTTGTGAATCGGCTGCTTTAATATTGGCTTGTACAACATCATTTACGTGTACAAAGTCCCTTGTTTGCTCACCATCTCCATAAATTAGCAGTGATTCATTATTGAGCATGCGGAATACAAAAATAGGTATGACATTGCCATACGCATCAAATCGTTGGTTAGGGCCGTAAACATTGAAATATCTAAGAGCTACAGCATCAATGTCATATAGTTTGGCATATGAAAGACATAGTTTTTCTTCACAAAGTTTTGTGCAACCGTAAGGAGAATCCGGTTCAATAGGATGATCTTCTTTTATAGGCATTGTTTTTAATTCCCCAAATATGCCGGCTGAGGAAGAAGTAACTATTTTGCGAACACCTTCTTTTCGTGCAGCTTCCAAGACTTGTATAGTTCCCAGTACATTAATTCCGGCATCGGTGATTGGGTGGTCAATAGAGCGTTTGTTCCCTACTGAAGCGGCTAGATGGAAAACTACCTCAATTCCTTTCATTGCTAATTCTACCACATTCTGATCTCTTACATCTCCTTCAATAATAGTGGCTGTAGGAAATGGATCAAGATTGCTCCGATATCCAGACATGAAATTATCCAGGATTGTTACTCTATTTCCTTCCTGAATTAAATGTTTAACGAGATTTGATCCGATAAATCCAGCGCCGCCGGTGACTAATACATTTTTGTTTTTCATTCGTATTTTATACTAAGCTTATTGCAGATGTGATTTTTATTCCTGATTGGAAAAATGTGTTTATTGAAGTCTTAGAAGCAGTTTTTACTCAAATAGTACTTTCGTTATTCTATCAACAACCATTTTTTTATCAAAGTCTCTTTTCAAAAGAACAGAAGTGTTTTTCTTCATGTTGTCCAGGCCAGTTTTAGACTGATTGATGAAAGCTTCAAAACAAGCAGAAATTGAATTAATATCTGAAGGTTCGGCTGCGAATCCAATAGTATTGTCATCAATAAGTTCTTTTGTAATGCCTTTTATAACTCCCATTATAGGTTTACCAGTAGTAAGGTAGGCCGCAAATTTGGAGGGGATAGTTAATTCATAAATCGGGCTTTCAACCAAAGATAAAATCAATACATCACTGGCATGAAAGTATCCAGGCATATCGGTTAATGGTTTACGTCCCCAGAATACAATATTTTTTATTGATTTTTCTTGGGCTAATTCCTTTAAACTCAACAAAAATGACCCATCACCAATAATATTAAGTTGAGCGTTGTATCCTTTTTCAATGAATAAATTAAACCCTAAGATTATATTATCAAGATTCTGTACTTTGCCAATATTGCCGGCAAAGGTAAAGTTGAATTTATTGTCAGCTAATTTGACATCAATTATTTGTGAAATACTACTGTCAATCAGTGGCCAATTCGGTGCAGTTATAAGAGTTTTGTCGGGAACATATGAGTTAATACGCTTTTTAAATCCTTCACAGGAAACAAGTATTTTGTCACAATTTCTATAAATGGATTTTACAAAAATATCTAAAAATGTAGCCAATATAAAACGTTTTTTATAGCCATATGCATATACAGTATCCGGCCATAAATCCTGCACCCACAAGGATACTTTCTTTCCATAAATCTTATGTATTAAAATAGCTGGAATTGCTACTGTTAAGGGCCCTGTTTGATAAACAAAAATTTTGTCAAATTTTCTTCCAATTATTAGGGCAACAATGGATGACATAAAAACGAAATTAATATAATTAAGTATTTTCAAAATTTTGTTTTTATGATAACCTCTAACAATTGGAATGCGATGCACTTTAGCTTTTCCAAAGTTAGTTTGCTGATAAATTCTGTTTTTATATCCGTCAAATGGTTTACCCAAAGGATAAGAAGGTGTGCGAGTAAGAATTTCTATATCATATCCTTGATCACTCCATTCAGCCACTAAATGATTGATAATAAAATCTTCAGGATAAAAAGCTTCACCTATAATTAACACACGCAAATTCATATGGTTATTTAATAAATATAATTATTGAAGATAAAATTATTGATAGAAACACTCTGAACTTTATTTAAAGATTAATCTTCCGATCATTTCAGAGATGTGTGAAAAGATTAGGTTCATAATTAAAGCTGTTTCGAGAAGTAGGATACTATCTTTTTTCAACAATAACTCCCTTTCAATAAAAGGCGAAATATAATAAAGTTGATGCTGGGGCACAACTTCCATTAAAACAACACGTTGTAGCGTTGAGAATATTTATACGGATTATTCTTTTTGAACTGAGAGACTTTTAATGAAATCCCAGGTACTTTGAATACCTTGTTCCAGCGTTATTTGAGGCTCCCAATTAAGTTCTTTAGATGCCCTGTTTATATCCAGATAGATCTCAGGTACATCATAAGATCTTGCAGTTGTGTATGTGATGGAAAAATCGCTTTTGGTGACTTTTTTCATAATTGAAAGCAAATCATTCAATGAATGCCCATTACCGCTGCCAATGTTATAAATCGTGGACATTGTTTTAGTAACAACTACATGATAAAAAGCATCAACCAGATCGTCAATATAAATATAATCGCGTACTATATCGCCTGTACCCCAGATCTGAATAGGTTCGTTCCGTAATATCTTGCCAAGAAAAACAGGAATCACTCCTTGTATTCCCAAAGGATTTTGTCTGGGACCAAAAGGATTGGATGGCCTGATTATCACAAAGTCAAGACCATGCAACTTTTTAAAAAGATACAAATACTTTTCAATTGTTAGCTTTCCTATTCCATACGAACATATGGGATTGGTTTGATCATCTTCCTGAACCGGCAAAACCTGAGGGATTCCATATATTGTACCGCCACTGGAAGCAAAAATTATTTTTTTGATATTATTTGCTCTGCACTGTTCAAGCAGGAAAAGCGTTTCAATCACATTTGACTGCATATCAAAAACAGGATCGTCATTTGATGTTTTTGGCAGTGTGGTACATATTAAATGGACTACTACATCAATGCCATTTAACGCATCTGATAGAACTCCGCGGTTGCCAAATTCGCCCACATGATACTCAACGCCATTTAATCTTTTTCGATAGTGTTCATCATTTTTATCAAACACTCTAACCGAGTGCCCTTTCAATAAAAGTTTGTCCACCAGATGAGATCCTATAAACCCGTTTCCACCCAGAACTAAAATCTTCATATAAACTTTTCTTTTTTTTTCTAATCAAGTATAACAAAATCCGGCTTTTCTTCATGTCCTAACAGCCAATTGTACAACTGTAGCGTTTTCTGTGCTAATTGTGGCCAGGTGTATTTTGAGAGGATTAATTCTTTTCCATTTTTACCCATCTGTTTCAACTCTTCTGTTGACATATTAAGTGCTTCATGCAAAGCTCCGGTGATAGCATCGGTGTTTATTTCTGTCCACCAGCCACAATTATGTTGGTTAAGATCGTTCCAGGTTGAAGCCTTTGTTGTTATTACCGGAACTCCTGCGGCCAAACTATCCAGTATAACCATTGGGGATCCTTCACTATACGAGGGTAAGATGAATAACTCTGATGCTGCAAGAGCATCATCCTTTTCCTGACCAAACAAGGGGCCTAAAATTTTGATTTTTGATTCCAGGTTCAATTGTTTAACCAATAATTCAATTTCCTTCTTATGATTGAATTCGTCAACTCCTGCTATTATTAATTGCCATGGGGCAAAATCCTCCTGAATGGAATTAATTGCTTCGACCAGCATTGTTAATCCCTTCTTCGGTGATATCCGCGATAAAAAAAACAGTATACGTTTATCTTTTGCAATTGAATATCGCTCGCGGAATCGATCAGAATTTCCTGTCGAAGTCAAATGTTTTTCATGAATGCCATTCTCGAGATATGCTATTGGATTACGCAATCCAAAATTCCTGAAGTCGGAAATTTCATTTTCGGAAGTAGCATGTAAACATGAAGCTAATTTAAGGTTTTGGTTCTCATAAAAAGCACGGGCAATTTGTTTTTTCCAGCGTGACTGATCAAGTGCCCACTGGTTTAAAGAGCCATGTGGAGCAATTATAGTTGGAATTTTTTTATTCTTAGCTAAAAGGAGTGTCGATTTTGAAATACCAGTCCATATTCCGTGTTGATGAACTATATCAAACAAGGTATCATCATTTTTCGCTTGCCTGATCAGATCAGTACTGTACAGGAGATTCCGCGGGCCAAAGAGCTTGAACCCATTTATTCTGTCAGCCGGAAAATCATGCGTGGACGAAGCCCACATTATATTCTCCTCATTTTCCAGGCACCATATCCTGACATCATGACCTAATGAATATTGTGCTGAAGCCAGGCTAACGGAAATTTGCCCAAGTCCGAAAGATGTTTTCCCTAAATAATGTACGTTATGTAGTATTTTTATTTTTTGCATTTACAATCCTAAAAGTATTGTTATTCAATGGAATATTTTTGTTGAAGTAACTTCCATTATATATATATCATTCTCAACTCACTATTTCACAATATGCGTTCTCAATAAATCGATCCAATTCTTAAATAATTGTTTTTTTTGGGGATGTAATAGAATGGAAGCTGCTAAATATTTGATTCTATAAATCAGTATGTGAGTATTAAATATTTTTTCAAAAGACAGATTATATTTTTTTAAATAATATTCTAATGAATCCAATTCAATGGCAGCCAATTTATCATTAAATACCCTATTGTGTGTTAGATGATACACTTCAATATTTTTCGCTAAAAATACATTTTTTCCAAGCCTTAAAATCCGGTTTGAGATGTCGGCTTCTTCATAAAACAAAAAGAGGTTCTCATCAAACTCTCCTGCTTGTATAAAAATATTTTTATCAAACATCAAAAAACTTCCTGACATGTACATCTGATTCATATTGTACAATTGGAAAGTGGTGTATATTTTGAAAAAAATTAATTTAAATAGCGAGAGATGCTCAGGTTTTAAATAAAATGGATTAGATTTATCGGCAAAAGTTACGCCCAGCATTCCGATTTTTTTATTATTCTCAAATTTTGAAATCAGATCTTTGAAAATTGGATTCTGTATACGCACATCGGGATTCATAACAATGATGTAATCTGCAGTAGAATGCTTTATCCCCAGATTGTTTCCGCCTCCATAGCCATTATTTACAGGATTATTAATTAGTTTCAGATCTATAGGGTATTTTTCCTGTATTGAAGTAAAAACCTCTTTTTGATCATAGCTGTTATTGTCTACAACAATTACTTCAAGAGTATCGCCAATATCATTAAACCTATAGATAGAATCCAGGCAGTCGAATATTAGTTGTTCAGAATTATAGGTTAAAATAATGATAGAAAGTTGCTTGATCATCAGGGAAATTTATAAAAAAAAGTATTGGAATAAAAAAGTTCAAAAATTTGTTCAATGGGTTCAAAATCGGCATTACCAATTAAAATTCTGGGTAAAATATACTGATAAATAAATGTCACAACCACCAAACCTATAAATATCGAAATTGCTCCAAGGCGTTTTAATAAAGAGGATTCATATTGAAGTGAATATATAATAAAAATAATCCAAACAATAAGAGATGCTATCATATACCGATGACATAAGATTTGAAGAATCAAACTTGCAGGAAAAAAAATAACAGTATAAAGTGAGAGTTTATAGAGAAATTGATATTTAATGTCAGTTTCTAAAGCTTTTGAATGGGACACAGATAATCTTTTATTTTTCAAGAAAATATATACTAACCACAATATCCAAATAGTGCTATTTAAAAGACCTCCGGAGAAAGATGACAACCATGATTGATCAAAATAAGCACTAAAATGAAGGAAATTAACATAAATTAGAAAAGCTGCATAAATTAAGTAAGTTGATCCTGCAAAAACAAGGCTGTATAGGATGAGTTTTTTAAAATATTGTTCGCTACTAATTTTATAATAAAAGTAGATAAAAGGATACATAAGTATAATGCCTAAATGTGAACTCACAGATAAAATCCCCCAAAGAAAAAAAAAGAATTTATTTTGCCGTACAATTAAATTATAGGCAGCTATTAAAAAAAGAGGGAAGGCCACAAAATATCTGATCTGATTGGAAACAGCAACAAGTTGGAATAACAAATAGATTGAGATAATAGTTAAAATACCCGAGTATGAAAACCGGCTTGCAAAATAGAAAAATCCAATTCCAATTAAAACAATATGGAAGTGATAAACATTTGAATAATCCGAACCCCTGGCTAAATAAAAACTTGAGATGATATTAAATAATATATCAGAGTTCTCTGCTATCTGGTAATATTTATTGTAATAGGCATCCCAATCGGAATTGTACGTGACATTATATAATAACGCATAAAATACAAATGACCCTAATAATAAGCTAAGTACTTTAATGAGGGGATTTTTCTTAAATATCTCAAAAGTATATACCTGTAATATAATTATAAAACCAACAATATATCCTAGAAGCATAAAAATGGCTTAGTGAAAAATCTCCGGTAATATATACTGAACAGTTTATTAGTTTGGTAGTTTGTCCAATATTTTAATAATCTGAACAATCGATTTAAATTTGATTGATTCAAAATTAATCTCAGATGTTGAAAAAAGTTGTTATCGTATTTTAAATAAGCACTATTTAGTGTTCGTTGCTTGATTACCAGTGTTTCATATAAGTATATTAGCAATCTGTATAACGATACTTCCTGATGATACAGCAGATTCTTGTTCAACTTCTATTGTCGGTGGTATCATTCAGTTGAACCTGATCCTGCCATTCTGCTCATTCAATATTTCTTCTGTTGCAAATGATTGATAGATATTATTTAATAAAGCGGTTTATAAAGACCAAAACCAAATTTCGCATAAAAAAATAATAATAGGTCATATATAAAATTACAAACATTAGTATTCCTATTGAAAGCTGAATCAATGGGATCTGAATAAACTGAATTACTGAATATACAATAATAGCAAAAAGAGTTGAAATTAATACCATAGGGAATAAGACTCTTAATTGCGAAAATAACTTGCAGTTCATTGCCTTATCCGAAAAATATGATGTTATTGTTAGTTGGATCAGGTGTTGCACTAATAAACCAATGCTCATAATTAAAAGGCCATATTTTATTGTAATCAATAAAATAATGACTCCTGTAATTTTAGTCAGAACTTCAATCCAAAGAAATCGGGAAGACATTCCTTTTATCTGAAAAATAAACATATTAACATTAATAAATGGGTAGAACAGGAAAGTAATTGCGAGTATACGTATCAATGGAACTGCTTCTAACCATGTATCTGATAATAGTAACCTCACAAAAGGTTCAGCTAAAACACCCAATCCAACAAAAAGCGGAAAAAATAGCATTGCTATAATCGTATAGTATTGTTTGTTCAGCTCAAATAATGTTTTGTTATCATTTTGATACTGTGATAAATATGGATACAATACGCGTTGTAGCATATTTGTCATCATGCTGGATGGATAAAGGGTAAACTGAGATGACTTAGCATATAATCCCAATTCTTTAGTTGAAAATACTTTTCCTATCAAAACTGAGTATAAGTTGCTGTATATTGCCTGGATTAAACCGGCAGCCAATAATTTTGATCCAAATCCAAATAGAGTTCGAAAGGAATGCTGAGAAAATTTTAATAGTGGTAGCCATTTTACGTTTAAACCCAAGAGCAATGCATTTAAAGTATATAAACAAATTGATTGATACACCAACGACCATACCCCGTGCCCATGAAACGCCAGATAAATACCTGTTAATCCGGCAAGTATAACAGATACAATTGATAATTTTGCCTGTGTTTTAAAGTCCATCGATATTGATAATTTTGCCCGATAGACTAAGGCAATGGAATTTATAATAACATTAAGTCCAAGAACCCTGAGTATTCCGGTTAATTGGGGTACATTGTAAAAGATGGCTATAGCAGGAGCCGATATAAAAAGAAGCAAGTATATAATTAATGATATACCTACACTGGCATAGAAAACTGTTGAAAAATCTAATTCGGTTCTGTCCTGCTTTTGTATCAGGGCATTCATAAAGCCGCTATCGACAAATACTTGCGCAATTGCCATAAAAACGACAACCATTCCAATAAGCCCATAATCAGAGGGTAATAATAGCCGTGCTAATAAAATTTCAAAGAGTACTTGTATTCCAACAACAGCGAATCTATCTATTGCACTCCACAATACTCCTTTTGTGACAGCAACACTATTTTTCAAAACCGATGATATTTTTTTGTTTCATAAACGCAATCTTTTTTCTATGTGAAATTCGATATATATGATCTGCATATTTCTTAACTAATTGTAGTTAATACCAATATTTAAATTGAATTTCAAGTATATTTTTTCTAAAATAAAACGGATTATTGCTGGTCTCTGAAGACGTTCGATAAATATTTGTTAAACCAAATCCCGTTACAGGTCTTGTATTAAATATAATACAGTGCTGATTGTTTTTGATCAGGTTTTCCAATTATCATTTAACTTTATCTCATTTCAAACTGATTCTTCTTTCATCAGTTGCTGGTAGTATCTTTTCCCTAATAACCAGGCTAATATTAAAAAGCCTCCCAGTAAACCACCTACAGCTATACCTATCGATTTTCTCAGTATTTTTTTCTCTAAGGGATATACCGGACTGTCAACTACCTGGATTAAAGGAGTTTCTTTTTGTAAAGTTACTTTTGAAAGTTCAAGTTGTTTAACTACTTCGGTATAAACAGCTCCGGTAACCTGCAGATCAATTTGTTTTCTCGCCTTTCCCGCATTTACAACTGCTTTTGCGGCATTCAGATTCTGGTCCGTTAAGGTAGCGATGTTAAGGGTTGATGATGTAAGGATGTCTGAAAGAGAATCTGCCCTGCTTTGAAGGATATCTACATTTTGTGTAAGCCTTTTTGTCTTTGTCTCAATATAAAAGTCGGATACATTTAAAATTAGTCCTTGCAGAAATTCTTTAGAAAAGATTTCGTCGGTTGTAGTAATTTTAGATTCAATGATACTTAATTTTTTGTCTGGTTTGCCAACACTGATTGCTGTTTTACTAAGATCATCACAAACAGTTCCAATAATGCTGTCCTGCAATCGGGTGAATTGGGCAGGATCACATTTAATTTCATATGAAATATTGGATAGATAGGACTTCTTTTTCCATTTCTTACGAAGTTTTTTAAATGTAAAATATCGTTCAATTAAAGTCATGTTTTTTCCGTCTACCTCTATAGGCGATAGAAGTGTGTTTTCAATCATTCTTTTCGATTTCATAAGATCCATTATGTTATCAGAACTGAACAGATCGCTTCCTCCGCCCCCTAAATCAATACCAGCCATTGAAGCCAAACCTGAGTAAGCACCTAAAGGGTTACTCTTATCATTTGCAACAGCAAATGTAAGTTTAGCTGTATACTTAGGCTTGACTATAAATGACAATGTAAACCCGATTGCGCCTCCAAGAAGTCCCACTATAAGGATAATAACCCACTTGCTCCAAAGGAATTGCCAGATTTCTTTGCCTTGATTAATTATCTCTTTGAATGAGATCTCGTTGGATTTCTTAAGATGAATATTTTCTGCCACTGGATTCGTTTTGATGATTGATAAATTGCTCGATAAATGTTGTTGTTAACTTGTGTTTTTTATGCCTAGAATTAGATTATAAGACACTAAGTGAATGTTACTTCTTGCCTGGCAAAAGCTGAATTTGCTCCAATTGATAAAAGGAACAAATTCCTTATTTCATAACGCTATACAGCAAAATTGCTATCGTAGCAACTGACGAGAACGCGCTGATCAGTATAGCTGTTCGTTCGGAACTGGAAAGCTGGCTTTTCTTTTTAGCATTCTCGGGGATGTAAATATCAGAACCCGCAACTATTTCCGGGTAAGATTTAAAGCCTATGAATGATTTTGTGCTTTTTATATTGTTATTAGGATAAATAACATAGGCTCGGCTTCTATTGGCATTTTCGGAAAACCCGCCTGCTGAATAAACATAATCTTTAAATGATTTACCTTTTTTGAAGGGTATACGACTGGGAAATAAGACTTGCCCGTTTATACTTACAGTTTGCAACTCTTTAGGAATTGATAAAACATCGCCTTCTTCAAGAATAAGGTCCCATTCCGAATTGGGATGTGCCAGGGCTAAATCCAGCTGAATACCAACGAGATTTGACTTTTCAGTGATAAGCTCTTTCTTTTGTGTACTTGTCAGGGTGTCTTTGCTGACTTTGGACAGGGTGGAAATAGCAAGCTGCTCTTTATAGGTAACTTCGGTGCTAGGTTTTCCTTTCCTATCCAGTGTAGCTCCCGGTTGAAATGCCGCGCCTGTTAATCCGCCGGCGCGTTTTACCAGGGTGGAGATGCGTTCGTTGCTGTTTTGAAGCGTATAGTCGCCAGGGAAAGCAACTTCGCCCTTAATTGTAACATGTACCTGGAATTTATACCCGGGAAGTGGTTTTACAAAAACTTCATCAAAAGGTTGTAATACAAGGGTATCATTTACCGGCATTACAGTATAGGAGAATACCTGCGCGGTAAACGAGTTTTTATCGAACACATTTGCGTTTTTTATCCGGCGTGATATTTCAAGTTCGGTACCGGCATTTTCTTTCAGTCCTCCAGCCATATATATGATATCACTTACATGCATGTTCTCCGAATAATTGAATGTGCCAGGCTTCAGAACTTCGCCCCGAATAAAAATGGTGTAAGGTTCTTTGATTAAATGTTTGGAAAATACAACCAGCGAATCTTCTTTTTGTAAAAAGATGTTTTCAGAGCCATTCAGCACTTTTTGAAGGTTTACAGATTGAATACCTGGAGTAAGATCTTTTCCTTTCCTGAACAAGGTGGATTTATACAGATATGCATCTTCTGTAAGTCCGTCAGCTTTATTTATCAGGTCAGCAACGGTCATTCCGTCAGTCATCGAATAGGCTCCGGGGCGGAATACAGATCCTGTTATACTGATCCGATTTGTATACCGTGCAAGTATTTTCCCGATGGTACAGCTGTCGCCGTTGCCAGGTTTAAAAGTAGCATAATCAGCCTGATTTATATCAATAATCTGTTTTTCGCGTTCCGTATTCCTGATTACATTAATTGACATCTTGTATGCCTCACTGGTGAATCCCCCGGCATAACCTATCATATTTTGCAGGTTATCACTTTCAATAGCTTCAAATATCAGCGGCCTTTTCACTTCTCCGGCCAGCCACACTCTTGATTTATATGGGTTTACTTTTATAATATCCTGATCCTTGAGGTTGAGATCACCTGATCTGTCGCCTTTCATTAAAAAATCGTAGACATCTATAGTCGAAATTACTTTATTGTCACGTATCAACTGTATATCACGATAGGATCCATTTTTACCAGGTCCACCTGAAGAATAAAGCGCAGCGTAAACCGTTGAAATGGAAGATAATGTGTAGGTACCAGGTGCCATCACTTCGCCAATGACCATCACTTTAATACTTCGGATATTGCCAAGAGTTATATTTATGGAAGTATTACCGGATTTGATATTTGAAAATCCGTGATTGCTTAAGTATTCTGAAATCCTGCTCTTGGCCTGTTCAATAGTAAGCCCGTTAACAGAAATGGGACCGACATTTGGTATGCGAATATTTCCATCAGGAGTTACATTCAATTTGTACGTACCTTCTGAATACCCATAAATATCGATAATTAATTGGTCACCGGTGGAAAGAACATAGTTCTTAGGTGTAGGCATATTTTGGTTAGGCTCGAAGGAAATTGAGGGGTTGTTAAACAGTTCAGCTCCGAATATATTGCTTTTTTTCTCGGGCTTTTTAAGAGTTTTTTTCTCAGTTGTATATTTCTCAGTTGTTCGTGGTTTATTCCCATCTTGTTCTTCAGCAGGCTCATTAGTAACATCAGGAAGTTGTAATATCCGTTCTTTTATTTTAGCGACTTCTGTAGCAGGCGCTCCTGAAGCTAAGGCCCGGGATTCAAATTCCTCAATTGTTATGCCTTCAGCCGTTATTCTGGCTTTGATTTTGGCGACCTGTTCATCCGTTAAGTCATCAGCTTTCGTATTTTTATCAAAGCTTTGCGCGAACAGGCTGGTAGTTAAAAACAGGAAAATTAATGAGATCAGTATCCGAAAAGAAAGTTTCATATTTGAGTTGATTGCTGTTGTTTTTGTCTGTTGTTGCTTAATTTAATCAGTGTAATTTAAATAATTACAATTCTTAGTAAAATCAGTGTTTTTTAGAAGACTATTTTCATAAAACAGGTAATTGATAAGTCGCACCTGGTATTTAGTTCGTTCAGATAACGAATTTTTCCGGATGAAATTATGATGTTTTTTAAAAGTACTTTGCAGGTAAAGGAAAGCAGATTTTCTAAAAGCAGGCTAAATCGATTTCCAAAAATAGTAATAAATAGCACAATAAGTTCAGGATATATAATGCTTCGCCGCGTCACTCCCATGCGGGTAACAGAATGAAAAAATACCAGGTGAAAAAAACAATGGCGTGGTGTCTGTGCCAGACCTGATTTAAGAAAGACTCATTATGAGAAAAATATACTTAATAACGTAGCATTAATGCTATTTTGCTGGTATTCATTTTTCCGCATTTTTTTTGTGTGCAATGCTTTAATAAACTTTAAATTTCCCTTTTGAATCATTGTATTTATTAGGTTCGGGCATTTTTAACCAAGTGCAAAAATAGTACTTAAAGTTTATTATTACAATGATATAGCGGATATGAAGGTTAAATGTTGTAAGTATATGATAATTAATATATTAATAATGGTTTAGCTTTGCTTTATGTTTTACAACTGATATTTGCATTAGATATTGCTATACGAACCGGATAAGGTCAAAAAAATCATCTTTTTTGGAAAAAGTTATTCCTTGTTTGTCGCAGCTTGATGTTCTGAAAATTACTGATAATGAACCAGTACGAATTATTTTCAGGCGCTTTTAAAGTAAAAGCAATGGTGGAAATTTAATTTTTTCCCCGGTTAATCTATTTCCTCAGATTATGTATATCATTTTTTCCTGATTCACATATCCTTTCATAAAAGTGAACAAAGTCAAAAGTTTTAATCCGGAGGATATTTCGACAAAGCCGTTTGAAATGAATATAAAACAAAAATGATATTTTTTTGAATTATAGAAGTTGTAGTTAAGATAACATAATGAGATGCATAACAATCTAGTCATAAAGAAAAATCCCTGACAACCGGAATTGCCAGGGATATTTCTACCTGCATCTGAAATGCTAAACATTCAAACCCGGATTTCGCTTTATTTCTTATTCACTTTATCAATATTCTCCATTCCTTCAATATCCATTGCCTTCGATAGTTTGGAGATTGATTTGAGGTCGATGTTTCCGGTTATACAAATCAGCAAATTATCTTTGCCACCGCCAATCATGAGGAATTCGGTGATGATATTTCCCTTTTTTCGGATCAGCATTTTGAAAACCTGGTCCTTTTCTTTTACCGACATGAGTTCCTCATATTGAGCAATCGGAAGACTTTTAATAATTTCTTTATAGAAATTCAGATTTACAGAAGGCCCTGGCTCCTCCGTCGACAGGATGCGGATGGATTCGATCCCTTTAATAGCACTGTTAAATTCGTCCTTACTTTCATTTTCGCTGGCAAATAGGCTAAACATGGATTTGGAGATGGATACCGTGGTAAAACCATCTTTGTCGGCGTATTTGGCGAACAACTGATCAACTGCCGAATTCTGAGCTTTAGTCACCAAAGAAAACGCAATGAGTAGAAAAGGAATTAGTAATCGTTTCATTTTTCTGTATTTTTAACTGAGTTAACAACTTTATCAATTTTAGCTAATTTTTGAACCTGGCCGAACGATTTATCCACTTTCGACAAGTATTTGAGCCTGGATGAATTATGGTTCATCACTTTTGATACCATCATCAGGGCATGTTTGGTTTCGAGGTAAGCCAGTTTCGGATCTTTGTAGGTATCTTTAACAATGACCTCAGGTTTATTAAGGTATTGAAAAAGTCCGAATGAAATTATCAAAACCGCTGCCGCGCTTCCAGCCCATGCATACAAATGCCTGAACCGGTTTACAGATTCTTTTTTTATTTCATTTTCAATAACCGAATTCAGTTCGTTCGTAATATCAAAAGCCGGTGTCGAATCCTGTTTAGCTTCAGCGAAATAGCGGAACATTTCCTTCATTTCACTATGTTTCGCTGGCAATCCTGGTTGTGAGAAATATTCCTTCAGACTGGCTTCTTCCTCCAACGTGGATTCCCCGTCCAGATACCGGTTCAGTAATTTTTCAATCTCCTTATATTCCATAATTGTAAATTTTCACTAATTCTTCCTTAACCCATTTTCGCGCAATGCAGAGTTGTACTCTTACATTGTTTTCGGTTGTATCAGCCAATAAGGCTATTTCTTCAAATGAGCAACCTTCGATATCCCGCATCTGCATTATAATTCTCTGTCTTTCAGGAAGTAATTGCATTACTTTCCTGATTTCAGACATGCCTTCCATGTGGTCGAAAGTAGCTTCGGGATTATTACCCTGTGTTTTAAGAATTTCAATATCAATAGTCGGTTTCTGAAGGCGGAGTTTATCGAGGCATTTATTTTTAAGAACGGTACAGGCAAATGCGTCGATACTTGATAGTTGGTGTAATTCGTTACGTTTTTCCCAGAGTTTCAGGAATAGTTCCTGGAGTACATCCCTGGCTGATTCAGAATCCCCCAACAGCCTGTATGCTATCCGGTACATCTTTTCACCCATCGGCATTACTTCCTTCTGAAACTCCTCTTTTGTCATCGTTAAACTATGTACCGTGAATCATTTCCCTTTTTAATGGATATTCATTTCAATTTGACACTTAACCTTTTTCTCACCACTAAGGCACTAAGCGCACTAAGTTTCACTAAGTTTCACTAAGTTTTTCACTATTCACTATTCACTATTCGCTATTCACTGTTCATTTTTTAATTGTCGTCATCTTTATCATCAGCCACCTGGCTTGTCACTTTCTTTGCCTGCTCCAGCGACATGCTTCCTGTTATTTCAACCAAAACATTTTTATCTCCACCCGAAACGAAAAGCACTTCAGTAATACGCTTCCTGTCTTTTTTACATAATAGGATTGCTTTCTCACCTTTGTGCTTTATGGTCATCAGTTCTTCGTATCCTGAACGATTTATTTTGGGTACAATTTCGTTATAAAAATTTAATTTCTCGTTAAGCAAAGTGTCCTGGACCGTTAGTACCCTTAGCGTGGAAATCCGGAATGCCGCGTCATTATTGCCATCGTTGAACATTTCGGCCGGAAGGTTTGATAATTTTACAGTAAGGAATCCATCCTTATCTGCATATCGGTCAAAGAACCGGTCGAAGGATTGGTTTTGGGAGCAGGCACTTAGTGTTAAAAACAAGCCGAGTAAACTGGACAAAAATACTGTTTTCATGGTTATGGTTGTTATGTTTATAATGGTTATATAGTCAAGACGAATGAAGCGGAATTTTATTAATGAAAAGCCTGTTTATTTTGAGTAAGGTATAAGGTACAAGAGTCCCGGGATGTGTTTGCTGCATCAGGACTTTTCTTACTTTTACAATAAACTTTTACTATGAAAATATTTCTATTACTAGCAATTGCTTTCACGCTGGCATGTTGTACCAATAATCGTAGTCCGAGAGTTATTATCGTTACCGATCTGGGGAATATTGAAGCCGAAATTTATTCCGACAAAGCCACTGTAACCGCTGCTAATTTCCTCAGGTATGTAGATTCGGGGAAATACAACAACATGGCATGCTTTTACAGGGTGGTAAGGTTTGATAATCAAGCGGATAAAAAGATCAAGATTGAAGTAATCCAGGGTGGATTCGGACAGGATTCTTTAATTGAAAAATACCAGTTTCCTCCCATTATTCATGAAACTACCCTGAAGACTGGCATTCTGCATAAAGATGGTGTTTTATCCATGGCCCGGTATGGACCGGGGACTGCCTCATCTGAGTTTTTTATCTGTGTGGATGATCAGCCGGAACTGGATTTCGACGGTGGACGGAATCCTGATAAACAAGGATTTGCAGCGTTTGGGAAGGTGGTTAAAGGAATGGATATTGTCCGAAAAATTCAGTTACTGAAAGATAAAGACCAGTACCTGGAAAAACCGTTAAAGATTATTAGCATTACACGAATTAAGGAGTAGTAATTGTGAAAACAATTTCTTCAAAAAAAAGTAAATATTGCCATTTTTTCTGCTTTCTTTATTGCCACTAATCTACAATCTCCAGTTCCACCTTTTCCACTTTTTTCAGATCTTTTTCATAATAAAATGATCCTGCAAAAAATAAGGCAGCAGCTATAAGCAAGGCAATTGGCAGAAAAGTAAAAGCCGTCTGAATATTTGTTGCATCCGAAATTGCACCCATTACGATCGGACCCAGTGAAGCACCCAAAAGGTTTTGTATAACAACGGCGATAGCGTACGACATAGCTCTGAGGCCCGGGTGAACAACATCCTGGGTTACAGCCCCGGTTGCAGCAATAAATGCTGTAATTGATACTCCCATCGAAAGTAATATCAGGTATTGTAATTGTCCGTCGAACACACTGAAAGCTAAAAACATGAGTATTGCCGAAAGTAATGATGTTATAGTCGGAACCAAAAGCCGGGCATTAATTTGTTTTTTTCTCCAGCGATCGGTAATATATCCGCCAAGTGGTGCCCCGATAATAGCAAAAAGCATAACAGCGCTGGCTTTTACACCGGCATCTTTTTCAAGTACGCCCTGTACCCTGTGAAAATACGTTGGCAGCCATGTGAGAAGTGAAGTTGTAGTAAATACAACGCCTGCCATCCCAAAATAGGTAAAAATCAATGAAGGCTTCGAAAGGAATTCTGCAAGAGTATCCATAATGGACATCCTGACTTTTTTACGATTAACGGCTTTAGTTGGAGCTTCCACAGTTCTTTCCAATCCTATAGTTTTGTAATCCTTAATAAAAAAGAACAGGATTGCAATGATAAAGCCTGGTATTGCAACGATTCCGAGTGCATGCCTCCATCCCCAATGGGCTGCAATAATTCCACCAATCGCCACGCCGATAGCACTTCCAAGAGGTATTGACGCATTCCACAGGCCCATCATTAACGACCTTTTTTCCTGTGGGTATAAAGCCGACATCATAGCCGATCCACCAGGTGCGTAACCAGCTTCGCCAACACCAACAATTGTGCGGGTAATAAACAGGTGCCGGAATGATTTCGAAAATGCGCCCAAACCGGTTGCAATGCTCCATAATACAGCCATCAATCCTATAGTTTTGCGCCGGCTCCAGCGATCAACCAATATGGATATCGGGAAAGTGAACAATACTATTGACCAGTAAACTGCCGAAACCAGCATCCCGCATTGCGTATCAGTAAGATTCCAGTCAGCTTTAAGAAATGGGAAAAGGGAAGTGATCACCATCCTGTCGATATAATCGAACATATATAGAAGAAATAGGAGGATGAAAATGTAATTTGTATATCCCTTACTGAACAGATAACCTTCAGGTATATTTTTATCTTTCATAAAAAGTGATTAGTGGAAATTGATTTGGGCCAACATTAATGGTCATGTTCACCTGACAAATATAATTACTTTACTTTATATATTTTAATATCAGCCGGAAGAAACTTGTCTGAAAGATGGAATTTCTATTGAATGAAAGTCGGATTCAGTGTTATTTTAATATAGTTATAGAACATAACACAGTTTGAGTGCCTTAGTAGGGCAATAATTACAAAGGAAAGCGATCTTAAAAATACAGGTAACAATCAGTTGTTTTTGCCTTTACGCTGAAAAACAAACAGAAACCCAAAATATGAAATTGCGCTTGTAGGGATTACAAGTATTAACCATGTTAGAATTCCATAAAGATGAAAGATGCCAACTGTCTTAATTCCTGAAAGCATGCCGGGTTGAAAAGCATGGTTGATTTGTGTCATATTGATATGGAAGGCATGCACATTTAGTATATATGCCCCGAATTGCATAAACGGAATGATAAGCAATACCTGAACAAGAGCCAGTATCCACTGTACGGATTGTACAACAAGCAGGTTCTGCCGAAACAGCATGGTGAGGATTATGCTCAGTAAAGTAGTCAGTCCAATTACCGGGAATATACCGGAAACAATACCCAGAGTTACCGAAAAAGCCAGTTTTTCGGGTGATAAGCCTTCTTTAGGTACAAGCCGGAAAGGAATAAGAATCTTGTGACTGATGGTCTCAACAATATTCAAAGCTACAGATTATCAAATTAATGTCGTTTTGTGAAATAGTATTTTACAACTGATGCAAATATACTAAATGATAAAATATTGAAGCATGGAAATTAAGCTGTGTTTATAATTATCTAATCTAAAATTACAATTCATCAGCATTTTTCAACAGTTGGGTAACAATAATTATGACAGACCCATTTCAGCGCGCAAATTTGCTGCTCGAAACGAAACATAAACTCAGCGTTTTTAGCAATGAAAAAATACATATTTATAATCCTGTTAGGATTCGCAAGCATAATAACCTTTAGCCAGTCAACTATCACGGGGAAAGTTTCGGGTACTGATGGCAGTTTACCCGGAGCCAGTGTTTACCTTGAAGGAACATACGATGGTGCTTCAACTAATGCCAATGGCGAATTCAGTTTCAGGACTTCTAAAACTGGTGCCGTTTTTTTAATTGCAAGTTTCGTTGGTTTTGAACCGTTTTCCAGGGAACTTAATCTGACAGGTTCGCCGGTCAATCTTGAAATTGCCCTGAAAGAAGCTTTCAATGTGTTGAATGCGGTTACTATTACAGCCGGGACTTTTGAAGCTGGCGATAAGAAACGCGCAAACATTCTTACACCTTTAGATATGGTTACTACGGCCGGTGCCGTAGGCGACGTGTATGGTGCTTTGCAATCATTGCCGGGTACAACAACAAACGGGGAATCAGGAAAATTATTTGTAAAAGGCGGCGACAGTGAGGAATCTCAAACCTATATTGATGGTTCACTGGTTTATGCCCCCTATAGTTCATCGGCACCAAATATGTCTGTCAGAGGAAGGTTTAACCCGTTTATGTTCAAAGGTACAATCTTCAGCACAGGCGGTTATTCGGCAGAGTATGGCCAGGCATTGTCGTCAGTACTTTTGTTAAATACCAATGATATGCCGACTGAAGAGCAACTTGATATTTCAGTTATGTCGGTCGGACTGGAATTGGCAGGCACCAAGCTCTGGAAAACGGGAGCTGCAACAGCTACTTTGTCATACAACGATCTTGGCCCATACTTGTTGTTGATACCGCAAAATTATAAATGGGTTAAATATCCATCGAATACCGAAGGTGCATTCAGCCTAAGGCAAAAAACCGGCAAAACGGGGATGTTAAAAATCTACAGCAGTTATACCAACTCAAAATATACTATAAACCAGGAAGACCTCAACCATGAAGGGGAATCCTACGATTATGCGCTTGGCAATGATAATTATTTCCTGAATGCTTCATGGAAAAGCAGCCTGGGGCAGAAATGGAATACAGCAGCAGCAGCTTCGTTTACGAATAACAAAGATGATATAGCTTACGACACGATTTCAATTAACAAATTGCTCCGTGGAGCGCATCTGAAAAATGTATTCACGCATTTTTACAATGATAAGGTTACAATTCGGCTGGGAGCAGAGTTTTTTACCAAAACCTATTCACATAATTATTCTATTTCGAATAATTCCATTGCAAAGTCTTTTACCAATAATACTTCATCTGCATTTGCTGAAACTGAAATTTATGTTTCTTCAAAGTTAGTTACTCGTGTCGGAACACGTTTCGAATATTCGGATTACCTTAATAAAGCGAACCTGGTTCCACGTATTTCCGCCGCATATAAAGTTTCCAAATATGGTCAGATCTCTGCTGCTTATGGCTGGTTTTACCAGGATCCGACCGACAATTATCTTTTATACACAAATACGATTGGGTATGAAAGGGCCGACCATTACACGCTTAGCTATCAGACTTCGAAGAATGACCGCACATTCCGGGCAGAAGTTTATTACAAGGATTATCAAAGCTTGGCTAAAATCACCAATGAAGCGTTCTATTTGCCAACGAGTTATACCAATTCGGGTTATGGCTACGCAAAAGGAGTTGATATTTTCTGGCGTGACAAAAAGACCATAAAAAACGGGGATTACTGGATTTCTTATTCCTATATCGATACCAAACGCGATTACAGGAATTATCCGTCAGAAGTTGTGCCCGGATTTGCCAGCAAACATAATTTTGCAGCAGTTTACAAACATTGGTTTGGCGGCTTGAGATCGTATGCCAGTGCTAATTTCAAGTACTCTTCACCACGCGTTTATAACAATCCAAACTCCGATGTATTCAATGGCGAGCATACAAAAGCTTACCGCAGTGTTGATGCCAGCTGGAGTTTTCTTTTAAGGCAGAATATTATCCTGTATGCAGCTGTAACCAATATTTTCGGATTTAAACAAGGGTATGGGAATTCATATGCCAGCATACCTGATTCGCAGGGAGTGTATCGCAGCGCCCCAATTACCGCTGGTGCCGACAGGTTTATTATAGTGGCATGTTTTATAACGCTTTCACGGAAAGGAGAAGCGAACCAGATTGATAAGGTTGAATAAAATTCAACATTTCGACTCCGCCCGGTGTGACAGATTCAGATTTCAAAAGACAAAATTCAAAACTCAAAGGTCAAAAAGCAAAGTTCAAAGTGATTACAATTCTCATTCACGTTTAGCCCCTTCAAGGGTTTGGGGTAACTCGTATACTCAGAATACAAAATCAAATTTAAAAGTTCAAAAAATGAAATTCATAACTAATTAATAACCAAATACTAAAATCAAATCAAATGAAAAACACAATCCTTTCAATTGCAATCATCTTAATAGCCCTGACCGGAAAAAGCCAAAGCAAAGAATTTGCTACAGCCATGGGCGAATCGTTGGGTCAGTATACAAATTGTAAATCTATTGAAGATTTCCAGGCACTGGGAAACAAGTTCGGGTTAATTGCCAATGCCGAAAAAGCTGAATGGCTGCCTTTGTATTACCAGGCACATTGCTATATTATTATGAGTTTTATGGAGCCAACTGACGCAGCAAAGAAAGATAGTTATCTAGATGTAGCCGAAAAATCACTGGCAAAAATGATTGAACTTGCACCTAACGAAGCCGAAGTTTATGCGCTTCAATCCATGTTTTATTCAGCCCGATTGGTTGTAAGCCCGATGGAAAGAGGTCAGAAATACGGAGCACTTTCGGCACAGGCTGTCGGAAAGGCATTAGGATTAGAAGCCAGTAATCCACGAGCAAAGTTTATTAAGTTACGCAATGACATGGGAGCAGCGCAGTTTTTCGGGAAAGATCCGAAAGAGTATTGTCCTCAGGCTTCTGAATTGCTTGCCAGCTGGGATAGTTTCAACGTAAAATCACCACTTTATCCTTCATGGGGGAAAGAACAGGTTGCAGAAATTGTATCCGGATGTAAATAAGAACCTATTTTCAAACATTTATTCCCGTTTTATTCATTTTTTATTCCCGTTGGCTTAAGCCAACGGGAATAAAAAATATTAACTACATCTATTTCCAAAATAATTAAATCAGAACCTTTATCTTTAATCCTTCAATAACTAAACGCTTATGAGCTTCGTCAAAGATTTGATTAAACCTTTCAGTATTATTCAATATCTATTAGTTAATCTGGGTTTCAGCCTGCTGATACTAATGTTTTTCACCAGTGGACCCATAACTGGTACGTGGAATTATTTGTTTTATGGATTATGGTCATTTCTGGTTGTTTTTACTCAATGGACCGGAGCCGTCTTAATAAATCATCTTCTTGACCGGAAAATAAAATGGATAGATAAGCCTGTGCTCAGATCAATCCTTGGAATTGCTATTCTTATATTCTATTCAGTGATTGCTTTTATGCTGGTAAAATACATGATGTATTTCATAAAGTATAGATCAATGCCTGAAGATGCATGGGCATTTGCAGCCACTTCAAGTTTGTTCACTGTATTGATCTCATTTAATATGTCGCTCATCTTTACAGCAATCGGGTTTTTTAAAGCTTGGAAAAGGGCTGTAGTAAATGCCGAAAAGCTGAAGACAGAAATGATGGCATACAAATACGAATCCTTACGAAACCAGATCAATCCTCATTTTCTTTTCAACAGTTTTAATGTGTTGAGCGACCTTGTGTATGCTGACCAGGCGATGGCTGTTAAATTTATAAATCAACTCAGCGATTTGTTCAGGTATGTACTTGATAGTCGGGATAAAGAACTGGTTCCTTTATCTGATGAACTGGCTTTTATGCAATCCTATATCTACCTTTTGAAAACCAGGTTTGAAGATAAGCTGGATTTAAAAATTGAACTGAAAGCTGAATCCGATGAGCTTATTGTTCCTATGACCCTTCAATTACTGGTTGAAAATGCGGTTAAACACAATGAAGTTTCAGAAGCCTTTCCATTGCAGATAAGGATACTCAGAAATGATACCTTCATTGAAGTTGAAAATTCATTACGGATTAAAAGAGTAGGAGACGATTCGAAAAATACCGGATTAAAAAATATTATTCAGCAATTTGGCTATTTTACTGACAGACAAATAGATGTGATTAATGCTAACGGAAGTTTCCTGGTCAGGGTTCCAATTTTAAAAGCTTCAGAAAAATGAATGTAATTATTCTTGAAGACGAAACACGAGCGGCAAATTATCTTGAAAGGCTTATTCTGAAAGTTGCACCCGAAATGAAAGTTTTAGCTAAACTGGAAACCATTCGTGATGCTGTTCCATTTTTGAAAACTCATCCGGATGTAGACCTTATTTTTTCTGATGTTCAGCTTGCCGATGGATTGAGTTTTGAGATTTTCGGACAGGTTCAGGTCAAGTGCCCTATTATTTTTACAACAGCTTACGACCATTATGCTATCGAAGCTTTTAAAACCAACGGTCTTGATTACCTTTTGAAACCTGTTGAAGAAGAAAGATTGAAGCAAGCTATAGAAAAGGTAAAACAGTTTTCGCCCTCCATAGCGTTGGAGAAGTTGCTATCAATTGCCAATGCCGGTGCTACAAAAACTTATAAGTCTCGCTTTATGGTTAAAGTTGGTGATAAGATTAAGAGCATTCCGATTGAGGAAATACTGGTATTTTACAGCCTCGAAAAAGCTACTTATCTGCATACGACTTCCCATCGCGATTACTGCATCGATTACTCTGTCGACCAGCTTGAATCATTACTCGATCCGGGCAATTGTTTCAGAATCAGCAGGAAATATATTGTTTCCATTCATGCCTGCAGCAATATACTGGCCTGGACTAACAGCCGTCTGCGCCTGAAAATTGAAGGAATTGGAGACGATGATATCATTGTAGCCCGCGAAAGGGTTCAGGAATTTAAAGAGTGGCTGGACAGGTAAATTTTATTCAGGGCACTATTTTTTAGTTGGAGTGTGACTTGAAGTGGCACCCCAACTAAAAACTCAGAAATCTATTTTTCCCCTGAAAGCCACAGTTTTCTGGGCATGGTTTGTTCCTTCAAAATTATATTGTAAGCTGTTGGGAGAGCCACGTAAAATATTTATGGAATCACCGGGAAGTGTTTCTTTCATGAAATTAACAGATAACCTTTTGGGATAGTTTATTTTATGGAAATCTATGGTATACGTGTCCATCATCCAGTCAACATAACGGGTAGAGGTAACATGCCTGTTCAGATCGAAATCAAAATAGCCGGATTGAACGTCGAATGCGTCGCCTCCGGTGGTTGCAGTGAGTTTTTCGGGTAATTCGTTCAGCGCGTGTTTATTCCTGAGGTAAACAAACATCTCGGCTTCGATTCCATCCAGTAATTTTGGCCTTTTAGATTCTGCGTCAATTGCCAGCCAACCGGAAGTGGCACGTGCAATAATATTCTGAGACTTGTCCCTGATGATGTAATCACGCATGTAGAGCAGACCCTCAATGGTTTTTGGCCAGGTTTCCACTTCAACTTCCTGGTTCCATGTTAGGGGATGGTAAATTTCAACTGTCAGTCGGCTCAAAACCCAATAGAGTTGTTGCTTTCGTAGTCCTTTAAATCCAAATCCAAGACTTTCAGCTGAACTGATGGCAGACTGGATCAGAAGGTTTACCACACCACCAAGTTTTACCCGCATATACATGTCGGTATCGGCTGATGTTATTTTGAAAGCGCAAAATAAGGTAAGATCGTTTTCAGTTAATTCATCCATAAATCATAGCGTTAGGAATACAGAAAAAAAGAATGATCCGGTAAAACCAAATCATTCTTTTCTATACTTATTTTTTCATATAAAATACTTCTATGACAAATGTAGTTTATTTTATCAATTCAAAGCCGGCTTCCAGTCCGCTGGCCGAATTGGTACCAACAAATACTTTGAAATCGCCTGGTTCGGCTTTAAACTGCAATTCACTGTTATAAAAAGCCAGGTCTACCGAGGTGATTGTAAAATTTAAAGTACGGCTTTCACCTGCTTTTAGAAATACTTTCTGAAAACCTTTCAATTCTTTTACCGGCCGGGTGATACTGCCAACCATATCACGGATATACAGTTGCGCAACTTCTGAACCATCATACTTTCCGGTGTTGGTAAGCGTTACAGAAACAGTAAGTTTTCCAGCTGAGGTAACTTTTTGCTTGTCCAGCTTTAGATCGGAGTAACTGAAAGTTGTATAACTCAGGCCATAACCAAACGGGTAAAGAGGTTCGTTTGAAACATCCATGTAATTGGAAAGGAATTTTGTAAACCAGCCGCCTTTACCTGCGTCTATTGGCCGGCCAGTATTTTTATGATTATAGTAAATAGGCACCTGGCCAATATTTTGGGGAAAGGTTGCCGTTATTTTTCCCGAAGGGTTCACTTTGCCAAAAACAACATCTGCAATGGCATTGCCTGATTGAGTTCCGCCAAACCATACATTTAGAATGGCCGGTACATTTTTGCTTTCCCACGAAAGGTCAAGCGGCCTACCAGTAAAAAGAAGCAGGACAACCGGTTTACCGGTAGCTAAAAGTGCTTTCAGCAGTTCGCGCTGGTTTTCCGGAATCTGAATGTTTGTGCGACTGGTGCATTCGCCACTCATTTCGGCTGCTTCGCCAAGTGCTGCAATTATTACATCTGATTTTGAAGCAATTGCTACGGCTTCATCTCTCAATTGCTGAGAGGTACGTAATGAATCTATTGTAGGGATTATGGTATTATTGATATTCAGATCCAGTTGGGGGTCATCCACAAAATTGCTGCCTTTAGCGTAAACGATTTCAGCCTGGTTTCCAATGGCGTTTTTTAGTCCCTGCAGGACAGTGACGGATTGACTGTGGTCAACTGCTACGCTCCACATACCAGCCATATTATAAATATTATCGGCCAGCGGGCCAACAAGAGCAATCTTACCCTTTTTCTGCAAAGGTAAAAGCTGTTTTTCGTTTTTCAGCAAAACAAAAGTCTGGGTGGCGGCTTCACGTGCTGCTATCATATGTTCTTCCGTACCAATTTCAGTTTTAGCCCGGTTGGCATCACAATACCTGAAAGGATCATCGAAAAGGCCGAGTTTGTATTTAGCTTCCAGAATCCGGCGGCAAGCCTGGTTAATATATGCTTCGGTAATTTTACCTTCTTTATAGGATTTTTTCAAAGTTGTAAGGTAACCTTCGCCAACCATGTCCATATCGGTTCCGGCCTTAAGTGCCAGCGCTGAAACAGTCTGCAGATCACCCATTCCATGTTCGATCATTTCGTTAATGGCTGTAAAATCGGTAACTACAAAGCCGTTGAAACCCCATTGTTTCCGTAACAACTCGGTCATAAGCCATTTATTGGCTGTAGCTGGTATCCCGTCAAGTTCATTAAAAGAAGTCATTGCACTTCCGGCACCGGCATCAAACGCAGCTTTATAAGGTGGAAGGTATTCGTTGAACATGCGGAGGCGGCTCATATCTGTTGTATTATAGTCTCGTCCGGCTTCGGCTGCGCCATACATTGCAAAGTGTTTAACGCAAGCCATAATAGTATTGTTTTTAGTCAGATCATTACCCTGGTAGCCTTTTACCATTGCTCTGGCAACCTGTGATCCAAGGTAGGTATCTTCGCCGGCTCCCTCGGCAATTCTACCCCAGCGCGGGTCGCGGGCAATATCCACCATGGGTGAAAAGGTCCAGCAAATGCCGTCGGCACTGGCTTCGGTAGCTGCAATCCGGGCTGAACTTTCAATTAAAGCCATGTCCCAGCTGCAGGATAATGCGAGTGGAATAGGGAAAGTTGTCTCATATCCATGAATTACGTCCATTCCAAACATCAAAGGAATTTTCAGGCGGCTTTGTTCAACAGCAGCTTTTTGAACTTCGCGGATTTTGTCAACTGATTTTAGATTTAATATGGCTCCAACTTTACCTTCTCTGAGTTTCTTCGCTATATCCGAACTTGCCGTTTGACCGGTAGTGATGTCGCCTGCTCCGCATAAATTTAACTGGCCTATTTTTTCATCTATGGTCATTTTTTTCATAAGGCCATCAATAAAAACTTTCATTTTTTGATCAGATGCGGTTGTTTTTTGCTGTGCTGAAAGCGTAAGACTGAACAGCATCAGCAAGCTCAAAATAAGGATTTTTGTACTTTTCATTATTATTGATTTAATTGTTAGCTAAATTTTTCAGAACAAGGTTTAATCCGATTAATCTACTCTTTGAATCGTGGTTGGCAAACTTACACCATTTTCGTTTATCGCCTCGATAGCGAAGTAGTACGGTTTTTCTTTGTCCAAGGTTTTTAACCAATATTCGTTGGCATTGTAAACCATGATGGCATTGTAAAGTTTATCAGGTTCAGTTCCCATGTAAATATTGTACGCGTATGCCTTGTCGACAGGGCTCCATTTCAGCCAGGCACTGCGTTTGTCCTTCTGGGTGCGAAGAATAATAAATTCTTCAACTGCATTTGGTTTTTCAACAGAACCAAGTCCAAAAACACGTAAACCGCTGATCGCAAATTTGCCGGTAGGCATATGTATATTTACCATGCGAAGGTAGCGGGTTTGAACAGGTTTTGCAAGTTCGAAATAGTCGTGCGGTACATCTGTTTTATTCTGAGATTTATCAACGAGTATGTTCCACTTTTTCCCGTCAACCGATTCAAGTATTTTATATTGATGATAAACACCAATTGATTTTCCAAGAAACTCCGCATCCTGGTCCGCATAATTGATCTGAATGGCATTGACTGTAGAAACAGAACCCAGGTCCGTTTGTATCCACTCGTTTGCATCAGCCGAAGCGGCGCACCAGTAGGTTTTAATACTTTCGTCAACGGCATTATTTGCGTAATAGCTTCCAAATGTAGAGGAAACAGTAACAGGTTTATTGTAATTCAGCAGCATCCAGCCTGTAAATCGGCTTTTCAGGTGATCCTCTTTTGCATCCGGCAAGTAAGTAGGATAATCGCCGAATGCCGTATTACAAAACATTACTCCATCTTCATCAAAACCTGTCGGCCAGAAGCCAATCCTGCGTTCAAAATTGTTTTTAACCGATATTGAAATAGTGGAAACATGCCAGTAGTTGTCCCATTTATCCTGAAAAGTGGCTCCATGCCCGGCACCCCTGGCAAAACCACCAGCTTTAAAACTTAATGGCATTGATTGAGGAGTAAAAGGACCCAGGGGGTTATCACCAACCACAACCCCATCGGCATACCCGCTGAATTCAGTACCCGGAGCTCCATATTGGAGATAATATTTGCCATTGTTTTTTGTCATCCACGATCCTTCAATAAAAGGATCAAGAAAAGTATCATCCATATTTTCACCAAAACGCTGCCAGCCATAACGCCAGGGTTCCAAAAGGTACATTTCCTTGCGGGTTGCTTTTGGTTGCAGCGTTTTTCGGTCAAGTTCAACCCCATACAATGGATATTGGTTGCTACTGCCGTTGTACATGTAAAACCGGCCATCATCATCGGTAAAAAATGCAGGATCCCAGCCGCCTATCGCAAATTTATCTACAAGAGGTTTCCAATCATCAACTTTGGGATTTGTGCTCATCCAAACCGTAAATTCACCTGTGTAGGTTGAACCAAAAACAAGCATTGTATCGCCAATTATACCAACTGCAGGAGCACAGAGTTCATCGTATCCTTCGTTCCAAGGGCGAAGGAATTTTCTCGAAATGAAATTCCATTTGGTTAAATCCTCACTCCACCAATATCCCCATTGGTTGGTTGAAAATAGAAAATAGTCGCCTTTGTAATTGACTATTACCGGATCAGCGGTAGCCCTGTGCCTGCCCCATTCGCTGAAATTTGGTATCGGCGTGTAGCCATAATCAATGTTAACAGGATTGCAGTAGGTTTTTTGCTGTGCCAGGATCGGCAAGGTTAGTACGAAAGTTAAGCCTACGAAGAGGTAATACTTTATCTTTTTCATCGGACAAATGAACTGGTTATTATTTTTCGAAAGTGAATGTATAGGAAGCACTTTTCTTTGGCGCTGTTTTATAAATTACTGCATTAGTTATATAGATTTTAGTGCCAAGCGATTCAGGTTTCTTTTCTCCTTTTACAACTAATTTTACCTTATGTTGGGAGTCAGTTAAACCTGTAACATGCCATATCGTTATATTATCATGCTCCTGTTTGTTGTAATAAAAGTAAGTATCAATGGTTCTGATTAGTTTTCCATCCAGGTAAACATCAGCCTTGCCGCCGTCTTTCACCCAGTTACCATCAATGGAAATACCAGTGCCGGAAAAACTGATTTCAATGGCATCGCCTTGTTTTCCGGCAAATTTCGATTGTTCAACAAGTTCATTCTGTGGCCACCCCATCTTTTTTAATGTTTGCCAGTTTCCTATAAAGGTCCAAACTGCTTTATCAAACACAGGTATTTTCCTGTCCAGCACTACATTTGGAAAGGATACTTCCAATGCGGGAGCTTCCGGTAACTGTTTTGCAATTGTGATTTCATTTTTATCAACCTTTCCACCATTTTCAGCTATGAGTTTAGTAGCATAATTGAACGTGTTGTCAACAGCTTTGTTAAATGAATAATCAGTATTGATAAATAAAGAATCAGCCATATAAGTAACTCCTGATTTCATTTCCCGTGGCAGCTTATCAAACCCGATTATGACACCCAGCACAGCCATGGCGCTGCTTGGATTGCAGTCCGAGTCCTGGCCGCAACGTGTGGAGATTTCCATCGTTTTCTGCGGATCACCATCCCCATACAGAAGTCCCATCACGATATAAGCCCCGTTAAGTTTAGCATCGATATTGAAATCGCTGCCTGATCCGCAAAAATGATCGTTACCCCATTTGGCCTGCAGTTCAGCCCAGGACGCTCTCCAATCGTTGGGATAATGTTTGTGGAGAACTATCACATCCGCAACCATTTTTGCATAATCGCTTTGGGCAGGGATTGATTTAAGCGCTTCGTCAATCACTTTTGGAATATCACTTTCGAAGAAGGCAATGGAATTAAGTGCTACCAGAAAAATTCCTCCATAAACGCCATCGCCGTAATTCATAATATGCCCGATTTTATCGGCCATTTTTGAAGCAGTAACAGGCATTCCAGGGCACATAAACCCCAGGTAATCTGCTTCGATCTGGAAGTCAATATCATCAGCATGGGAGTTAAATTCCGGACTACCCGAAGCGGGCGGAAAAATGCTGTCGTAGTAATTTTTACGGGCCTGTACATTGGCGTGCCAAAGCATATACCCGGCTTTGGCAAACATTTCCTGGAATTTCTTTGCCGGTGCGTTAATTCCATATTTATCCATGGTCATCATGAAAGTAAGCTGTACATAGATATCATCCTGCCACATGCTGCCGCGGATATCTTTTGGAGTCCATTTAATTGAATCGTCGAAGGTTTTGCCCTGTGCACGGAATTCAGTTGGAGCACCATAAGTTACGCCAATCATTTTGCCTGCCCAGCCCCCGGCAATTTTGTCTTTCAGCTTTTCTGGAGTGATTGTCAGAACATCTGTTTGTTTTGTTTTGCAGGCTGAAAATGCCAGCAACAGTATAACGGCGAATAAGCCAATGTTTAACTTTTTCATATTCATGGCATTATGAATAAATTTATTTTCCTTGCTCTTGTGTGTTTTTACTTTCAAG
The DNA here is from genome assembly GCA_030654075.1 of Bacteroidales bacterium. Taxonomy (GTDB): domain Bacteria; phylum Bacteroidota; class Bacteroidia; order Bacteroidales; family UBA4417; genus UBA4417. Next base: position 7,196 of record JAURYB010000044.1, on the reverse strand, counting down.
TTCGAGTTTTTTTAATCCGTTCCGGATTTCAGGAATCTGCATAAATGTTTTCCAGAGTAAGCCGGTACGGTAATTTTCAATCATTACCACCATTGGAGCCTGGTTCAGGCCCATGTAAATTTCGGAGCACCAGTTATGGGTCAGATCAAAAGCATCTTTAAAACCATACTCACCCCAAAGGAATTTACCGTAGTTATAATAATAATTCTTTAAGGCTTTCATGGATTCCTCCGGTGTGTACGGAAATGAGCTTAATGCGCCAGTAGGCGCGATTTTCCCGCAATCCTGCCAGGGAACAGGTTCATCGGCTGAATAATCAAAGGGACCATCGCTGGCCGTCAGCCCCCATGCATTTTCACCGTATCCTTTGAAATGTTTCGGGTTTTTTAAACAATACCGATAGTTTATTTTTGCAATATTCTGATTGTTAGTGAAATAATTTGTGTACCTGTCTGTTATAAAATGTGGGTCGTATCCCATGTATGAATAATGTGTAAAGAATAATGGGCCACCGTTAGAAACACCAACATCGAGCTTAATTCCGAAATAGGTATTTCCATTCGTGTATGTTGAACCTTCACTTGTTTGTCCCCAGTTAGAGCGGTATTTTCGACCTGTACTGTCCTGGTTTGCCCAGCCGGAGTAATACATGCTTACCGGAACCGGATGAGTAGGGGAGGCTATGGCCAGCAAATAAGTGACCATGGTTTCGTTCCATCCAATCAGGTTATGATTGATTACCCATCCCTGGTCAGGTGACCAATGCCAGTATAAAAATTTACTTTCAGGATATTGCCTGAACCAATCCCATTCTGCTTTTTCCCAAATGGCTGTTATTTTATCTCTGATCAGCTTTTCCTGTTCACTATTTCCTGAGAAATACTGCCTTGCAGCAAGCAAACCCTGAAGTAAGAATGAGGTTTCTACCAGGTCGGCTCCATTATCTCTTCTGCCAAAAAAAGTGACAACTTGTCCTGTAGTTCCATCCATAAAATGGGGATATACGCCATGAAAAGTTTCGGCATTTTCGAGATAATTTACAATTTTCACAAAGCGTTCAATGGATTGCTCTCTGGTTATAAACTTTCGTTCTGTTCCAACAATAAGAGCCATAATCCCAAATCCGGAAGCGCCGGTTGCGATCATATTTTGCCTGCCTGCAATATTTTCTCTTGCCAGTCCGCTGTTGGGTTCGGCACCTTCCCAGTAATACCGGAAGCAAGCTTCCTGAACCATCGTAAGCAGTTCATCATCCGTCATTGGTTTTGTTGTAGCCGTAACAGGAGCAGATAATTTAGTTTCTTCATATTTATTGTTGAGGAATGAAATTTTATAAAAGTATTGTTTCCCTGTTTTGCCGGTGTAATCTGCATAGCGATTAATATACGGATGTTGAATTCCAACTGCGCTATACTCTTTACCGTTTTCGGAACGATATATTTTTACGAGATGGATGTTAGTATCATTCTGCATTTTCCACGAAATATCAACATGCTTAGCATATCCGACAGCTGATGTTATTTCTGGCATTTTGGTAACTGATCCACCATTTTCGGGTGAAAGATATTCAATATCGTCTATATAAATTGTCTGTTCTTTGTTGTCTTTCTTGTTTTGTTGAGACAAAACAACAGCAATGAAATTTCCAGGTTTGTCAGGATCAAAATTCTGAATTGAAGAGGTTGGAATAATAACTTGCTGCCATTGATTTGCCTTTCCCGGAGTGATTTTAAATGCCTGGCTGAGGCTGCTGTCATTTCTCATTAATTGAACGACAGGTAATTCTAACCCTGATGAAATTTCTGAAGTATTTAATATCCAGAACGACAGGAATCTCGCTTTGCGAAAATGATCCATTCCCCGTTTTTCCTGGCGAAAAATTATTGCTTTCCAATTACCATAGGCGGCATTTTTGTATGTTAGTTCCAATGAATTGCCAGGTGTATGAAATATGGTTTCGTTGACCGGAAGTTTGCCATTTACATTTTTTATGGCTGAACCACCGCTGTTTGAAATATGGCTGAAGAAATAATCGCCCGACATTGCGCTATTGCTGAAAAAACTATAATTGTATTTATACTCCTGGCCATTTGTCATAAGCGAAAAGGATAAACACCATAAAAGTATCAGATTTCTCAGCATAGTTCATGTTATTTAGTCAATAACGGATTCTGATTTTTTATCCATGGACTTTGAAATCCTAGCTTTTTTAAACCGTTTTGAATATCAGGAATCTGCATAAAAAGTTTCCACAGCAAACCGCTCCGGTAGTTCTCTATCATAACTACAATTGGACCCTGGTCAATGGCCAGGTGGCTTTTGGCATACCAGTTATGTGATTCACTGAAACCATCGACAAAACCATACTGGCTCCAGATTTTATCACCCAGATCGGAATAGAAATGCTTTAAAGCCTGCATCGAATATTCAGGAGTGTAAGGGAATGATGAAAGCGCTGCAGTTGGCTGAATTACCCCAAAATCCACTTCGGGGCAATGAGCGACATAACCTTTATAACTATCACCGGCAGTCAGGCCCCAGCAGTTTTCGCCATAGCCGGCAAATTTTTTGGGATTATCAATGCAATAAGCCCTGTTAATAAGTGTATGATTGCGACCTTGTTCAAAATAATTATTTCCAAGCGAATCAATTAATCCATTCGGATCAATCCCAACGAATGTATAATGTTCGAAAAACAAAGGCCCGCCCATATCGTAATTTCCTAATGGAAGTTTAATCCCATAATAGGATTTTCCGTTTTTAAATCCCTGGCTACTAACCCATCCTGCATTATAAACGTCTTTCGAAATGGCATGCCGTGGCGAAGAGGCTGACATAATGTAAGTGATCAAACATTCGTTCCATCCTGTGATCGGGAAATTCATATCGAAACCATTATTAGGACTCCAGTGCCAGTATAATTTTTTCTCCCCGTTGGTATGCCAGTTCCAGTTGGCTGCGTTCCACATCTGATCTACTCTCTTACATAAATATTTTTCTTTAGGAATGTCTTTATTGAAGTATTCCCTGGCACATAAAAATCCCATCATCAGGTAAGAGGTTTCCACTATATCTGCAGCATCATCCAGGCGATCGAATTTTATGGTTTTTCCTGTTTTTCCATCCATAAAATGTGGATAGATGCCATGGAAACAATCGGCATTGGTCAGAAAATCAGCAATTTGTATTAACCGGCCAACAGCCGTATCCCGACTTATCCAGCCTCTTTCAGCTGCAACAATTGTACTCATAATTCCAAATCCTGTACCACCAATGGCACAGGCATCGGGACCGAAAGTGGTTTTGCTGAAATTGGGTTCGTCCCAGGCTTCGTTAATGTAATCCCAATAATGTTCAGCCATAACGGTATTGCTGCGTTCCCGGGCCAGTCCGCTTACAGGATGCCCGTAATTCCAGAAATATCTGAAAGTCTGACGTTGAACGATGTCGAGCAATGCCGAATCGGATAAATTTTTGATGATTCCAACAACCGGTATTGAATTTTCTTTTTTGTTCTGAGAATCGCTGTTTTTTTGCGTCTGTGCTGTGATATTGACTCCAAAGACCAGGTTTAGAGCAATTAGTGTTATCAGAATTTTCCGATTCATAATAATTGAATGCAGGCCTATTACACAAACCAAACTTTTCATGTCTGAGTCTTTTAAATGTTGTCAAATGGTCACGATATCTATAGGTTACGTTTAAAAGTCTGATAAAAGAAATTATATTGAAATATCCACAATATTATCTTTCTGTTTTAACAAGCTTAAAAACTGGCTGGAAGGAATTACAGCACCGCCCTTGCGATATTTATTTTCTTCGTAAGTGAAGGTTATTGCTTTGCCATTTACGGAAATGGCTTTGGGGCTGAAATTTCCTTCCCGGATCGAATAGCTGAAAGTTACCTGGTGACCCAGAAAATCCAGTGAGGCGGACAAACCATCCATGGAATGAGGAATTACAGGATCGATAATTATTTTTCCGGATTCAATCCGTAATCCAAGCAGGCGCGAAATTATCAGCGTAATATAAATACCCGGCCCGCTGGAATAAACCCGCCATCCGCCCCGAAGGGTGATTTTCCCGGTTTTTATTTCATCGTAACGTTCATCGGCTTCATACCTGCTTTTAAATGCCACATCCGAACTGCTGTAATAACAGTTCGACTGCCGGATATCTCCACACGGAACTACCTTGCGGTAACCTACAGGATTTGCCTGGCGGAGTGCTTTTACAAACGCGTCTGCATTGCCTGTAATGGCCTGTGATTCAGCATATCGGATATGCTCATGCACATACATAATACCTATTTCGCGGCCAAAATGTGTGGCGCTTTCGGCACGCTGGAAAATTGTCTGAATTCCACCTTTGTATTTTAGGGGGCGATCCATCAGCCGGGCTCCGTCAGGTCCCTTGAGGTGTTTTTCAATTAGTTGCTGGTGGTATTGTGCCTGTTCTTTTGTGAAAATCCCGCTGATCACACCGCGATCCATTGGCAACAAACTGTAATGTATTCCGGTAGTGATATCACTGGGGTGAAGCAAAACGCTTATGCTGCCATCCTTTTCGACCAGCCCGTACCCGGCGACAACTCCGTCTTTTACCAGATATTTATTGAAATCAGATTTTATTCTTATACAGATTTCATCCAGTTCTTTTGCTTTTTCGGTATTTCCAGCTTGCGAATACATGTGTTTGTATTCATTAAAAGCCTGGTAATTCATTTCTATCGTCCAACTTGAAATCATACGTTCAGCCAATTCCTTACTAACGGGTTGTAGCGAATCATTCCAGTCGCCACCACCAAAGGAAACCAGCGCGGTGCCAGGAATAAATGAATTCACGATCATCTTATTCAATCTGTCAATGTGTTCGCTGAGAGGTGTCTTTTCGGCAAAGGCAACACCCTCTTTGTGAAAATAAGGCAAGACTTCATCAAGGATTTTTACGTCGCCCGTAACTTTAATATAACTGCTAAGCGCTATGATACACCAGTAGTAAACATCGCCATGGCAATCGCCTGCACGAATTGTAAAGTAGCTGTCGAACATCCACCATTGCGGCCAGTCACCTGTAGTATTTTGATTCGAGAATATGGTAAGCAGGACTTTTTTCGCTTCGTCATATTTTTGCAAACACAATAACAAATCGAACGGGCCTTGCGAAACATCACGTGTGCCCCAGGCAGCACCACCAAATTGTTCCAATCCGTGAGGTGTCAGAAAATGGGTGATAGCATTCATACAGTACCAGGGCAGGATTTCCTGAATGGCTTGGGTATCATCTTCATTTCCTTTAAGGGTTAAGCTCAGACTCATGTCATTTAGACCCGTTTGCGCATCCAGGCAATCTATATTGAATTGATTATCTGCATTTTCAAGCTTATCAATGTTAATTGTAGTACAAACCTCACCAATTAAGCTCATACAAAAATCATTCGTTTCATTAATTTCGAGGATAAAGAATGAATTACCCGGACTTTTGTACCTGGAATAGAGAGCTTCGTCGCCGGAAACCTTGTAATCTGAATAAGTGTTCACAACTATCCGGAATTGAGCCTGGGGGAATTTCTCCGCAATCATACTGCCCGTCTTAGGCTTTGAAATAAATTCCCCTGGTGTACTTGACGGAATTACGGTCCATCCGTTGCTTTCGTCAAAATGATGCGTAACGAATAATTTTACTTTTTTCCCATTAAGAACTTTAAAATCCAGATTGACCCGAGCAGATGTTTTTGATGTCCAGCTACGTACCTGGAAAAGATGTTCTCCAAATTTATAGATCCAGCGGCAATGGTTTAAACCCATCTCAAATGCTGACGGGATTCCAAGTAAGTATTTATGACCTTCAATATCGACAAATATTCTTTGGCCTGTTTCGGGCATATCATTAAACTGGCTGGTGCAGACAGAAAGGAAAATATTGAAATTTGTATTGCCTTGGGTTACATGCGAATTGAATACCCCAAATGCGTATGCGGTGGTTGAAACGATATTTTCGTCGGCTTCGTAACCAGCCTGGGCCTGCATTATATGGCCATGCGGGCGGTCAGCCAATATTTCCTTGGCACGCAACATCACATATTTGTTCTGATCATAGAAAAACGACAATAACTTCCCGTTTTCTGTTTCAATATGCCTTCTTTCCCTGGAAAAGAAACGTGTAAGCTCTTCATTATTCAAATCATCAACCGGTAAGAAAGGAGATATATTGAAGATATTTTTATCAGCGGCAAAGAAATCTTCAGGATTTTGAGATGAAATCTCATCCTGAAATTCAACCATCAAATCAGGTAGGAGTTGTAAATCAGTTGCTGATGTTGCCGCGGGGTGATCGGGAAGATAAGAGGCAATAAAAATACTTTTATGTTTTTCGTTGGAAGCCAGGGTAAAAGGTTTTTCCTGAAGGGCCATCATCGATAATTCACCTGAATATTCGCCCCCGAGCGATTCTTGACACAAACCTTCCGGAATTCCGGTTTCCCTGAATGTTTTGCCCAGAAACTGCATTCCATCCGTGCTTGCTGAAGCAGCTGCGTTTTCACATGCCATTATTATCCATGGATTGCCAACCGATTCTTTTGTATTCTGACGACAGCAAATCACTTTGCCAAAGCGATTGTCGTCAAGAATAAGCCGTTCAAGATACTGGCTGACATAATATTCGTTTACCAAACCACTTGATATTGGCTTTAACCCGACATCCTGAACATATAACAGATCAAGTTCAGCAAGATCGCCTGTCGTATTTTCGATATCAATGGTCCATTGCCAGCTTAGGCTTTTTTTTGAAAGTTTCAGCACACAGGTATATTCAATGCCTGACCAATTTCCGTTAGCGATAAAAGCATTATCCTTTATTTGGAAAAGGCTGTTACTTGCCTGGCCTAACAGAGATTTGAATTCTAGAGGGGTTGTTCTTTTTCTCAGATAAATGTTAGCTCCTGATTTTGAAAAAGGTGTTGCAGATTTAAGGCTAATCCGAATCGGATTGACTTTGATGTGCTTAACTGAGCCATTCTCAAGAAAATTGAAGGATAGGCCGGAGGAATTTTTTATGTTCATTTGAAGTTGGTATTAATTGAAAAAGCCTGATATTTTTTTTTTTGAACATCTCTTGCAGTTAGTTTAAGCCAACGGCGAGGAAATATTGAAATTATTCGATTTTTATCTCCGAATCAATTTCCGTTGGCTTAA
>JAURYB010000042.1 GCA_030654075.1 Bacteroidales bacterium | reverse complement strand
TTACTACTTCGCCATTAAGACGGTTAATAATTGCGGAACAACTATTGGCGAAATCAAAATCTTTAAAACTTTTGAAGGAAGCGCAAGCGACATCGATGGTAATGTTTACAAAACCGTTAAAATCGGCGATCAAGTCTGGATGACTGAAAATCTCAGGGTAACGCACTATAACGATGGTAGCGAAATACCAAATGTTACTGACGGTATGACTTGGGCTAGTCTCACAAGCGGTGCCTGGTGCGACTACAATAATGACGCAGCTCTCGGAAAAGTATACGGCCATCTTTACAACTGGTTTACGGTTGATACTAAAAAATTAGCTCCCCAGGGATGGCATGTTCCAAGATATGAAGAATTTGGAACTTTAGCTTACTTTGTCGTGCAACCAACTGGCGGCGGAAAACTCCGAGAAGTTGGAACCGCACATTGGGTAAGTCCAAATACTGACGCAACCAATGAAACTGGATTTACAGCTTTACCTAATGGGGAAAGAAGTAGTGATGAACATAATGGCGGCATCGGTAACTTTAGTTATTTAAATATGCTCGCAACTTTTTGGACATCAAGTGATGAATACGGAGAGCCAGCCCATGCTTTGCTAAATAATTTCTATCCCGAAGCACTTACATTCGGGGGAATTTATAGGCCATACGGTAATGGTGTTCGTCTTATAAAAGACTAATCCAGCGTAAATTAATGCATTCTTCCCATAGCCTTCTATACTCTGGAAGGCTTTTTTTATTAATAACAAAAAACCTCCTATAAACATAAGAGGTTTTTATATTTCGGTGATTATTTGATTCTAAGGCATATAGGTGCAACCACTTGACACTACATAAATATATGAGGCAATAGTGCCGCCAATAGCAATGCAACTATAATTTATTGGGGTTGGGATACAGGTCGTACCAGATGGTGGATTAAGATCTTGGCAGGTCGTACCCGACAAAGAAACATACCCGGCAGTACAAACAAAGCCCGCCGCTATCCGCAGTCTTGGTTTTAGCCAGGGCGCGACCTGGAGTCGCACTCTGACTTTATGAATGAGAGGTAGCCGGGATTTTATTTCGGATTGTACTATTTATAAAAGAAAAGGATATAAATTTGGAAGGAATATACTTAGTATCGATGTGTATAATTCAATGTGACCTTTAAAAACACCTGCGAAGCAAGCATTAATACCGATGAAAACAAGCAATGCATTAATAAATAATAACAGATGAAAAATATCCTCTTTACTTTGTTGTTCCTTTTATCAATTAATATGTCAGCTCAGACTAATACTATGATGATACGCATTTCGGAAATTGAAATTGATTCAAGCTATCTGGAAGAATACAATACTATTCTGCAAATTGAATCTAAGGCATCAGTGCAAACAGAACCTGGAGTTATTGCTATTTTTCCAATGTATCAGAAAGAAAATCCAACACAAATCCGTATTTTAGAAATATATGCGGATAAGTCAGCTTACGCGGATCACATAAAATCTCCTCACTTTCAAAAATATAAAACAAGCACTTTAAATATGGTAAAATCTTTAAAATTAATTGATATGAATTGTTTGGATATGGAAACTATGAAGGAAATATTTAGCAAGTTAAATCATTGAAATAAATTTTATGTGTAAAAACATTACGCTTAATACCCGGCATCAAACATTGCGGGACAGTAAATTATTCGAGGAAGTAACCGGCTTAACTTTGTGCAGCCTGATTGTATTTGCCCGCTGCTCAGCGAAGCGATCTCACAGCTTGTCCCGCATTTTTGCGGGAAGTGTAGCGGGTAAGTCCGCACTGAACGTACTTACACCGGATTAAACACAAGTTTTTCATATTTATAGAGTGAAACGAATATATTAAAATTATCTAATTATACAATACATGGCCAACACCAACCTCACCTCCGCTAAAAACGCAAAAAACGACGAGTTCTATACACAGTATCACGATATTGAAAAGGAAATTAATGCCTATTTAGAATACAACCCTGATGTGTTCCGGAATAAGACGGTGCTGTTGCCCTGCGACGACCCGGAGTGGAGCAATTTTACGAAGTTTTTTGCGCAAAACTTCGACAGGTTTGGACTTAAAAAACTTATCAGCACCAGTTACGCAGCCGAAAGTAAGAACTATAAAATACCTTACCAGCCAACTTTATTTGAAATAAGCGATCCGCAATACGATGAAGGTAAAACCAGTAAATACGGTAAAATATTTACCCTCACACACGACAAAACCGGTGACGGTAAAGTGGATGTAAATGACCTGGAGTGGCATTACTTAAAAGGTGATGGCGACTTTAAAAGCAAAGAGATTAAAAAACTGCGCGACGAAGCCGATATTATTATTACCAATCCGCCTTTCTCGTTATTTCGTGATTTTTTGGCATGGATTGTTGAGGCAGATAAGCAGTTTGTGATTATCGGAAATATGAATGCGATAACTTACAAGGAAGTTTTCCCATTGATTAAGAGTGATAAGATGTGGCTTGGAAACGGTTTTCATGCCGGCAATGCATACTTTTCGACGACTTTTGCCAAAGAATATGCGGCAGGAGTTTATAACCCCGAAACTGGCTTAGTGAAGTTCAGGAATGTTTGTTGGTTTACTAATCTTGATCATGGACGACGTCACCAACCGCTGCCACTTATGACAATGACGGACAACCTGAAATATAGTAAGCACAAAGAGCTTAAAGGGAAAGAATCGTATGATCACTATGACAATTACAAGGCAATAGAAGTGTCGTTTACTGATGCTATCCCGAGCGATTACGGCGGCGTGATGGGTGTGCCGATTAGTTTTCTTGATAAGTATTCTCCTGAACAGTTTGAGATTATTGGTGCTACAGAAAGTGAAGGAAAGGGATTTTCCGAGGGTCTTTGGGATGAAAAAAGTAAAGTTTCGCAACCTGTTGTGAGGAATGAAAGAGTATACAAGCGTATTTTTATTAAGCATAGAAAAGTTACAATATGATAACAACACTCAAAACCGATATCACCGTCGCAGCAATTTGCGAAGGATTTGTATATAACGAATTGGAAGGCAAGGGCTTGTTTGGCTTAAGTGGCAAATTAACCATACAGCCGGAGTACCAGCGTAACTATATTTATGCCGATGGTAAAAGGGATGTGGCCGTTATCGAATCCATCCTTAAAGGTTACCCGCTGGGTTTGATTTATTTGGTAAAAGTAAATGAGAATAAACTGGAAGTGCTGGACGGGCAACAGCGTATTACCAGTTTCGGAAGGTTTGTTACCAACAAATTTGCCGTAAAGGACGAAAACGGGATGGAGCAATATTTCAGCGGTATTGCTGCCGACAAGCAGGCCCGGATTTTGGAAAACACGCTAACCATTTATGAATGCGAAGGCACCGAAAGCGAGATAAAACAATGGTTCCGTACCATTAATATTGTCGGTTTGCCGCTTAACGAACAGGAATTGCTTAACGCTATCTTCTCCGGCCCATTTGTGACACTAGGCAAGGAAGAGTTTAGCAACAGCCAAAATTCGCATATCCAGAAATGGAGCGCGTATGTATCGGGCAGCGCCAACCGGCAGGATTTCCTGGCATGTGCACTGCATTGGGTGAGCAAAGGTACTGTCAGCGATTATATGAGTCGTCACCGCTTCGACACAAATATTACTGAATTAAAGACTTATTTTAATACGGTGATTGAATGGGTTTCGGGCGTTTTTAAAGATGTTGAAAAGGAGATGTGCGGGCTGGAATGGGGACAATTGTACGAAACGTATCATAAAACAGCGTATGATCCGGCTAAAGTGAGTGAAGAAGTGCAAAAGCTCTACGGTGACCCGTATGTTAAAAATCGTAAAGGTATTTTTGAGTATATCCTTGGCGGCATGGTCGACACAAAATTGCTTGATGTACGGGTTTTTGACGAGGCAACCAAGAAATCAGTTTACGCAACACAGACTGCCGCAGCTGAAAGCAAAGGTGAATCGAACTGTCCGCTTTGTGCCCTTGGCCACGATGCCAACAAAAGTAAGGTTTGGAAGCTGGCTGATATGGATGCCGATCATGTAGCAGCCTGGAGCAAGGGAGGTGCTACAGAAATCAAGAACTGCCAGATGCTGTGTAAAACGCATAACAGGGCGAAGGGGAACAGGTGATGAAATTTATATACTAATAAGCCCGTAGGGCATTAACAAACATAAATGAATTTTCTTGTTTATTCCCTACAGGAAATACGTTTTGTGGTTGTAAATTTCTCTATTGAGATATATGCCCTACGGGCAAAAGAAAAACGCAATAGCGAATTGAGTAAGGAAGTGCTTGTGTAAACGCCTTAATAAAACTATAGCAATAGCCCGTAGGGCTTTAATATCAATAAAACGAACAATAAAGCAGGAACTCTTTGCCCGTAGGGCATTAACAAACATAAATGAATTTTCTTGTTTATTCCCTACAGGAAATACGTTTTATGGTTGTAAATTTCTCTATTGAGATATATGCCCTACGGGCAAAAGAAGAATTCAATAGCGGATTGAGTGCAGAAATGCTAAAGTAGTCGCTTTATACAAACTCTTGCAATAGCCCGTAGGGCTTTAATATCAATAAAACGAAACAAAGCTGGAAACCATTGCCCGTAGGGCATTAACAACAAAAGCCATGGCCAACACGTACACCCAGATTTATATTCAGTATGTTTTTGCTGTTCAGAACAGAGCCTCATTAATTAACGAGAAATGGCAAACACAGCTGTACAAATACATCAGTGGTATTGCAGAGAAGCACGAACATAAATTATTTGCTATTAACGGAATGCCCGACCACCTCCATGTTCTCATTAGTATGAACCCCAAACAAGCTCCTTCGGATTTGATGTATCATATAAAGCGCAGTTCATCACTGTGGGTAAACGATAACAAACTTGTTGCAGGGAAATTCTCCTGGCAGGAAGGCTTTGGTGCTTTTTCGTATGGTAAATCACAAATACCAGATATTGCCCGATATATAGAAAATCAACAGCAACACCATAAAAAGCGTTCATTTATTGAAGAATACATTGAATTGTTAAATGCTTTCGGAATAGAATACGATGAACGATATATCTATAAACCAATTGAATAAGAATTTAGGTTAATTCCCTACGGCAAATGATTTAAATATATTTATAAATTTCTGCCAGATGTTGTGTAAGACACATAACAGGGTGAAGGGGAACAGGTAAGCCTCCGGAATAGTCAGGGCGACCCGAAATAGTCAGGGCGCGATTCCAGTCCTAGTCAGGGCGTGATTCCAGTCATAGTCAGGGTGCGACTTGAAGTCGCACTCTGACTATGACGGAGGTCTTTACTCGAAAAAACAAAACATTCATAATCATTAAATTCTACACCATGAATAAACTTTACAATTATTTAAAAAACAGATTGGGTGTAACACAAAAGATTCTCACTTCCTTATTATTATCAATAGTATTCTACGGTGTTACACAAGCTCAGGACTACAAAATCACATTCAGTGCTTCGGGTGAGAGCACAACTGTAGATAGTGTACAAGTTTTGAATATAACTCAGGCGAAAAGCATTTCACTTAAAGGCACTGATACCTTAAATCTAGTGCAAGATATTACCAGGATAAGCGATTTTGGCGCAAATAAAAATTTTATCAGAATTTATCCAAATCCGATGACACGGAATGCGAAACTGGAATTTGTCTTAATGCAAAGCGGTGAAGTTGTGGTGCAAATTTTTGATCTTGACGGCAAACTAGTGGCAATAAATAAACAAAACTTAGAGGCTGGAAAATCTATCTATTATATATCAGGAGTGAAATCGGGTACGTACCTTGTTAAAATTCAATTGCCAAATGAAGAACTTAGTACAAAATTAATTTCAACAAATCGAAATAATGGCGTTCCCAAAATTCATCAACTTACAACTAACTTTGTCACAAATTTAAAATCTGCAACCAGCGAACAACTCGTTGAAATGCAGTATAATGAAGGCGACAGTCTTATATTTACAGGATTTTCAGGAAGCGAGCTTGTAGACATTATAGGGTATGTTCCTACAGGTGACGCTAATATTGAATTCAATTTCGAGTCACAAATAATAATGCACGAGTTTATACTATTTGTTAGAGATGTTGATAGTTGGACACCAATTGATCCTGAAGGAGCCTTGGTTGTTGGGGCTAGTGTTAAGTTACTTGATATTGATAATCCTGACAAAGCGATACCTTTGTATGAAGGAGTGACAGACTCTAATGGAAAATTAGTAATAAATAATGTATCCGAAGAAATTTATTTTGTTTATATAGAAAAAGAAGAGAAAAGCAACATTATAGCAAAAGAGATAATTAATGGAAAAGAGGTTGGGTTCGCAATTAGCGCCATATTTCTGAATCAAGCAGAAATTGAACAAAGCGTTACACTTCCTGGGACCGTTCCTGGTGATCCTAAATTGATTGATGTCAATGGAGATGGTATTTTAAATAGAAATGACAAAACATTCGGAAATAGGGTTACAATAATTGGGCCTGTTGAACATACTTACTTTATCTCGGAGAAAAATTGAGTAGCTTACCTGGTTTTAATGCTCCGTTAGCGTGTTTGTAAGACATAGTTGCACAATTAAAGTAAATGAAATACTCAGTAAATTTGTATACAAATCAGATTTGAATGTATAATCTGTATCCATATTTTAGAACTATACTTTTAAAAGACAGCACAACAAGGAAATAAGTAAAATCGTACCCGCACGAGTCTGAAATAAAGCCGCGCACGAATGAGGTTAAGAATTGCCAGATGCTGTGTGAGACACATAACAGGGCGAAAGGGAACAGGTGATGGTTCGCCAAAGTCAGGGCGCGACTTAAAGTCGCACTCTGACTAAGACGGCGGAAGGCGCGACCTGGATTCGCACTCTGTCTATGACTCCGGACACTTTGTCTTAGATTGAAGTATTTTAAATATTAATCAAATCACCCTTACTAAATTGCACCTATGAAACAGAACCTGGTAAAATTACTTCTCGAAGAATATAAACAGGATTTAATGATCTACGAATTATCCCAGAAAGGGATTGATCTGTCGGGCATTGCTGTTAGTAACCTGCCTATCATATTGGATATAATAGGTTTCCCGGTTGAGAAATCGGTTATAAATAAACCGGGGCATACGGATGCCAATATCAAACAGGTTATTTTGAGTAAAAATATAACCGATAGCGACTATTTCTGCCGTGATTGGCTATTTGACAAATATTACGAAATTTCGAAACAGCTATACAGGCAACAAAAAATATCAGTAACCGATGATGGTTTACAAACAGAAACCGGAGCTGATGAAACAACGGTTGAATTTCAGATTGAAGAATATATTGATTGGCTTTATGACGAATTTTTTAAATTAAACTATAAGAATTGAAAATAATACGGATTCCTGCTAAGTAAAGATGTCAAAATAACTTCCCCAATTGAAATTACAGTTTCGAGCTAACCTAATATATGTCAGGCTTTTCATTATTTCGTCCCTACGGGACTTTATTCTGACTTGCGTTTTGGTTACTACCAATAGCTATTTGCTATCGCAAATAATCTAACGGGACAGTCCGCCTCAGGCGGACTGAATATTGGCAGAAAAAACAAGTACCCCTTTTAGCCAAAGTCCCGTAGTGACGAAATATTTTTGATTGCTTACAATCACGAGATTATATAAATAGGGTCTGCTGAAAAACTCAAGCTGCAATTTTCAATCTCCATTTCCAAAGAGTAGGCATTACAGGAATGGCCGAAATATGAAAGAAGCTCATCTGCATAATTGTTGTTCTACTGTGATCTCACTAAGTAACACTTTCTTAGAAGGGACCGGCCTAAGAAAAATAGGATAGTGGTTCTTGACGGAGGTATGTGCGGAAGGCATGTGTGTAGCAATACACAGCAACGACAAAGCT
>JAURYB010000032.1 GCA_030654075.1 Bacteroidales bacterium | reverse complement strand
CTAACGTTTTCTTACTGTTGAGCTAATATATGCAATGAAATAAGTTAACCATTTTTATTTTTCGCTCCGCTAGAATTTTAACGAGGTTTGAATCACCCGCACGCTATAATTTCTTTGGAAGTACCTTGACCTTCCAGCTAAATCGAACCAAGCTTGATGCACTGGAATTTTGAGAGTTGGGAATTTAGCTCATGCACTATAACCTTGTGCGTATACACAAAATACTTAAAGTAACACCAACAATGGCAGCAGATATTTCTAATACTCTTTGGTCTATGAATGATGTTGTTGCTTTGATTGATACTAAAGAAGCAATGAAAGATAGAAGCAGGGGCACATATAAAGCAAAAATTTCAAACTAAAATTTGTGGAAAACCCGCTTCTGCGGGCCGGTTCATGAGAATGCAATTATAAGATTAGTTGAACTGGTGTAGAGTATATTGACACTCGGGGTTTGTTTTATAGGAAATTTGTTCTAACAAGACAGTCAATACTTTAAAATGAAGGCTCGGAGTTATATTTGCGAGTGCGTCAACCATATCGATGAATGAGTGTTTAGATAATTTTATGGGCTCAGATAAATTTACTGTTTTCTCATCCTTAACAATTGATGCGTTATGTAATGCTGCAAATCCTAAAAGGAGAGCCACAGTTGCATTTTCATGATTACGTATCTTTAATATTTCTGATGGTAAATTTGGATTAGAAAAACTTGCAAGTATAGGTCTTTCAGAAATGAAATAGGTCATGAAGTTAGAAACTTGTTTAAATATGCTGGCTTGTTCCAAGCCATCATTGTGCGGGAAATCCATTCTAATCCCTTGTGCTATCATCTGGATTTTAGGGACATCAATAGATATTCCAGTATCAGGGCAATACACTTCAGCTAGGCCGTTTATAAAAGCCAATATAGCAACAACATCATCTTCCGGTTTTTCGTTAAAAAAGAATTTCATGTAGAGACCTAAATAAATAAAGCGTCAAAAGACGCTTTATTATGATATTAATTAATAATTAGTTAAGCAAAAATAGCAGCTAAACTTTTAGCGGATTCCCGTCC
The DNA here is from genome assembly GCA_030654075.1 of Bacteroidales bacterium. Taxonomy (GTDB): domain Bacteria; phylum Bacteroidota; class Bacteroidia; order Bacteroidales; family UBA4417; genus UBA4417. The sequence goes on along the minus strand of JAURYB010000032.1, from coordinate 1,749 downwards.
AATATCCTCGGCTTTTTCAATGTTACTAAATGTTCTCAATACGCCCTTTGCATTCGAGGAAACAAATGACTCGGTATTATTATTGAATGATGGAGCATTTGCTTTAATTTGTTCTTTATCTCCAACAGTAGTTCTGCTAGGACTTGATAGATATTCAAACCTAATTAAATTATTAGATAGTTTTTTCATTTGTAGCTCCTCAGCTTGGTATAATTTTAAATTAAATTAATTTTTAAGTTAAATTTAAATATTCGTATTAAGTTTGATATATTTTAAGCATTGCTATTAGCGCAGCATTATCTATGCTTATTGATGGTCACGTCAATAGCCATAATGGCCTATATTACTCCTTAAATATAATATTTAAGTCTTTCTAACCAGAACGTTCATAATATATCTAATATTTGCTACGTAACGCTTAAATAAAGCTACATAGCCATATTATTCTATTCATATATTACATACAGTGCAGTAACGAACATATGGGGTAGAAGTTTACTTACTTATTGTGCATATTATTCGCCCCAATTGACCAAACCAATATCCGTTTATGTAGTTTTTCTATTAATCAGTGTAATTACAAACTGAGACACTACCGCGTTTTTTATGTCCTTGAGTGTCTCTCTCACCTATCAAGAATGAAATTGAGTCGTTTAAACGTCATTCTGGTGCGTTGTTTCGCTTAATTACGGGTCTTCACTGGCTAACGTTTAACGCCTAAGTTACCATCTATGCGCCAAGTTTTAGTTTGAGTGACATCAAGGTTTCTCCCCCTCCATTTGATAGCTGATTCCAATGAATCGCAAGGCATGCCGCGTGCTTTAAGCCTGTAAGCCATTTGACGAGATATGCCCAGGCGCTGTGCAAGGTTACTTACCTTCATAATTTGTCAGCCCTTCTAAAAGTGTTTTTGTAAACCCATTTATAAAACTGGTGCGCTAGAATTTTGACGAGGTTTGAATTACCCTCACGCTGTTTTTTCCTTCCCAGTACCTTAGCTTGTAAAAAGTTTTTTTGTGTACGTTTATGATAGGCGTGGCAGAGTGCGGCACTGGATTTTCAAAGCTGTAGAGATTAAGACCGCCCAGCTCTTCCACTGAAGCAAAGAAGATGGGGAACCATCCCCAAAAAAATCACGCTGCTTTCTGCAAATACAAATACTTCTGAAATTCTATAAACAACGAACTGATATTGGCAACATCGCCCAAAATATCTTTGGCATCTTCTAACGACTGATATTTGTTTATCAGCAAAGTAGGTAATTTTTCCTGATCGAGTTCTTCCACGCCCGTTTCAACATACTTGCTCAATACAAATTGTATAAACTCTTGTTGCTTGCTATTGAGTAATGCAAAGATGGTGGCTTCTGCTGCGGCAACACGCTCTTCTCTGGTCATTGGTTTTATATCGCTGTTAAATACATATTCCAATACATCGAACAGGTCGCTTTTTTCCGCATCAATGAGTTTTTGAAGGGTTGACAGTTCTTCCTTACCAAATCCGGCATCATTCAATTTTTCCAATAATGCTTTACGTGTGGTCGGGTTGCTCCAAATGGTGCGTAATTCCTCTTCGCTTTTGAATAGGTTGGGCAATTCTCCAAACAGATTATTCAAAAATTCTTCGGCTGAAATGGGTTTGCCATCGGCATTCCAAAACGAAGTTGAAATCATGTGCTGTATTTCTCTTTCCTTACCATCTCTTAATTTTATTTTGATCTTCTTGCGTTGCTCTTTTGCTTCATCCTCA
>JAURYB010000022.1 GCA_030654075.1 Bacteroidales bacterium | reverse complement strand
GTCTGCGCATAATAAACTGTCGTAGTTGCCGGGCTTACTGATAAAGAGTTAATACCTGTACCACCGGCAACCGGGGTACCGCCACAACTTGTAGTAAACCAGTCTGTAGTATATCCGGCACCAGGATCAGTCACCGAAAGGATAGAAGATAAACCGCTGCATATTGTTGCCGGACTCGCGGATATCCCCGCAGGAATTGCAGAAAGCGAATTCACTGTAACCGTTACGTTCATACAAGCCGAAACGCAACCTGTGGTTGTATTTCTTGTCTGTGCATAATAAGTCGTTGTAGTTGCCGGGCTTACGGATACTGAGTTAATACCTGTGCCACCGGCAACCGGTGTCCCACCACAACTTGTAGTAAACCAGTCCGTAGTATATCCGGCACCAGGATCAGTCACCGAAAGGATAGAAGATAAACCGCTGCATATTGTTGCCGGACTCGCGGATATCCCCGCAGGTATTGCAGAAAGCGAATTCACGGTAACCGCAACGTTAGTACAAGCCGAAACGCAACCTGTGGTTGTATTCCTGGTCTGCGCATAATAAACTGTCGTAGTTGCCGGGCTTACTGATACTGAGTTAATACCTGTGCCACCGGCAACCGCGGTACCGCCACAACTTACCGTGTACCAGTCTGTAGTATATCCGGCACCAGGATCAGTCACCGAAAGGATCGAAGATAAACCGCTGCATATTGTTGCCGGATCAGCAGCTATCCCTATAGGTGCCGCAGGTAAAGCACATGTTACGGTACCACTACAGCTAACTGAAACATCAGTTGCTCCACCACCGGCATTTACAATCAATTCTCCGTCATAATTTCCCGGGATCAGGCCGGCTTTAAGTCGAACATAAACTGGTATGTCAGGAATACCGCCACTTAAATACGGAATAATTGCTGTTGATCCGAATATTAAGTTATCGATTGAAACTTCATAGTATGATAAGCAGGTAATGGTAATATCACCTGAAACCGGAGTGAGGTCGGAACCGCTTAAGCTATAACTATTTGATGAGGAAGGTCCGGCGTTTTCCGTATAAAAAAAACCACTTAATATAGTAGGATTGACTGAAAGAATGGGAGTCTGACCTTTTAGTCCTTCGCCCCAAAACACCAACACACTCACCAAAGTAAGTATTACGCGATAAATAGTGTGATGTATGAAAATTCCCATAAGTAGTTATCAATGTTATCAGGTCATTGGTAAGCAGAGGGTTATATGTAAAACAAAAAAATGACTTTGCTTATTCTATTTCTATAAGCGAAGGTATAACAAATTTAACTGTTTTTCCGTTGTTTTAATTCGAATTTTTCTTACAAAAAGTAAATTCCCTCCGGATTTCCTGTTCTCTTTTTACATAGTAGAAGAATAAAAAATGAAAAGTTTCTGAACTTTTCTCATTCATCGCCATTGAACTTTAATCACATGGAACCTAAGTGTAAAAATGTAAACCCCCAAAATGCATTCACAATGTTTTCCCAAAAAGCTACCTTTTGTCATAATCCCAATCACCGGGTCAATCATCTTTAAAGGATGGTATTTTTATCGGTCTCTTTTTTCTTTCATATTTTAGTATATTTGTTGGCAGTATTATTAACTGTCAATTCATAAGTTAAGCAATTATGAAAATAAGATGATAAGACTTACATTAATTTTAATTTCATTTTTTGCTTTTAATTTCATTTCGGTCATGTCCCTGGCTCAGGATTCATTGAAAACTGAGAAAATGGATGGCTATTTTTATTTCCAGCCCAATTTTGGTGCCACCCAGTATTTTGGGGACTTAAACAAGGCGAATGATTATTGGAATGGCGATTCTCAAATAGCGTTCGGAGCTATTTCAGGTTACCAGCTCAGTCCTGTTTTCGGATTAAGGGGGCAAGTCCTGAAAGCTGATTTGTATAGAAAAAGAACCGATCTGAATCAGGTGTTTTATTCTGAACTGTGGGATGCTTCGTTGAATCTCACCATTAATGTAAATGATATTTTTGTAAAGTATAATGAAACAAGACTGGTGAATTTCTACCTTTATTCAGGAGCAGGGTTTACTACTTATCAATCAACGCTTGAAAATATTGAACCCCGGGAGGTTGTTAAACAGCATTCCGAACAGCAACATGAACTTTTTGTTCCAATAGGTGCCGGTGTTTCATTTCGTTTAAACCAGTATCTGGCTATAAATCTGGAATATGGAGACCATCTAACCTTTAAAAGTGATGGTCTCGATTTTACTGACAACGGGAAAAAGAATGACCATTACAGTTTTACTTCAATAGGGATTCAAATCAACTACAAAGGTAAAGATACTGACTATGATGGTGTAACAGATAAAAATGACGCATGTCCGGAAATTCCGGGTAAAATTAAATTGTCAGGTTGTCCGGATATTGACAATGATGGTGTTGCTGATAAAGATGACAGATGCCCGGATGAACCTGGTAAGAAAGAATTAGCTGGTTGTCCTGATCGCGATGATGACAGAGTTGCAGATATAGATGACAGATGTCCGGATGAAGCAGGCAAGGCAGAACTGGCCGGCTGTCCTGACTATGACACCGACGGAGTAGCGGATAAAGATGACAGATGTCCGGATGAACCTGGTAAGAAAGAATTAGCCGGCTGTCCGGACCGCGATGGCGACGGAGTTGCAGATAGAGATGACAGATGTCCGGATACCACTGGTAAAAAAGATCTGGCCGGCTGTCCTGACCGGGATGGCGACCATGTAGCAGATTTGGATGACAGATGTCCGGATGTACCTGGTAAAGAAGAGCTTTCCGGATGTCCTGACCTGGATGCTGATGGAGTTGCAGATATTGATGACAGATGTCCTGATAAACCTGGAAAACCAGAACTTTTAGGTTGTCCTGACCGGGATGGCGACGGGATTGCTGATAAAGATGATTTATGTCCTGATATAAAAGGCCTTGCTAAATTCAATGGATGCCGTGATACAGATGGAGACGGTGTTCCTGATAATAAAGACGAATGTCCCGGTGTAGCTGGAGTTATTTCCAATAATGGTTGCCCAACGATTAACAAAGGAACTGAAATCGTTCTTGCTAAAATTGTCTATTTCGATCCTGGCAGCTTTACCGTAATACAAACATTCAGGAATACTATTATTCTTGATGAAATTGTTACATATATGAAAGCGAATCCTAATGCCGGAATTTCAATTACAGGATTTGAAGATGCCAATGAAGCAGAATACAAGAACTTTCACTTATCCGAGAAACGCGTAAATTATGTGGTTGATTACCTCAAGCAAAGAGGAATAAGTCCAACAAAAATTAAGAAGGCGTACTTAGGTAAAAAGAATCCTGTTGCAGATAACAACACATCCGAAGGACGTACCCAAAACCGGAGAGTAGAAATAAGGATCACCAAATAAATCGATTTTACCATTCATTTGAAAAAGTTGATAGTTAGATACTATCGGCCTTTTCGTTACTGTGTTTTCCTGTAGACTTACCCAATGTAATTGATACCATTCGCCCTTTTATTCCTCGCCATTCACCCTTACGCCCTCTCGCCCTTTCACCCTTTCGCTTCCTCGCCCTTTCGCTCCCTCGCTCCTTCATCCCACACCCAAAATCATCTCATTCCCTATCTGAACGCCATCTTGCTGATATAGAAAACATTGCGCTTGTTGTTTTCGAGGTAATTATTCCTGATAGTTTGGTATCCGGTTGCTATAAAGTAATCATCATACCAATGTTCGATTGTGCCAAGGTATTCATCATAAGGTTGATCGTTGGTGCGTTTTGGCACCAGGGTTGTATAGGAAGTGTTCTCAACGATAGTACTTCCTTTTATAGTTTTAAATGCTACTTTGTTATTTGCATTATAATAGAGTACAGTCTCATCATTTTCGAACAGGCAGTTTAATTTCCGGTTCAGGTATTTGGTAATAATATCCCGCATCTCCATCCCATTATTCCACAACATATTACCAATGCTGTCAAATCCGGCCACAAACGCGTGAGAATAACGAAACCCATCGAAAACCTGGTATGAAGTAGGAAAAGCTCTGCCATAGAAATCATACGACATTTGAGTATTCGTATGATATTCGGGGGAGTACGCTTCGGATGAAATTATAATTTGCCCGTTGTTAACTAATAATTCATGTGTAATAAGCCTGAGGTTGAGCGTTTTGTCATTTAGGATGTCAGTATTGGTGGATTCAGACTCGGAAGTTTTTTCTTTCTTTTTAAGTGGCCGCGCTTTTGCCCGCAGCGCATTGGGATCCGTAATATACTTGAATGCATTGCTAAATCCACTGAAGTTATAGTATTTTATTTTATCGGCAATTCCATTGCTTACAGTTGCGGTAAAATAGCCGTCCGACACTGGTGTTTTGTCTTCGTTCGCATCGTAGTCCGGCTGCCTTGAGTAGTATGGAGAATAATAATTGTAGTAATAGCTATTGTAATAATTGTCATAATAGTCGTATTGCCTGCGGGTACTTGTTACATTAAAGCCATAAGTACCGGCTACCACTCCGTTTCCTTCACCGCGGGGAATGAATTGTGCCGAATTAAAGTTCTTTTTCTCAACCTGTTCGGTAAAATCAAATGTTTTTACAAGTGCGCCAGGCAAATTGTATTGGTTTACATATAAATGGTTGCGGGTTGATGAATACTGGATTTTATAGGTAGCAAAGATATCCTGTCGTGTTGTATCAATTGATATATCAAGCAACAGAGCGTCTTTTTCGGTGGTAATATCATATTTGCTTTTTTCACCCGTTACAAGTGAGAATCCTATTATCCCTGGCTGGCTTTTCCTGCTGTTGTAGCCAATATAAGCTACATTATCTGATAGTTCAAAGTCAACCACTTCAGCTTTATCCGGTATGCTTCCTCTGTGTTCGGTTATTACCTGAAGGCGGGGGATAATCATAAATACAAAAATATTGCCTTCTTTATTCTGTTTTGTATCATGAAAAAGCAAATAAATGGCTTCTTTTGATGATATGCTTTTTAAGTAAGTAACATCCTTATGAAGAGGAACCATTCTATGCCATTTTTCCTTAAGTTGATCATCAGTCATTGTAAACGACCAGCTTATACTGTCTTTACCGCTTCCACTAACAGTTGGGAAGAAAATACAAATCCCATTCTTTCCGGCAGCTACATAATTAAAAGGATCACTTCCTGCTGGCGCAGGTATTTCGAGACGCAAAGGCTCGCTCTTTTGGGCCCAAACATTTGACGCGGTAAATAACAGGAAGGCAAATACAAATAATTTTTTCATAGGAATGTTTTCACACACCAAAAATAACAATTAAGGTGGCACTATTATTTTATTAAATGAATAAAAAATCAAAACTGCCTTCCTGATAACGTACCAACGAAACAAAACAGAATATAAACGACTCAGATACAAGTTATTTGTATGTCTTGAAGATTCATATGGAATGATCCTAATCTATAACCCTTGAGCAATGGATATTTTATAAAAGTTAAGATGCTGACAGATCCGATGTTTGAAAAGATTGCTGCCTGTACTGAACTCTTCCCTGGGTTTACCAAGAAATATGTATTATTTGTTAATCCCTTCAAGCCATTTTTGTATTTTAAAATAGTTCTCTGATACCATCTTAATCAGATACAGACTCTGTTCGCGATAATAATGCTCAATGATGTAATTTATCAATTGGTCAACTCTGCCAGGCTGTTCTATCTTTTTTCTAAGTTCATACAGGGCTTCATTTGGCACAAACTGTTTTTTCCTTCTGAAAATAAAGTTTTTGAATCTTGTGAATAAACCAGGTTTCTGCGACAACTGCTTTCTCAAGGCTGTTTTAGCTCTTGTGCTTTCGTTTATAAAATAGATCATATCGAGCATCGCAAGCTTTTCAGTCTCTTCATCCTCGCTTATTAGGTCGGGCATTAATTTATTCATTATCTGGTATTTAACACGGATAATATTTTTGTATTTGGCGCTACCTTCAATAATGGCTGCAATAAAATCGGACCAGAATTTCGTTTGAACAATACTTGGCAAAAACAGCGCATTCCCTAAAGGCGAAAATAAAGCGGCAAATGGCCATGCTATTATACTCCGGAAAAAGTTACTTCTCGTTGTAACTTTATCAAATCCCCGTATATAATTATGTGTTGCCAGGTATAAACCATTCGAAATGTTAAGGAAAAAGAATTTGACAGTTTCGAATTGAAAACCTTCGTGCGGCCCTGTCCATACAATATCGAAACGGGCTTTAACAAATCCCAGTATAGGTACCGAAAAGCCTGTCCAGAACAGCGAATGCGCGAAATTGGTCCAGTTGATATCCTGCGAATGCCACTCTTTTGGCCTGAATCCGTTTCCGGAAATCACATCAACAAACATATTGCGGGAGCCTGTAATAGCAAGCCATAATAACGCATACTCGTATCCGACAGTAAGATAAGCGGGTATAAAACCTATCAGGATAAATATGGAGTTTTTGATTGCAGGATTGAGGTATTCCCAGGCTCTTACTGGACTGATAGGTTTTTCGATTTTTTCGTCTCCCAACATGTTTTGTTTGCCGGCATCGAGTTTTCCCAGGCAGATAATTTTAGGTTTCTCTTTTTTCTTTAGGGGAGTCTTGGGTATTCTTGCCAGCTTATAAATTAATTCGGAGATTTCAGTGGGCAAAGTATAATGGCGTTTTTCAAAATATTTTCTCTGGTGTTTGGGCAAACGGCTTTCTAAAATGAAGCCCATTCCTGGTGCCAGTGTAGACCTGCCTGCCGCGTCACTTCCTATCGCTGGAATAAGTGTGTTTTGTTTAAGATTAGTTAGTGCAGCGTCAAGCTTTTCCTGGTTAAATGTTAGGTTGTTGGAATTAAAAAAACGAATTATTTCAACCTGATTTCCCCCGTTCAATAACTTTATAAAATCCGCAAAAAGCACAAAATCAGATTCTTTAGTATCAATAGTCCCATATATATTATAAATCTCGGTAAACGACAGCATTTCGTGGTTTTCGAGAATTTTATCTATGGCCGCCTGTAACCCATGCTCCAGGGGTTGAATAAATTTGATGTTTCCACCGGCTTTTTTTGCAAGGTTGTAGATGTCCTCAAGACTGCTTACCGCAGTTTCGGCGACTAAAGATTCGTTTCCGGCAAAATACTCCATCCTGATATTTTCCGGTTCCAGGTTCCGGTATTGGGTGCGAATGGTGATAAATCGCTTTTGAATGGTTTCAATTTCGCGGATACTGAACTTCTCAGGTGAATTTACCGTCTGGATTTTAAGCGCGGTGATCTGTAATGCTCTTTTCTCGAGAACCTTCTTCAGTTTTGGATATAAAAACTCTCCCAGTTGCCGGCGCGAATATATTTTGTTGCCTAACGTATTTTCGTCAGTATTTATCGTAAGAGGCTCAAGGAAGTAGATCGAATCAGGAGAATATCCTTCGTTGATTAGTGGAAGATGTTCATTGTTAAAGTCTTCAATTAGTTGTTCGATATTTTTCTCCCGCTTTTTTTCGTTTTCTTCAAGCTCATGAAGGAATTCCTTAAAGTCATCCGTTTTTTGTTTCAGAAATTTCTTGAACCGCCCTTTTTTACTCGAGAAATTGGGTAGAATATACATGTAATGGAATCGCATTCCGTTAGTTAATGCACTGAATTCCAATGCTATATTTACTTTAATTCCCAGTATGCGGCCTGCTTCAAGAACTTCTTTTACCGCTTCTTCCCGATCAAGATTGTTATAGGCAATGGTTAGCTCGGAAATACCTTTAATAAATGCATCGATGATAAGCTGTATAGGCGATTTTCGTCCATACGAAGTGCTGTCGTGAACATGAAAATCCCAGCCCATTTTCAAATCTTTCAGTTCTTCACCCGTTTCAGGAACTTCAATAATATCGAGTTTTTTCAGAAAATTCCGGATTGCCCGTGGATGCCCGTACGAAGAAACTGTAAAATCGCGCATCAATTCAAGTTGCACGCGTTTGTTATCGCGGTTCTTAACAACTTCTTTCATCAGCGCAAGCTGAACTCTTGCCGCATTTAACGGCATTTTTAACGAACGCGAATACATAATGTGTTCCGCAAGCAGGCTTAGCGCATGAACTCTTTCGTTGTAGTTTGCTGATTCAAGGCATTTGGTTATTCTTAAATAGGTTTCAACAATGGTTGTCCTTCTTTTCTTGAATTCCTTGATAAATCCCCTGGGATGCGAATTAGGGAATTCACTTATTATCTCGGGTAAATCAATGCTTTGATTTATCCGGCTGCGCAATTTTCTGAGATTTGTAGCAAAACTCAGGAAATTGACAATATCGTTATATGTTTTTACAAGCATTATATGTCGCAATTTTAAAATTGTCCGATAAGCAACGTTATCAGCTTCTTTTCCCGCAACCATTTTTTGTGTTTCCCAACTGAAAAACTCAGTTTCGAAGAATGGCTAAACCAGCTAGAAAATGCCAAATACTCCATTTGGTGTAATCCCTAATACTTTAAACCAGGTTTCACCGGCAAGTATTATCAGGAGCCAGGCTGTTACCATCATGGTAAATCCATACTTAAACGTATCTGTTATGCTGTAATGATCGGTTTCGTATAATAGTGCCGCAGGTTTGCTGTTGAACGGAAGAACATACACATGCTCAATCATAAAAGCTACAGGAAGCGCCAGGCTTAATATGCTTAAATTAAACCGTCCGGCCACGCCTATAGCAATGGGAACAAATATCATGGCCCGCATTGTTTTTGATTCAAATAACAAAGCGCTGAAAACCATTACTCCGGTTAATAATAAATAAAGTACCCAAAAAGGAGTATCATTCCCGATTCCGATATGATCGAAAAAGGCGTTCACGCTTATCGAAGGAAGATCAGTGGCTGCAAATCCGGCACCCAGTGCATAGGCCCCGGCCGAAAACAACATCAAGTGCCATGGTATGTCAACTTCGTTCCATTGGATAATACCAATACGTGGTAACAAGGCAATTATGGCTCCAACAAAAGCGACTGCGGTCGGGCTGATGCCATGTAATTTGTCTGTTGACCAGAATGCAAGGATTAAAAGAAATATTACAACTGATTTTTTTTCCTGGAAACTGACTTTGCCAAGTTTGGCGTATTCACTTCTTAGTCTTTCAATGCCCCCTTCAATCTGTGGCAATCTTTCTGCAGGAGTAAGCGGAAAGAATACTCTCATGGCAAGCCAATAGCCAATCAGCATCATGATCAGCATCATCGGGAACATGGCCATCATCCAGTCGCTGAAAAATATATTTCCTCCGATGGCACCGCCAATTATAGCTGCAGCCAGCAAATTGGCACCTGAACCGGTTAAAAATCCGCTGGCGCCAACGTTGATGTATAGCAGATTTTGCAGTACAACACTTCGCCCGAAATTATTTCGCTGATCGCCTCCGCGGGCTCCGTAAATGGCTGCAATTACCATAAAAATGGGTAATAGTATGGCCGCTTTTGCAGTTGTAGCCGAAATAAATGCAGATAAAACAATGTTAATGAGCATGAAACTTAGAAAAATGGTACCGGCATTTTTACCGAATTTCAGGATAAACCATAAGGCAAAACGTTTTGCGACCCCGGTTGCTACTAACATACTCGCCAATACAAACGACATGATATTGAGCCACATAACAGGATTACCCAGTTCAGCATAAGCCTTTTTCTCAGGCAGAACACCGGTCAGCACCAGCGTAACAATGAGTATGAGCGAAGTAAGATAATTCGGCAGCGATTCTGTTATCCAGAGAATGAGTCCTGCTACAAAGATTCCAAGCAGTATGGCGTTGCTTCTTGAAAATGCCTCAGGCCCTATTTTTTCAAATACCTTTTTAGCTTCTTCCGTAAGATGGCTTGGATCTATCTGTTGCAGGAATGACAATTTCAGAACAAATCCCAATAAAATGAAAGAAATAATTGCTAAAGGAGGGCCGATATAAGTCAGCCATCTTTCGAAATTTCCTTTTTTTCGCTTCGGAAGCTTTTCGATACGGTAGTTATGCATATCCAAAATATCGAAGGCGGTATCTTCAGGGATCTTTTTATAGGGCTCTGTCATTTTACTAATTCTGTTAATTTATAATCTCGTTAAAGGGAAATGAAACTGACCTGTCCTGAACCATATATTCTACAGTTCAGGCAGGTGTTATCACTCTACGGCTATGGTATTACTGCCATTTAGTATAGGGATGCTTCATAAGCATTGAATTGTAATACTTTACATCACCGGTAACTTCTTCGCCAAGCCATTCAGGTTTTACAAACTCTTCGGCTTCGGCACTTAATTCTACTTCAGCAACAGTTAATCCCTGGTTTTCGCCATAAAATTCATCCACTTCAAAAGTATGAATTCCTGATTTTACCTGGTAACGGGTTTTATCTATTACCCCGGGCTCGCAAATCTGTAAAAGTGATTCAACCTCATTGACAGGTATTTCTTTTTCCCATTCATACCTGCTTGCCCCTGATGCATTCCCGATTCCTTTGATGGTAATAAATCCTTTGTCTCCTTTAATCCTGACACGAACAGTCCGTTCGGGAACGGAGCATAAATAACCTTGCGTTATCCGTGTTTCTTTATGTACATCCTGTTTAAAATCGCCTTTAACCAGGAACTTGCGTTCTATTTCTTGTGCCATTTTGTCTGTTTTTTAAATACAATGAATTTTAATTTGCCAAAGGTTTGTTAATCATACCGATAACACGCTTTATCGCTTGCAGATAGTTGATGTTTTCAACTCCTTCGAGTCCGATCTCTTTGACTGTCTTTTTAATATCCTCAACTTCGGTCGATTCAGAGTTTATTGTCATAACTCTAGCCCCGTTTATAAGCACTTCGCCGAATTCGCAGATGGTATTGTTTACCATATAGCCGAAGCGTTGCTTGTGAACTTTTACGGCTGCCAGGTCGGGATGTGAAGTGATGATATCCATAAACTCTTCAAATGTATAGACATCTTTGGTGAGTTCCGGCATCTGAACCTGGAACGCCGGGAAAACCTCGTTTTTCAATACCGAAGCCTGGATCGGGAATTCACCTTTCATCAGCGGATTCCATTGCTCAAGTCCATCAACGGTTTGGACATAGGTTTTAATATCCATTTTCCCGTCACGAACTTTTGTGTTGTTAATATCATTTGTGCGTGAAACAATATAAATTTCATCTGAATATCTTTCCCATACTTTTTCGGGAATTGGCATGGATAAACGGGCCATGCGTTTGGCTGCGGCTTCAAAATTCTGTCCGAACGAGCGGAACTCAAACCTTGGCTTGGATATTTCTCCTATTTGTAATTCGTCTTTTGCCATGATGTTGGTATTTATTGATTGTTGATGTTAAATAAGTAGAGTCGTGCTTCAGTATCGCTTATCACATATAAATCATTGTTGACGGGATTAAAAGCAATTCCTTCAGGATTAGATACTGGTATGCGATAGCTTTCGATTAATTCGCCTTTTAAGGTGCATTTGGTAACGCTTTCCGATTCGTCGCTCACTATCCAGAGTTGCTGGTTTTCATTGTCAACACATATTCCGGAATAATCACTGGCAAACGATAAGGGGTAGCTTTTTAATACATTTAAGTATTCATCAGTTTCAATCAGCAAACCAGGATTCGTTTCGTTGAGTATGTAGAAATGTTTATTGAAGGTGGCGAACGAAATCCCCTCAAGTCCCTGGTTTTCATCATTTATATCAACGGGTATTGCCTTTTCTCCAACCTGATTTCCCTGTAAATCGAGTTTGATTATTTTACGCATGCGTTCTTCGGCAACATACAAAAACTGGTTTCCATCGTAACATACACCTTCCAGATCGCTACCCGTGTATGAAAGCTCCGAAAGTACTCTGCCTTTAGTGGTTATTTTATATACTTTTGCTGTACGGTCGCTTACAGTGTATAATATATCGGCTGATGATCCAAAACTTAAATCCGATGTTTCAGGAATATTGACACTGTAAACCTCCAAAGGGCTTAGCAATGTCCGATTGTCACTTTTTTGTTTCGAACATGCAGCGGTAAGTAATAAAATAGAAAATGCTGAAAGAATAAACTTTATGGAAGCAAAACCGCAATTGGTTTTACCCGCTTGCGATTTTGCTTTTGAGTATTTCAATCTGATTGTTTTCAAAAGATTATGGATTTGCAGTGCCTTTTGATTCAGCCGATGGAACTATCCATTTTGGCAGACCATCTTTTTTGCGAGCAACCAAAGGCACTCCCGGCCAGTTTATTTTAAGCAGTTGATCAACTATAACATCAGAGGTGTTAATAAGAGTAATATCTTCTGCTGAGGATGAAATTCCCCATTGACCTTGTGGTGATCCTGAACCTGTTTCCATAAGGTAGAAACCACCTGCAGCAATACTGGTTCCTGCCGGAATCGTATAGGCTACCCCAAGGCCACCGGAATCATAAATCCTAAAACCGCTGATATCAATTGTAGCATTTGTTGAATTGTAAAGTTCAACAAAATCCCATGGAGAACCGGAAGCTTGTATTTCGTTAATTACCAGTTGATTGAGGGGGACTAACGGTGCTACATTTATAAATGGCCATGTACTTGCAACATCATGATTGAATGCACTTGTTACTACGTCATCTACAACAGTTTCTGTAGGGAAATATGTCCTTAAAGCAGAATTGTCTTCAGCTCTTAAATAATAGCTGATTTTTGTTAAATCAGGCTGACCGGGAATTGTTCCGGTAAAAGTTAAATGGTCGGTTGTGGTAAGTATCACTATCACTTTGGTTGCGGAAAGGGCATCATTTAATGTATAGTACAACCTGACTTCCATAATTCCTGTTTTATCATAGGCTTTAACTGTAAAATTAACAGCTTCACCATCCGAAGGATTCTCATTCGAAAGGACAACAGACTCAAAAACAGGAGACCCATTGGCTACAACAAAACTTGCATTGGTCTCTGGAGCCGTTGAAGGGAAATAGGTTTTTTTTCCGGTTTCGTCAGTTGCTACAACATAGTATTTTACAGTGGTGCCAGCTTCTATTACCGGGAATTTGTATGTGTATAATCCACCCCCGATAGGAGCCATTTCCGTGATTTTAATATCTGTTCCTGCTTCGGTGTAAATTTTCACATCCCGGATTCCGCCGGCATCTGAAGCGGTTACAGTATATTCAAAACCGCTGTTATCGTCAACAACTGTAATAGAATTCGCGATTAAAAGCGGTGGTTCATCGGTATTGCTGTTAGGTTCTCCTTGAGTTGTATTTGCATTTGAAAATACATCACCTCCATCAGGAATCCTGGCATATGAAATCCCCAAAGGCATTGCCGGCACATCAACCTGGTCAATAATTGCAGTAGTTGCGTCAACCAGGAAAACGGATTCGCCACCTGATGATATTCCAAAAGCAGCGTAATGTACAGCATCTGATCCTGCTAATGCAACATCACATACAATGACAAAGTATCCTTTAGCGGCAATTTTTGTTCCGGCAGGAATGGTATAAATGGCTGCGGGTTTATCGTAAACTCCAAATCCGCTGATATCAACTTCTGCATCTCCGGGATTGTATATCTCCATCCAATCAGGATTTGGGTCCCCGTTGTTTGAAGCAACTTCGTTTATCACCAGCTTAATATCGGATACGGGTGTTGTATCATTAACGTACACATCATCTTTCACACAGCTTGACAGGAATATCAAAAGTGATGAAAGGACTGATAAAAATATTTTTGTTTTCATTTATCGTGATTTTAGATAGTATATTTTTTTAGAAATCAATTTCAACTCTCGCCTGGATAAATCCATAATCGTCGCCACCTTTTCCGGCAGCTTCCGTAACTTTGGTATAGTCAGGTGTTAATTCCCCGTCTATGTCAGTACCAACAAAAAGCTTTCCTTTGCCGCTTGCATACCTGTCGTGATCAATATAGGAATAATTGAGCATGCATCTTACATTAGGATTAGCGTGGTATGTGATGCCGGCGGTGTATCCGTTTGCACTTCCTCCCATAATTTCCGCTTTTGTATCATTCAGGTTGATGTAGTCATAGCGTAAGGCTATTTCAATATCACCCCATTCTTTTCCTCTCGAAACACGGGTAAATTCGCCTTCCTCGTTGTTATAGTGATACATACCTCCGAAAACCAGGTATGAAACTGCCGCATATGCACCGTTGGCTGTGTAGCTTTCGAAACCATCTTTCCTGTTTACTTTGGTTTGCAGGTATTCACTCGAAAATTTCATGTTTTTATAACTTGCTGATAATTCGCCTCCGAGTAAAACATTCGATTCTACATTTGGAATATCATCGGAATCCAAAAATTTCTTTCGGTTTATATTTGTCATATCTCTTGACGATATACGATACGTGTTTGCAAATTCCCAACTTGTTTTTGGCGTTCGGTATGAAGCCGAAACTCCCATGTGAATAAGTTTGTTGTCCTTGTTTATCGGACGAAAAACAGCTTTTCCTGTCAATGAATAGCCTTCATCCGTTCCAAAATCCTTATTTGCATCTTGCGAATAGGTGGTAACTTCCATATTTTCAACATCATTAAAATGTATACCACCAACTACTAAATAACGGGTGTCCCACTTTGAGAAATTTATTCCAAGCTGACGGGCAGGAGCAAACATTGTCATATAGGGTTCTTCAATAAAGGTCTGATACCTCGATGTGGTGGTGGTTTCCATTGAAATCGGCTCCTTAAAATAGCCGGCTTTGAAGTAATAATTATGTTCAATTGATTTATAGCCGATAAAAGCATCTTTTACATCAAGTTGTCCGCCAGCAAAATCCAAATCTACTTCACCGGTCCAGTGATTATAAAGGATAGTTTTCATTGCAAAGCGTAAACGACGGATAGTTAATCCGCTGCCAAGCTCATTCATTGTGTTTTGATCGAAATAGTGTGCTCCGTCAAAATTTACTCTCAGGTCAAACCATGTTCTTGTGGCCTTGTTTTTAGATTCAAATACAAGAAAACCGCTCCAGTATTCAGGATTGGCTGCCATTCGACTTGTCACTGCTTGGCCATAAGCATCAAATCTAACAGTGTCATTTGCCTGAGCACTTGCAGTTTTGCCACCTAAAAGTAAGGCTAGCAGGAGCAAGGTCATTAAACTTCGGTTAATTGTTTTCATACATAAAAGGATTAGATTTATAGGTTGTTTATGAAATTGTTTAGGGGTTTATCTTTATCTATATTCATCTTTTTCTTTAATCTGTACCTGGCCACCTCAACGCTCTTGGGCGAGATGTTTAACAAAGTTGATATTTCTTTTGTGGAAAGATTAAGTCGTAATAAACCTGCAAGGCGTTTTTCGAGATTGGTAAGATCTGGGAAGCTGGTTTTAAGCTTCATGTGAAAGTCTTTATGGATTTCTTCTATTTGCATATAAAACTCTTTCTTTTCCTGCGGAAACGACATTTTTTGCTTTATAATCATTGATAATTTATTCAGACGTTGAATCCTTTCTTCATTATCGCTGGTTTTAATCGCTTCATTAATCCCGGATGAAATTTTTTCAAGAAAAGATATCTGTTCACTGATATTCAGCGCTATATCCATAAACTCCTTGCGCTTGGCCTGTAATTTTAAATTTAAAGAGTCATTTTCAACCGCAAAGGTTCTCATTTCAAGCTCATTCATGGCTTTCTCCGAAAGATACAGCTGGTTTTGTTGAACCAAAATATCCTTTTCTGCTTTTAATCTTAATTTTTGTTGTCGGAAGAACAAGTATAAAAGGATTACAATTATAATCGCAGAAAGGAATATGATACCAGGCAATACCATGTTAAATTTAGATGAATGAGATGCAATGGATTGAAATTCATTCTGTTTGAAGATTGGTATTAAACTTTCGTTGCGTATCGGATAATTGAAAAGTTTCTGAATTATAAAGAGTAAGCTATAGGTTAATACCCCGGCACCAATCGGAGCAACAATCCAGCCTAATCCAATTCTTGCCAGTGTTTTGTTTTCAATTTCCAGTGCTCCTTTAACAAATCCGATACCTATAACCGAACCAATTGCAATTTGTGTGCTTGAAACCGGTATTAATGGAAAGGACGGTAATCCCTCAGAAATGAGAAGGTTTGCCAGCCATGAAGATGAAAACAAAAATAATACTACGGCTTGCGATGCCAATACAACAACAGTAGCTTCAGGAGCAAGTGAAAGTATTTCGTTGCTTTTCTCACTCAACAATCGCCAGTTGTAGGAATATATGCCGATAACTATTGAAATACCCCCTATCAGAAATAAAATTTGAATTCCACCCATCGAAAATATGCCAAAATCAATTGATACTTCAGGGGAGAGGTTCGAAAATATACCCACTACATTTCCTATATTATTGGCCCCTAATCCAAAAGCAGCTAATGCTATAGCAATAATCATAGCTATTCGCAGATAGGAATTGAGCTTTATCAGATGTATCCTGGTACGGTTTAGAATTCTGCGCATTAAAATAAAAAACAACATACCTAAAATCAGTCCGATAACAGGCGCTAATATCCAGGAAATAATAAACTTTGAAAGCAGATTCCAATCAGTTGTTGCGTGAACAAAGATGCTCCATCCTAACATTCCGCCAACAATAGCCTGGCTGGTCGAAACAGGAAGCTTGATTTTTATCAGAATAAGCACCACGAATGCAACGCAAAGGGCAATTGAAAAGGCTATAGCCGGTTCTGAAATATTACCTAAACTATGAATTGTTTTTGTCGTCCCTTCTCCTTGAAAAATGGCTCCTGAGAGTATAAAAAGACTTGCTATAAAAGCAGCCGTCCTAAAAGTCAACATTTTTAAATTTACCGCTGACCCGAATACATTAACCGTGTCATTAGTTCCTAATAACCATCCCAGGTACAATCCACTTACAATATATAATAAGGTGATAGTCATCAGGTTTTAAATTGCTCTTTTCAATGCCATAATAGAGAGTAGGTCGGCTGCATTTTTAGCAACATCTGATAATATTTCGATGTGCAGCGTAAAGTACCTTAAATGAATTTTTTCACTCAGTTTTAATTGCGGGATATTCTGAAAGACTCTTCTTTTAATAGAACTGGCAAGTTTATCCGTTTCTTTTTCATAAAGATAAACCCTATGCAGTTTTTCTTTCACTGAATCAGGATTTACAAAATAATCCCTTGCGGCCGGAATCAGGGAGTCAATAGCCAATACTGACAATTCGGTGAGTTTAATCAAATCCTGATTTAGTTCGCTGGGGATAAACGGAACTTCAACATCAAATTCAAATAGGTTGGTTTTTGCTAAATCAATAATGTTGTTGAGCTCTTCAAGCAGTTTTAAAATATCACCTCTGAGCTGAGGCATTAGCGATTGTGTATAAAGAATGTTCTCAATTTCTCTTTTTTTTATATCAGCCTCAGACGAAAGATTAGAAAGGGTTTTAAGATTATCCTGGAAATTCTCTTTATTGCCTAACAGGTAGTTTTTTACGCCATCCTTAAATATCAGGCTTCCCTGATCAATCAAACCAAGAAATTGCTCAATTATGTCTATTGACTTTTTAGCGTGTTTGAAATTGAACATGGTGTTATCTGAATTTTAAATGGAGTGCTAAATTACATTTAATTTTCAGTTTGCTTTTGATATATAGTGTATAATAGATATTTTGCTTTGGATTTGTAGCATAATAAAAATATTTAAGTATCAGAAATACAGAGTTATAAATTTAAATTGTAGTGCTTGTATGAATATCTGTGTTTATAAATGAAGTGTATATGTAGTGTTATTTGAAAAGACTTATGAGATTTGTTTGGAAAATGAAGGATAGAAATGTATTTGAAAATGTCATAACCAACCGTTTCTTTAAACGAACTTTGGCGTTAATATCATCTAATTTATTGCGTTAATTGTGACATTAAAATTACTAAAAGCCAAACTGCCAATCCTTTCAATACAGAAAGAATTGGCAGTCGGAGAATTTATTATTGAAAGTTCTGATTATCTGACCACAACTTTTTGCATCTGTATTTTTTTGCTGGTTTTATTCAGCATTTTTACCATGTAAATGCCTTTTGGCAGATCAGATAAATCAACTGATGTTACTCCCTGGTTAGCCTGCATTAACTTTACGGGTTTACCTATTGAGGATAATATTGTGATTTCAAGCTGCTCATTTGCAGGATTCGAAATGTAAAGATTATCACTGGTTGGGTTAGGATAAACGGTTATTCCGCTCTGCAATTTAGGTGCAACTGCGGTATGCAAAACACAACCACTGCCGGGTGTAGCTAATATCGTAGTTCCCTGAAGTGTTAAAAATTCGTCAAGCGAAGCAGACCAACTACTTGCAATACTGTTGTCCAAATCCGGATCGCAAAGTGTAAGTGATGAGCCTCCTCCATTAGGGCTTGTTGGCCAAGGGGCTACACAGTCGTATTTAACCGAATCAATAAGCTGTCCGTTTGAATGAAAAAGTTTTACTTCGTCAGCTTTTCCAAAATTGAATTTTATGCTAACAAAATCAGGTACAAATGGGAAAAGTTCTGGCAGGGCATCATCACTGGTTTCAATTGTATAATATTCACCTGGAGCTAGTACGGCACCGGCTGGAAGAACAATCGGATCTGCTTTGTGAGCAGCATCGCTATCCAGGATATAAAAACCTTCCATATCGACATCAGTTGTGCCATTGTTGTATAGCTCTACCCATTCTTGTTTTCCTGAAACATCAGGTGATGTGTACATGATTTCGGTGATTACCAGGTTAGGAAGCACAAATGGCAATGTCATATCTGACCACGAACGGGCTGTGATTTGAATTTGAGCATTATATTGACCAACTAGACAAATTGATGACATAGTTCCTGTAGGAACTATTCCTCCTATATAATCTGATTCAGCAAATGCAGTTCTGTAAGCAAAAAGTGTGTTGTCGAATCCTGTAATTTCGTAATTTTTGCCGCTTACAAATTTTCCGTCAAGATCATATTGAGTAGGCGTTTTAAATGCAAAATTTTCAATTTTAACCAGTTTGCTTTGATCATCTGAGGTTAAACTTTCAAGGGTGCGAACTGCAGGAACTATTTCAATTCCGGTAGCAGGCTCACCTGTTGTAGCCGTAGGAGTAAACTCTACAAGACCGCCATATAAAACAATCTTACCTATTATATTGGTAATACCGTCACCAATAGCATAGGTTCCGGTAATAAATCCAGGCGCGGTTGTATTGTCATCAATCAAAACAGCTGCTGTTGCATCTTGTATGTATTTCTGGTTGCGTGTTGTTCTGGCATAAGTAACAGTAGCGATACCTGTATATTTAACAAAAGAGTTAGCCGGCTGTTTCCTTAAAGTTAAAAGATCATTAGCAACAGCAATAATAGTGAAGATGCTACTTTCGGCGTTTACACCTGCATTGGCAACATCACTAATGCGTAATTGATAAGATGTAGAATATTGGGCATCTGCAGGAATCGTAATTGCTACAGTTCCATTGGAAGGGGTAGTTGGAATTATTATTGACCAAGCGTTTTCACTGGGAATCCAGACTTCTATCTGTACATCAGTAACATTGGATGAAGTCCAGGTTATTGTAACCTCATCTCCTGCAAAATAGGGTGCAGTTTCGGTAATGGCTACATCTGAAATGCTTGCTGCACTTGATGCAATGGTAGTGAAATTCATGCTTGATATTTCAGTAGCATTATTCGCAGCATCTTCTACGGGTGAAATAGCTGCGTAATAAACCTGGCTGTTTTTAAAATCAGCAGCAGGTGTAACGGTAATTATTTTTTTATCAGCATCAATAGATGCGGTAAAAGCCACATCAACACCGCTGGCATCGGTTTCTTTTAACGTTAACAAACTGCCAACGTTATCATTTGTAATTTCTGAATCGTCAATATTACGGATAGCTTCATCAAAAGTTAAAACTATTGGCGCATTTATAGCTACATCAATATCTCCATCAGTAGGAATAGCAATAAACGAAGGTGCTGTTACATCTGCAGCTGCTGAAACAGGTGTTACATCGGCCCAGCTTGTTCCAATTCGGAGCTCATCCATTTCCATAGTTGGAGTTTCTGTATCGCTATCCTGGCGGATAAATACCTGATAAATACCTGTTAAATCAGTTCCACCCAGGTTTGTTGCGGTTGCTGAAACGGCAGGTGCTGTTGCTCCTCCGAAAGTTGATGAACTTGGATTAACCCAGATATTTACAATATCATTTGCAGTAGCATCAACAAATTCATAAGAAACAACGACAAATACTGTACTATTCAGTGTTTGTGTTCCACTCACCCAAACCATATTTGTTGAAGTAGATGTTTTCGGATTTATTCCGATTTTGTATCCTGTACCATCGAGGCCTGTCCAAACAGTGGCTCCAAATGTAGTCGTGTTTTGCCCAAAACCTGTAAAATATCCTCCGGTTGCGTTCAGACTACCTAAATTAGTTACATTCATCATAAATGAATAATAGACAGTGCCTGAAGTCTGAGTAACTACAGCTTTTGCAACGTCAGTACCTCCGCCTGCAAACGCAATTTTATCTCCAGTTGAGGCTAATAATCCATCTGTTGAAAGATTTCCACTCGCTATTAAAATGTCATCTGTACTTGCACTATTAACAGAGTAACCGGTTTGAATTGTCAACGCTTCAGAAACGGTATAATCGAAACCGTCATAATGAGGTAAAGTTACCTGCGCATTTACCATCCCCGCACTCAAAAGTGCAAAAAGGCTTAATGCAATAAATTTAAAGAGTAAAGTTTTTTTCATAATGATTAGATTTTAATGATTTTTAATTTGGGGTACAAATATTATATTTTTTTTGATTGAAAATCATATTGTTCATTAATAAATTATTATTATAGTAGAATTGGATTAAGTGAATAAAAAAGAGACTGTAGCTTTTTAAAGATACAGCCCCTGAGATATAATGAGGAATGATTATTTTACCTCTTCGAAGTCTACGTCAGTAACTTCCTGATCCGAAGGTTTAGACTGATCGGGACCTGGCTGGTTTTGTTGTTCAGCACCTGGTTGACCTGCTTCCTGAGTATTTTTATACATTTCTTCACTTGCAGCCTGCCATACACTGTTTAATTCGGCCATCGAACTGTCAATTCCGGCAATATCACGATTTTTGTGTGCTTCCCGAAGTTTGTTCAGTGCCTGCTCAATGGGTTCTTTTTTATCAGCCGGAAGTTTATCGCCAAATTCTTTTAACTGGCGTTCAGTCTGGAAAATCAATGAATCAGCTGTATTGATTTTATCTATTTCTTCCTTTGCTTTACGGTCAGCTTCTGCGTTAACTTCAGCTTCTTCCCTCATTCGTTTGATATCAGCATCGGTAAGTCCTGAAGATGCTTCGATACGGATCTGTTGCGATTTACCTGTTCCTTTATCCTTAGCTGAAACATGAAGAATTCCGTTGGCGTCAATATCAAATGTAACTTCAACCTGTGGAATACCACGCATTGCTGGTGGGATGCCATCCAGATGGAAACGGCCTAAACTCTTGTTGCCGGTTGCCATAGGACGCTCACCTTGAAGAATGTGAATTTCAACGGAAGGCTGGTTGTCGGATGCAGTACTGAATGTTTCAGATTTACGGGTAGGTATAGTTGTATTTGACTCAATAAGTTTAGTCATTACACCGCCTAACGTTTCGATACCTAATGAAAGTGGAGTAACATCAAGCAATAACACATCTTTTACTTCACCTGAAAGTACACCGCCCTGGATAGCAGCGCCAATAGCAACTACTTCGTCAGGATTTACTCCTTTTGAAGGAGTTTTGCCAAAGAAATCTTCAACCGCTTTCTGAATTACAGGAACACGTGTTGATCCACCAACCAGGATTACTTCATCAATGTCGGCATTGGTGAGACCAGCATCGCGCATGGCATTGCGGCAAGGTTCAATCGTATCGCGAACCAAGTCATCAATAAGTTGTTCAAACTTTGCTCTGGTCAAGGTGCGTACTAAATGCTTTGGCATTCCATCAACCGGCATAATATAAGGAAGGTTGATTTCAGTGGATGTTGAACTTGAAAGTTCAATCTTGGCTTTTTCGGCGGCTTCTTTTAATCGCTGCATTGCCATTGCATCTTTGTGAAGATCAATACCTTCATCTTTTTTGAATTCGTCAGCTAACCAGTCAATAATACGGTGATCAAAATCATCACCACCCAGGTGTGTATTTCCATTGGTTGATTTTACTTCGAATACGCCTTCTCCTAATTCAAGGATTGAAATATCGAAAGTTCCACCACCAAGGTCATAAACTGCCACCTTTATATCTTTATGTTTTTTATCCAATCCGTAAGCCAGTGCCGCTGCTGTAGGCTCATTGATGATACGTTTTACAACCAAACCGGCAATTTCACCCGCTTCTTTAGTTGCCTGACGCTGCGAATCGCTGAAATAAGCAGGAACTGTAATAACAGCTTCAGTTACAGCTTGGCCCAGATAATCTTCTGCCGTTTTTTTCATTTTCTGCAAAATGATGGCTGAAATTTCCTGTGGAGTATAAGTCCTGTCATCAATTTTAACACGTGCTGTGTTGTTATCACCTTTAACTACTGTAAAAGGCATACGTTTTATTTCTTTTGTGACCCTGTCGTAGGTTTCACCCATAAACCGTTTGATTGACGAAACCGTTTTGGTAGGGTTGGTGATAGATTGCCTTTTGGCCGGATCACCTACTTTACGTTCGCCATTCTCAGTAAAAGCAACTATCGAAGGGGTAGTGCGTTTCCCTTCACTGTTTGGGATTACTACTGGTTCGTTGCCTTCCATTACAGAAACGCATGAGTTCGTTGTTCCAAGATCAATACCAATTATTTTTCCCATTATATTATGATTTTTTACAGTTATCATTTTTTTTGTAGACATGGGTCCTGTTTCAATCATTATGCCATTGATGTCTCAGTATTAATAATTATTTGGAATAGATGTATACGGAAAACGTAGAGTTGTATTATAGAATATTGTAAAAGTCAGTAAAACAGAGATATATGTAAAGTGATCTGAGCATGCTAAGGATGTATTGTTAGTGAAGATTTCGTATTGTCAGACTGGATTGTGTTGCTGACAAAACGGCAGAAAAGGGGATTTTTGACATTTTATAATGCGTGAAACAGTTAGAATAGTTGATTTTGTCAGATTATCGATAGAAACACCTTTTAACAGGCTATGTTTTCTTTAACCGTTTAATAGTAATTCTTTGTAATTTTGTTCGCTTCTTAGTAGTTAACATTTTTGAAGAACAGGTCGGTTTTCAATACCGGAACCATAAAAAACAATAAACATAAATATCGTTATCCATGATAACCAAACCAGGAGTTGTGTCGCAGGTTACCACCCATGTTCTTCAGGAGATGAAACATAAAGGTGTAAAGATATCAATGCTTACAGGCTACGATTATTCTATGGCCCGATTGCTTGATAAGGCAGGAGTTGACATAATATTGGTTGGCGACTCGGCTTCTAATGTAATGGCAGGATTTAGCAGCACTTTGCCGATAACACTGGATAACATGATATATCATGCTTCATCTGTTGTCAGAGCTGTCCACCGTGCTTTCGTTGTGGTCGATATGCCTTTCGGAACCTACCAGGGCAACTGGAAAGAAGCCCTTTCATCCGCAATCCGGATCATGAAAGAATCGGGAGCCGATGCTGTTAAATTAGAAGGCGGTGTCGAGATTATTGAATCTGTTGAGCGGATTCTTTCTGCCGGAATCCCTGTAATGGGACACCTTGGTTTGACACCGCAATCCATTCATAAATTCGGAACCTATGTGGTACGTGCCACCGAAGAAAAGGAAGCGCGCAAACTTGTGGAAGATGCGCGCCTACTCGAAAAGGCTGGCTGTTTTGGTATTGTGCTTGAAAAAATACCTGCAGGCCTGGCAGAAGAAGTAGCCAGGAATGCAAAAATACCGATTATCGGCATAGGAGCAGGAAGAGGTGTTGATGGCCAGGTGCTGGTATTGCATGATATGCTGGGTATAACTATGGAGTTCTCCCCAAGATTCCTGCGCCGGTATATGAACCTGAGCGAAGATATAGTTGCAGCTGTGCAGAATTATATTTCAGATGTGAAAACCCTTGATTTCCCAAATGAAAGAGAACAATATTAATCCTTTTAGTACTGGAATGAAGTTGTTGGGGGAGAATATTCTTTTTGAGGATAATCACATCATTATTATTAACAAATTACCCTCTCAGATAGTACAGGGTGACAAAACCGGTGACAAGCCCTTGGTTGACCTGGTAAAGGATTACATAAAAATAAAATACAAAAAGTCAGGTGAAGTATTTCTGGGAGTAGTACACAGGCTCGACCGGCCTGTGAGCGGTGCGGTTATTTTTGCCCGGACAAGTAAATCGTTGACAAGGATCAACGCACTCATAAAAAACAGGGAGATAAGAAAAACATACTGGGCTATTGTAAAAAATAAACCACCTCAGGAAAGTGATACTCTTGTAAATTTCCTGCGACGCGATGAAACCAGGAATAAATCATTTATTACAGGCGAAAATACTAAGAATTCTCAACAGGCTTCGCTCACCTATACTTTGATTGGAAGAAGTGATAATTATTACTTGCTTGAGATCGATCTGCAGACCGGCCGTCATCACCAGATTCGTACACAGCTTGCCGGAATTGGCTGTCCCATAAAGGGAGATTTAAAATATGGGTATCCGCGTTCCAACTCCGATGGTTCAATTCATTTGCATGCCCGGAAACTTAATTTCATTCATCCGGTTACCTTGAATCCGGTTTCAATTATTGCATCTACACCTAATGATCCGGTTTGGAACTATTTTGAGCAAAATCTATCTTAATTTTTCAAATATTCATTGTTTATTTCCGACTTAGTGTGGACAAAACACCATTTGTTACACATTATTTTTCAAAAGAGTTCAACAAAAGGTTTCTTTTTTTCAAAATGGGACAGATCTTTAAATGAACTTGATATATTAATGTTGTATGTATTTGATAATCAAAGTGTAAATTAATAAGGCATATTGTTTGTTATTTGGTCTTCAAGGTTATGGGATGAATTTTCTGCCATAACAGACTGTAAAAAATGTAACAAACACAATGAAAATGTCTGAAAGAAATTTTAAATTAGGTTTTTCAATAAAGTTGATATCCATAACTATGGTTGTGGCTGTTTGCTTTATCCCTGATTCTTTCGGTCGAAATGGTTTAAAATTATATTCAATAGGGAACAATTCAGCATGGAGTTCAGCTTCAACCTGGTCATTATCAGTAAATGGCCAATCAGCTGGTATTGTTCCTCAAAATAATGATACTGTAATTATCGATCGTACTGTTATTCAAAATCTGGACGTAGCTTTTTCAGGTTTTGGCATTTTAGACGTATTGAATACAGGTTTATTACGGGGCGATAATCAAAGCCTTGAATTCTCAGGTGATGCCCTTTTAAAATGCAATGGGGAATCAAAAATCAACAATCTTAGCATGAATGGAAATTCAACTTTGCTGGTTGAAAGTACAGGTAAGATTTTAGTTAAGAATACCTTCACAGTCAATTCCTTATCAAATCATATAGTTTCAGGGAAACTTTCGGTAACGGGGATGCTTTCAATGGGTTCAGCAGTAAATATTTCCGGTAATGGCGCAATTGAATCCGCTCATTTCAATGGATCGGGTTCCGTTCTTGGTATAAATCCTGCATCTCTAATTCCTGATGGTTCGTTAATTACTGAATATAATTGGTTAGGTACTAAGGATAAAAACTGGAATGAGCCATTAAATTGGGCAGGTAGAAAAATACCTGCAAATAATTCAAATATTGCAGTAGTATCCCTGATGAATAACCCTGAGATCACTGGTAAAGCATATTCCAATAATTTATTTGTTAACTCAGGATCTTCGATAACTGTATATCCAAACGCAATATTTGAAATTAACGGTAATCTTTCTATAACCGGAGGTGGTAAGTTCCTTTTAAAAAATACGATCTCTGAAAAATCTTCTTTAATCCTTAACGGAGTAGTATCCGGTAAAATTCAATCCGAATACCCGGTTTTAAAAGGACAGAAAAATCTTATTTCGTCGCCGGTTGAATCCGCTTTATCTCAGACGTTTTTAAATATGTATCTCCGCTCTTACGATGAGGCTGCTTCACAATGGGGTGAGTATATTGTGCCAACCAATAATCCATTACAGGTTATGCAGGGCTACGAACTTTATTCCTTATCCAGCGATACCAGGATTTTTGAAGGAACACCTAATCAGGAACAAAAATCATATCTGATTTCAAACTCAGGCAATGGACTCAATCTTACGGGAAATCCATTCACCTGTTTCTTGGATTGGGAAAACAATGAAAATAATTTATGGCAACGTAATTCAATCGCTTCCGCTATATATTATCCGGATCCTTCTGGTTCAGGGAACTTCTCAGTATATCTTCCCGGCGGAGATGATGCTGTTTCGCTTAACAACGGAAGTCGGTTCATTGCTCCAATGCAAGGTTTCTTTGTAAAAGCCGGCACACAAGGCTCACTTACCGTAACTAAAAATTCACGTGTCAGCAATATTAACAGGTCAAAACTTGTTATTAAAAATAATGCCATCAAACTTAAACTGAATGATAGTGATGGGACAAAGGATGAAGTTATGTTCCGGGTTATGGAAAACTCAACTTCCAGCTTCGATGATCAACTGGATGCAATTAAAATACCTGGAAACACTGATTCTCCTTCCTTAAACCTGGAGTCGGATGATGATGTGAAATATGCTATAAATACAATCCCTTCAGTTAATTCATCACTTAATATTCCAATGAATATTAGTTGCTTCAAAGCCGGTATGTTTAGTGTTTCTGCTGTTGGTGCTTCTGACTTTGAATATCGCTATCCGGTAATTCTTGAAGATAAAGAACTTAATAATTTTATTGACCTGAGAGTGGATTCAGTTTATTCTTTCTATCACGCTCCGGAAATGAAATCTGACAGATTTGAAATCCATTTCACTTCACCTCAGGCTGTAGTTGAAGAGGCCGCTGATCCGACTGATGTTACAATAACACCTGGAGAAGTAATTATAAGTGGTGGTAATAATGATATATACACGGCTATCTTAGTTAGCACCGACGGGAAATTAATAAGCACATCAAAAGGCTCACTTTCAGCAGGTATAAATCTCTCAACAGGTAACAGGGCTGCAGGAATCTGTATCCTTCAATTATCAAACGGGAAGCAAACGATAACCAAAAAAGTATTTACGAAATAGACTAGTAAGCTATAAAATGACTAACTGGAAAAATAAATGGGAAAATATAATAATGAGGGTCTGATGAAAAAACTTAATATCTTACTAGCTGAAGATGATGAAATGATTGAAAAAATCACAACCTTCTACCTTAGGCGTAATGGCCACGAAGTGGATGTTGCAAAAAACGGAAACGAAGCTGTAAGCAGATTCAAAGTTAAAGAATATGATCTTATTCTTATGGATATTCAGATGCCAGAGATGGATGGTTTGCAGGCAGTTAAAGAAATCCGCAAGATTGAACTGGATTATCTTAAAAAAGGACATACAACAATAATAGCTATCACAACAAACCCTGACAAAGCCGAATGTTTGAAAGCAGGAGTTGACGGATATGCTCAGAAACCATTTAGTTTTGATGAATTAAGCACACTATTTCGTGATTATAACTTAGTTTAGTTTTCATCTTAAGTTTTTCATCTTGATGTATTACAGCGGGG
Organism: Bacteroidales bacterium; assembly: GCA_030654075.1. Taxonomy (GTDB): domain Bacteria; phylum Bacteroidota; class Bacteroidia; order Bacteroidales; family UBA4417; genus UBA4417. Next base: position 31,443 of record JAURYB010000022.1, on the reverse strand, counting down.
GTAAGTAATTGCTCCCGCTTCTTATTTATATTTGCAGCATAATTTTGTCCGACATGCGTTTTAAGGATTTGCTGAGTCTTTCTTGTTTTTTATTCTTTTCGTTACTTCCTGTTTTGTTGTTCGGACAATATTACAACCTTGGCCAGGACCCTGCATCATTGAAATGGCGACAGATACGAACGCCTCATTTCCGGATTATTTACCCTGAAAATTTTGAGCGGAAAGCCCATGATTTGGTTCCAACGCTTGATTTTTTGAATATACGGGGAAACAAAACGCTGAATTATAATCCCAAACAAGTTCCTTTTATACTACATAATTATAATATTACAGCAAATGCTATAACTGTTTGGGCTCCCAAACGAATTGAGCTGTACACATGCCCGCCGCAGGATTCGTATGCCCAGAATTGGCTTGATCAACTGGCGATTCATGAATACAGGCATGTGGTACAAATCGACCGGACAAATCAAGGCTTCACCAAGGTGTTGTCGTGGTTTACCGGTGAACAGGCTGCAACGATGATCAACGGCGCGTTTGTTCCGTCATGGTTTATGGAAGGTGACGCGGTATGTACCGAAACAGCCCTCAGCCAATCTGGCAGAGGCCGGATACCTTCTTTCGAAATGCTCTTGAGGGCACAGCTTACTCAAAAAGGGGCCTTTTCTTACGATAAAGCTGCTTTGGGATCATATAAAACGTTTGTCCCCAATCAATATTCGCTTGGATATTCGCTTGTTGCAAATGTTCGACGTAAATATGGCTACCAGGCCTGGGTCTCCGCTCTGGATGAAGTTGCGCGTAAACCATTCCTGATAACTCCCTTCAATCATGGACTTAAGAAAGCAACCGGATTCGGTAAAGAGAAGTTGTACCGTATTACGATGGTTGAAATGGACAGTATGTGGAAATACCAGGACGCCCAAACGCCTAAAACCCAATTTGCTCAACTTACCAGTCTCAGAATGAGACATTATGAAAACTATAGGTATCCTTATTACCTGAACGACACCCTCGTTGTATCCGAATTTACCAGTTTGGATGATATTACACGGTTTGTGATTATAGGTCCGAACGGATACAGGAAAATAATTACAACTCCCGGTTTTTTGTCGTCCGACATTTTTTCAGCAGTAACAACGTGCAAAAATGATTTTTTACTTGCCTGGACCGAGACAATTGATGATCCCCGATGGCAGCAGCGGAATTATTCGGTGATCAGAATTTATAATCGCAACACAGCAAAAACATTGAATTTAACCAGGAAAAGCCGCTATTTTGCTCCTTCCTTTTCATCGGATGGCAAATTACTTGCCACAGTTTGTGTTGATCCGGCAAACAGAAGTTCCATTGTGTTAATTGATACGAAAAGTGGCACAGAAACCGACACTTTAGTTGCATCTGATTCAGATTCTTATATGAATCCTTCCTGGTCCGAAGATGGAACGAAGATTGTATTTACAAAACTTGATAGCAGCGGAAAGAGTATTGTGATTTTTAATTTGAAAACACGAACTTTAGAAACATTGCTTCTTCCTACATTTATTGAAATTTCAAACCCTGTTTTTGCTAAGGATTATTTGCTTTTTAATGGTTCATATTCAGGAATTGAAAATATTTACGCTGTAGGATTGAAAAGCGCTGAGATTTTCCAGGTAACGTCTGCCGAATATGGTGCCAGCAATGCTGATTTAAGCCCGGATGGCAGAAAAATAGTATATTCAAACTATTCAGCTTATGGGTATAGCCTGGTAGAAACTTCGTTTAATCCCGCATCTTGGAAACACCTGAGCGATGTTAGCGACTTTTCTCCTTCTCTTTACAAACACCTGGTGGCAGAAGAATCGGCTTTAACCGGATCAAAAACAGGAGACAGTATTAAATATCCGTCAGAACCATACAAAAAAGCAAAGCATCTTTTTAATTTTCATGGTTGGGCTCCGGCATACTTCAATTATATGTCAGGTGAAAAAGGAACCGGTATTTCGTTTATGTCGCAAAATGAACTGAGTACAGTAACAACGGTAGTAGGCTATATGTATGACATTTATGAAAATACGGGTAAAGTTACGGCTAATGTAAGTTGGGCGGCATGGTACCCGATAATTGATTTAAATGCTTCGTACGGTACTCGTGCTGCATACTTTGGAGGAGGAGATACAGCAGCCAGGTATAATTTTAATGAAACTATTATCAGTGGAGGATTTACTTTGCCACTCCTGTTTACAGGAGGAACGTATTATAAAGGGCTTCGAATCGGAACGCATACATCATTTTATAATATTACGGATAACACATCCCCGGATAAAAACAAATACACGGGAAACAGGTATTCTTTGGATTACAGTATGAATTTCTACAGATTCATCAAACAATCGGGAAAAGATTTGTATCCCCGGTGGGGTCAGTTCGTAACTGCCACTTTCCGTCATACGCCTTTTGGTGATAATAATCTTGGAAGTATTGTTTCCGTGGGCGCCCGTGCTTATTTTCCGGGGATAATGCTACATCATGGAGTCAGGATTGATGTAAACCACCAGGAGAAAGTATACGGTGAATATGCCTATAGCAATCAAATTGCATTGCCAAGGGGATATTTATCGGGAAGGGATAAAGTATTAACCTGTTATGCGTTTAATTATAAATTCCCTTTTGCATATCCTGATCTGGCGTTAGGTCCGGTGGTGTATCTCAAACGGTTGAAAGCGAATTTGTTTTATGATGGCGGATTAGGATTAACAAATGGGGTTAGCCGTAAACTACAGTCTGCCGGTGTCGAAATATCATCAGATCTTCATGTGCTCCGGTTTATATTCCCGCTGGATATAGGCTTCCGGTTCGGATATCGTCCGATTGAGAAGCAATACTTCACTGATTTCCTTTTTTCTGTAAATTTGTCGTATTAATCTAAAACGGAAAGCATGCGATTCCTTTTAAAATTACTTGTTTCATCATTGGCTGTTTTCTTCGGCGCAGATATACTGCATGGAGTATATCTTCATGGATTCCCGACAGCCATTCTGGTAGCTTTGCTGATGGGATTTCTGAATGCTTTTCTGAAGCCAATATTGGTTGTTCTAACCATTCCTATTACTTTAATCACGTTTGGGCTCTTCCTTTTAGTAATAAACGCGTCCATTATTATACTGGCTGATTATGCGCTGGAAGGTTTTGCCGTTGATAGCTTTTTTACGGCTGTCATATATTCAATCATAGTTTCATTGATAACCTGGTTACTCGAGGCTATTGCAAACCCTAAATCTAAAAAAGAACAGGCAGAGTGAAACAATTAGAACTCTCCCTAAACCCTAACCTGGACAAGACAGAATTAAATAGTAATGAAAAACATATAACACAGAATAATAAACACTAAAGTAAGGGAGCGTGCGATACTTTTGCATTTTGTGTTTAATGTTTTTAATTTCTTCCTGAAATATTGTGCCAGGAAAAACATCAACTTAAAAGATTAGATACTAACTCCCCAATCCAAATCCCTAAAAATATGCATTCCCGCTTTATCACCGATCAGAAAGAAATTGATGAAATTATAAATAAATGCCAGGTTTGCTACGTAAGCATGGTTGACGAGAACAATCTGCCTTACGTTCTTCCCTTTAATTTTGGATACAGCAACGGCGTGATTTTCCTGCACTCTTCACAAAAAGGGCATAAAATAGATATTCTGAAAAATAATCCAACAGTCTGTATTGCTTTTAGTACTGATCATCAATTGCGTTATCAGAGTGAGCAAATGGCGTGTAGTTACAGTATGAAATACCGCAGTGTGCTTGCGTTTGGCAAAGTCGAGTTTTTTGAGGATTTGGATCAAAAGATTGAATCATTCAATACGGTAATGGCGCATTATACCGATAGAGAGTTTACATATGGTACGCCTGCATTACGCGAGGTTTGCACGTTTAAAGTTAAAGTAGAGAAATTTACTGCTAAAATTTATGGATATTAGGAATTAGTGCACTGTGTTTTGTGCTAAATCGATATTTCAGAATTCGTGGCTTTTATATACCTGTCGCGCAATCTGTTATGCGCAAATGCAAAACCTGTTCCCAGCAGTGATCCGATTATTGCCCCTGTTACAACATCTCCCGGATAATGTACTCCAAGATAGATACGGCTGTATGCTGTAAGAATAGCATAGAGTAATGAAACCGTAATTATGTATCTCTTGTCTTTTGCAATGGCTGTTATCACAAAAAGTGCTACAGCAAAAGCATTGGAAGCATGCCCTGAATAGAATCCATACATTCCTCCCCGGTAATCATTCAGGGTGTGCACCATGGAATAAAGATGAGGTTCCTGTGATGGTCGAAGCCGCATGACATTGTTTTTAGCCAGGTTACACAGTTGGTCGGAAGCTACAATCATTAATACAATGGCTATAAGTACAGTCCAGAAATGCTTTGGATAACGCTTATATAATAACCAAAGAAACCAGATATAAAGTGGCACCCAGAAGAGTTTCTCACTGAAGAGCCACATCAATGGGTCAAAAAATGAGTTGTGTTGAGCATTCAGAAAGAGAAAAAGGCTTTCGTCAATACTTTTTATGGTTTCCAACATTCTATAATTATTTTTTCAAAAGTAAGGAAATCAATTATATGGAATACCCAAAGTATTCATAATTGCTTTCAATTGATCAATAGTTACGACTGATCCGGTTACAATATCAAAGTTAAAAATAGTACTCAGAATGATGTGAGCAATATCTTCCGGATTCGAAAGCTTGCCTTCTTCGTAAAGCCGTATAAAATTGTCGCGTTCAGGGAAAAGAGATTTATCTGAAGTCCTTATCAGTTCCTGCATTCCGGTTTCAATAATTCCCGGGGCAAGGGCGAAAACATTAGCTGGTTGATCTTCGGCGTCTTGTTCAAGTCCTGCAACCTGGGTGAACATATCAAGGCCGGCTTTGGAACTGCAATAAACACTCCAGCCGCTATAGGCATTAAATGATGCTCCTGAGGAGATATTCAGTATTACTTTCTGGATATCGAGCCTGGCCGTTTCAGTCAGAAAAACTGAACTCAATATCATTGGGGCCAGTAAATTCAAATGAAGGTGTTTTTCTGCTAATGCAAAATCAATAGATTTAATCGGTGAAACAGGTTCGAGCATTCCGGCATTATTAATCAACGCAATCCTGTCGAATGGACCTAAATTTATCTTGCTGAAAACGTTATGGATAAATGTTTCTGCTTCTTCTCTAACACTCAGATCGGTTTCAAAATAGAATAACGGAACATTCAGCGAAGCGGCAAGTTCTACCAGGTCCTCATTTAAGTTTCTGGAAACTGCAAAAAGAGTGTTGCCTGGTACAATAAGTTTGCGGGTAAGTGCTGCTCCGATTCCTCGCGACGCCCCTGTGATTATATAGTAATTCATGGATTTATAGTTTTGAAATTGAAGGATGGCTACTGCTAAAAATGCTTCCTGAATTTGTTGCGCAAATATACAACAACTGAACATTATTAATGTTTCCATGTTGAATTACTTCCTGATTTTATCGGATAAGCTAAGTTAAAATGGCTTATTCTTAATGTAAAAAAAAACTGAATTCAACATGAATAACGCAGTATTTATTTTTGACTATCCTGTAAACGAACCAGTCCGATCCTATTCTCCGGGTTCAGGCGACCGGAAACAACTACAGGCAGAACTTGAACGGTTAAGTTCTTCACAAATTGAAATTCCGCTCATCATTGGCGGAAAGGAAATTTATACCAACAATACAGATACCATCACTATGCCTCATGATCACGGGCACGTGCTGGCTCGTTATCACAAGGCAGGTGAAAAAGAAGTTAAAATGGCTATTGATGCTGCCCTTAAAGCACATCGTGAATGGGAATCTTTTTCCTGGTTCGAAAGAGCCTCAGTAACATTGAAGGCGGCTGAGCTTTTGTCGAAAAAATACAGGATGCTCATTAATGCGGCTACTATGCTCGGACAAAGCAAAAGCGCCTACCAGGCTGAAATAGATGCCGCTTGTGAAACCATTGATTTTCTGCGGTTTAATGCCCATTATATCTCCGATATTTATAATGAACAACCGCATAGCGATCCGGGAATTATAAACCGGCTCGAATACCGTCCGCTCGAAGGATTTGTATTTGCGGTTACACCGTTCAATTTTACGGCAATAGCTTCCAATCTGAATATGGCTCCGGTGCTAATGGGTAACACGACTATATGGAAACCGGCAACAACCTCAATCCTTTCGAACTACATTCTGATGCAGGTTTTTAAAGAAGCCGGCTTGCCTGACGGAGTCATTAATTTTGTACCCGGACAAGGCTCTGTTGTCGGAAACCAGGTTGTAGCGGATAAAAACTTTGCAGGTTTGCATTTTACGGGAAGCAACGGAACATTTAATAAACTCTGGCAGAATACGGCTGCCAACCTGGCAAATTACCGTTCCTATCCACGAATAGTTGGTGAAACAGGAGGTAAAGATTTTGTATTGGTTCACCCCAGTGCAGGTGTCGATGAAGTTTCAACAGCTTTGGTTCGGGGCGCTTTCGAATACCAGGGGCAGAAATGCTCTGCAGCATCGCGGGCTTATGTTCCTGAAAGTATGTGGCCGGCTGTTAAGAAACGGGTAGGGGAGATGCTGGCAGAAATTAAGGTAGGAGATGTACGCGATTTCAGCAATTTTATGAATGCGGTAATTGATGAAAAATCGTTTGATAACATCACAAATTATATTGGCAAAGCTCAGAATACCAATGCTGCCGAAGTTGTCTTTGGCGGTACAGGGGATAAAACAAAAGGATATTTTGTTCAACCCACAATTATCCAGGCACATGATCCTCATTTTGTGACCATGACCGAGGAAATATTCGGTCCTGTTTTAACTATTCATGTATATAAGGATAAAGATTTTGATCAGACAGTGCGCCTGGTGGATGAAACTTCACCATATGGTTTGACCGGATGTATTTTTGCACAAGATCGAGGTGTGCTGGTAAAAGTTGCAGATGAACTTAAGTATGCTGCCGGTAATTTCTATTTTAATGATAAACCTACAGGAGCCGTAGTGGGTCAGCAACCATTTGGCGGATCTAGGCAGAGTGGTACCAATGATAAGGCAGGAAGCCATTTGAATTTGCTTCGTTGGATCAGCCCGCGAACTATTAAAGAAACTCTGATACCGCCAACTGATTACCGATATCCGTTTATGAAAGAAGATAAGTGCCATTGATTTGAAGGGCTGGAAAATTGAAAAATAGTAAAAAAGAAAATAGAAAACGAGGAGTAACTAATCAGTTCATTTGTAACATTGACAAACAAATATTTGCCACAGATTACACAAATTACGCAGATAAATTAAGATAACGTTTGCTCAAATTTCATCTGTTTTTTTTTAATTTTTACGGGTCAGATGGAATTATTAACAGCTTGCTTATTTTTACGGGTGTTAATGAGAACGCTTCGCTAGTTACTCACATCTTACTTATTTTAAAAGGTGTTCACTTCGGCAAGCTCAGTGCAACGCGTGAGTTAAAAGTTCACCAGCAATAATCATCACTCTGTGTGACAATTTATTGGCATGGCTCGTTTCATGTGTTATTATTTATTAATTCATTACTTATTTTCAGCGGTATTAATGCTTGCTTCGCAGGTATTTTTAACGGGTCACATGGAACTCCATGACAAAATAATATCATGCTACTGTGAGTCAAAATTGGTAGATTTTGTCATGTTCGTTTCATCTAAAAAACTGCTAAACGCAGTTTTAATCTGTGTAATCGGCTAAATCTGTGGCTAAAATACCTTTTGAGTACATTGATTAGTTGCAAAGAGGAAAATAGAAACTTAGAAAAACACACTTATCCTATTTTGTTCAATAATACTATACCTTTGACAATTAGCGATTGACAATTAGCTGTTAACTATTAACGATTGATAATTAGCTATTTACCAATAACGATTAACCATTTTCTGTTTTCCAATCCCTATTTTCCAATAACCATTTTCTATTGAACTTTTTTTTAAAACATGGAACAACATCGCAACGGCAAAATACTTGCCTTACTTTTTACAGGTGTATTAATGGGAGCCCTCGATATTTCAATCGTGGGTCCGGCAATTCCGGCAATAGAGCAAACTATAAAGGTTGATCATAGAGTTATAAGTTGGATATTCAGTATTTATGTGCTGTTCAACCTGGTCGGAGTCACTTTCCTGGCAAAGCTTTCGGACTTGTTCGGGCGTCGGAATATTTACATTATATCTGTGGCAGTATTTGCCCTGGGATCAGCAATTGTATCAATATCTGATGACATCACTGTGCTGCTTATCGGCAGGGCTGTTCAGGGATTTGGGGCCAGTGGTATTTTCCCGGTTGCTTCGGCCGTAATCGGCGACATCTATCCACCCGAAAAACGTGGACGAACTCTTGGTATGATAGGCGCAGTTTTTGGAATAGCATTTATTATCGGACCTGTTATTGCAGGCGTGTTATTGCTCTGGTTTAAATGGAATGCATTGTTTCTTATAAACCTGCCAATAGCAGCGGTTGTTATCTTTTATTCATGGCGATTACTCCCAGCTAAAAAGAGCGATCTGAAACCACATTTCGACTGGACCGGCATGGTGTTTATTGCCATCCTGCTATCTTCTTTTGCCTATGGTATCAATAATATTGAAGCATCCGAAGGTATCAGAGGGCTGTTATCAACAGATGTCTTTCCTTTCCTGTTAATTACAATCATTACACTTCCAGTATTTGTTTATCTTGAGAAACGGTCACCCTCACCGGTTGTTAAGATTGAGTTGTTCGATATCAGGCAAATACGGATTGTTGGTTTGGTAGCTTTCGGAACAGGAATCATACAAGCAGTAACCATATTTGTTCCCGAAATGGCCGTCAATGTTTTTGGCGTATCTACATCACAGGCCAGTTTTATGCTTATTCCTTTTGTATTGGCTATTGCTGTAGGTTCACCGGTCGCAGGTCGGTTGATTGATAAAATTGGTTCACGGGCTATTGTAATGGCGGGCTTATTGTTGGCTGCCACCGGATTGTTATTCTTTTATTTTAATTCTGCCTCAAAGGTAAATTTTTACACAGCAGGTATTTTTATGGGACTTGGTTCAGCAATGTTGCAGGGATCAGCTTTGCGATATATCATGCTAAACGAGGTTCAACAGTCGGAACGCGCACTCGGACAGGGTATTATTACTTTATTTACCAGTACTGGGCAAATGACAGGAGTTACACTGATAGGGATAATTGTTGCATCCATGCCGTCGCGTATTGATGGCTATTCAAAAAGTTTCCTGGTAATAGCTATAATTGCTCTTTCTGTTATGCTTATAAGCTACAGGCTTAAAAGCAGAAGTGCAGAATTGGCGGGCGCATCGGCAACGGCAGTTTAAAAGCGTTACTATAAATACTTCTTTACTTATCGAATGGATATTTTTTTAAAATCGCTTTATAATTCTGAGACTATGTGTGTAGATTCCCTGTTCCAGGCTAAAAATACCATTGTGGTCAATTTTATCAATTTTTACCTGGCCAGAAGCGTGAAGGATTTTCCCTGGTTCGATAATAATGCCTACATGAATTATTTCGCCAGCCTGATTATCAAAAAAAGCGAGGTCACCGGGACGCGCTTCATCAACAAAATCAATTGCTGTACCTGTTAGTGCCTGTTGCGATGAGTCACGCGGCAAGTCATGACCGCACATGTGGTACACAATCTGAACCAGTCCCGAGCAATCAACACCCATGATGCTGCGTCCGCCCCACAAATATGGAACGTTCAGATAATCCATTGCTGTAGCCGCAACTTTTAAAGCTGAATAATGCTTTGGAATAGCTTTAGTCTTGCTAATTGTAGTATATGTTTTATGTCCGAGATGAAAAGTACTGCCGGCAGATTGAGGTAAACGGCTGCCTTTGCCAAGGAGCAAATAGGTACTGTCGTTTTTACAATAACATTGCGCAGTTTTATCAGTTATTATATGATTAGAACTTTCGTTTGTCTTTTCAATAAACTCATCCGTAACCGGCAGCGATTGTTTGCGATCAATCCAGCCTTCATAGTTATCAAAATGAATACGAACCAATTGCCAGTTCCCTCTTTCTTCGAGTATGCTAAAGGTTTCACCAAATAAAATCTGGGTCACCATTTCACTTCTGTCCGAGGGTTCTAATCGTACTGGGATTTGTGATAAGGGGCATATTGCGTTCATATTCATTGGTATATATAATAGTTCTGGTTTTCAACACTAAATCCGCGCTTAGGCAGCATTCAAATATCAGTCAAAGATAGTAATTGAGCGTTTGAAAACAAAAATTCATATATTCGTATGCTCTATTCTATCCCGATGAAGTTAATTATTACCAAAAGACAGCTGCGTAATTATTATCAGATCAATAAAATTTTATTGTTTCTTTTAACCCTGGTCATATTATTGGCATTGTTTCCCCGTGAAGGGAAATTCAAATATGAATTTCAGCGAGGCAAACCCTGGCAGCACGACGATCTAATCGCTCCGTTTGATTTCGCTATACTGAAACCTCAGCCGGAATTAAAGAAAGAGCGAATTAACGCTCTTTCGGAAGCCTACCTTTTTTTTAGGGTTGATAAAGCAAAGGCTGAATACGCGAAAAGCGATTTCCTTGCACAGTTGGATCGGGAAGGAAAAGATAAGATTACTCCTTCGCAAAAAGAGCAGATCATTAAAAGTGGATTTGCTTTGCTTGACAGTATCTACAAAAAGGGAATCATTGAAATGATTCCTGAAGTTGAACAAAAGGGACCTGATTTTACGATAGCAGAAGTGGAAGATAATGTAGCAAAGATTGTTCCTGTTAACAACTTATTGTCCATCAGTCAGGCTAACACATATATACTGTTGAATCTGCCTTTGTTTCAGGGAGTTGACAGTAAATTTATTCTGCCTTTGTTGCAGGCAAACATAGTGCATAATGTTATTTTCGATGAAGAGTTAACCAATGTACAGCGAGATCAGTCGCTTGCCAATATTTCGACTACCCGCGGAATGGTGCAGAAAGGAGAACGCATTATTGCCAAGGGAGAACTGGTTAACGAAGCCAAATTTCAGCAACTGGAGTCCTTGCGCCTTGAGTTTGAATCAAAGTCAGGATCAGGCTATAATTTCAAAATGATACTACTAGGCAGGTTAATTCTGATATCAATGGCACTGTTGGTTTTCGGCCTTTTCATGTATACTTTCAGGCATGATATTTACACTGAAAACCGGAATATTGTTCTTTTGCTTTTGCTGGTTACTCTTATGGTGTCGTTTACCACGATTGTAATGAATATGAATGTTTTGTATATAATGGCTGTACCGATATGCCTTGTGCCTATTATTGTAAGAACTTTCTACGACACCCGGCTGGCTTTGTTTGTACACATTATAACAATCATAATTCTGGGGTTTTTAGTCCCGAATAGTTTTGAATTTTTGTTCATGCAACTTATAACCGGTATTATCACGATTATAAGCATTGTTCACCTGAATCACCGTTCGCAGTTTTTCTTTACATCACTGATGATCCTGGTTTCGTACTCAATTATTTATGTCGGGATGACTTTGATGCAGGAAGGTTCGTTTGACCAGGTCAGCAGATTTAATTTCGTGATGTTTGGTATCAGCGCGTTGCTGACGCTTTTTTCCTATCCGCTTATATACTTATTTGAAAAAATATTCGGAATGGTTACTGACGTATCCTTGATTGAATTATCCGATACTAATTCAAAATTATTGCGTGAACTGGCAATCAAATCGCCTGGCACCTTTCAGCATTCGCTTATAGTCTCCAATATTGCCGAAGAGGCAGCACGGGCAATTAACGCAAATCCATTACTAGCCCGTACCGGCGCGCTTTATCATGATATAGGTAAAATGGATATGCCGATGTATTACATCGAAAACCAGTCGGGAGGCATCAATCCGCATGACGATCTGTCATATGAGGAAAGTGCCCGTATCATTACCGGGCATGTAATCAGAGGTATCGAAAAAGCCCGTTTATATAAGCTTCCTGAAGCAATTATCGATTTTATCCGTACCCATCACGGAACCAGGTATACACAATATTTTTATAATAAATTTAAGCAGGAAGCCGGCGATGTCCCATTTGATGAAACGCCTTTCCGCTATCGGGGGCCGATTCCATTTTCGAAGGAAACCTCTATTCTTATGATGGCTGATTCGATTGAGGCTGCTTCCCGATCGCTGAAAGCTCCTACTGAACAGGAAGTTAGTGAACTGGTCGAACGCTTAATCGACAACCAAATGGAAAACAGGCAGTTCCGTAATTCGGTACTTACCCTTAAAGATATATCAACAATCAAGAAAATTATTAAGAAAAAATTACTTAGTATCTATCATATCAGGATTGAATATCCTGTGCTGCATTGATTTGCTCCTGTATTGAAAGCTCTGTACTTGCCAGGTATGGCAATGCATCTGGACCAATATTGAAAAGAAGATCGATAATACTCAGGTCTGGCAGGTAATCGTGAAACTCTTCAAAAGTCTGCATATATCTCGGTAATATACAGCTAATATTCCGTAGCGCATATTTTGGATGAAAACTGTTTCTTAAATCAACAGAATCAGGATTCATTTCATATTCAGTCGTATAAAAAACATCTATTGTTTTGATTTTCAATGCTTTTAAAATACAATCAAAAAGTTCCCTGTTAAAATCAATAAGGAGATCATGCTTTTTGAGAAATATGGGTTCAAGCTGATCTCTATAATATAAGAAATAAGGAGATTTGTTATATGCAGTGACAATTGAACGCCAATGAAGTAGTTGCCAGTTTTTCGAATTATCTATATGAATATCACATGTTTTAGTATGATTTCCGTTTATGCGTTTAACCGGAATGGTTAGACTCAATATGCCTGATGCGGTGGCAATATTACATCGGTTGCGAAAGGTTTGTTTGGGATACGTTTCGTGTACTTCAAGTGCAATTTTGTCGGATTGCAATGCTACAGCCATCCAGGAAACAGGAGGGAGATAAGCTATGGATAAAAGTACAGGTTTCATTTGTTATGTTTCGCTGCAAAAGTACTAAAAAGACAAAGGGCAGCCAATCTGGCTGCCCTTTGTCCCGGATATTTTAAAATTAGTTGGATGCCAGCAATACTTCATTTATTGCATCTGTCATAGCTTGTTTGGGTAAAGCTCCCATTGCCATCTGAGGTTTTCCCTCTTTTGGACAGAAAAGCATTGAAGGAATGCTTTGAATTCCAAAAGCACCGGCCAGTTCCTGCTGTTCTTCGGTATTTACTTTGTAGATATTGATTTTTCCGTCGAATTCTTTCGCGAGTTCTTCAAGAATCGGAGCAACCATTTTACAAGGGCCACACCAGTCAGCGTAAAAATCAATGAGGCAAGGCAGTTCGCCTTCAAATTTCCATTCCTGGTTCAGTTCGTAGTTAAATACTTTTGCGAGGAAGGTTTCTTTTGTTAAATGTTCCATTATCGTATGTTTTAGTTTTCGTTAATTAATGATTTACTTTTTTTGTAACAAGAAGTCTGTTATTACTTTTTCATAAGTTTCTTTTGGCAGTGCGCCTTGAGCCATTTGTGGATCACCGGTAGCTGGGCAGAAATACATGGTAGGGATACTCTGAATTCCGAAAAACTGGGCTAATTCGCGTTCCTGATCCGTATTTATTTTGTATACAGTGATCTGTCCTTTATATTTTTCAGCAAGCTCCGCCATAATTGGCGCAACCATTTTACAGGGTCTGCACCAATCTGCATAGAAATCAATTATACAAGGTTTATCCCCTGCAAAAACCCACTCCTTTGGATTTTTTTCGAAGTTGTATACTTTTTCAAGAAACATTGCCTTTGTTAATTGAACAACAGCTCCATCGGAAATTGCTGGTGAGGATGCAGCATTAACTGGAAGAGCATCTGTATTTGTAGTTGATTGGGCCGATTTAGTTGCCAAAATTGAATCAGGATTTTTCTCGGGGGTGGCTGCTCCTCCACAACTGCTTAACCAGATAACCGACAGCAATACTAATCCAACGAATGTGTTTTTCATAATGGTAGTGTTTAAGATTATGTTTGATTTTGTAATGGTGCAAAAATATGAATATTTTTAATATATCGCATAAAGATCACCATTTAATTGTAAATTTGTCAACAAATATCATGCCACTGCAATTTTGTCATGATGCTGTCAAAATTCATTTATTAAACACATGGAAAGTCAAAGAGTTGTTAATCTGAAGGAATTAGTCGGTCAACTAGATCCCGAAAGATTCAGAGAAACATTCAGTACCCAGGAAGAATGCCTTGAATTACTTGCAAGAGCCAAATGGAATGATGGATTTGTTTGCCGGAGTTGTGGAAATGAAAGGTATTGCCAGGGAAGAACTCCCTTTTCACGCCGATGCACCCGATGTAAAAAGGATGAGTCGGCCTCGGCTCATACCCTATTTCATCATTGCCGGATAGAACTTCCCCGTGCATTTGAGATCGCGTATTTAGTTTGTGGAACGCCTTCAATTCCTGCTTCAGAAATCTCGAAAGTGATGGAAACCAGGCACATGACTTGTCTTAACTTTAAGAAACAAATTTTGCAGTGCCTGAAATCAGATGGAAACCTTATTGTCGATTCGAAATAGCCTACTATGTATTAACGAGCCAGGCTCTTTCTGATTCAATAGAAAAAAAAATACCCGTAAATCAATGATTTACGGGATATAACAAGAGATAAAAGTTGAAATTACTGTTGCATTCGTGCAATCCAGCCCGAGACTTCGTTTGCTACTTTAATATTGTATTCGAGTGCCATTTGCCTGTAGTTAATAAGATCGATGATAGTGCCAATAAAGCACAGCCCTACAGTGAAAAAGTAAAGGATTCCCATTCCAATCTGGTCGGTTAGGAACCGCTGAATACCGGCAAAGCCTAAAAATCCTGCAAGCGTTGCCAGTAAAATCATTTGAGGATCACGGCGACGGCTACGGTAGAAGTTTGCAAAATTCAACATCTGCTGATCCGTATAGTTTTTTGTTATCGAATCAACATAGGTCATTTCCTGCATGTCGAGCTCCGGCATCATTTGATAAAGATTTGCGTTCATTTTGTTATAGGTTTTAGGTTAGGTGGTTTTAGGCGTTATCTGCTTTTGGTAGTTAAAGTAATTTTTAAAAACAATTATTATTCGTGTGGTGAAAAGAGCCAGAGCCGGTATGGCAAGAAGGTGCATGCTGATTGATTCCGACACTTGTCCATGAAGAAGCAAACTTATTGCTCTTCCCAAACCGCAGCCGGGGCAGTGTTCAAATCCGGCAAGACTCAAAGGACAGATGGTAAAATGTTGGCCCGAAGGAAGCGGGGACAGCGCAAAATATACGATCGCTGCTATCCATATCAATGCCTCGAGGTTCTGAACTATGAATTTACCAAAACTCTTGAAATCTTTAAACATCGCATGATTGTTTCAGATGTAGTTTTGACGCTCTCAGCCAGAAAAGGTTACAATACCTATGATTGTTTGGTGCTTTAAAATTAAAGAATTTACGGTAATTGTTCTCACTGGTTTTCAAATGAATGTGACGTTAATCTGACAATATCAAAGAGTAAGTTTGTGTTGTATTTTAAAAACTATTCTTGTACGTTTGGCGTAAAAATATTTAATCATGAAAATACTGATTATCAATATAAAAGAATTGGTTGGAGTTGACGAAACCTTCAATCCTTACCTCAGCGGTGCTGCAATGGGAAAGTTGCAGACTATTAAAAATGCTTTCCTGTTTATTGACAAAGGTTTGATCCTGGAATTTGGAAGTATGGAGCATCTTTTTATTCCTGAGGATTGGAAGAAAAAGGGCATTAAAGTGATAGATGCGACCGGGAAGCTTGTTTTTCCTTCTTTTTGCGATTCGCATACGCACCTGGTTTATGCCGGCAGCCGCGAAATTGAATATATTGATAAAATCAAAGGTTTATCCTACGAAGAGATCGCAAAACGTGGCGGAGGTATCCTGAATTCCGCAAAAAAATTGCATGAGGCTTCCGAAACAGAACTTATAGGCGCAGCTCTCGAACGCCTCGAAGAAATAACCTGGTTAGGCACCGGTGCAGTAGAAATTAAAAGCGGTTACGGACTCAACACCGAGGATGAACTCAAAATGCTCAGGGTTATCAGGGATCTGAAAAGCTTGTCCCCACTAACCATTAAAGCAACTTTTCTGGGAGCACATGCAATTCCCATAGAATACCGTGGCAAACAGCATGAATATGTTGATATGGTTATCAATGAAATGATTCCACAGGTAGCTGCCGAAGAATTGGCCGATTATATTGACGTATTCTGCGACAAAGGCTTTTTTACAATTGAAGATACTGAGCGGATTTTAATGGCCGGAATGAAACACGGCCTTAAACCAAAAATTCATGCCAATGAACTGGATTATTCAGGCGGTATCCAGGTTGGTGTTAAGTATGGCGCTTTATCGGTTGATCATCTTGAATACACCGGTGATGCTGAAATTCAGGCCTTAAAAGATTCTGAAACCATGCCGACCATTTTACCGGGAGCCGCATTTTTCCTGAATATGGTTCATGCACCGGTACGTAAAATGATTGATGCCGGATTACCTGTTGCGTTGGCAAGTGATTTTAACCCGGGATCATCGCCTTCAGGAAATATGCAATTAATACTTTCCATGGGATGCATCCTGTACCGGATGACGCCCGAAGAAGCCATAAATGCAACCACCCTGAATACTGCTTATGCAATGGGCGTAAGCGAGGAATTAGGAAGTATTGCTATCGGCAAAAAAGCGAATGTTTTTATTACCAAACCAATACCGGGTATTGAGTTTATGCCATATTCCTATGGAAGCAATAAAGTGGATACCGTAATTTTAAATGGCAAGGTTCTTTAAAATCAGCAAGAAATAGACCCGTTTTTACTAACAGACATTGCCTGAAACCATTTAACTAATAACTATTAACAATTTACTTTTTTACTTTGGCCAGAGGTAATACAAATAGATCAGGTACATACCAATCATAAAAATACCATCATCGCGTTTGAGAATATATTGGGTCCGGTAAAATTGCAATAGCAGTAACGTTACTCCTGTCATCACGTAAAGATCAATATTACTGATGGCTATAGCCGAAAGCGGATTGATGATACTGGAAACTCCAATGACACCCAGGATATTAAAGATTCCGGAACCGATAATTGTTCCGATGGCAATATCATTTTCTTTTTTAATGCTGGCAATAATGGTTGAAGCCAGTAATGGTATGCTTGTGCCTGCGGCAATAAAGGTTAAACTAATAATTGTTTCACCTACACCCCAAAAACGAGCAATGGTTAAAGCCCCATTTACGAGTAATTGAGATCCGGCAATCAAAACGCCAATACCCAGCAAGATCAGACTGGCTGAATAATACCATTTTATTCCTTGAGCAGGAAGAGATTTCCCGAATTCGATTTGTACTTCAGCATTTTTTTCCTTTAGGGCGAATAGTATTTTAAAAATTGTATACAGAATTAGCCCCAATAGCAGGATTCCGCCTTCAAACCGGCTTATTTGTCTGTCAGCAAAAAGAATCATGAATGCAACTGTTGTTAATATAAGTATAAGGATGTCGATTTTAAGCAGTTGCATTTTTATTTTAAGCGGAGTAATCAGCGCTGCTATTCCCAGTATTATACAAATATTAAACAAGTTACTGCCAATAACGTTTCCGATAGCTATATTGCCATGACCAGAGATAGTTGCATTTACGCTGACAAATAACTCCGGCGAACTGGCTCCGAAAGCAACAATAGTTAATCCGGTTATAAATGGTGAAATACCAGCTTTCAGCGCCAGGGAACTACTTCCCTTTACCAGCCACGATGAACCAAAATACAGTAAGATTAGAGAAATAAGAATAAAAACAATGGGAAGGAGCATTGATTATCAGAGATTTAATTTGGTTTGATAGTTTCGATGATGCGTTTAAACGAATAATTTCTGAATATCCTTAATAGCTTTTTCATCAGGTAGTTGCAATTCATAATCAGGGATAGTTACGGTGCCACCCATGGTTACCAATGGCTGCCTGAATTTCATTTTACCGGCAACAAAGGAGCGAGCTGATAAATGGATTTCTTTAGCATTGGTAATGTCTGTAATATGCTTGATATTATCAAGGTTAATGCCACTTCCAGGCATAATGGAAATTCGGTCACCGGCTTTTTGAACGAGTTCAGCAAGTTTTTCTATTCCCTGGGGAGCTGTTTGTTGCCCGCCCGAAGTAAGTATTCTTGCACAACCTGCATAAATAATAGCTTCCAAAGCTTCATCCTGATCTTTTGTCATATCAAAAGCCCTGTGGAAAGTAACATTCATAGGAGCCGCAGCATCAACCAGGATGGCTGTTCGTTTTTCATCAACTGATCCATCCGGATTCAGAACACCAGCCACAACGCCTTCCATTCCAACCATTTTTGCTGCCGCAATATCCAGCAGCATGGCTTCAAATTCTTTGGCAGAATAACAGAAATCTCCTTCACGCGGGCGGATCATTATGTGTATGGGAATTTTGACATACTTTCTTGCCAGGCGCATGGTGGCAGCAGAAGGAGTAAGGCCACCTTCGGCAGGAGCGGAACAAAGTTCGATGCGGTCAGCGCCTGCGTTAAAAGCAGCTATGGCTGATTCGAGCGAGAATACAGCAATTTCTAGTATCATGGTTGAAGGAATTAAAAATCAAAATTAGGGTATTGTTTTGAATAATTTGAATAATTTGAAAATTTGGGAATTTGAGAATTAATTGATTCAAATTAAGTGATTTGATTGTTATGAAACATGTCCAGGTATTAATTTCAAATTAGGAACTATATATTTTGAGGAATCCCATGCTCGCTAAAATTTCCAAAAACAATAATTTTTCTAAATGCAAGCATTGCTTACTATTTTGTTAATTTTGCATTTTAATTCAAGCTGAATATTTGCTAATGTGTTGAAAAACAAAATTATATGAAACAATTGATCGAGTGTGTTCCGAATTTTAGTGAAGGTTGTAACATGGCAATTATCAAACAGATCACTGATCGCATCGAAGCGGTTGAAGGTGTTCGTTTGCTGGATGTCGACCCGGGAAAGGCAACCAACCGGACAGTAGTAACTTTTGTCGGAACTCCTGATGAAGTGATTGAAGCTGCATTTCAGGCAGTTAAAAAAGCTTCCGAATTAATTGATATGCGCACACATAAAGGTGAGCATCCCAGGTTTGGCGCTACCGATGTATTACCGCTTATACCTATTGCCGGAATTACAATGGAAGAAACGACCGCATATGCACGCAAACTGGCTGAAAGAATTGGAAACGAAATCGGGATTCCTGTTTATTGCTATGAAAATGCGGCTTTTACAGAAGAGCGTCGCAACCTGGCAACCAACAGGGCTGGCGAATATGAAGGCTTGCCTGAAAAACTTGTTGATCCGCACTGGAAGCCTGATTTTGGACCGGCTGAATTTAACGAAAAAGTAGCGTTAACCGGGGCTATAGCAGTTGGTGCCCGCGATTTCTTAGTTGCCTATAATGTAAATCTGAATACTACTTCAGTGAGACGGGCTAATGCAGTTGCTTTTGATATACGTGAAAAAGGACGGCCTGTTCGTGAAGGAAACCTGGTAACAGGCAAGATTAAAAAAGACGAGAATGGCAAAGAAATCTGGACTCCGGGCTCACTTAAGGCTTGTAAAGCCATAGGCTGGTATATTGAAGAATATGGAATTGCCCAGGTTTCAATCAACCTTACCAATATCAGCATCACTCCGGTTCATGTTGCATTTGAGGAATCATGCCTAAAAGCGCAGGAGCGTGGAATGCGTGTGACAGGTTCCGAACTTGTAGGTTTGATCCCGCTGAAAGCCATGACTGATGCGGGAAAATATTTTCTGCGTAGGCAGCAGCGTTCTGTTGGTGTTTCGGAAGAAGAGCTGGTAAAAATCGCAATAAAATCACTTGGGCTCGATGATCTCAAACCATTTAATCCGAAAGAAAAAATTATAGAATATCTGTTAGCAGGCGAAAATGACAAAAAGTTAGTCAATATGACGCTTGCTTCATTTGCCAATGAAACTGCATCAGAATCGCCAGCGCCTGGCGGAGGTTCTATTTCTGCTGCTATGGGTGCGTTAGGAATCTCTTTAGCTACTATGGTTGCCAATCTTTCGTCGCATAAAGCTGGCTGGGACGATCGTTGGGAAGAGTTCAGCCGGTGGGCTGAAAAAGGGCAGGCTCTGAAGGATGAGTTACTTATGCTGGTGGATGAAGATACCCGTGCTTTTAACTTCATTATGGATGCATTCAGTTTACCAAAAGGAAATGATGCAGATAAGGCAGTCAGAACCGCAGCAATTCAGGATGCTACAAAGTACGCTATAGAAGTGCCTTTCAGGGTTATGCAACGCTCCTTTGATTGCATGCCAATAATTAAAGCAATGGCCGAAACCGGAAACCCTAATTCGGTAACTGATGCAGGAGTAGGCGCATTGGCTGCCCGTTCAGCTGTTATGGGTGCATTTCTGAATGTAAAAATCAATGCATCGGGTTTGCAGGATAAGGCTTTCGTGGAAAAAGTGCTTTCCGATGGAAATCGGATTCAGGATCTAGCTATAGCAATGGAATCAGAGATTCTTTACATTGTTAATTCTAAAATTTCCTAAGCAACATTCTGAAGATCAATATTATTTCTGAGAGTACTACCTGTCATCCGAATACTTCTGGTGCCAAACCGGATACGGGACGTACGGTTTACTTATATTATCCAGGTATTCAACATCTTCAGGAATGAGTTTCCATTCTGACGCTCCGGCATTCTCTTGAAGTTGTTGTATGTGGCTGGCCCCGACTATAATACTTGTTATTGCTGGTTTACAAAGAAGCCAGTTTAAAGCGGTTTGCGCAATGGTTTTATCGTAATTATTGCCGATTCGTTCGAGCTGTTCAACAATTTCAAATCCTTTTTCTTCATCTACCGGCCAGAATTTCATGCTGGAAGCCTGTTTATTACTTCGGCGTGATTCGGAAGGAAGCGAAGTGTTTTTCCTGAACTTTCCTGTAAAGAATCCTCCTGAAAGCGGGCTCCAGCAAAGTATTCCTAAATGCTGGTCGAGGCAAAGCGGAACCAGTTCATGTTCAATATCGCGCGCGCCGATTGAGTAATACAGTTGCGTGGTTATAAACTTTTCCAGGTTCATTTTTTCCGAAATGGCAAGCGCTTTCATGGTTTGCCAGGCAGTAAGGTTGGAGCAACCAATATAACGGACTTTCCCGCTCTGAACAAGATGATCAAGCGCATGCAAGGTTTCTTCCAGGGGTGTTCCCGGATCGTAGCTGTGAACCTGGTACAAATCGATAAAATCAGTACCCAGGCGACGCAGGCTGTCCTCGCAGCTTTTTATGATATGAAACCGTGAAAGACCGTTATCGTTAGGTTTATTGCTCATTGCAAAGCGAACTTTTGTTGCTACAACAGCGTCTTTTCGCCGGTTTCCCAATGCTTTCCCCAATACCGATTCGGAAACGCCGACAGAATATACATCAGCCGTATCAAAGAAATTTATTCCGAGATCAAGTGCCGTGGAGGTGATAAAGTCGGCATCTTTTTGTGCCACGGTTGCCAGTTCGTTCTTAACCGTATCGCCACCAAAGGTCATTACGCCAAGACATATTTCCGAAACCTTAAGGCCTGAGTGGCCCAAATACCTGTATATCATAAGCTGAAATTCTGTGAAATTACATTTTTAAAGAGAAGATTATCACCCACTAAATTAGTTATATTTCCATAGCTACTCAGAAGAGTAATTCCTCTGAAACCTATATTAATAGGTGAAATTATGTGTGCTTTAACATTTTTTATATAAGTTTGACTTAATGCATATGAACATATGAATCTGTTATGTTGTTGATATACAATAAATGTGTATCTTTGCAGCTTCAAAGAATGAATAAAAAGGACACAAATTTAGGTGTTCATAGTATGAACCAAAAACCAATGCATGACAAAAAATAAAGTTGAAAAAATTCTAGTTATTTCTTTTATTGGATTAATTGTTGCATTTCTCGTCGGATTAGGCGGAAATATAATTCTAAAGGCAGGATCGCCGGCTTCAGCTCCCAAATCTGAAGTTAATTTCGAAAAACGTCTTCATTCGCTCGAAGACGACCTGGAAGCAGGGAACATTACTAAACATGAATTTGACAGTCTTTCGGACATTTTGCGTATTCAGATAAAACGCAGTGAGGCTTTGACGGACAAGAGTCAAAGTACTGATAAAATTCCGGACTGGGTCATCAAACTTGGGATCAAAGAGCCCGAAGGGATGAAGTTTGACCTGGATTTTTCAAACAGTACTTCCGTTGCAGATCTTTCGGAAGGATTCAATTCCGTATCATTGGTTTACACCGGATCTTACGAGAAGGCTGTTGAAGAAGCCGCGAAAATTGCTGCAAATGCAAAGCTTTCGGTCGGAGGAGTTTTTAAAGCAATTGGGTCTCCTGTTAAGCCATCTTATAAAAACAATAATTCAGCAATAAGCTATGTAAATTACAGCCTGGAGAAAGCAGATCAGGATTTTCTGATTTCAGTTCAGGTGGAGCCATCTGGTCTTCTAACCATCATGGTGACAGATAACAAGCAGCTGAATAAATGTTTATTGGCCTACGAGCCTTTGAATAATCGCCAAAATAGTGCTTCAAAACGGAAAAAGCAGTAAGTTTGGGTTTTGAAAAAAATCTGACTTATGTCATCAAATACTTACCGTACAGAAAATGATTCGCTGGGACCCAGGCAGGTTCCGGCGAATGTTTTTTATGGTATTCACTCTTTACGGGCAAGGGAAAATTTCCCAGACTATACACCTTTTCATCTGGAGTGGTATAAAGCCATGGGTGCGGTTAAACATGCCTGTTACCAGTCGTACCGCAGTTTCTGCTCAGCCGTTTCAGAAAGGAAATCGGGTGATGAATTACCTTTCTCTTTGCTGGATAAACAGGTAGTTGATGCCTTGGAGGTAGCAGCCACTGAGGTTTCAGACGGACTATATTTTTCGTCTTTTATTGTTCCTGCAATCAGTGGTGGTGCAGGTACCAGCATCAATATGAATGTGAATGAAATCATTGCCAATGTTGCACTCATAAAGCTTGGGCTTACTCCCGGAACATATGAGAGGATTGATCCAATCGAGGCTGCTAATATCTACCAGTCGACTAACGATGTAGTTCCTACTGCCCTTAAAGTTGCTATAATGCGCCTTCTTGGCGATCTTGAAACTGCTATAAATTCATTGCGGCAGAAGATTGAAATGACGGAAGGCAAATACAGGAACGAGCTTCGGATTGCCTACACACAGATGCAGGAAGCAGTGCCATCGTCGTATGGCATGTTATTCAGCACTTACAGCGAAGCTTTATCACGCGACTGGTGGCGGGTTTCAAAATGTTTCGAAAGGATTAAAATTGTAAACCTGGGTGGAAGCGCTGTAGGCACAGGCCTGGCTGTTCCCAAATTTTTTATCATGGAAGTTGTGCCGGCTTTGCAGAAACTCACTGGTCTTCCGGTTACGCGAAGTGAAAATCTTTCGGATGCCACCAATAACCTGGATTCTTTTGTTGAAGTACATGCTATTTTGAAAGCTCATGCGGTAAACCTTGAGAAAATGGTTTCAGATATCCGTTTACTTGCTTCGGATGTAGCTGGTGTGCATGATGTCTGCATTCCTCAACGGCAGGTTGGAAGCTCAATTATGCCAGGGAAAGTAAACCCGGTGATTCCTGAGTTCGTAATCAGCGCGGCGCATAAAATATACAGTAACGATATGCTGATCAGTTCGTTGAGTGCACAGGGGTGCCTGGATCTCAATGCATATCTCCCTGCTATCGGGAATGCATTGCTCGAAAGTTTAAAACTTTTAATAGCTGCTGATAAAACTGTTGCTGATAACCTGATTACGGGCTTAACAATCGTGCCAGGAACAGGAGCTTACAGATTATTTAAAAGCCCTGCGATCACTACAGCATTAAGTCCACTGATTGGTTATCGCAAAGCTGTGTTGCTGGCAAAAGAAATGAAATCTTCGGGCTTTGATATTTTTGAAGCCAATAAAAAACTGAAACTGATTGATGAGGAAAAGCTTAAAAATGTTCTGAAACCGGAGAATCTGTTGAAAACAGGATTTACTTTGAGTGATCTGATTTAATGCTTTAAGCGTAAAATAAAAGAAATAAAAATGACATTTCTGGCATGATACCTTATTCTGCTGGGATTAATAAACCGATTACACGTATGGTAATTGTTATTCAATGCAAAGACAGTGTGGGCCTGGTTGCTGCCATATCAACAGTTTTGGCAGAAGCCGGGTATAATATTGTTTCCATGCGTGAGCATGTTGACCAGGAAGAAAATAAGTTTTTTGCCAGGATTGTGGTGGATCATATCGCCGATCAGCGAAGCCTTGAAAATGCTATAGAAAAAGTATTGCCAACTAATGCTGTCGTGAAAGTAAATCCTCTGCCTGAGAAAAATATCGTTGTCCTTGTTACAAAGGAATACCACTGCCTGAGCGATATACTCACCCGCAATCATTTTAAAACTCTAGGCGCAAATGTTCAATGTGTAATCGGTAACCATCCTGATCTGAAAAATATTACGGAACGGTTCGATGTTCCGTTTCACCTGGTATCGCACGAAAATAAGAGCAAAGAAGTTTTTGAGGCTGAGTTGGTGGCCTCAATTCTTCCATACGAACCTGATTATATAGTCCTGGCTAAATTTATGCGAATTCTGTCACAGGAATTTGTAACAACGTTTATGCTTAAGATAATTAATATTCATCATTCGTTTTTACCTGCTTTTACCGGCGCTAATCCTTATCGGCAGGCATATACCCGCGGAGTTAAAATTATTGGCGCGACTGCCCATTTTGTAACCAATGAACTTGATGAGGGACCAATTATCACTCAAAAGATTATTCCTGTAAATCATTCGTTTACATTATCAGACCTGGTGAGAGCCGGCCGGGAAAATGAGACCGCTGCTCTGGCCAAAGCCATGCAACTGGTATTCGAAGATCGTGTATTTGTATCTGATAATAAAACAGTTGTATTCGAATAAGTATTCTTTTTGAGAGATAATCTTGAAGTTTGAATACAGCATTAAAGATTTGTAAAGTGAAAAAAGGTAAAGAAATACGTCCGCATATAGGAATTTTCGGCAAACGAAACAGTGGTAAAAGTTCCCTGATTAATGCTTTGGCAGGTCAGGAAGTGGCTATCGTATCGGATGTTGCAGGAACCACTACCGACCCGGTTTCAAAAAACATGGAAATTGGCGGATTGGGGGCAGTTGTGTTGATTGATACCGCTGGCATTGACGACGAAGGAATGCTTGGCGAAAAGCGGATTGCCCGCAGTCGCGAAGTGATTAAAACCATTGATCTGGCTATTCTCCTGATTACTGATAATACCTTAAGCGAATTTGAATATGGTTTGATTGACGAATTCAATAAACTCGATGTTCCCTATTTTGTTGTTCACAACAAATCAGATTTGCAGGATATTTCAGCTGAGATTGTAACAAAAGTTGAAAAAGAACTTCAGACTATAATTCTCGGATTCAGCGTTTTGAATAAATCAAGCGTGGAGCCACTTGTTCAACAAATGCGTAGTTTCCTTCCCGAAACTGCCTGGAAACCGGGAACTCTGGTTGGGGATCTGATTTCTTATGGCGATACAGTTTTGCTTATTACACCCATTGATATCGAAGCTCCCGAAGGTCGCCTGATTCTGCCACAGGTACAGGTTATACGCGATGTGCTGGATCATGACGGTATTGTAGCCATATGCAAAGAGCGTGAGGTTGATGCCTTTTTCAAGCGTATGGAACCCAAACCTAAACTTGTTGTTACTGACAGCCAGGTTTTTCTGAAAGCAGACGCTTCCATTCCAAATGAAATTCCTTTGACCAGTTTCAGTATAGTACTTGCGAGGCAGAAAGGTGATTTTCAGCAATATATAAAGGGCACACCCAAAATAGGCGAATTAAAAGATGGTGACAGGATTCTGATCCTGGAATCATGCAGCCATCATGTTTCGTGCGACGATATTGGCAGGGTGAAAATTCCCCGTTGGTTAAGCAATTTTACCGGTAAAAAACTGGAATATGATACCGTTGCCGGGCTAAACCTGGTTCTCCGTGATATTCATGATTATGCACTTGTTGTTCAATGCGGCGGTTGTATGATTACCCGTCGCCAGTTGGTAAACCGATTGAAACCTGCCATTGATGCAGGCATTCCGGTTACGAATTATGGAATGGCGATTGCTTATGTGCATGGGATCTATGATAGGGCGATTAAACCTTTTTTAAATATGGGTGAGGAGAAGGCGGATTATTTGTAAGAGTAAACTATACTAAACTAAACTAACTGAAAGTAATAATTACGAGTAGAGTGATTGAAAATTATACATCTAAATTGAGAATAAGTTTTTATATATCAGTTAAATGGATGAAAATACAAAAACTAACTTTCATGGTTTAAAACCTATTATGGAATGGGTCGAAATACCAGACGAAATTTTTATAATGGGTGGTTATTTCGAAGAGTTATTAAGCGGATATCCGAAAGGGACAATAATGATATTAGATGAAGACAAATTCGATTTTGGAAATATATCAAAATACCCAAATTATCAGAATATGGAGGGCAAAAGATTTAATATGTTAGCAGATATTGCCAGTCAAAAGGTATATAATTATTGGGTAAGAATTGGCGAGTTAATTAACTCGTTTTTCCTCCTACGAGGTAAATCAAACAATATTTTTTTTCATAGTGCAATTGAAAAAATTCCGGAAGAATATCGTGAAAGTGAAAATTATTTGTGGCTTAAGAATTTCAAAGAATCCGAATACATTGAACTGAACAAAATAAGAAGAGATATTGTACACACAATAAGTTCAGATACAAACTTTAAATATAGACATTCGGCAGTTGTGACAAACAAAGAAAAAATGTATGAGCTTCAGACTGAACATGAAAACATAGCTCTCTTTTGCAAAAAACATATTTTTTTATCAATCTTGGGATTTGAAAAGACTCTCCTCTTATTGGCAGAAGTAAATTAAGTAATTTTCTATGAATTAAGAAGCGATTTTTCGAAGGATAAAAAATTGATCACGGAGTCTTTGGCTCAATTTCTTCCATCTTCTGAGGATTCTGTCTGCAATCAAATACAGAAACAATTCGTGCAATATTGTTATTGAACCTGTAAATGATTTTGTAATTGTTCATTATAATAAAACGGTATTCAAATTTTCTGTTGACCAGTAAAGGCTCTTTTACGCCTATTAAAGGGTTGGTTTCTAAAATAAAAGATCTTTCTACTAATTCTTTTATGATTTTTGTAGCAACAGTATCGTTTGCACTAAGATTGTAATAGTCAAATATATCCTGAAGTTGAGTCAGAGATGTGTCAGACCACAAAACCTTTACTTCCATGAGTCTATCTGGTTAAGGAGATTTCGGGCTTCGGTTTCTCTTCCATTAGTAAAATCGTCCTCTGATTTATCAATGATTTCATTGAACTCTTTCAAAGTAATTGGGAGAAGATCCTTATCAAGTTTTTTCTTTCTTTCAGTCCTGAGAAGTCTTTCCAGTTTACCAACAAGTTCTTCATCAGCAACCCGAAGGAATTCTTGAACGAAATGCAACTTTCTAGCCTGGATGTCCATTTTTTTTAATTTTTACTCATCAAAATTAAGCAATATTTCATTTAATAGGATTGTTCCTTCTTTCAAATAATTCTGATTTCCGCCATCTAAGATTCTCAATTTGTTTTTTACCCCCTCTTACTAATCTCTTTCAAATCCTCCCTTTCAAGCACCTCAATATCCTTATCAATAAGTTTTATCAGTCCGTCCTGCTCAAATCCCTTAATCAGTTTTACTGTGCTTTCAGTAGATAATCCGGCGAAATCAGCTATTTCTTTCCTGGAAAGATATCCGAAAATACTTTCGTCATTATACTTTATGGTATCAAGATAAAGCAACACATCAGCAAGCCTTCCGTGCATCTGCTTGTACATCATACTCCTGATGGTATTGTAGAGCGAGCTGTCATTTTCATAATACCTGTTAATCAGCCCGTAAGCAAAATTTCCATTACTTTTTAACAGCCCGGCAATTGCATCTTTTTCAATTAAGCATGCCAAAGTTTCCTTCATAGCAATTGCGGAATAATCATAAGTATGTTTGCTGAAAGCAGCCGAAAGCCCTACAAATTCTCCACTCCGGATAATCCGAAGGTTAAAATCGCGGTTTGTATCGCCAATAATATATTGCCTCACCAATCCTTCAACAACAAATAGTACGCTTGATGCGAATGCGCCCTGTTTGGTAAGGCTTTCGCCTTTACGGAATAAAACCTGAGTTTTACTTTCACTAACCAGTGCTATTTCTTCGGGTGATAAATTTGCAAAACATGGAGCGCCAAGCCCGCCAAGTACGCAATCATCAAGTGCGGAATATGTTTTCATTATTAGCGTCTTTCTTTTTATGCAAAAGTAAGAACTATCTCAACAATAAAGCAGTATGTCTCAATTTACAGGATGGTTATAATAAACTCTGGTTTTATTCAGGTATAGTAACACTAAATTTTAGCATTTAACCAATCTTGTATCTGAATCTAAAAGCTTATGCGTTAACTTGTTAAATGAATTATGGAATAATAAAAATAGTATCTCATATTATTTGGAGCTGAACTTCAGGGAAGGCTGCGTGTTTTCTATGTAATTACTTTCAGTTTTTGTAATTCTTTAAAAGCGTTAACATTTGTCCTTTAATTACTTAATTAATGGAGCAGAACTTAAGATTATTGAAACATTAAATTATTTTGTATGTTTGATATATCATTAAGGACGATTTGCCGATTCATATTTTGGATTATAGTTTCATAGAATGAGAAAAATCTACATACTGGTTATTCTGTATATTTTGTCAGCACCGGGTGCCAGGGCACAGGAAAGCAATTTCCATTATTCTGTTGAAACTTCAGCTGGCTATATTTCGGATAGCCTCATTCCTTTCTGGTTACGATCGAACCAATTCGGAAGCATTCCGCTGGATAGAGCTTCTTTGAGCTTTGTTGGCAGAGCCGGCAGAGAATATGACATAAACAATAAAAAACTCTTCGATTGGGGCGTATCTTTAGAGGGACGTGCTAATATTGGAAAAAAATCTGAATTCTTATTGATTGAGGGGTATGGAAAAATCAGAGTAAGTATTTTTGAAATCAGGGCAGGCCGTTCAAAAGAGATTATGGGTTTGTGCGACA
This sequence comes from Bacteroidales bacterium, assembly GCA_030654075.1. Lineage (GTDB taxonomy): Bacteria > Bacteroidota > Bacteroidia > Bacteroidales > UBA4417 > UBA4417. The sequence goes on along the minus strand of JAURYB010000022.1, from coordinate 2,061 downwards.
CCGCTTTATCGTCAGGAGCTTTTTCAGTTTCAGGAAATGCCCTTGGAATTCCTAAGATTCAAATATCAATTCCTGAGTTTTATACTATTCCAGTCTTTCGTGGATTATTTGCTTTCAAGGGTAATTATGCGCATGGTTGGTTAGGTGATTTGCCTGTAAATATGTTGGATGGCAGTGTAGATACGTTAAAAACATTTCTGCACCAACTATCGTTTTATGGGCGTTTTGGCAAGCCCGGATGGAAATTGAAGTTATATGGCGGTATTAACCACCAGGTTCAATGGGGAAGCGAATCAGTGTATTACGGCAGCAACTACACGTTATCGGATATGCAGAGGTACTGGTATGTGATATCAGGAAAAGCTTATGGAACAAGTAGAATTCCTACATCAAAAATTGGTAATCATTTAGGGTCGATTGATGCAGGTTTGGAATACAATTTCACAAATGTCCGGTTATTCGCTTATCACCAGTTTTTCTATGATGTTGGCGCGTTGTATTACTTAGCCAACATACGTGATGGATTAAGCGGTATAAGTTTGACAAACAGAAGGACTACCACTGATCAAATCTTCAGATGGAATAAAATCCTGATGGAATTCTTTTATTCAAAAAACCAGGCCGGGGAATTCTGGTCTCCGTATACCCCTTCGGGTGATGAGAATTATTACAACAATGATACGTATATTGATGGGTGGTCCTATAAGGGTGTTGGTGTCGGAAATCCATTTGTCGGAAATCGTTACGGTATCAGGGAAGAATTACCAAATGCTCCGGGAGATTACTTTATTAACAACAGGGTTGTTGCTTTGCACCTGGGTTTCGAAGGATCAGTGCAGAACTGGGGTTTTATCCTGAAAGCCTCCTATTCTCGTAATTTCGGAACATTTGGCACCAGTGAGGCAGGGCATTCGTTGGGAAGTATACATTATCCTCCAAAGTTTGGGATTTTCACCGAAACAAAGCAAATCTCATCCTATTTTGAAGCAAACAGAGCGTTGGAACGGAACTTTAAGTTCGGGCTTGCCGGAGCTTTTGATATCGGTGATTTGTATTACAATTCTTTCGGGCTTCAGGTTAAATTATCGAAATCTTTCTAGATCTATGGTCATTTTGATCTGAAAAATTATTGCGTCCCCGGATGTAGTAATTTTTTAGAACACTTTATTATTTTCAGAATCAGAGAGTCAAATACAAATGATTCCGTGTTTTCTAAATTCTTAACATTTTTCCAGGCTTCATTTCTTTCTTTTAAGGACCTTGAATTTATAAATAGTCGTTAAATAGGTTATTTTTGCACAAAGTTCAATACTTAACTGTTTTTTATGGCTGTTGATTCTATTATTTCTCTCGAAGGCATTTCCGTTTATCAGCGTGATAATCTAATATTGTCGGATGTTTCGCTCAGTATTCATAAAAGCGAATTTGTGTACCTGGTTGGTAAGACAGGCACAGGTAAAAGTAGCCTTATGAAAACCTTGTATGCTGATTTGCCTCTCCGCGAAGGAAAAGCTGAGGTTGCCGGATTTAATATCTCTGAGTTGAAACATAAGGAAATTCCATACCTGAGGCGTAAAATCGGAATTGTTTTCCAGGATTTCCAGTTGCTTAACGACCGCACGGTAAACGACAACCTGATATTTGTGATGAAAGCCACCGGTTGGAAAGATCACGATGCTATGCGTCACCGCATGAATGAAGTGCTTGATAAAGTGGGGCTTATCACCAAAGGTTTCAAAATGCCGCACCAGCTTTCGGGTGGCGAGCAACAGCGCGTTTCCATCGCCCGTGCCTTGCTTAATGATCCTGAGCTAATACTTGCCGACGAACCCACCGGTAACCTCGATCCTGAAACGTCGGATGGCATTATGCAATTGCTTTTTGATATCCGCAAATCGGGAAGGGCGGTGTTTATGGCGACTCATAATTACGCTTTGCTACGAAAATATCCTTCACGTATTATTAAATGTGAAAAAGGAAAACTTATTGAAGTTGGATCAGGCCTGATCGGGATAGGAGAGGAGTAGGTTTTTATAATCACAATTCACAACTCACAATTCA
>JAURYB010000017.1 GCA_030654075.1 Bacteroidales bacterium | reverse complement strand
CGGCAGCAAGTTAATCACAATCTCCTCTCCGGCGCGCCAATAGGATGAAATCTGCAAAATCGCCGGACCGCTCAAGCCGCGATGCGTAAACAATACATTTTCTGTAAAACTCTGCCGTTTATTGCTGACCACACACGGTACGGCAATGCCCGATAAGGCCGAGAATCTTTCTTTATCTTCCGGCTGCAAGGTAAACGGAACCAGGCCTGCACGGGTAGGTAACACATTGATGCCGAATTGCTCGGCAATTTGATAGCCCAACGGCGTCGCGCCCATTTTGGGTATCGACAAGCCCCCTGTCGCGACCACTAAGGACTGGCCGGTGAAATCGCCATGACTGGTTTTAAGATGGAACCGGTCGGCCAGCCGTGCAACGGTATCGATGTGGGTGTTCAACTGTACAACCACGCCGACCTTGTCGCATTCCGCCAACAACATATCCAGAATATCCCGGGCGCTTTCATTGCAAAACAACTGTCCGTGATCTCTTTCATGAAAAGGAATCTGGTAGCGCCCGATTAACGCCAGAAAATCCCATTGGCTATAACGGCTCAGCGCCGACTTGCAAAAATGCGGGTTGTGCGAGATAAAGTTAACCGGCTCGATGGAATAATTGGTGAAATTGCAGCGGCCGCCGCCGGACATCAGGATTTTTTTCCCGGCCTTGTTGGCGTGATCCAATACCTGCACCTTGCGGCCGCGCTTGCCCGCCTCGATTGCGCACATCAGGCCCGATGCGCCTGCGCCGATGATAATGACATCCGTGTCAGACATGATTTTCCTTCAAAAGTTTGTTATGGGCGGTGCGTGGAAACGAGGAAAATTTTAATTTATAAGTCATCTAACTCAACTTCAATGGCATGTGCTTTTTCTGATTGCCTTACCGTTACTATTTCACCCAACTCATAATCCTCTAATCTTTCCATAAGCTGCTCATATTGCTCAGCTGGAACAAGATAAGCCATTGGATGATTGTGATTTAAAATAGCGACAACCTCACCATTAGCCTGATTTAACAAAGCTATTGGATTTTTCTTTAATTCGGAAATACTTGCAAAAAATGAAGCTAATATTGGTTGCATAGACGCTCAATAAGGAATATTAAAATCAGCCGAAAGGTACACACAGCGTACCCTACTAAGCTTAGTGAACAGAGAATGACTTGGGTAGCAATATCTCTTCTATACCTTTGATAGACTGAGGTTCATCTTGTGATCGAGGTGGATATGTCCATAAGCCTGGCGGCTTTTTACCTAAAACCGTTAAGCTAATTTGGTCACTGATTATCGTCTTCAAACGTTTTTCACTATCGACTTGAGTGAAAATTTTATAACTGGTTCCCCCTAATTTTGTCTGTATATCGCCAATAATCACATCTTTATTTTTCTTTATATGGCTTATAAGTTCTTCGGAGCTATCTTCTCCAACCACAACTCCAAGCACAGGAATTTTCATGTAATGGTTGCATCGAGGTTCGTATTCGCAATTATCATAGGAATAATCACTGTCTGGAATTTTAAATGTTAGGTCGACACCCAGATTCGTAATTGTTCTCGCTGATTTTGTTTCGGCTTTTCTCCTTTCTGCCTCTTTTTTTATCTCAGCGTCAAGTTGCTCTACTCTTTTCCTTTCAGCTTCCTTTTCAGTTTCCATTCTTGCACGTTGGACTTGTTGGGCGATAACATTTTTCTCTTCCTCCATTTTTGAAGTATAAATTACAAATCCTATGAACAAAATAATGATTATTAATATTGAGTAAGATATAAAAGAAGACTTATCAATTGAGCAAATAGAATTATTAGTATTGATACTTTTTGTGTTGACTTCCTGAAGCCATTCATACTGACTATTTTCTGAGGAACTTACAGCTTCATCTTCATTAAAGTTCTGGTTTGGTGAAGATTCAGTAATTATGATCCTAGCTTTCTCCAGTTCAATATCATATGCCGCCCGTAGTTCAGGATCTGATAGAACATCGTAAGCAAGTCTAATAGCTAATACTAGCTGAGCTTTCTCTGAATCATTTGAGTTTTTATCAGGGTGATATCGTTGCATTAAAGTCTTGTATGCAGCCCTAATCACCTCTTGACCTGCATTCGCACTAACTTCAAGTATTTCGTAATAATCTATCATATGTGTGCAGACCCAGTTTGGTTTAAAATAAAATCATACATTGATGGTGTCGCTCACAATATACGCACAGCTACATGGGTTTTATCTAAAACCATATCTGGCTTCTATGAATTCCATAAGATTTTCCACAGCACCAGACACCGTTAGCATTGAGTTGTTTAGAAATTCATAAGTAATATCCAGATGATAAGTATCAGTAGATATTCCTATCTTCTGTTTTTCAATATTCTTTATCATTTTTATTCTTTTTTGACTGAGGGAGTCCAAGTTACCATTAGCATGAGCAATGCAGTTTCGGACTGCATTAATATCACTTATTGCTTGTACGACTTGATTATTGAATTGGAAATCAAAATCCAGAACATCCGCCAAGTATTTATTATATTTTGAAGCGGGTGAATTACCATCGCAATCTTTTGTAAACCTAATAGGCTTGGCTTCTTTATCTTGGGCATAGTTAAGTAGCTGATTAACAGAGTTTTCGAATAGCGTATAGATCGTAACCACAAAAGGCATTCGAATAATTCTTGGCATATAGTCTTCAGCCACAGTATAAATATACTGATACTCTAAGTATTCTGCATTATTGAATTTTGATTCTTCTGTCTTAACATAACTATCACAAACCGCCTTAATACCTGTTTCTAAATGGCTCAAGTACTCTTGCATCACAGCAAATTCGACTTTTATTTCGATTCCTGGATAGTCAAAATCAGTATTAAAAAAATTTAGTAGTGAAACCATATTCTCCTCAAGATATAACTAATGATTAAAAGGGTTTCCGTAAATTCACCATCTACATTTGGCCGACAATCGCTAATCAAACAATATATTTTTTCTGCGCAATCTTCCCTAAAATTTTCCAACGTACAGTATCCGACACACCACACAAATTCTTTTTCTTCGTGCTCTTCGTGTCTTCGTGGTGATATGTCTTAAGCACCAGCCGAATTCGCCGGAAACGCCACCACGCGCTACGCTTGGATGGCCTTATTCCGGCCTACGCCCATCCACCCACTGCTTCATCAGCACATACCCGGTCAAAGAACCCCATAACAACATATAGATGCTGTGCAGCATGACTTCAAAACTGAAACTATTCACATCCCTGGTGTAATCCCAGATGTCATCACCCAAAACCAGGGCTAAGATCAGCCCAATCGCAAATTTGAGTCTGTTTTGATGGGCATAAAAAACCCCGATGCCGAGCACCAAAAAGCCGGCCAAAAATCTGAGCCCGCTGTGTATTAACATTTCCGAATTAAACGGATTAAGTTTAAATGCCGAATCTATAAAATACAGCAGGATAAGCCCTGCGA
>JAURYB010000012.1 GCA_030654075.1 Bacteroidales bacterium | reverse complement strand
TCCAATAAATGGTTCATTCGATGATTTTACCATCGCTTATGCCACTGGCGATAAAAGCGGGTTCTTTTCATCAAACCGGCCTGAAGGCGTGGGAAGTGATGATATTTATGCTTTCCGTATTCCACAACCTGTTTTGCCTGCTTTTATCACAGGGTTCGTGAAAGATAAAACTACAATGCTGCCAATGGCTGGCGCTACGGTATTCCTTTACGATCCTTCGACCGGAAATGTAAAAGCTCTGAAAACCGGTGCTGATGGAATGTATAAAGCTGTTGTTGTAAAGCCTTCCGGGTATGTCGTCAAAGCTATGATGCCAAATTATATTGCCGATTGTAGTCCGTTTGATCTAAATGAAATTATTCCCGGCACAACAAGTACCGCTCCACGCGATCTGTTGCTCGAAAAACTTACGATCAATAAAACATTTACCATCGAAAATATTTATTATGACTTTGACAAATACAACATCCGTGACGATGCTAAAACTGAACTCGATAAACTGGTACAAATTATGAACGAAAATCCCGTTAACGTAGAGCTTGGTTCACATACCGACAGCCGGGGATCAGTTTCATACAACGATAAACTATCTCAGAAAAGGGCTGAGTCCGCCGTTAAATACATTATAAGTTCAAATATAGATAAAACTAGGATCATAGCCAAGGGTTACGGGGAACAGCAACTTGTAAACAAATGCGCTGATGGCGTTATTTGTTCACCCGCTGAACACCAGGCGAACCGACGTACCGAATTTAAAGTTACCAGCCTTACAGTATCTGCAACTGTTCCTGATCAGTTCGATCCAACAATATATTCTGAAGGTCAGGATCTGTTTGCTAAAATGCTGCCGGTGGATTTCTTTGGTAATTGCAAGTAAGCTCCCAGTGTCAGTTTATTTATCAAACGTTGAAAAAGCCATTTCCGAATGGCTTTTTCGTTTATATTTCAAGTAGCAATAAATCTTGAAATAACTGTATGCTTTTCTCTCCGGTTTTCAATAATGATACTAACAGTAAATTTCAGTTAAACCATAACCCTTCTATTATTAGGCTTTACACGAAACACAATGCTTGTCAGCAGGAGCTAAATTCGTTCCACTTATAAAATTAATTCCCTAATTGGGACATAAAATAATGCAGATTTCCATGAATATTTTGCATATCATTGATTATATGGCTTTTATGTGTTTTGGCATGATGTTTTCAATAGTCTGTCCTATAGAAGCAGATGAATTTGCTTTTAGAATTAAAGCAAACATCAAGTTTCTCGTAAAACACTAATTACCAACATAGTATGACTTTTACCTCTACATATAACACTCAAAATTGCTTGTTTTACTCGGTGGCGATTCCAATTACACTATCCAATTCAGGACACAAGATCGAAGATTGCATTAATGTTATTATAACTAAGTACCGACCAACACTATTTATTTTTGATTTACAAGGTTTAACTGACCATTTATCTCACCAAAATCCTTTCTAAAAGCAAAAATAATGATTTGGTTCATCAGCTAATTGTATGGATCAGCAAGGCAAAGCACTTAGTTACTTATAATTACTTGTAATAAAACAACAAATTTGAATCCATGAAAAAACTACTCACCGCCCTTCTGTTACTAATGACAACTTCATTTTTGTTTGCGCAACAGGATGCCCTATTCAGCCAGTATATGTTCAACAAGCTGGCTGTTAATCCGGGTTATGCCGGTAGTCGCGAGCTTCTATCAGCGGATATGATTTATCGCTACCAATGGGTTAACATTGAAGGAGCACCCAAAACGGTAAGTTTTGCATTACACTCACCCTTGAACAACCCTCATCTTGCTTTAGGATTCAACCTGTCGAATGATAAGATCGGCCCTTTGTCAAATACAAGTGCTATGGCAACTTTTGCTTATCGCATTATATTCCCTAAAAGTAAGCTTTCATTTGGACTTCAGGCAGGAGTAAAAAGTAATGATGTTTTATGGAGTAAGTTTAATGTTAAAGATGCGGGTGAATCATTTATGGAGATAGGTAACCAGGTCGAGAATAAAGTAATACCTGATGCTAATTTTGGAGTTTATTATTACTCTGACAGATTTTATGCCGGAGTATCAGCACGTCAGCTTCTTCAGAACCAATCACTTTTATCAACAGATCAACTGGGGAATACCCAGTTTTCGAAACTGGCAACCCATTTCTACGCTATGACCGGAGCTGCATTCCCAATTAATGATAATGTAGTTTTTCGTCCGTCACTGTTAGCTAAGTTCGTTAATAATGCACCTCCACAACTCGATTTGAATGCAAGTTTTCTATTTGCCAACACTTTATGGGTAGGAGCTTCATACCGTACAGAGAAAGCAATCTCACTGATTACAGAAGTTAATATAGCCCAGAATCTCCGCATCGGTTATTCATACGATATATGGATGAATGAGTTACAGTCCTACAATAAAGGCTCTCATGAAATACGCATCAGTTTTGACTTTAATGTAGGTAAACGTATACTTACACCAAGATACTTCTAAAATATAAAGATATAAACCACATCAAAAGAGAGATCAAACCAAAACCACAAATTAATCCATCCATTATCAAGACTTTAAATTAAATCTTTAAAGTTTAAATCAAACTAAGTTGTTCAGCCATTCCCGAAAGGGAATGGCTTTTTTTATTATTGCGGTGATCATCCTTTAATCCTGGAATTTAGTTTTTCGCAATCCGTTATTTAGTTTCATTTTTCTATTGAAATATTTGGCTGTAGTTTAACTTTGCGTTGCAATTAACATTTGATACCTGTAATTTATTTGGCGATACCGATTTAAGCTCAAGCTATCTTCAGTAGAACAGTTTATTATGTCTTGTTCAGCATAAATTGATTTTCTGAATACCTGCTC
>JAURYB010000002.1 GCA_030654075.1 Bacteroidales bacterium | reverse complement strand
GATACACAGCATTTACCCATACCACGGGCAACAACAGCTGCGTGCGAAGTCATACCGCCACGAGCGGTAAGAATACCTTCAGAAACATTCATGCCTTTTAAATCTTCTGGTGATGTTTCGATGCGTACAAGAATAACTTTATGGCCTTTGGTAGCCCATGCATCAGCGTCATCAGCAAAGAAAACGATTTGCCCTGTAGCAGCGCCTGGGGAAGCAGGTAAGCCCTGAGCAAGCACCTTGGCTTTTTTCATGGCTGCTTTAATGAAAACAGGGTGAAGAAGTTCATCCAGCTTGTTAGGCTCAACACGTAAAACAGCAGTTTTTTCGTCAATGAGTTTTTCCTCGAACATATCAACAGCCATTTTTACCATGGCAGCGCCTGTACGTTTTCCGCTACGGGTCTGGAGCATCCAAAGTTTACCTTCCTGGATGGTGAACTCCATATCCTGCATGTCTTTATAGTGTTTTTCCAGTTTTCTCTGGATATCAAACAACTCTTTGTAAAGCTTAGGCATGGTTTCTTCCAAAGAAGGATAGTTGTTCTTACGGTCCTTTTCGGTAACACTTGTAAGTTTAGCCCAACGTTTTGAACCTTCGATGGTGATTTCCTGTGGAGTACGTATACCTGCAACCACGTCTTCGCCCTGAGCATTGATGAGATATTCACCATTGAAGATGTTTTCGCCTGTACCAGCATCGCGGCTGAAACAAACCCCGGTAGCTGAGCTTTCGCCCATATTACCGAAAACCATAGCCTGAATGTTTACAGCTGTTCCCCATTCTTCAGGAATGTTGTTCAGTTTACGATACAGGATAGCGCGGTCGTTCATCCAGCTGTCAAAAACTGATGTGATAGCACCCCAGAGTTGTTCCCAAGGATCACTTGGAAAATCGTGACCGGTTGATTTTTTAACTGCTTTTTTGAAACGATCAACCAAAACTTTCAGGTCTTCGGTTGTAAGGTCGTTATCAAGTAATACATTTTTTTCTTTTTTCAGGTGGTCGATGATTTCTTCGAACGGATCTTCGTCTTCTTTTGAAACTGGTTTCAGACCAAGAACAACATCGCCGTACATTTGTACAAAACGACGGTACGAATCCCATACAAAACGCTCGTTGCCGGTTTTTTTAACAAGACCTTTAACTGATTCGTCATTCAATCCCAGGTTAAGGATGGTGTCCATCATTCCCGGCATGGAGGCGCGTGAACCTGAACGTACTGAAACAAGACAAGGATTCTTGCTGTCAGTGAATTTGGAACCCATGTGTTTTTCAATGTAAGCGATGCCATCTTCAACTTCGCTCTTAATCATTTTCAGAACCTTCTCGCGGCCCTCTTTAACATAAACCGTGCACATCTCGGTTGTAATGGTAAATCCCGGAGGAACCGGAACACCAATGAGATTCATTTCGCAAAGGTTAGCACCTTTGCCACCAAGCAGGTTTTTCATCGAAGCATCACCTTCAGCCTTTTTGTTGCCGAAAGTATAAACGCTTTTCACTTTTGATTTAGCCATAACAGATTGCTGTTTTTGAAATTATATGTTAATAGATATTAATCTGATGATCCTAGTTTTAAGGGTGCAAAAGTACAAAAATTTAGCAATTATTTATTAAACCTAAGGACTAAGTTATCACTTATTTACTATGAATTTGTTAAAAAACGCAAATTAATAGTCAGTTGTTAATGGAAAAGCAGGAAGGGTTTTTGAAACTGATCAGTTTTTAATCCAGGTAATGGTCAGGTAAGTTGCAGAATCTCATCCAGGGCCTTAGAAAAAATCTCGTTATTAATACTGCAATGCTTTATTTTCTGAAACATTTCCTGAGGATTTTGAACCAGTTGGCCGGGAATAATTTCAGTTTCCAGTTCCTTAATAAAAACGGGAAGATTTGATTCCGTAAGTTCTGAATGAAATTGCAGTGCAAAAACATTCTTACCATACCTGAAAGCCTGAACAGGTGTAACCATGCTGCTAGCCATTAGAATCGCACCTTCTGGAAGAGTGAAAGTATCGAAATGGAAATGCATCACATCGAGTTGTGCAGGAAAATGTCTGAAAACACTATCCAGTTGGGCTTCCTGTGAAAAATTTATTGGCCAGAAACCCATTTCAGGTTCCGTATTTTTATAAACGCGAGCGCCCAAAGCACTGGCAATCATTTGTGAACCCAGGCAGACACCAATAACGATCTTTCCTGAATGAATTGCTTTTTTAACAAATTCGATTTCCTCAGTAATCCATGGATATTGATCCGAATCATGAACTCCCATAGCGCCACCCATTATAACCAGCCAATCGAAATCCTCAATCGATGTCAATTCAGATTTTAAATCCAAACGGGTTACAGAAGTTGTAACATTGTTGCTTTTGGCCCAATTGCCAATAAACCCTAAATCTTCGAAATGGTTATGCTGAAAATAATGGATGTGCATATCGGTTGTTGAGATAAGTTCACAAATTTAAGAATTATCAGCCAAACCCTGACAGGTTTTAAAACTCTGCAGGTTTAAAGCATGGAATTTTTAACTTTGCAACCAAATCCTGGAAGAATGAAAGTTACTGGTTTTACGTTTATTCGCAATGCTATTATTTATGATTACCCGGTTGTTGAGGCAATCCGTTCAATTTTACCAATTTGTGATGATTTTGTAGTAGCAGTCGGGAACTCTGATGATGAAACCCTTGAACTTATTAAAAGCATTGATCCGGTAAAAATCCGGATCATTCAAACCACCTGGGACGATTCACTTCGAAAGGGTGGACAGGTTTTGGCCATTGAAACAGATAAAGCCTTCCAGGCAATATCAGCGGATTCCGACTGGGCTTTTTATATACAGGGTGATGAAGTGGTGCACGAAAAATACCTCGAAGTAATAAAGAATGCTATGATCAAATGGAAGGATCATCCCGAAATTGATGGACTGCTATTTAATTACCTTCATTTTTATGGTTCTTATGATTATGTTGGCTCTTCAAGTCAATGGTATCCTAACGAAATCAGGGTTATACGTAATACAAAGAGTATATATTCATACCGTGATGCACAGGGATTCAGGAAAGATGATAATCAGAAACTCAGGGTAAAAGCGATTGATGCCTATATGTATCATTATGGCTGGGTTAAAGAACCTGCAGTGATGCAACTTAAACGGGAAAATTTTCACAAATTGTGGCATTCTGATACCTGGCTCGAGAAGAACGTGGCTAAAAAAGGTGAATTTGAGTATTCAGGAATAGATGCGCTTCAATTGTTTAATGGAACCCATCCATCTGTTATACATGACCGTATAGCAAAAAAGAACTGGAAGTTCGACTATGATATAGCCTTCAGCAACCTTAGCATGAAAGATAAATTCAAATTATTCCTACGAAAGTATTTTGGAATTGAGATTGGCTATAGAAATTATATCAAAACTTGATCTTTTCAAGCTTACTTTTCTAAATCGTTACATTTTATTGCGCAGATAATGAGCGGTATGTGACGATTCTATTTTTAGAAGCCCTTCCGGAGTTCCTTCGTACAGCACAAATCCGCCCTGTTCGCCACCTTCGGGTCCAAGGTCAATTACCCAATCAGCGGTTTTGATCACATCCAGGTTATGTTCAATAACAATAACTGTATGTCCTTTTTCCAATAATGCATTGAATGCAGCCAACAAACGGCTTATATCATGCATATGAAGGCCTGTAGTCGGCTCATCAAATATAAACAGGGTAGGAGTGTCGTTACTGCCTTTGGTCAGAAAGGATGCAAGTTTTATACGCTGGGCTTCACCGCCCGAAAAGGTATCTGATGATTGTCCCAGTTTTAGATAACCTAATCCAACATCAGCCAATGGTTTAAGCTTAGCCGCAACACGGGCTGCATTAGCATTTTTTTCGGTTGGATGAGCAAAAAAGTCTATGGCTTGCTCAATGGTTAAATCAAGTATATCAGAAATAGTTTTTTCGTTGAATTTAACATCCAGAACTTCATCCTTGTAACGTTTTCCTTTGCAACTGTCGCAGGTTAAATGAAGGTCAGCCATAAACTGCATTTCCACAGTTACGATTCCTTCGCCTTCGCATTCTTCGCATCTGCCTCCTTCGACATTAAATGAAAAATAGCCAGGTTTGTATGCACGCAACTTTGCAAGGGGCTGTTCAGCGAATAAACTCCGGATGTCATCGAACGCTTTCACGTAAGTTGCGGGATTCGAGCGTGAAGATCGTCCAATTGGATTCTGATCGATTAATTCGACAGCCGTTATCAGGTTGTAATCTCCTTCAAGCCGGTCGAATTTTCCGGTACGTTCGCCAAATCCGCCATAAATCTTTTTCAGCGCAGGATACAAAATCCGCTTGATCAGCGTAGTTTTACCTGATCCACTAACACCGGTTACAACGGTAAATGCTTTAAGCGGGAATTTAACATCAATACTTTTAAGGTTATTCTCGCGTGCACCTTTTATTTCAATATAATCATTCCATGGCCTCCGGCTTATGGGTAATTGAATAGATCTTTTCCCCGAAAGATATTGACCTGTAAGGCTAATTTCATCTTTCAGTATTTCATCAAATGTTCCCTGGAAAACCAGCTCTCCTCCATGACTTCCTGCTAATGGACCAATATCAATAACCTGGTCAGCGGCTTTGATGATTTCTTCTTCATGTTCAACAACAATAACTGTATTGCCCATATCACGAAGTCCTTTTAAAACCTTTATCAGAAGGTGTGTATCACGCGGATGCAAGCCGATGCTGGGTTCGTCGAGTATATATAGCGAACCTACCAGGCTGCTGCCCAGTGAAGTGGCAAGATTTATCCGTTGCGATTCGCCTCCGGATAAGGAATTTGAAAGCCTGTTCAATGTAAGATAAGGTAAGCCTACATTACAAAGAAACCCAAGCCTGTTTTTAATTTCAACTAACAGGCGATCAGCTACTTTGTGTTCATATTCATTAAGATCAATGGTTTGAAAAAATTCAAGAGCATCTTCAATCGGCGTCAACACGAGGTCGGTGATGGATTTTTCATTAATTTTCACATAATTGGCATCTTTCCTCAATCGGGTTCCGAGGCAATCCGGGCAAACAGTTTTTCCGCGATACCTCGAAAGCATTACCCTGTACTGAATTTTATACAACTGGCTTTCAACCATTTCGAAGAATGAGTTAATGCCTTCGAAATATTTATTTCCTTTCCATAATAATTTCTTTTGCTCCTGGCTAAGCGAATAATAAGGAGTATGAACAGGAAAGTCAAACTTATGAGCATGAGTAATCATAACATGCTTGTACTCACTCATTTTCTCCCCTTTCCAACAGGCTACAGCATCGTCGTAAACGGAAAGACTCTTGTCAGGAATCACCAAATCTTCATCTATTCCGATAACGCTTCCAAATCCTTCGCATGTTTTACATGCTCCGAATGGGTTGTTAAAACTAAAAAGATGAATTGACGGTTCTTCAAATGTAATCTCATCCAGTTCAAAACGGTTTGAGAATTCCAGATTCTGACTTATTCCGTTCAGCGCGAGGCTTACCAAACAAGTTCCGTTTCCTTCAAAAAATGCTGTCTGTGCCGAATCTGCTGCCCTTGAAGAAAGATCATCATCCTCAGGATCAATTGTAAACCGATCGACCAATACAAACATATCCCAATAGCCGAAATCATCAATTTTGGTGAGAATATCTTCAATTTTTAAAATATTTTGTTTATAAAGAACTCTGCTGAACCCTTGTTGCAGCACAACAGTCAGATCTTCTTTCAGTGTTCGATCCTGTTTTGGAGATAACGGGCTGTAAAGCATAACCAGCGTTCCTGCCTGTTGTTCCATAATTGCGTTAACAACATCGGTAACTGTATGCCTGGTAACCTGTTCGCCCGAGACAGGCGAAAAAGTTTTTCCGATACGTGCAAACAGCAATTTAATATATTCGTAAATTTCCGTTGAAGTTCCAACAGTAGAGCGGGGATTTCGGGTATTTACCTTTTGTTCAATAGCAATAGCAGGTGCAATTCCTTTAATGTAATCAACTTCGGGCTTACTCATCCGGCCCAGGAATTGTCGTGCATACGAACTTAAGCTTTCCACATAGCGACGCTGCCCATCAGCATACAGGGTATCAAAAGCAAGCGAAGATTTGCCGGAACCCGATAAACCGGTTATAACTACCAGTCTGTTTCGGGTAATTGCAACAGAAATATTTTTAAGGTTATTAACCCTGGCGCCTTTTACAAGGATATATTTTTTAGGGTCTAACTCGTCAATATTGTAAGGAATCATATATTATTCGTCAAAGAAAAGCGGTTATGCAATCAGAAATTCAGCCTCTTAACTGTTTTCGGGGTGCAAAGCTACTCACAATTCAAACAATTAACATCGGAAAAGAGTTATTTGTCATTTTAATAACTTAATAGGGAAATTCTTTGTTATGCATTTTCATATCATGCATATTTTTGAATATCAATTAGATATATAATGCTTTTGTGAAATCCATGAACATATAAATTGATAATTTTATTAAATATTTACATTCGGATAAACTAAAGTTGTATATTTGCCCTACACAAAGTAAATATAGTTTAATCCAAAACTATTACTTTTCAACGCCTGATACATTAACTTTAACCTAAAGAACCCATTATCGAGAGATTTCTACGCTATTAAACTCGTAATAATTACTAATCAATAATAAGGAGGTATCATGTCAACCCCCATTGTTAGCGATCAGGAGCTTATAAGCAACTATCTCGCCGGTAATGAATATAGTCTTGAGGTTCTGATAAACAGGCACAAGCAAAAAGTTTACTCATATATCCTGCTCGTCGTCAGAGATAAACATCTGGCTGATGATATATTTCAGGATGCTTTTATCAAGGTTATAAATACCCTTCGTTCAGGTATTTATAAAGAAGAAGGAAAGTTTATTCAATGGGTAATGCGGATTTCCCACAATCTTATTATTGATCATTACCGCAAAGCAAAGCGTTTACCCGTTGTAGACAATAATTCCGAAGATGGAGATATTTTTGACAACCTGCGTATTGTAGATGATTCAATTGAAGACAAAATGATTGTGGATCAGATTTACGAAGATGTACGTAAACTTATTGAATACCTGCCTGAAGAACAGCGCGAAGTACTGTTACTAAGGCATTACAGCGATATGAGTTTCAAGGATATAGCAGAGCAAACCGAAGTAAGTATAAATACTGCCCTGGGCCGCATGAGGTATGCACTTATCAATCTGCGTAAACTTATCGATAGTAAAGAGATTATATTGAGTGTTTAGTCAAAATATTTTTTAGAACAAACAATAAGAGATAAATTTTAACGTTTTTAGGGTATTAAGTATAACAAAACCCAATAGATGATAAAAATCTCTACACTCTTGAATGATTCTTCACAGATTGCCAACAAAAACACAAAAGGGGACTTAACTCCCGGCTTACAGGCAGTGAAGATGTTGATTAGTTATTCGAAGGCATTACAGGTTATTCATTGTTCAGATTACAAAACTTGTTACATCGTTCTCAACTAGTCCGGCAACCAAAGTTTAACAATTAAATCCTGCTGATGCGGGATTTTTTTTTGTCAAAAAAAACTGATATTGCTGTTAGTGGATGAACGAAATGAGCTTTATCAATGTATCTATTTGTCAATCCACCATGCTTAAACAAATATTTAAGATATTTTAACAGTTTTTGCTATTTCTGTTGTATTCGGCGTAAATTTGCGTTCTTTTAAAAATATCGCAATTATATGGCAGGTAATAAATATGCTGTAATCGGAATTGGTCAGTTCGGTAAAGCTATCGCAAAGGCTATTTCAGCAAAGGGTTATGAAGTAATGGCAATTGATAGTGATCCTGAAATAATTGACAGTATAGGTGATGATGTTGCTTATGCCGTAGCACTTGACGCAACTGATAAACGAGCTTTGCAAGGGCAGGGCATTGAAGAATTTGATGCCGTGGTTGTTGCAATCGGATCCGATTTTGAACAGCGGTTACTTTGTGCTTCCATCCTGCTCGATTTAAATGTAAAACGCATTATTACACGTGCTAACGGCGAAGCTCAACGCATCATACTCGAAAAAATGGGTATTACCGAAGTATTGTCGCCCGAAGAAGAAGTTGGTATTATTGTGGCGGAGCGAATGCTGAATCCAAGTATTGTAAGTTACTTACAACTACCTGATAACCATCGTGTAGTTGAATTATTGAGTCCGAAAAACTGTATCAATAAAACTTTTGGTGAAATTGACCTTCGTGATAAATATAAACTCAGTTTAATTACTGTAAAAGAAGAACTGAGAGTGATAAAGGATGGCAAGGAAACCATTGAGCATCATATCATCGGAGTTCCCGATTCGAAACAATCATTACAGGCAACCGACAGGCTTGTAATTTTCGGACATGTTAATGATATTGACAGGTTTCTTGAAATCAATACATAGAACATGCTCAGAGACAGTATCTATCGGATCAGGGAATCAATAAATATCAGGCTATATGCCCATAAAACCTATGTTGTCAGGTTTTTACACGTGGCAAGCATTATAGTTTCGTTAGTTGCAATAACCTCAATAATTTATCAGCACGGATATCCAAAAACACCTGACAACCTGCGGATTACTGAATCTATCATAGAGTTTAGTCTCATTTTTTATGTACTTAAATTTTTACTCCGGGTATTTTACGATTTCCACCCGGTTGATTTTATAAAAGACAACAGATTTGAAGCCATATTATTATTGTTGGTAGCTGTTGATCAATTGATTAGTATTTTTACGGGCACCCACCTAGTTCAACAATTTATGAATGGGATTGGCTTTCCCGGAATCCATACTTATTATAACCTTTTTATACAATTCTATTTCTTCCTGATCATTGCGGTCGAGATTGGAAAAGCCGGAAGATTTATCGAGTATATACATATCGGACCTTCCGGTTTGCTTGCTTTATCCTTCATATTTATCATACTTGCCGGCACAGGATTATTGTTGCTACCCGAAATGACAGTTTCCGGAATAAGCCCGATTGATGCTTTATTTACATCAACCAGTGCCTGTTGTGTTACAGGGCTTGTTGTTGTAGATACAGCCTTATGCTTTACTTTAAAAGGCAAGACAATCATCATGCTTTTAATCCAGATAGGTGGGTTAAACATAATTTCATTCGCTACTTTGTTTGCGACTTTCTACCGGAATTCAGCAGGTGTTAAAATGCAATCGCTGATCAAAGACCTTGTTTCAACGGATAAACTCAGTAACACAAGAGGATTGTTACAAAAAATCTTTCTCTATAGCATTTTTATTGAACTAACTGGTGCAGTATTGCTTTTTATAACCTGGCCAAATGAGTTGATATTTAAAGGAATAGGGGAGAAGCTTTACTTTTCGCTGTTTCATTCCGTTTCAGCTTTTAACAATGCAGGATTTGGCTTGTTTACAGATAATCTTTACGACATTACAGTCAGGCATGCCTATAACCTTCAACTTGTAATAGCTGCTCTCATTTTTCTGGGTGGAATAGGATTTATTGTATTGGAAGACGTTTTTGGTTTACGAAATATCAGAGAGCGCAGAAAAGTTAAATGGAAAAGACTTCAGACACATTCACGTATTGCACTATATACTTCCGGAATTCTTGTTGTGGCAGGCGCAATTGTTTTTTATCTGGTTGAATACAATAATACAATAAAAGGATACGGAATATATGGCAGTATTGTTTCGTCAATCTTTCAATCGGTGACTTGCCGGACAGCAGGATACAATACAGTGGATTTTACCCGCCTGGGGCAACCAATACTTATTTTTATGATGTTCCTTATGTTTGTCGGAGCTTCACCAGGTTCAACGGGTGGTGGAATAAAAACTACAACCTTTTCGGTGATCCTTCGTTCGGCTATCAGTACCATTAAAGGACGTAAAAATGTAGAAATCGTTAAACATACTATTTCAAGCGATACAATAAGCAGAGCTTATTCAATAGCGCTATTCTCTATTTCACTGATATTTATTTCGACTTTTGCTTTGTCTATTACGGAACCGAATAAGAATTTCCTAAGTCTGCTTTTCGAGGAAATTTCAGCTTTCGGAACTGTTGGATTATCAACAGGCATTACATCCTCACTGAGCTTTGCCGGTAAATCTATAATACTGCTAACTATGTATATTGGCAGAATTGGTACTCTTACATTAGCGCTGGCTATAACTAAACGGGTTATTTTTACAAAATACCGTTATTCCGAGATCAATGTATTGGTTGGCTAAATTATCAATCTGACATAAAAAAAACATAAACAGCTTTAAAAAAGAAAAGAGAGGTAAAAACCTCTCTTTTATTGTTTTTTAATTATGTAGAAAAAATGCTGTTTGATTTTTTACAGTGGCTAAAGTATAATTATCTTATAAATAATTCTATAAAATGAATGTTAAAAGATGTTAAGAGAAATAAATCGTCTATTCCTCAGCCTCTTTCTCTGACTTTTCCTTGTCTTCATCCTCTTCTCTTTCTTCACCTTCTTTCAAATCAAGGGTTGAATCAAAGAAGTCCTCGTCCTTATCCGATTTGGTATCAATTTTAACAGGGACTTTTATAAGGTAGCTTGCCTCTTCGGTATCAAGGGTTATCGCAAAAAAGAAAGCGCCACCTGACAGGGGAACTTTAATTGTATGATTTATCCAACCCAATGGGTATTTTTTGCGAATGGCTTCCATTAATTCAGGATTGACATTAGCGTAATTGATTATCAGTTTTTTACGGTTTGTTTGCATTGTCATAGCTAATTTTTATTCGAAATTATGGCACAATTATACGGAAGAAAAAAGAAAAAAACACTCTTTTTAAAATAAATTAACAAAAAGTTGTTCATCTCCGGGGCCTATTTTGCTTTTTTAAAGACTATTGCGGTACGGTTGGTTGAATAAATGCTCAACCGGTTTGTAGAGGTTGCTTCATCAAAACGAGTAGTATATAACATTTCTTCATTGATCCTGCCATGCCCTCCGAATTTCACATTGTCGGTGCTGAGTATAATTTTATATTTACCTGCTTCAGGCACTACAAATTCATAACCGGGAATGGATTCAGAGGTATGAAAATTAAAAAGAAAGATCAACCCGGCCCGCTCATAGATAAGGCATTTGTTATTTTCATCACAGTTAATCTGGTTGGCATAAAGAGTACTCAGGAGTTTCGCGTCTTTAATAGTCTTTATCATGGCACGATCAAAATCTGACAAATAATGATACCTCAGCAGTGGATTATCCATCAAAGACCATTGCCTGCGTGCGTGCTGGTAACTCCAGTCGTTCCCTTCGCGGGGGAAATCAATCCATTCAGGATGACCGAATTCATTTCCCATGAAATTGAGATAGGCCTGGCCACCCAAAGCAATAGTTATCAGCCTGATCATTTTATGCAAAGCTATACCGCGCTCAACAACTACATTCTCATCAGAGGATTGCATATTAAAATACATCTCTTTATCCATAAGCCTGAATGCTATGGTTTTATCTCCAACCAGAGCCTGGTCGTGCGACTCACAATAAGTAACTGTTTTTACGTAAGGCAGCCTGTCGTTAAGAACCTGCCACATTTCGCTCATACTCCATTGTTCATCAGGAACATCTTTTAAATATTTGATCCAGAAATCAGGAATTCCCATCCCAAGCCTGAAATCGAACCCAATTCCTCCATCATCAATCGGAGAAGCTAACCCGGGCATACCTGAAACATCTTCTGCTATGGTAACTGCATGAGGATTAATTATATGGCTAAGGTGATTGGCCAGTTGCAAATAGGTAACGGCATCGAACTCCACTCCTTGATTAAAATATTTATCAAGCGTATCAATGGGTTCATCTCCATGATGAAAATATAACATGGAACCCACTCCGTCAAATCTGAATCCATCGAAATGAAATTCTTTCAACCAATAGCGGATATTCGAAAGGAGAAATTGCAATACTTCGGTTTTACCATAATCGAATAGCTTTGAATCCCAATTAGGGTGTTCGCCCCTTGCACCAGCATGGAAATACTGAGTTTCGCTGCCATCGAACTTATTCAGGCCTTCGTTAAGATTTTTTACTGTATGGGAATGGACAAGATCCATTATTACTGCAATACCCATACTATGGGCCGTACTGATAAGATTTTTCAGGTCCTCGGGTGTGCCGAATCGGGAAGATGGCGCAAAGAAATTTGAAACATGATAGCCAAATGAGCCATAGTATGGATGCTCCTGGATTGCCATAAGCTGAACAGCATTATACCCGGCTTTTTTTATACGTGGAAGAATATTTTCAGTAAACTCATCATAAGTGCCTAGACCTTCTTTTTCCTGGGCCATACCAACATGGGCTTCGTAGATAAAAAGATCACCCAGCTTTTTAATATCAAAATGATCGTTTCCCCAATTAAAATCGGGTGAAAACCAAAGCTGTCCGCTGAAATTCTTAGTATCCTCATCCTGAACAACTCTGCGAATGTAGGCAGGAATCCGTAATTGATCACCTATATCACTTTTAACCAATACTTTAACTTTACTGCCATGCGTAAATACAGTTTTGTAGTATTCGGCATTCAGCTTGATTTCCCATATCCCGTTTTCAACTTTCTGAAGCGGATGCGAGTATTGATTCCAATCGTTAAAATCACCGGTCAGAAAGAGTCCATGCGCCGCAGGTGCCCATTCGCGGTATACCCAGCAATTCTCTGACGGGATAAAGTTTATTCCCATAAACTCATAAGCCTTCGAAAAATGTTCAATATTCCCCGAAATCGATTCAATATAGTCTAGCTTTGACGTAAACCTTTTATGCCTGGCAATAATGTCAACTGTCGCAGGTTCGAGCCATGAGTCCTGTTCAACTATCTTTGGTAATTTTTCTGAGTTTGCCATCTTTATAGATCGGTATTAAACTTCGAAGTAAATATTATTATTCCTGCAATTTAAGGTATTTTCCTAAATGATTTAAATAAATTTAAGATTCAGAAGCAATTAGTTTAGACTACTTAATTGGGTAATAAATATTCGTTTGTCTTTTATTTGAATCAGCCTCAATGGCAGGATTGGTAAGATATTCTTCCCATCCAGGGCCATTCCTCTGTAATTCATTATTATCAATAAAAGTTTGTAAAGCTATGTAAGCCGAAGAAATCATTTTATAGGATCCGAAATATTTAATCATCAATGTTCGCTCAGCTTCTTTTCCCGAACAATTCAACCCTTCAGTAACCGCTATAATGGAGCTAACCGGCAAACCTGCTTCAATATCAAAACCCTGGTTCGAGTATTTATGAAAAACAGCCATTGGATTGCCACTAGGGGAGAGGTTCTTTGATTTTAAAAAAAGCGAAATCTTTTTATACATCGAAGCCAGTTTAGGTGTAACCGTTTCGGGAGAAGCCGTATCGCGAATTGTAATCAAAGTTCTGGCTGGTAATTCATAATCAACTATTTCATACCCATAAATGGCTTTTGTGTCGTGTACAAGCTCTTTCAGATTGTATAAGCCCTGTTCAATATCCGGTCCTATCAAACGGTCAGAAAACAATCCAAACCACCTTGAAATTGGATTCATCCCTAAGTCGCTGGCCAGGCTATAAGTTACAAGTATGCCTTCGTTTTCTTTTATAAAAACGAATTTTCCTGTTGATTTACCTTTTCCGGCAAAATCAAAAACCACTTCCAATGAGTCAGATACAACACCTGAAATAATTGATATACTCCCGTTTCCAACATTTTTATCGCTGCTCAGCCATTTAAGTGTTGCTCCAACTCCTGATTCAGGGCCTGAATACCGGATACGAAGTGAAGTATCTATTTGCAACCAGGGTAACCATTTAGTCCAGTTTCTTAATGTATTAACCTGGTTAAATATTGTTTTTTGCGAAACATTCATTACTAATTTTCGCTCAACATGAACATTCCTTGGAAGAACATAACCTACCGCTATGACAACCAGTGCAATACAAAGTATGATTAGTAATATGCGACGAAATATTTTCATTAAACATGTAACAATAAGTTCTGTAAAAATACAAAATATAAGTCATAATAAATTTGTCAGGGTCTAAATGTAAATATACTCAAAAAACAAACAATTATCTTGTTCGTGGAACGATTATTGATTACTTTTAATTTAAACACTTAAAAAAATATACTATGAAAAAGCTACTTTTTATTGCAGTTTTGTCCGTAACACTATTTTCGACATCTTGCACAAAAGAATATATAACACAGGAATATACAGGCGGGAATGCTAATCTGTCAACCGTTGATTTTAGTGTTCTGAATTCCGAATGGGGAACAGTTGGAACTTTTGGGACAGTGGGATTTGGGTATGTTGTAGACCTCAGTTTTCCTGAAATTACCGATAATGTAATTCAAAATGGCATGGTAAGTTTATATGTAGAATTGGATGGAGCATGGATTCCTGTTCCGGTTTACTTCTATAATGAATTTGAAGGCGTGTTATACCAGGGTGGTTATTTCTACAGAATGAGAAATGGCGTTTTTTCAATTGATTATTATGAAAGCGACGGAAATACGAATAATCCAGGTAGCCAGAATTTCAGACTTGTTATTATACAACCCTATTAACAGTTAATAGAAAGACATTTAAGCTTCGCAATGCGGAGCTTTTTTTTTTGTAAGTTAGTGGTTTAAAAAGGTGCACCGTTTTAAACTATTAAATCACATTAAATCACACATTAACAATTATATGGAGCGGGAAACAAAAATAGAATGTCCGAATTGCGGTACTGAGATCAACGTAAATGAGGTTCTATCTCATCAACTTGAAGATGATCTTAAGAAAAAATATGCTATTCAGTTGGCTGAAGAAAAGAAAAAGTATGACTCTGAACTTGATCTGCTTAACGCGCAAAAGGATG
Organism: Bacteroidales bacterium; assembly: GCA_030654075.1. Taxonomy (GTDB): domain Bacteria; phylum Bacteroidota; class Bacteroidia; order Bacteroidales; family UBA4417; genus UBA4417. Next base: position 24,264 of record JAURYB010000002.1, on the reverse strand, counting down.
AATTTGAAAAAAAGAAACAAAAGGAAAATGAGCTTTTCCAGGAAAAATTGCAGTCGAAGCTGAAAGAAGAACGGCAAATAATTGAAAAAAAGCTCAAACTAAAACTAATTGAAGAGCAATCGGAGCAAGTTGCAATCATGCAAAAGGAACTGCTTGAGCAATCAGAAAAGTTAAAAGAACTTAGCAGGAGCAAGGCTGAAATTGAACGCCTCAAACGTGAGAAAGATGAAATGAAAGAGAGTGTTATGGCAGAAGCTGAACGTACACTGAATCAAAAACTTACAGAAGAAAAAGAGAAGATCAGGAAAACAGAGCAGGATCGTAATGAATTAGCTATTAAAGAATTACAAAAACAGTTAGAAGATCAGAAACGATTGACAGAGGAAATGAAACGCAAGCAGGAGCAGGGCTCCATGCAATTACAAGGCGAAGTGCAGGAATTGGCCATAGAGGAGTGGCTGGCTGCCAGTTTTCCGCTCGATACAATTGAGGAAATAAAAAAAGGAGCACGTGGTGGTGATTGTATACAAACTGTAAACACACGAACCCGCCAGAATTGCGGCACCATTTATTACGAAAGTAAGCGCACCAAAGACTTTCAGCCAAGCTGGATCGAAAAATTCAAGAGCGATATCAGGGATAAAGGCGCTAACATCGGAGTTCTTGTAACTGAAGTTTTACCTTCGGACCTGGATCGCATGGGATTAAAAGAAGGTATCTGGATATGTACATATGACGAATTTAAAGGATTGTGCAAAGTACTGCGCGAATCCTTAATCCAGGTGAGTAATGCTATGGTTTCGCAGGAAAATAAAGGTGATAAAATGGTATTGTTATATGATTTTCTCACAAGCAATACTTTCCATATGCAGGTTGAAGCTATTGTTGAAGGATTTACGCAAATGCAGGCTGACCTTGACAGTGAAAAACGAGCTATGCAGCGCATCTGGAAAATGCGCGAAAAGCAACTTGAGAAAGTAATAAACAATACGATTGATATGCACGGATCAATAAAAGGAATCGCCGGAAGTGCGATCCAGGGTATTAAACAACTGGATCTGCCTTACACTGATTTATTGGCGGAAAATACTGATATTTAGTTTATTATACGGGTGAGCGCATTAGCTCAGCCGAATGATTCATTTTATAAATATTTACGTTAATACAATGTATTTAAATGAAAGAATTGCATCTGAATACGATAACTTATGGACAGAATACACAGCTGATTATTGCTTGTTCATACGTTTCAAAGGAATTTATCCTTTTATCTTTTTAGCCCATAATTAATATTATGTTAAATAGAAAATGTGAAATTAAAGGAGCCCAATAAAACCAGGCTCCTTTTACTAACAAAAACTTACGATTACATATTGCTAAGCTTATCGTTTATCGCTGACAATTTATCTTTAAGATTTAAGCGGGTATAGATTTCTTTCAATGAAGCAAGTGTATTTCTATCTTTAGGCTGAAGAGTTTCACATTGCTCCAGGTAAGGAAGTGCAAGATTCAGGTAATTATTTCCATCAGCAAGCATTTTATCGTATTTGGCGGTTTCATTGATTGGAAGTTTATTGGCTTCGTTGATAACTTCACCACCTTTATTATAATAAATTGCTCCCAGGTTGAACAGGGCATCAAAATAATTAGGATCAACAGCAATAGTTTCTTTATAACCATCTACTGCAGCGTTGAAATATTTCATTCTTTCCTCCTCAGGAAGTCTGGTATCATTTTTCAATAAATCATACGTCACTCCTATTGCATATAACACGGAAACGTTTTTAGGCTCTTTCTCTTTGGCAATCATCAGGCTGGAAACCGCCTTAGCATGATTGTTAGTTGAAATATAAATATTGGCTTCAGTAATAATTATATCACTGTTACCAGGGTATAACGTCTTTGCCTGATCTAAGATTGAGGTTGCTTTTTCAACATCACCTTTGTCCTTGTAAAGAGTGGCCAGGGTAGTATAAGTAAAGGGATCTTTCATTTTGATATCAACCAGGTACTGATATTTCTCAATAGCTTTATCGAGAAATGCTGTATCTGCAGCTGCTTTCTTTTCGTAACATAAAGCTGAAGCATAATTAGCCAGGGTATCTATAACATGATTAGCTTTAGAGATATTAATAGCTTTATCAAAATAAGGAATAGCGCCATCATAATTGTTTAGTTGAAATTGGGCGATACCTTCATTAAAGAATTCCCCGGAAATCTGAGATAATTTAGAAGTAATCTCAGTTTTAAAATCTTCTTTAGTATCGAGTTCTTTAGCCTTGGTGTACGCTTCATAAGCTACGTTCAGCGCATCGGGAGCTAAAACAGCCTTTGCAGGCGATATCTGAATATCTAAGTATATACAACCTCTGTAATACCATACTTTGGCATCTGTAGCTGCTTCCGGATAAGCAATAGCTTTATCAATAGCTTCTTTGGCTTTTACCAAATCAGGTTTTTGCCAGGCGTTGTATGCTGCTGTACGGTCTTTTTTCAGTTGAGCAAAAGCTACACTTACCAGCATAATTAGGGCAAATAAAATAAGATTTCTTTTCATTTCCTTAACTTTTTAAATTTGTATTTGCTTTAGTTATTTGTGTTAATTGTTTTATATTCAATTATTTATACTTCTGTATTTGATTCGGGTGTTTCTGTTTCTTCAGAAGAATCTGAGTTATCGTCAAATTCTGAAGTTTCGGCTCCTTCTAAAAGTTCAACATCTTCAATGTCTTCATCTTCTAATTCACATTCAACTTTTGCTACAGCAGCTATTCCATCGTCTTCTCTCAGGTTGATCAGCCTAACTCCTTGTGTAGCCCGGCCCATTACTCTCAAATCACTTACACCCATCCTGATCAGAATTCCTGAAAGGTTAATAATCATTAAGTCATCAGTGTCGATTACATTTTTTATAGCGATCAGGCTCCCTGTTTTTTCAGTAACATTAATGGTTTTAACACCTTTTCCACCCCTGTTTGTAACCCTGTAATCTTCAAGATCCGAACGCTTGCCATAACCTTTCTCCGAAACAACCAGAATAGATTCTTCTGGACTATTTACACAAATCATGCCAATTACTTCGTCGTTCTTCCCTCCCAGCGTAATACCTCTTACTCCTGTGGCTGTGCGGCCCATTGGACGAACAGTAGATTCGTTGAAACGGATAGCTCTGCCACTGCGCAATGCCATCAACACTTCACTGGTACCATTAGTTAATCTTGCTTCAAGCAGCTGATCACCTTCATTGATATTGATTGCGTTGATACCATTGAGTCGTGGACGTGAATATGCTTCAAGCGAGGTTTTCTTGATAGTACCTCTCTTGGTACAAAGAATAATGAAATTATTATTTACATATTCTTCATCCTTCAGGTCTTTCAGATTAATGATCGCTCTTACTTTATCATCGGACTCAATATTCAGCATATTCTGAATGGCTCTGCCTTTTGAGGTTTTTCCACCTTCAGGAATTTCATAAACCCTGAGCCAGAACACTTTACCTTTTTCAGTAAAGAAGAGCATATAATTATGAGCCGTAGCAATATACAAATGCTCAAGGAAATCCTCGTCGCGTATATCCGAACCTCTTGCTCCACGTCCTCCCCTACTCTGACGGCGGTATTCAGTAAGAGGTGTACGTTTCATATAACCCATGTGGGAAATAGTGATTACAACTGCTTCGTCGGCAATAGTATCTTCTATTCTGAAATCTTTTGAATTAAGCTCAATACGGGTTTTACGTTCGTCGCCGTATTTTTCCCTGATTTCAATTAATTCGTTCTTGATTATTTCAAATTGAAGCGCTTCATCAGCAAGTACACTCAGGTAAAATGCAATGATTTTCATCAATTCATCATACTCAGCCTTCAATTTTTCGCGTTCAAGACCCGTAAGACGCTGTAGGCGCATATCCAGGATTGCTTTCGCCTGAAGATCACTAAACGAGAATCGGTCAATCAATTTAGCTCTTGCTTCATCCGGAGAAGCAGCTGCCCTGATAAGCGCAATAACTTCATCAATATTATCAAGAGCAATAAGCAGTCCTTCAAGAATATGAGCACGTTTCTGCGCTTCAGAAAGTTCAAAACGGGTACGCCTCAGAATTACTTCGTGACGGTGATCAATAAAATGACCAATCAGTTGTTTGAGGTTTAACTGATAAGGCCGTCCTTTGACCAAGGCAATAGCATTGGTACTGAAAGAAGTTTGAAGAGCCGTATATTGATAAAGCTTGTTTAATACAACATTTGAAACAGCATCCTTTTTCAGCTCATAAACAATACGAAGCCCGTTGCGATCGCTTTCGTCACGTATATCGTGAATGCCTTCAATTTTTTTCTCGTTAACCAGGTCGGCTGTTTTCTTGATCATTTCAGCCTTGTTCACCTGGTAAGGTATGGAAGTAAAGACAATTGCTTCACGACCTTTTTCGTCAGTTTCAAAAGTGGACTCACCACGCATCACCAAACGACCACGGCCAGTTTCGTAGGCATCGCGAACACCTTCATAACCATAAATAATACCACCGGTTGGAAAATCCGGAGCCTTGATAAATTTCATCAGGCCCTCAATGGTAATTTCTTTATCGTCGATATAAGCTATACAGCCATTAATAATTTCGGTGAGGTTATGAGGCGGTATATTGGTAGCCATACCTACAGCAATACCTGAGGTACCGTTAATTAAAAGGTTTGGGATTTTTGCCGGCAGAACGGTTGGCTCTTCGAGAGTATCATCAAAGTTCAGTTTAAAATCAACCGTATCCTTGTCGATATCAGCCAGTAATTCTTCAGCTAATTTGCGCAAACGTACTTCGGTATAACGCATGGCAGCCGGGCTGTCACCGTCAATTGATCCAAAGTTACCTTGTCCGTCAACAAGCGGATAACGTAAGGACCAATCCTGGGCCATACGCACCATTGCATCGTAAACTGATGTGTCACCATGAGGGTGATATTTACCAAGTACTTCACCGACAATACGGGCTGATTTCTTGTACGAACGGTTTGAAAGCACTCCCAAATCAAGCATTCCGTACAATACTCTTCTATGAACAGGTTTCAATCCATCACGTACATCGGGAAGTGCACGCGATACTATTACCGACATCGCATAATCGATGTAGGCACCCTTCATTTGTGTTTCTATATTAACAGGTATAATTCTTTCCCCGTCCTGAATGTTATCCATTTATTAATCCCTTCATTTATAACGACTTAAGTTATCGTCAATATCTCTACGAAAGTACAATTTTTTTTGATATAAAAAAGCCGTTTTCACTCTTTTTTACTACTGTTTTTAACATATACCTGTTCATAATTTCAAATTCCTGAAAATGAATGTTTAAGAGCACATAAACTAATCATTTCATTAAACTATTTGCAAACTTATATGTTTATATTGTAATTTTGGAATGATTTTGACAATTAGTAATTTACTTTAGAAAAGGACGGTTTTATACATGGAAGCAAAGTTTTCACAGAGAGTTAAAGATGTATTGTCTTTTAGTCGTGAAGAGGCTATAAGGCTTGGAAATGAATATATAGGCGTTGAACACCTGCTCTTAGGAATGATAAGGGAAGGCGAAGGATTGGCTATACGAATATTGAGTTATCTTAATGTTGATATGGCTGAATTGCGCCGGACGATAGAAACAGCGATTTCAAACCCTGCTAATCATAACAAAGTAAACGATAATCTGCCGCTGGTTAAGCAAGCTGAACGGGCGCTTAAACTTACATATCTTGAGGCTAAGTTATTTAATAGTGAATTAATTGGAACGGAACATCTTCTGCTTGCTATACTTAAAGATGAAGATAACCTGGTTACCCGTTCAGTAAAAAAATATAATGTGGACTACGATTTATTTAAAGAAGAAGTGAAATCATATTTAATTACAGGTGAAGATTCATCGCAAGGCGAAAGAGAAAGACTTTTTGGCGAGACGGATGCAGATCCTAAAGATGAACTTTCAGGAGGTTCACAGGATGATGACCCGGATGAAGGCGGTGGAATAGAAAACCTAAGAAAAACTGCAGACAGTAAGTCGAAAACCCCGGTTCTTGATAATTTTGGTCGCGACCTTACAAAAGCCGCAGAGGAAAACCGTTTGGATCCTATTGTTGGCCGGGAGAAAGAACTTGAAAGAATATCCCAAATCCTTAGCCGACGCAAAAAAAATAATCCAATTTTGATTGGTGAGCCTGGTGTTGGTAAATCTGCCATTGCAGAGGGATTGGCTTTACGAATTATACAGCGTAAAGTTTCACGAGCTTTGTTTAACAAAAGAGTTTATACTCTCGATCTGGCATCGTTAGTAGCCGGAACCAAATATCGTGGTCAGTTTGAGGAGCGGATGAAAGCCGTTTTAAATGAACTGGAAAAAAATCGTGATATCATCCTGTTTATTGACGAAATCCATACCATTGTTGGTGCCGGAAATGCAAGCGGATCGCTTGATGCAAGCAATATGTTCAAGCCGGCGCTTGCCCGTGGCGAAATACAATGCATAGGTGCTACAACGCTTGACGAATATCGCCAGTATATTGAAAAAGATGGCGCTTTGGAGCGCAGGTTCCAGAAAATTATTGTTGATCCTACATCACCTGATGAAACGGTTACTATTCTGAACCAGATCAAGGAAAAGTACGAGGATCACCACCTGGTAAAATACACGCCTGAAGCTATAAATGCCTGTGTAACTCTTACAAACCGTTACTTAACGGATCGTTGCCTTCCTGATAAAGCTATTGATGCGCTAGATGAATCAGGCGCACGTGTTCATATTTCGAATATGCATGTTCCTGTTGAGATAGTTACTACCGAAAGCCTGATTGAAGATATCAGGCAGAAGAAGATGAAAGCTATCAAAGGTCAGAAGTATGAGGAAGCAGCGCGTTACCGTGATGATGAACGCAAAGCACAAGCTCAGCTTGAAGCACTGAAACAGAGCTGGGAAGAAGATTCAAAAATAAACCGTCAACTAGTTACTGAAGATAATGTAGCTGAAGTGGTTGCCATGATGACAGGCGTTCCTGTTCAGCGTATAGCCGAAAACGAAGGTTCACGACTTATGAATATGGAGCAGGAACTTGGCGGATCGGTAATCGGACAGGAAGAAGCTATTAAAAAAGTGGTTAAAGCAATTCGCCGTAACCGTGCTGGTTTGAAAGATCCTAACAAACCAATCGGCACTTTTATTTTCCTTGGACCGACAGGTGTTGGAAAAACTCACTTAGCTAAGATTTTATCGCGCTATCTGTTTGATACTGAAGATGCACTGATTCGGATTGATATGAGTGAATACATGGAAAAATTCGCTGTATCCAGGTTAGTTGGAGCGCCTCCGGGCTATGTTGGTTACGAAGAAGGCGGACAGCTGACCGAAAAAGTACGTCGTCGCCCCTACTCTATCGTTTTACTGGATGAAATTGAAAAAGCTCATCCTGATATTTTCCATATCCTTTTACAGGTTCTTGATGATGGACAACTAACTGATAGTCTGGGCCGTAGAGTTGATTTCAAGAACACAATTGTAATTATGACTTCCAATATCGGTTCCAGACAATTGAAGGATTTCGGCGCAGGGGTTGGATTTAGTACAAGCGCTCGTCAATCACAAAGTTCGAGCATTGCCCAGAGTGTGATTGAAAATGCGTTGAAAAAATCATTTGCCCCTGAATTCCTGAATCGTATTGATGATGTGATTATTTTCGATTCGCTTGAGCGTGAGGATATTCACAAGATCATTGACATAGAACTGGCACATCTTTTTGGCCGTATTCGCACCATGGGTTACGAACCGCGCATCACTGAAAGAGCCAAGGATTATATTCTTGAGAAAGGCTGGGATGAACAATTTGGCGCACGTCCATTAAAAAGGGCAATTCAGAAATATGTGGAAGATATGCTAGCTGAGGAAATTATCCTTACTAAACTTATTGCCGGTGACATAATCAATATCGATTTTGACCCTGAAATAAAGGACATGAAGATTGTTGTTGAAAAACCTGAGGTATTGCCAATTCTTGAAGAAGGCTCTGCTCCAAAGGAACTAACCGAATAGATTTAAACTATATTTTGAAAAAAGACGCTTTCTTTCGAGGCGTCTTTTTTTTTTAAACTTAAACTTTGGTAACTAATCAGTTCATATAAAGCATTGTCAAACAAAGATTTGCCACAGATTACGCAGATTTCACAGATAACTAAAGCTTACTTTATGTCAAATTTAATTAAAAAAACTGTTGAAAGCAGTTTTAATCTGTGTAATCTGCGGCTAAAATGCCTTTTAAGTATGCTGAATAGTTACAGACTTTGTACGGAACTATTTTCTATTAACTATTTCACTATTAATTTTTTTCCTTACTTCTCCCCTTCCCATTCTTTATAAAACAGATCAAGGTAAGAAACCATAAAATCATGCCTTTCTTCAGCCATTTTCCTTCCGGTAACGGTATTCATGCGGTCTTTTAACAGTAAGAGCTTTTCGTAAAAGTGATTCAATGTAGGAGCTTCACTGTTTTTATATTCTTCCTTGGTGAGGTTCAGGTTTGGTTTTATTTCAGGATTATAAATGACTCTTCCTTTAAACCCACCATAATTAAAAGTCCTTGCAATACCTATGGCTCCGAGAGCATCAAGCCGGTCAGCATCCTGGATTACATCAAGTTCAGGAGATTTGAATTTTTGTGGAAGCTTCCCCCCTTTAAATGAAATATTATCGATAATGTTTACAATATGATCAATTACCTCATTTTCAACCTGCAAGGATTCTAAAAACGTCCTTGCTTTTCGTGGCCCGATTTCTTCATCGCCATCATGAAATTTCGAATCTGCAATATCATGTAAAAGAGCGCCAAGTTCAACAACAAACATAACAACTTCTTCATTCTGAGCGATATGCTTGGCTGTTTTCCAAACCCTGTAAATATGCCACCAGTCGTGTCCTCCTTCGGCTTCAGATAATGAAACTTTTACAAAATCAATCGTTTTGAGAATGATATCCTGATTATTCATGAGAAGAAATTTGAATGATAAAGTTGAACGATGCCGATTAGGCCACTAGCTTATAAGAAACCAAGATTATCTGCAAAAAATAATAACAGCAGACACAATGAAAATGAAATGATCGGCGCAACAACCCACATGACAAAGAACTTCCTAACCTCGGTTTTTTTGAAAATATTCTTAGTACCCAGTTTAGCAACGCCCACTCCAAGAATAGCAGCTACATTTAATTGCACCAATGAAGTAGGAATTCCTTTGGTAACCGAGGCGAGCAAAAGTAAACTGGCTGATACAAAAGCAATGATACCTGCTTCAAATTTGCCGAACAGCACAATCTCTTTACCGGTATTGTTCAGAATTTTATCTCCAAAAATGGAGCTGCCTATCGTAAAACTCGGAGCAACCATTAATATTGATAATATCATGATTAAAATGTAATTCTTGTCACCTGTGATATGCAGTTCGTTAGCTGTCATGGTAGCGATGGGCCCGGCAGCATTGGCAACATTGTTAGATCCAATGGAAAAAGCAACATACAGCGACATTAACAATATCAAACCATTGATAAAATGTTTCCTGTTCACATTAGTGGAACGCGACATGGTTAATCCACGGCGACGCATAGGCCGGTAAATAAATTTACCAAAGAACAGACTCAGAAAGAAAGCGATTATGGGCAGAAAAAACCAGGCAGGAACTACCTCTAGAAAAATCTTTTTTGTATTAACTTCATGGAAATATAAACCAGCAGCCCAAACGGCCAGCACCGTGGATTGACTTGTGGATTGTGGGATACCAAATAAATTTGCAATCAGTAATGAAATAGCTACTGAAAAAAGAATGATGGAAACGACTGCAAAAGTCATTACATCAGGATTGATGAGATCTTTTCCAATGGTTGATGCTGTTTGTTTTCCCGCTAAAATGGCACCCAGGAATACCATAATACCAAATAATCCGGGAATCAGGCTTTTGCGAACAACATTGGCACCATAAGCAGCTGAAAATGCCGGACCGGTACCACTCCCTCCCATAGTAATTGCCAAAAAAATGGCAACAATAAAAGGAATTAATAAATGACTAAATAAAGGCACACGAAAACTCTTAAAATGTATGTAAACTCAAGATGCTGATAATCAGAAAATAAATCAATTTTATCGTATATTTATTTTCATAACAAATGTATGTTAAATATTTGATATATAGTATATCTGCCTTTCATAAAAGCACTTTAGATTTAAATTTAGACTCGTGATACTAATGTTTAAATACTAAGGAGATGATACTTTTTTTCAAAAAAAAAAGCGCCCCAAACCGGGACGCTCTTCGCACTCTTGATTTGGTTAGTTGGTTAGAACTTATATGCGTTATTTTCAATCAGCCTATCGGCGATACGCCTGCGGGCCTCTTTTACATTTACTCCGGCAACCTGGGTAAGTTTTTCGATAGCTTCATTTAGTTGTTCAGATTGTTCGGCTTCAGCAAACGAATTGACAGCATCACGGGCAGATTTACGAACAAGATCGGCGGTATCATACACATACACATCAAGCATATCGCGGAAAATACCGGCATCGCCTTTCAGGCTCTCGAGTTTCTCAACCCTGAGCGCGAGTGATTCAGCGATATAGGTTTCCATGATCATTTCGGAAAGGTTGTTCATTACTTCCTGCTCTTTCACCAGTTTCTTGTCAAAATAGGTAGTGATGCCATGAATTGCTAATAATATAACCTTTTTAAAATTAGCCAGATAACGACGCTTTTCGGAATAATAACTTTCTCCTTCCACTTTGCCTGAAGTAATCTTATCGAGATTATTGTAAAGCTGTTCAGCCGGTCCGAAAAGATCAAATTCTCCTTTCTGAGCGCGTTTTATAGCTGTATCTGCAATGATAAGCCGGTTAATTTCGTTGGTACCTTCAAAAATCCGGTTGATACGCGAATCGCGGTAACCGCGTTCCACGGCCATTTCAGCTGAATATCCCATGCCGCCATGAATCTGGACAGCTTCGTCAATTACATAATCCAGAGCTTCAGAACCATACACTTTAAGAATGGCGGCTTCTACAGCATAATGACTTATACCTTCGATAGTTGCACGACCATGATCCATCCCTGAAGCTTTATTGATAACAATAAGATCGTCAATATCCTTACTTACTCGGTATGTTGCTGATTCGGCGGCAAATGTTTTGATTGCCTGTTGTGCCAGTTTGTGTTTGATAGCGCCGAAAGTCGAGATCAGAACACAGAATTGCTTGCGCTCGTTGGCATATTTAACAGAATCATTGATTGCTTTTTTGGAAGCTCCTATAACATTGGCGCCAAGCTTTATACGGCCCATATGCAGAATGCTTAATGCAATACGGAAGCCTTCACCCTGCTTGCCGATCATATTTTCGACAGGAATTTTAACATCATTGTAAAAAATCTGGGCTGTTGACGATCCTTTGATTCCCATCTTTTTCTCATCAGGTGCTATTACAACACCTGGCATATCCTTCTCAACAATAAATGCGCTCAGAATACGATCCGTTCCTACTTTAGCGAAAACAGTCTGAATATCAGCGAAATTCGCGTTAGTAATCCACATCTTTTGCCCGTTCAGGATATAATGTGTACCATCAGCCGAAAGAACTGCATTGGTTTTCCCTGCATTTGCATCACTACCGGCGCCAGGTTCGGTAAGGCAATAGCATCCAATAAGTTCACCGGTTGCAAGTTTAGTAACATATTTCTGGCGTTGTTCGTCATTTCCGTAATATGCAATAGGCAATGTGCCAATTCCGCAATGCGCCATAAAAGCCACAGAGAACGAATAGCCGGCACCAATAGTTTCAGCAGCAAGCATTTGTGTTACAAACGATTGGCCAAATCCACCTACATCTTCCGGTAATGCAATTGCCAACAATCCCAGTTCACCCGATTTCTCGAGAATGGATCGCATCAGTTTAATATCAGGACTATCTATCTGGTCCAGGTTCGGATAAACTTCAGTTTCGAGAAAATCCTGGCAGGATTGAGCAATCATCAACTGTTCGTCGTCAAATTCTTCCGGAATAAAAACATCTTTGGCTTCTACCGTGTCTACAAGGAATTCACCACTTTTAAGTACTTTTCTGTTCTCCATTATTTCAAAAATCGTTATGTGAAAATGTATTTAGTTGATATTGATGCAATTGGTTTTATTTTATCGTTTTAATACTGATTTTCAAACCTAGAATTAAGATTTTTTGATAAAGGAATCGCCTTTTGAAAATCAGCAACCTTTGAAAATCGGGCGAAAAGTACAAAAAATACATCATCAGAATTTCTATATGTTAATAAAAATTTAATTCAAGTAGATAGGACAAGCTGTAAAACAAAAAAGAACGCCCGTTTTGGGAGCGTTCTTATTGTCAATTTTATTTATAATCAGTATCCTAAACCAGTTTGAGAAATTCTAATCAGTAGATTTAACCAGTTTTACATTTTGAAATCATTCACATCTTTAGGATGACAATTGTTGATAAAACTAACAGATGCAATGTTTTCGGACCTTCCTTTACGGATAAAAATATCGGCTGATTTCACATAAACATCACTCCTGTTTGCATCAAAAAGTAACATATAACCGATCAGCACATTGGCTGCCATTTCAACCATTCGCCTGGCGTGGAAATCGAAATATTCATTATCGCCGAATTCGTTCACTTTCTCAACCGTTTTAGCAAATTGCTCAGTCATTTTTTCGAGTGTGCCTTTCAGGTACTCAAGTTCTGGTTTAACCTGTTGCTGAGCACGTTCGCGCATATTTGCAAGGTATCCGCCATTACCAACGTAGCGAATAGCTGCAACAACCTGAAGCTGTGAAGTTCCTTCGTAAATCGTAGTAATACGGGCATCACGGTAAATACGTTCGATAGGGAAATCTTTCATATAGCCGGTTCCACCGAAAATCTGGATGGAATCGTAGGCAATCTGGTTGCATTGCTCGCTTGAATAAAGCTTAACCAAAGGAGTAAACATGTCGGCAAGCTTCTGGTATACTTTGGCTTCCTGGCGTTCCTCCGGTTCAAGTTTACGCTCGTGTGAGGTAAAATTATAAGCTTTGTAAACATCCACATACCTGGCAGTTTCATAAAGTAAAGTGCGCATGGCGTCGATCTTTACTTTCATATTGGTGAGCATTTCGAATACTGCCGGGTATTTTATAATGGATTTGCCGAATTGCTCGCGTTCGTTTGCATATTTGAATGCTTCGCGATAGGCAGCTTCAGCAATCCCAACTGATTGTGAACCAACACCTAAACGGGCTGAATTCATCAAAGACATTACATATTTAATAAGGCCAAGTTTGGTATCACCAATCAGTTTTGCAGGCGCATTGTGAAATACAAGCTCACAGGTTGGTGATCCTTTAATACCTAATTTATTTTCAATACGGCGAACTGTAACTGCTTTATCGGCGCGATCGTAAACAAATAGTGAAAGTCCGCGGGCATCGGATGTTCCTTCTTCGGAACGCGCAAGTACCAGCGATATATCAGCATCGCCATTGGTAATAAAGCGTTTTACGCCATCAAGTATCCAGCGATGTTTGTGAATGTCGTAAGTAGCTTTTAGCTGAACAGCCTGTAGATCTGATCCTGCGTCAGGTTCGGTTAAATCCATGGCTGCCGTTGCTCCTTTGTAGAAACGGGGCAGAAATTCAGCTTTAATTTCCTCGGAGCCAAACTCATGAATAGTTTCAGCGCAATCCTGTAAACCCCAGATGTTAGCAAATCCGGCATCAGCACGTGATACAATTTCGCCTGACATTACATAAGGAACTGTAGGAACGTTAAGGCCATCATATTCTCTTGGTAAAGTAAATCCTACTAAACCAGCTTTTACAAGCGCATCGTAGTTCTGTTGGGTACCGCGGGCATATTTGACTTCGTTGTCAATAAGCTGTGGACCTTCTTTATCAACAGATTCAGCATTTGGGGCAATGATTTCGCCGCTGATTTCGCCAATGATCTCCATTACTTTATCGTAATTGTCGATGGCATCTTCAAAATCGAGAGGTGCAAAATCGTATTTTTCTTTCTGGGTATAACCTGACTCTTTAAGTTTCACAATTTTCTCCATCAAAGGATGGTTCAGGTGAAACTTCAGATGGGGATTGTCGTTATAAAAATTTTCCATTATAGTCGGTAGATTTACTTCGAGTTTTTCTTGTAATATTTGATCATTTTCGGAATCACATCCGCAACATTTCCAATAATAGTATAATCAGCAATGTTATTGATTGGAGCGCTGATATCGGTATTGATGGATATAATCTGAGCCGATTGGTCCATTCCTGCGCGGTGCTGAACGGCACCTGAAATACCGCAGGCAATGTATAATTTAGGCCTTACAGTTACACCGGTTTGACCAACCTGGCGTTCATGCTCGACAAAGCCGGCATCAACTGCAGCACGTGATGCGCCGACCTGAGCTCCAAGTATGTCAGCAAGCTGGAAAAGCAAATTGAAATTTTCCTTCGAGCCTACACCATACCCACCGGAGATAATTACCTGCGAGTTTTTGATGTCGATCTTGCTTTTTTCGATATGACGCTCAATGATGGTAACGGCAAAGTCATCATCCTTCAGAATGTTTTTGGCATCAATTTTCTGAAGTTTGCCTTTAAACTTATTCGAAAAAATCTCTTTTTTCATTACGCCTTCACGAACGGTAGCCATTTGCGGGCGTGTTTCGGGATTGATGATTGTAGCAATAATGTTGCCTCCAAATGCAGGCCTGATCTGGTATAAAAGATTTTTATATTCAGTCTGGGTTTTGTTTTCGAAATGGTCGCCGATTTCGAGGCTTGTGCAATCAGCTGTAAGCCCGCAACGGAGAGCCGAAGCTACACGGGGAGCAATATCACGACCGATACTGGTTGCTCCAAAAAGAGCTATTTCCGGTTTTTCTTTTCCAAACAGATCAAGGATAATTGAAGCGTGCGGAAGAGTGGTGTAAGGGAAAAGCCTTTCATCGTCGGCATAATGGATTACATCAACGCCAAACGGATATAAAAGGGTTTCCAGGTTTTTAACTTTGTAGCCTAATACTACTGCTTCAAGTTTCACATTCAGGTCGCCGGCCAGTTTCTTACCTTTCGATAAGAGCTCAAGGCTAACATCAGCTATTGATCCTTCTTCGGAAACTTCGCAATAAACAAATATGTTGTTCACGTGCTTTTTGTATTAATCAGTAATTTTTATTTTTTCTTGATTAGCCTATAATGTGGCTGCCGATCAGTTCCTGCATCAGGCCTTCAATTTCCTTATCGGAACTGCCCATGACTTTGGAATCTTTATGTTGAAAAACAACATTTTCGATCTTTTTAACCTTGGTAGGCGATCCTGAAAGACCAAGCATTTCAGTCTGGGCATTCAGATCTTCGGCTGTCCATTCTTCAATAAGCAAATATGGCCTGTCGTTGTATAGTTCGGTATAGTCTTTTGTTTCGTTCTGAAGTTCAGTTACGGTACGCGCATGCTTGTATTTCATAAGCAACTTGGCAACCCGCTGGCGGCAAACCGGGGCAGAACCATGCACTGTTATAGCAGCAGGTAAAGTTGAATTCACAACTTCCACTCCCATTTCGAGCCTGCGTTTCACAATTATCTTCTTAGCATCCACCGAGAGAATTTCTTCAGCATAGGTAATCTGAGGAATACCAAGCTTTTCGGCAGTCTGAGGACCAACCTGGGCTGTATCTCCATCAATTGCCTGGCGGCCCGAAATCACGAGGTGATATGGAGCCAGTTTCTTAACAGCAAGAGATAAAGCATAGGAAGTAGCAAGTGTATCGGAACCGGCAAATTTACGGTCGGTGATCAGGTATCCCCTGTCAGCGCCCCGATACATGGCTTCCCTTATGATTTCAGCAGCACGGAAAGGGCCCATAGTCAAAAGAATTACTTCAGCATGGGGCAGTTTGTCCTTTATGCTGAGAGCCTGTTCAAGGGCATGTAAATCCTCGGGGTTAAAAATTGCAGGTAACGCTGCCCTGTTAACGGTGCCATCAGCTTTCATGGCATCTTTTCCAACATTCCGGGTGTCCGGAACCTGTTTGGCTAACACAATTATTCTAAAACGCATAAATGGTATATCAGGTTATGACTTAGTATAATGTAAGTCAAAAAGTATTTTGCGATGGGTAATTACGGCCGCAAATTTACACTTTATGGGGTAAACTCCAAGGGAAAAATCTGTAATACAGCCTGAATCAAGGTTTTAAACATGCAGAAAGATGCATATCTGTCTAGGTATGAATTAGTTAATGTGAAAATAGTTAATGGAAAATAGTTGATACTAAATTGAATAGTCGCAAAGTAAAGATAGTAAGTGGATTTTTATTTATATCAGTTGGCTGAAGCCGAACTGGAATGGATGTAGTTCTATTGCAGTCAGTTTTAACTTACTGATTTTAGAGAAAGATAAATAAAGGATTTTCTTCAGTTGGCTGAAGCCAAACTGGAATAGATTCAACTCTAATGCAGTCAGTTTTAACTGATTGATTTTAGAGAAAGATAAATAAAGGATTTTCTTCAGTTGGCTAAAGCCAAAATGGAATGGATGCAGTTTTATTGCAGTTAGTCCTAACTGACTGATTTTAAGAGAAAAAATATTGAATTTTGAGAAAGAATATAATTCAGTTGGCTAAAGCCGAACTGGAATAGATACTATTTATCCCGATTATTCTTTAAGAACAGGTTTACCGGACTATTTTCTATTTTCCATTAACTTTTAACCAAATTCTATAGATCTAAAACCTGGACAATCAGTTCAGCAATATCAAAGTTTTTCACATCTTCCTTATTCTTGTATTTCAGACCATCAGTGAGCATAGTCATGCAGAATGGGCAGGCAGTTGCAACGATTTTGGCATCACTGCGAAGAACTTCTTCCGTTCTTTCAATAAATACTTCCTTTTTGCCAGGTTCTGCTTCTTTAAACATTTGAGCGCCACCGGCACCGCAACAATATGAGAAACTTTTATTCCTTTCCAACTCCACAAAATCGGTGGTAAGTTTTTTCAGAATGCTACGAGGCTCTGCATAAATATCATTTCCACGACCAAGATAACATGGATCGTGATAAGTGATTCGGGTATTTCCAAGCATGGTGGCATCCAGTTTAATACTGCCATTTTCAATATATTTATCAAGGAACTGGATGTAATTGATCACCTCATAGTTACCACCCAGATCGGTGTATTCGTTTTTGAAAATATTAAAGCAATGCGGGCAAATGGTGATGATTTTCTTAACCTCGTAACCATTCAGGATGGCGATGTTTTGCAAAGCCTGCATCTGGTAAAGCATTTCGTTACCAGCCCTGCGGGCTGGATCACCAGTGCAGGATTCTTCTTTGCCAAGAACAGCATAACTTATATTGAGATGGGTAAGTATTTTGGCAAAAGCGCGGGTTACTTTTTTATACCTGTCATCGAAAGCACCGGCACAGCCAACCCAAAAAAGGTATTCGGGTTTTTCGCCACGGGCAAATAAGTCGGCCATTACAGGGATTTCTATCTTTTTAGTTTCCATTACTTTATAAGATGTTTATTTTTTTTAACCACAGAGGCACGGAGTGCACTGAGGGACACAGAGTTAAATGGATCGGAAGTATAAAAGCAATTTCACTAAATTAGTATTCTCCGTGAATAACTGTGCTCTCTGTGCCTCCGTGGTTTTCAATTAAGAAACTTTTATTTCCAGGTTTTCAGCCCAAAGCAAACGATCCTCAGGCGAGAACTGCCATGGAGCGCCATTGTTTTCAATATTGCTGAACATGGTTTTCAAGCCGCTGGGCGCGCTGTTTTCTTCCATTACGAGGTAGCGCCTCATATCAACAATCAAAGTCGGATGATTGATGTTTACAGGGCATTCCTGTGCACAGGCATTACAGGTTGTGCAGGCCCAGAGTTCTTCTTCCGAAACATAATCGCGCAGGTATGATTTGTTGTCGTTAAAATCTCTGCCAACTTTAACCATTCCCGGGCCTTTTTCTTTCATCCTGGCTCGCAAATCCATAAATATTTTACGGGGTGATAACAATTTTCCGGTTGTATTGGCCGGACAAACTGATGTGCAACGACCACATTCAGTACAAGTTAGTGAATCGAAGTAATTTTTCCATGAAACATCTTCCACATCTTTCACTCCAAAACGGCTTATTGGAGCATCAGCTGCCGGAGCTTCAAATGTAGCATTCGGATCAAGCATCATTTTTACTTCGCGGGTAATATCATCCATATTGGTCAGTTTGCCGAGTGGTTCCAACCGTGTGAGGAAAGTATTTGGTACCGACATGAAAACATGGAAGTGCTTTGAATACGGCAAAATATTAGCGAAGATGAAGATCAGAAGAATATGTGACCACCAGCAAATTTCATAAGTCAAATGCAAACCGGTTGCTGACAGTCCACTAAATATCGGAGCCAGCATCATTCCCACCGGGTAAACTCCATAAATAGTTTCACCGGCAGTCAACTTAAGCTGAACATACGCGGCATTCATTCCCATCAGCGAAAGCATCAGCAATAAAATCATGCTGAGCGCGATATTGGCATCCTGGTGCGATATTTTCTTCATCTCAATACCTTCGAAGCGGCTGATATGCATAAATAGCCTGCGTACCAGGAAGACAAGAATAGAAACTGCTACCAGCAATGCAAAAATATCACCCGAAGCCATGATAATATTATGCAGAGTGCCCAAAACTTTCAGCGATTTATCAACACCAAAAAGTCCATCGATAATCATTTCGATGCTTCCGAAAATAATTACACAAAATCCCCAGAAAACAAGCGCATGAAAGAATCCGATTACCGGGCGGCGGAATATCTTTGTCTGCCCGATGGCGACTTCAAACATTATCTTAAAACGCTTACCAAAATCGCGGATCGGGAAATTGGCTTTGGTAAATTTAAAATAGCTGATCAGCCTGAGAATAGTGAATGTAAAAACACCCAATGTGATCAGAATTGTAATTGCAAAAACAATTTGCTTTGCCATAATTAATTGATTTACAATAATTAAAAATGTTCTTAAAACCATTCAACAGAACAAACCTTTAAGGACATCTTCATTTGTATAAAGTGAAACCTGCCTATTTTGACTTCATTTCTTTAACTGCTTCTACTAGTTTAGGAAGTACTTTCGATGCATCACCCACAATTCCATATTGAGCAGCTTCAAATATCGGGGCATCTTTATCTGTATTGATTGCTACAATAAATTTAGATGAACTCACACCGGCCAAGTGCTGAGTAGCTCCGGAAATTCCGATAGCAAAGTACAGGTTTGGCGCAATGATTTTGCCGGTTTGGCCTGTATGTTCGTCATGCGACCGCCAGCCTTCATCGGAAACCGGTCGGGAGCAGGCAGTTGCAGCGCCTAGCAAATCAGCCAACTCAACCAAAGGAGCCCAGTTATCAGGCGATTTCATTCCACGGCCTCCTGAAACAACAATGTCAGCATCCGTAATCAGAATTTTACCCGATTGTTTCTGAACTTCTTTAACCAGAGTTTTCATCAGGTTTCCATCAGGCTGAATATCTAATTGCTCATGAACAAAGGTTTTTGGGGATTCAACAACCTCAAACGAGTTCTGCGCGAGGGTAAGGATTTTGATTTCAGTTTTAATTGCAACGTTTGCAAAGGCTTTTCCAGAGTATACTTTTTTGTAAACCACAAATGGGCTCAGGCTTAAGGGCAATTTGCTCACACCAGAAGCAATACCGGCTTTTAATCTTACCGAAAGTCTTGGGGCTAAAGCTTTTCCTGAGTTATTGTTTGCAAGAACGAGAACATTGGCTCCGGTTTTCTGAGCTACTTCAGCAATCATACTTGTGTAGGCTTGCTCATCAAAAGCTTTGATCGCATCATTTTCGATACTGATCACTTTATCAGCGCCATAGGTTGCTAGTTTTTCGAGTTCCGATGCGTCAACTTTACCTATTGATAATGCTATAGACTGCTGGCCAAGCCTTTCTGCAACTTTGGAAGCATATGAAACCAGTTCGAAGGATAATTTCTTGAATTTACCGTCCCAATTTTCGAGGAATACTAATACTGACATATTTTGTTTCGTTTTTGGCTGATTAAAAAATTAAAAAACTTTGGCTTCATTCTGAAGCAAGGCAATGAGTTGCCCGGCATCTTCAGCTGTTACATATTTACATGCAGCACGAGGCTTCGGCATTTCATAATTAACTACTTCTGTTAGACTGTCAATGGCTTGTGGCTCGACAACTTTAATGGGTTTAGTCCTTGCCATCATAATACCACGCATGGCAGCGATTCGAGGCTCTTTTGCGATACCTTTTTGTACAACAGCAACAAACGGAGTAGGAACTGATAAAATTTCCTTTCCACCGTCAATTTCGCGGGTTAGTATCGGCTGTCCACCTTCAATTTTAACAGAAGAAACTCCGGTTACCGAAGGATATCCTAAAAATTCGGCCAGCATCCCTCCTACCGTTGATCCATTATGATTGCTTGATTCGATTCCACAAAGGATGATATCGAAATTTTCGTTGCGGATTGCTTCTGCAAGTTCGGCAGCAATGGTATATGCATCTTTTGATTCAATATTTACACGGATGGCATCATCGGCTCCAATTGCCAATGCTTTGCGCAAAGTAGGTTCAGAACTGATCAGGCCAACATGGCCCACAGTTACAGATTGAACTCCGTTTGAGGCATCGTCTTTTAACTCAAGCGCACGGGTCAATGCAAGTTCATCCCAAGGGTTTATAACCCACTGAATACCTGTCATATCAAGCTTTCTGGAATCGTCAACAAATTTAACTTTTGTGGTAGTATCAGGAACGTTGCTGATACAGACTAATATCTTCATAAGTACGTCTATTATTTTAAAAATTAATTAGGAATTAATCTCTTGTTGATATGCCATCATCAGGAAAAGACAAGCTCAATTTAAACTTAATTCCGATTATTTATTTCATGTTTGATATTAATTTTGGTTGACAAATTTAGTATTATTTACATACATATTGAAAAATCCTTTGTATGAATAGTAGAAATCGTATTCCTTCTGAATTATAGTATTGATATACAATTTACTACCCAATTGCCTGGTTTCTATTTTAATTTTTCATTGCTTTATTTTTTGTATAATGCTATTTCAGGACCAAACAAATGCCATATTTACTATTAGATTATTATCAAAAAAAACGCTAGAAGTGCAAATATTCCATACTTGTTAAACAAGACCAGAGAAAACTTAAACATTTTGGAATAATTTTTTTTAAAAAAAACACAAGTTACTTTTTATGTCCTGATTAATAAATATATACAACCAGTACTCTAATACTCTCAGAATCTACTACCATTTAACTTTTTATTGAACTTGGATTTACTTGGATACTAATAAAACTCTCACTACAATGCTACCTTACTCCTTAACTCGTAACACTGGGTTTGCCTTTCCCTCGCTCTTTTCGTTTGTCCTAATTTCTTTATTGTTATTAATAAATAAAGTAAATGCTGGAAATAATTACTACTTTTCAACTATAAACGGTGATGATTCCAGGACAGTAATTCAAGCTCGCAATCCAGCAACACCCTGGAAAACTATAAGTAAACTCAACTCAGTTTTCAGCAGTCTGGCTGCCGGAGATTCGATCTTGTTTAAGAAGGGAGAAACATTTACAGGAACAATTATTCCAACACTTTCGGGTACATTAGTAAGCCCAATTATTATATCTTCTTTTGGAATAGGAACTAAGCCAATTATTAGCGGATTTGAGAATATATCCGGATGGATATCTGAAGGGGCAGGTATTTATTCAAAAATTATTTTTCCTCAATCAATACCTAACATGGTTACAATTAATGGAATAAATACCCCTTTAGGTAGATATCCCAGAACTGGTTATTTAACTATTGATTCGCATGTTACGAATACAACAATTACTGATGCGGACTTAAATAGTACTATTACTAACTGGACAGGTGCTGAAGTGGTTATCAGGAAATGGAATTGGGTGATTGATAGAAGTTTGATAACAAACCATTCGGGAAGTACTATCACGTATACCAGTGGGTCAACCAATAATGCGCAAAATGGTTATGGCTATTTTATTCAGAATGATTTAAGGTGTTTAACGGATCTAGGTGATTGGGCTTATAAATCAGGTAAACTTTATATGTATTTTGGCAGTAAAAACCCTGATTCCGTCATAGTAAAAGTAAGTACTATTAATAAGGTAATAGATATAAGTTCTCGATCCAATATCACTATAGCGAATTTGGAAATTCAAGGAGGCAATACTGCCGGAGTGAACGTTTCAGCTTCATCTTATATAACTATTACAAATTGTGATATTAATTACTCAGCAACAAATGCTATAACAGCAATAGGTTCATCTACTTATTTGACTGTTTCAAACACAAAAATATCCAATAGCAACAACAAAGCAATTTCGTTAGCTTATGGTTGCACATATTCAACGATTAAAAATAATACTATTACCAAGACCGGACTATTTGCTGGTATGGGAAATAATGCAACGATTAGTGGCTCTTCAAGTACAATGTTTTCAGCAATAACTTTATCGGATGCACATAATGGTCTAGTTGAATATAACAACATTACAAATACAGGGTATTTAGGTATCTGCTTTTATGCAAACAATGTAACGGTGAACAAAAACTATATTGATACATTTTGCTCCGTATCAGATGATGGGGGTGGTATTTATACAGGGGTTGGGCCTTATACAGGAAGGAAAATATCAAATAACATCATAATTAATGGTGTTGGAGCACCGGCAGGAACTACAGGAACCACAGGTGATGCAAATGGCATTTATTTAGATTATAATGCATCATATTTAGAAGTATTCAATAATACAGTTGCTTTTTGTCCGGCAGCTGGAATTTATATTCATAATGGCCATGACAATAGTGTTCATGATAACCTGGTATATGGGACTGCTAACCAATTGCAATTGATTCAGAATTCAATAGATGACCAGATCCGGAATAATGTATTTCAAAATAATTCATTTATAAACAATAATTTATCTCAAACTCTTATAAAGGAGTCTTCCGCTGTAAATGACATACTATCCTTTGGAAAATTTAGTGGCAACTACTATGTAAATATATTTAAAGATGAGAGAGTATCCTATATGACTTACTTTGTTTCAGCAAAATATTATCGGAAATCATACTCATATTACAGGTGGTTAAGCGAAATAGATACAAGCGGTAAAAATTCGCCTTTAACATTGCCTCTTTACAACATAAATTCTCTTATTGGCACGAATAAATTTACCAATGGAACTTTTAATACTAGTGTAACAAACTTTAGTAAATATTATTCAGGCACTTCTGCTGTAAGCTGGGATAATACCAATAAAATAACTGCAGGTTCTGCAAAATATTCAATTTCCACTTTATCGACGGATAATAATGAATCTTTATTATCAGGAAGCGTTGGGCCTGTTACCGCAGGAACAATCTATGAAGCAAAATTTAGTTTAGTAAGTACAAAAAAAAATAGAATACTTAGAGTTAAATTAATAGAGAATTTAGCCCCTTATAGAGTGGCTTCAATAGAGCAGTATGCTACGTTTTCTGATACAATAACAAATCACAAAATTCAAATAACACCCTCCTTATCTCTTTCTTCCGCAAAACTGTATTTCTACGTTGATGATGATGACAGTGATATCTACATTGACAACATTGAATTTTACGAAGCTAATGCAACAATCGTGAATCCAGAAGATTTTCTGCGTTTTGAATATAATGCTACGAATTCCAATTCAAACATTACCCTAGCTGAATCTTATCGTGGCATTGATAATACGGTTTATTCAGGAAGTTTAACATTATTGCCTTATACTTCTATCATTCTCTTTAAAACTACTGACACTACAACAAATAAAATCCCATCCATTCTAAATCAAAATTTTCAACTCAATGAGAATACACCGAATGGAACAAACATCGGTACCGTTATCGCTTCGGATCCAGATGCAACACAGATTCTCTCCTATTCAATTCTTTCAGGAAACACAAACGGTGCTTTTGCCATCAACGCTACAACCGGTGTACTTTCAGTCGTCAATTCGGCAGCATTAAACTTCGAAAGCACTCCATCTTTCGCCCTGATTGTAAAAGTACTGGATAACGGAACAGCTGCTCTCAGCAGCCAGGCTACTGTTACGGTTTCTCTGCTCGATGTTAACGAAGCACC
>JAURYB010000196.1 GCA_030654075.1 Bacteroidales bacterium | reverse complement strand
AAAATCAGAATCAATGGAACCTGGTATCTGAACGAATTTACCGCACACACACAAAGGCTAATCGATAAATTGGGAATCAAATTATATAATACGTAACTTGCTGCGGAGTTAGAGATTAATGAAGAAGGGTTAAAAATGTTTTACAGTTTTTTTCAATGAAGGAATATTACTGGCTTATTTTTTACCTTATCACCGTGATACTTCCTTTCAGAGTGCGCTTCACTGTACCATGCAAAGTTAATTCATACACATCGCAAACATAATAATATACTCCATCGCTAACCAGCTGATTCGTGCTTTGAATTTTACCATCCCATTTAATTGCCGGGTCCTGAGTGTTGAAAATCAGGTTTCCCCATCGGTTAACAATTTGAAGGTCTATTTTTTCAACACCCGAATAGGGGAAAGGAACGAAGAAATCATTTATTTCATCTCCGTTAGGCGTAAAAACATTTGGTAAATGATATGTCCCGCAGGCATCATTATCTATGCAAATGGTATCGCTCATCATGCTTCGGTTGCCGACGGAATCTACCGCGCTGACTATATAACAACCTGCTATTGAATTGAGATTTACATGAGTATAATTTAATACCTGTGTTGAATCCAGCGGCACAAATTTTTCAGCTTGCGAAGGTTGATAATAAATTATGTATTTAGCAATATCAGCTGAGCAATCCGGATTGATGTTTTCCCAGGAAAGTTCATTTTGAAAGCTGTCGCAATCAGTATGAACAGAAAGTACAGGAGCGCAAGGTTCTTCATTGTCGATTGGAACAGCACATGTCTCCTGCGATAAGTTAACAAGGGGATCTGTAATTCCAGCGGTTCCATACGTTCCTACTGCTTTTACCATGTAACAATAAGATTTACCGTTTATGCAATCATAATCTATAAAAGTGGGATAAATGGATGTGCCAATTGAATCGAACAGCAGGGTGCTTTCATTTTTCCGGTAAATCACAAATTTCTCATTAGTCCACGGAACTACAGTGTTGATAGTGATCCTGATTTTTTTATCTCCGGGCGCTAACGCAATATAGACCGAAGATGCCTTTTGCGTTGGGCCGACCAGGAAGCGGTTACCGGGAGTATCATTATATAAATCTACCCTGTAGTTTAATCCATGATCTGATGTGTTTATAAGATCATCGGTGAAAGTTGTATCAATAAGTGATGTCAGGGAATCTAAGAGGTGAAAAGTCGTGCCGCTAAGATCATCCGATCTGTAAATAAGATATTTATATGGGCCAGGTGTTTGAGCCGGATCTATTTCAGTAGGTTTTGACCAGGCAAGATAGATACGACCGTCAGTAACTCCTGTTTTCTGAACGCTGATATTTGTGATAACAGGAACATCTTTTTTTAGTTGTGCGCATGCTTCATTTGAAGCATAGCTTTCTGCCCCGTCGGGATATGTAGCCACAACCATATAACAATAATCAATTCCACGCGCCAGTTCACTGTCAATGAACAGCGTGTCAGTAGTATTCATTGTAGCTATTAATTGATAGCTGGTATATAACGGAACCCCTGTTTCGCAATGCCCAGCTACGTAACCATAAAAGCCATTTCGTCTGTAGATTTTGTACCCGCTTACATTTGAGCAAAGGTTTTTATTCCATTTAAGTTGAATGCTATTGCCCAGGGCAACGGCTTCCAGGTTTTTTGGCGCCGGACCAACTACAGTAATATTAATGCTTTTCAGATCGAAAAGGTTTACAGGTGTATCGTTATCAATAGCTTTAAAATAAACCTGGTATGGATTTTTTCTTACATGACTACAAGTTGTCACCCAATTGAAAATACCTGTATTACGTCCAACTGAGTCAAATAGTGAGGTAAAAACTGCAGGATTGGTAATCAGCAAAGGCGCGCCAACAGCGGTTAGTTTAATTGCATTGGAGTCGGCATCGGTAGCCATTACGTTGAATCGTAAGGTAGTCCCCGCTTCTACACAGGTATCAGCCATAGGAGATATAACCGGAGCTTGATTATCACAGGTTACTATTGTGATTTGCATATCGCGGGTAACGTATCCTATCTTTTTTTTGTGACGCCATTCTTCAATCAGGAAAGCAATATTATATTCTCCCTGCATTTTAGGATTCTGCCAAAGTATTTCACCGGATGAGGCATTTATAGTAAATGAACCTCCAATATTAGTGCCTACCTGGTTTGGAAGCTGAAATCCAGGTATGTTTTCACCACCGGCACCACGGCAGGTAACAAGCCGGAATGAGAGACTATCACCGTCGGGATCAAATGCTCCGGGATTATGAATGAATGGCTGATTTACACAACCCTGATCAATAGGTGAAATTAGCAATTGCGGTGATGAATTTATCCCGACTCCAGGAGCTATAATCAGTTCAGACTCAATAAATAATGGAACTTCTACTGAATTTGGAATATTTTGTACACCATAATTCCGGTTAGGGTCTTCAACGGTGATTTTGTAAACGGATGCTCCGGTAAAAGTATGAACTCCGGTATATAGATTTTTCTTAATATCCGGGCCAACTATTTCCCCGATGTGTCCTAGCTGCCCGATGGGCCCATTAGCCCGGGGCAGAATTGAACTTGTATTGTCACCCCACTTGATTTCAAGTTCATACCTGTCAGCAGGACTTGGGGCATAGGAGTAGGTAACTATCGTGATTTCGTAAGTGAGTCCGGATATATACCTGAATGTAATTTCCCCTGCGCGCTGGTGTGTAGCCATTAAAGGGCTGGTAAACCAAACGATTGAAACAAACAGGATGAGATATTTTTTCATAGTGATCAATAATCTATTGTATTCAACCCAATAGCATTTGAGACGGGCATGAGATAATCATCAAAAGTACAAATTAAGCTTTTATATGGATGACTTTAATTGTTAAGTTTTAAACTTTTAGCATAGTTTGGTTAATGCTCACTGATAAGAGCCTGTTTTGATCAGAATAATTTAGTAATTTTGAGGAATCAAAGCAGGAAGGATTCAGGTGTATGTATAATATTGATCTGCAGAAGGAAAAAAAAGAAATTGTAAAACGTTACCGTGCTTTAATGAGGGCATGGAATGCGAACAAAGGTGTTCAGAAGAATAACCAGGTTCGTAAAGCCTTTATTATGGCCTCTCAGGCGCACTTTACCATGCGCCGGCGAACCGGAGAACCTTATATTTATCATCCTCTCGAAGTTGCCCGGATTGTAGCTGGTGAAATCGGCTTAGGCGAAACAGCCATTATCAGCGCTCTGCTTCACGACGTAGTTGAGGATAATCCTGATTATACCATCGAAATGATCAGGCAGAAATTTGGTGATAAAGTTGCTTATATAGTGGATGGCCTTACCAAAATCAAAGATGGTTACGAACGACTGGAATCCACGGCGCAGGTCGAAAGTATTAAAAAAATGCTTTTAACCCTTAGTGATGACGTAAGGGTAATACTGATCAAACTGGCTGATCGTTTGCATAATATGCGTACGCTCGATTCAATGCCAGCCTCAAAACAACAGAATATTGCAGCTGAAACTCTTTATCTCTATTCTCCGCTTGCTCACCGGCTTGGATTGTATGTGATCAAGAGCGAACTTGAGGATCTTGCTTTGAAATACAATGAACCTGAGATTTATCGTACAATTTCGACAAAACTCCAGGAAACAGAGATTGAGCGTAAAAGCTTTATTCAAAAATTTATTTTCCCGATCAAAAAAGCCATGGCCTCGCAAGGCATCGATTTTGAAATAGACACCAGGGCTAAATCTGTTTATTCCATTTATAAAAAGATGCAGGTCAAGGAAATACCTTTCGAGGAAGTGTATGACTTGTTTGCCGTCCGGATTATTATTGAATCACCTCTTGAACAGGAGAAAATCGACTGCTGGCGGGTATATACATTGATAACTGATAATTATAATCCCAAACAGAACCGACTGCGTGACTGGATTTCGACCCCAAAGGCTAATGGCTACGAATCGCTGCATACCACAGTTATGAGTCCAACCGGGCAATGGGTCGAAGTACAGATACGTACACGGCGGATGCATGAGATTGCTGAAAGAGGCTATGCCGCGCATTGGAAATACAAACAGCAGATTGATAAAGATAAAGCCCAGGAATCAGGGCTGGATGACTGGCTGGCTGAGTTGCGCAAGATTCTGAAATCGCCCGACGCAAACACACTGAATTTCCTTGACGATATCAAACTTACGCTCTTCAGTGATGAGGTTTTCGTCTGGACCCCAAAAGGCCACCTTAAATCCTTGCCATCAGGTAGTACGGTGCTCGATTTTGCGTACCTGGTTCATACGGAGCTTGGTAATCACTGCATAGGGGTTAAGGTTAACAGAAATCTTGTTCCGTTAGATCATAGGCTCAGAAGTGGAGACCAGGTTGAAATTATTGCTTCAAAAAAGAGTATACCAAAGGAAGAATGGCTCGATTATGCCATTACACCACGCGCCAGGTATAGTATAAAGGAAGCCCTGAAGGAACAGCGAAAAGAGCAGGCCACTGAAGGAAGGCTTCAGCTGGAAGAAACTTTTGGAAAACATGATTTCATACTGAGTAAAAACAGTATTACCCGCTTCAGTGAATATATGGGCTTTGCCAGTCCGGCCGATTTATTTTATAATGTGTTTCAGAACAAAATTCCTGTCGAAGAAGTGGAAAAGTTTATCCATTTGGAACAAAATGAAATACACTCACAAACTGGCACCTACAATAGGAAGTCCAGGAATGAATCTCCCGATTTGCCTGTAAAAATAAAATCCAGGCAAGGAGTTACCTATGATCTGGAAGAACTGGATTTTGGGATAGCTACATGTTGTCATCCTTTACCGGGGGATGAAATTATAGCTTATACTCCCGATGGCACAAAATGGATAGTGCATCGTACTAATTGCCCTGAAGCAATTGAACTTATGGCGCGCCGCGCTAACAGGATCATTCACGCCAGCTGGGGAAACAAACATATGAATACCTTCCTTGGCGGCATAAAAATCAGTGGTTTCGATCGTAAAAGCATGATTTCGGATATTATAAGAGTAATCAGCGATGATATGCATTACAATGTCAGGTCGTTCCATATTGATACTTCGGGTGAGTTGTTTGAGGCATATCTCAGCCTTTTTATACATGACACGGTTGATATTAACCGGACCATAGAACAGATAAAGCAGATCGAAGGCATTTCGACAGCAACCCGGATGCTGAAATTCTTAAAGACCTAAACTTTTTTTCTGCAGGGCTTCAACTTTTTTATAGTAGCGAATTCCTTTATTTACTGGATTTTCCGGTATTAAATCACATTATGTAGATATATTTTTTACCTATTTTTATTAATTCTAAATAGCAATTAGAAATTTTGTATTTTTACACGAAATTCAATTGTATGATCTCTGATTCAAAGAAACTTAATTACGAAACAGTCAAGAAGTTATTTACTGACTACCTTGAGAAGCTTGGGCATCGGAAGACGCCCGAAAGGTTCACGATACTTAAGGAAATTTATTCTACCGAAGGTCACTTTGATATTGAATCACTCTATATCCAGATGAAAAATAATAAGTACAGGGTGAGCCGTGCGACCTTATACAACACAATTGAATTGTTACTTAATTGCCACCTGGTAACAAAACACCAGTTCGGTAATAACTGCGCCCAGTTCGAAAAATCATTTAAATTCAAGCAACACGATCATTTTATTGATATCGATAACGGGGAAGTACTTGAGTTTTGTGATCCGCGCATTCAGGAAATTATCGTTTCTGCCGAAAAAGCGCTGGGTATAAAAGTTACCCATCACGCGCTTACCCTATTCGGAACCCGGATTAAATCTGAAGTCGTTAATTAACAATCTTCTCTCGGGTTGTTAACTCTTTTTTAGGGTGCCTTCGACAATTAATTTTATCTTTGCATTAGAATCAACAGCAACCTTAACAGGGTTGTTTAACTTATGTTAGGATGAAAGTAGATGTATTGTTAGGCCTGCAATGGGGCGACGAAGGAAAAGGTAAAATTGTGGATGTTCTTACTCCGCAGTATGATATTATAGCCCGGTTCCAGGGTGGTCCGAATGCCGGGCACACCTTACAGATTGAAGGCGACAAGCATGTTTTACATACTATTCCTTCAGGTATTTTTCATCCGGAAAAAATCAATATCATTGGCAATGGTGTTATAGCCGATCCTTATATTTTATCACTGGAACTGGCTAAACTAGTTGCCAAAGGAGTTAATCCACGGGTTAACCTTCGGATTTCGAAACGTGCTCACCTTATTCTGCCTACGCATCGTATGCTCGATGCTGCTTATGAGCAAGCTATGGGCGCGGCAAAAATAGGATCTACACTCAAAGGAATAGGCCCTTGCTATACAGATAAAACTGCCCGTTATGGACTACGTTTCGGTGATATACTTGCTTCCGATTTTACAGAGAAATACAACAAACTAAAGCAACGCCACCTTAATATTCTCGCATCCTATAATTTTGATCACCATGTGCAGCTTATTGATAAGATGCCATTTGATGAATACGAGAAAAACTGGTTTGCCGCCGTTGAGGAGCTTCGGACTTTCCCGCTGATTGACAGCGAACTATATATCAATAAAGCATTGGCTGAAGGAAAAAGCATTCTTGCCGAAGGAGCCCAGGGAAGTATGCTGGATGTTGATTTCGGATCCTATCCATATGTAACTTCTTCTAATACCATTACTGCCGGAGTATGTTCAGGTTTGGGTATTCCGCCATCAGCAGTCGGGAAAGTTTATGGCGTTTTTAAAGCATATTGCACCAGGGTTGGAAGTGGACCATTTCCAACTGAATTAGAAGATACCACAGGTGAAAGACTTCGTGATAATGGTAAAGAATTTGGGTCAACAACCGGTCGCCCTCGACGTTGCGGATGGCTTGATCTGCCTGCGTTGCGTTATGCTATCATGCTGAATGGCGTTACCGACCTGGTGATGATGAAGGCAGATGTAATGAATGATTTCAATACAATCGATATCTGCACAGGTTACGAGGTAAATGGACAAACTACACAGGATCTGACTTATGAAACATTAAGTAACCCGGTTAAGCCGATATATAAGACATTGCCAGGATGGAATCATTCCCTTGAAGGTGTAAATGATTACGACCTATTACCGGAAAAGCTAAAGGAATACACCGGCTTTATTGAAGAAACTGTGGGACTTTCAGTTAATATCCTTTCCAGTGGGCCGGGAAGGGAAGAAACCATTCAGCGATAAATTTAATTCCTACTAATAGTACGACACCGGAAAGAAACTTCCGGTGTTTTTTTTGCCTGGGTGCTTCTTTTAGTCCGGGTGCTTCTTTTAGTCCGGGCGCGACTTAAAGTCGCACTCGGACTAAAAAAAAAGCCACCCGAAGGCAGCCGTTTTAGTTTTTTATTCACGGGGTGACTTTGAGTCACCCCGTGAATAAAAAATCACGCCGTGAATAAACTTATAGTTTCCGTTTCACTTCAACTTCTTCGTAACCTTCAACAATATCACCGATTTTGATGTCGTTAAAGTTGTCGATATTCAAACCGCACTCGTAACCGGTGAGTACTTCTTTCACATCGTCTTTAAATCGTTTGAGTGAACCAAGTGATCCTGCATGTACAACAATACCATCACGTATAACACGAATGCGCGTGTTACGGGTGATTTTACCATCCAACACCATACAACCTGCGATGGATCCAACCTTGGAATTTTTGAATACTTCGCGTATTTCGACGTTACAAACAATCTTTTCTTCAATTTCAGGAGCAAGCATACCTTCTATCGCAAGCTTGATTTCGTTGATAGCAGTGTAAATGATTGAATAGAAACGGATATCGATTTCTTCGCGCTCGGCTAATTTGCGTGCGCTCATACTTGGACGAACCTGGAAGCCAGCGATAATTGCATTGGAAGCTGAAGCTAACAGTACATCGCTTTCGGTAATCGCACCCACGCTCTTGTGAATTACATTCACCTGAACCTGTGGAGTCGAAAGTTTGAGCAATGAATCCGACAGAGCTTCAACTGAACCGTCAACGTCAGCTTTCACAATAATGTTGAGTTCCTTGAAGTCACCGATAGCAATACGGCGCCCGATTTCGTCGAGTGTAATATGTTTTTGAGTACGAATACCTTGTTCACGCTGCAATTGCTGACGTTTGGTCGCGATTTGTTTCGCTTCGCGTTCATCAACCATAACCTTAAACTTGTCGCCGGCCTGTGGCGCGCCTGTAAGGCCAAGTAGAAGAACAGGAGCCGAAGGCCCAGCTTCTTTTACCGGAAGGTTGCGTTCGTTATACATGGCTTTTACTTTACCATAAACCGAACCGGCAAGAATAAAGTCGCCTAATTTAAGTGTGCCATTCTGAACGAGCAGTTTAGCAACGTATCCGCGGCCTTTATCCAACGAAGACTCAATTACTGTTCCCGAAGCTCTTGCATCCGGATTGGCATGAAGGTCAAGCAATTCGGCTTCAAGCAGTACTTTGTCGAGAAGTTCGGTAACGTTAATACCTTTCTTAGCTGATATTTCCTGGCTCTGGTATTTTCCACCCCAATCCTCAACAAGAATATTAAGTTTTGAGAGTTCTTCTTTTATTTTTTCCGGATTAGCTCCGTTTTTATCAATTTTATTGATGGCAAAAACCATAGGGACACCGGCTGCCTGTGCGTGGTTAATGGCTTCCTTGGTTTGAGGCATAACGGTATCGTCAGCCGCTACCACTATAATTACAAGGTCAGTAACCTGGGCACCACGGGCACGCATAGCTGTAAACGCTTCGTGACCTGGAGTATCGAGGAAAGTGATCTTACGGCCGTCTTCCAATTGCACTTCGTACGCCCCGATATGCTGCGTAATACCTCCGGCTTCTCCGGCAATTACGTTGGCACTGCGGATATGGTCGAGCAGCGATGTTTTACCATGATCCACGTGGCCCATAACGGTAACGATCGGATTACGTGGTTTCAGCAGTGCCGGATCATCCAGTTCATCTGAATTGTCAATTGCTTCCTGAACTTCAACACTTACAAATTCAACTTTATAACCAAATTCGTCGGCAAGTACCGAGATTGTTTCAGCATCCAGACGCTGGTTAATTGAGACAAACATCCCTAAAGTCATACAGGTTGCAATGATTTTTGTAACCGGTACATCCATCATCACCGACAAGTCGTTGGCAGTAACAAATTCAGTTACTTTAAGCACCAGTTTGTCTTCTTCGGCCCTGGCAACTTCCTCCTGCATATGCTGACTGGCAACATTACGTTTTTCGCGGCGGTATTTCGAAGCTTTCGATTTTCCTGTGCCGCTCAAACGCTGAAGGGTTTCCTTGATTTGTTTCTGGATATCTTCCTCGGTAAGTTCAGCTTTAGGCAGAATCGTCCGGGTATGTGATTTAGCTCCAGGTTTAGCTTTTGTTCTATCGTGTAATTTAGCCGGTACTACAACTCTGGGGGTAGTAGTTCCAGGTGTTGCTCCGGGAGCGGCAGCATCGGTTCCGTTTTTGCCTTTGTTCAGACGTTTACGTTTACGCTTTTTCGACTTGCTGTCTTCATCACTCGATGAGGCAACAGGTTTGCGTGGTTCGGGACGTGAAGGCTGCGGTAACTCTATTTTACTAAGGATTTTTGGTCCTTCAAGTTTGGTAAACTTGGTTTGAAGATAGTTTGAGTCAGATTTATTGTAAGTTCCATCAATGGATGGCACATCGCTGATACGAGCTGCTTCTTCAACAACAACCTGGGGTACCGGTTCAGTTGCGACAACAACTTCCGGTGCTACAGGAGCAGCAGGTGTAACAACCTGTTCAATAACTTTTTCAACAACTACAACTGGTGTTTCAGTTTCAGCAGTAACTGGTATAGCTTCTTTCTTATGATCTTTTTCAGCAACCTTTTCTCCCTTTTCTTTTTTCTTAGGTTTTTTATCGAACTGCTTCAGATCAATTTTACCTAATACTTTAGGACCGCTAGATACAGTTTCATCACTATCCGTAGAGGCTTCTGGTTCAGTAACCGCGGGAGTAACAACGGGTTGAGCCACAGGATTTTCTGCAACCACAACTTTTTGTGTTAGTTCAGTTTCAGCCTGGATTGTTGGAACAGAAGGTTTCACCGTTTCAGCAACCACAGCTGCTTTTTCCTGCGGGGCCATATCATTTGCTACCTTCACATCATCTTTTACAACTTCTGCTGTTGGAGCTGATGGCTTTGCAGGAGCAACAACTTCAGGAACAACTTGTGGCGCGACCTTTACTTCAGGGGCTTTTTCAACCACTGTTGCTTCAACCACTGCTGGTTTTGGCGCTACAGGCACAATAACCGGCGTTTTTTCCTGAACAGGAGGAGCGGCTACCGTTTCTTTTACAGGTTTAACTTCTTCAACAAGAGGTTTTTTCTCTTCAGCTTTTGCAGCTTTCTGAGCCTGGTACTCCAGTTCGATATGTTTGGCAATATCTTTTGCAGCCTTATCGGGCTGGTATTCTTTTACCAAAAGAGTATGCATTTCCGGACTCAACTTAGTGTTCGGATTACTATCGATTTTATGACCTCTCTTATGCAGAAAGTCAACGATAGTGGTTACACCGACATTAAATTCGGTTGCGGCTTTTCCAAGCCTGATTGATATGGGTCCGTCTGACATGCTTTTATCGAAATTTCGCCTGAAGCTCGGAATAAGTGAGTAAAAGTACGATTTAATTTTCAAACTTATGTTGTTAGGTTACAGATATCAGCTTGCACACATAATAATGCAAAGCCTTGATGAACGGATGATACATGATAATCTTCCTTTCGTCATCTGATATTATTTGTTATTCAAACTCGGCTTTCAGAATCCGGTGCACTTCGCGGATGGTTTCTTCTTCCAGCTGCGAGCGGCGTACAAGTTCATCGGCACTAAGTTCAAGAACACTTTTAGCAGTATCACAACCGATGCTTTTCAGTTCATCGATGATCCACTGATCAATTTCGTCATTAAATTCCTGCAAGTCAACATCTTCGTAATCTGAATCTGTATCACGATATACATCAATTTCGTATCCTGTAAGTTTTCCTGCAAGTTTGATATTATGACCGCCTTTTCCAATTGCCAGTGACACCTGGTCAGGTTTCATATACACTTCAGCCCTTTTGGTTTCCTCATCCAATGTGATTGAGGTTATTTTAGCAGGGCTTAATGAACGTTGAATGTAAAGGCTTGAATTTGCGGTAAAATTGATAACGTCAATATTCTCGTTACGCAATTCGCGAACTATACCATGAATTCTCGATCCTTTCATACCAACACAGGCTCCTACAGGATCGATGCGGTCATCGTACGATTCAACAGCAATTTTAGCTCTTTCGCCAGGTACGCGGACGATATTTTTTATGGTGATTAGTCCGTCGAAAATTTCAGGAACTTCAGCCTCAAGCAAACGCTCAAGGAATAAAGGAGAAGTACGAGAAAGAATGATAACCGGTGAGTTTTTCTTCATATCAACGCGGGCAACAACTGCACGGATGGTATCGCCTTTACGGTAGAAATCACCTGGAATCTGTTCAGTACGAGGCATGGTGAGCTCAAGATCTTCATCGTCGAGGATCAGGATTTCATTTTTCCAAACCTGGTAAACTTCGCCGGTAACAATGTCACCAATCCTGTCCTTATATTTACGGAAAATGTTGTCTTTTTCATATTCCTGAACCTTTGAAATCAGATTCTGCCTGACGGTAAGAATTTCCCGCCGGCCGATATCTGCCAGTTTTATTGGTTCAACCACTTCTTCACCGACTTCAAAGTCAGGTTCGATTTTAATGGCTGCCGAATATGAGATCTGAAGATTTTCATCTTCCAATGCATCATCTTCTACAATGGTACGTTTACGCCAGATTTCGAGGTCGCCTTTGTCGACGTTAACAATGATATCGATATTTTCGTCGGTACCATGTTTTTTAATCAACATATGCCTGAATACATCTTCGAGTATACGCATCAGTGTTTCACGATCAATGTTCTTAAATTCTTTGAATTCAGAAAATGTCTCGACCAGGTTGATGTGCTCCATTTCGCCCATGGCAATTGAATATTTGAGTTTCAGATTTTAATGATTTCTTTGGTTTCCTTGATATCGCTATAAAGGAAAGTATGCGTAGTTTCGGTAATGACTTTCTTTACTTTCGTAATTTCCTTCACACTGAATCCTTGTTCGTCAGCTGATATAAGCGTACCCTCAATTTTGCTGTTATCTTTTTTTAAAACAGATACTTCCCGGCCAATATTTTTTATATACTGGCGTGAAAGCTTATAAGGTTGATCCAAACCGGATGATGAAACATTTAATTCAAAATCTTCGACTTCACGATCTAGTTGTCCTTCAATAAATTTACTCAGTTCAATACAATGTTCAATCAACACATGCGTATCGCTATCGATAAATATCCGGATACGGTTATCCGATCGCACTGCAACGCTTACCGCAAAACGATCGGAACCCTCAAGATGTTGAGCGGTGAGATCTTTTATGAGTTGTTCGCTGATCATTTATTGTTGAGTTTCAGTTATAAAAAGTGTAATTTAATAAAAGAGGGGACCAAAGTCCCCTCCACAAGTCGTCACGAGCTTGCATACCATAATCCGTATGCCAACTGTTAATTCTGTTACCTCACCGGAAATATTGGTTCCCGGTTTGGGTGACTTTTCATCGGGAAATGATAAAAAGTGCTTTCAGTCAGTTGATTGAGTCAATGTTGTCCGACCAGGATTCGAACCTAGACCGAATGGACCAAAACCATTCGTGCTGCCTTTACACCATCGGACAAACTTATTTTCCTTCTAAAAGGACTGCAAAAGTAGTATTTTTTCTTTACATAAAGAAGTCAAGGCAAAAAAAGTATTTCATTTGTGATAGAATCCGAAACAAACAGTTGATTAAAAGTAATTTATAAAGATAAAGATTTGAGATTTTCTTAACAATTCCTAAAAGTTATGCGTACATCGCAATATTTGGTTAATTTCGTCCCTTCAAATTTTTGTTTATTCATTAATCTATACTTTTCATGAAAACATTCAGGAAACTGAATAACCTGCTGGGCTGGATCATATTTGCCTTCTCATCGTGGGTTTACCTGTCAACCGTTGAACCTACTGCCAGCTGGTGGGATTGCGGCGAATATATCTCAACCGCGTTTAAATTGCAGGTTGGCCATCCACCGGGAGCACCTCTTTTTCAATTGCTGGGGCGTTTCTTCAGTTTATTTGCTTTTGGCGATTTGAGTAAAGTGGCATTGA
Organism: Bacteroidales bacterium; assembly: GCA_030654075.1. GTDB lineage: Bacteria > Bacteroidota > Bacteroidia > Bacteroidales > UBA4417 > UBA4417. Next base: position 14,239 of record JAURYB010000196.1, on the reverse strand, counting down.
TGGTAAATTATATGTCTGCTTTGAGTAGTTCTGCAACCATTTTATTCCTTTTCTGGAGTATTACTATGCTTGGACTTAAATTTACCAAAGACGAGGAAATTTCGACGGGTCGCATGTTTGCCATTCTCGGAAGCGGTTTGGTAGGCGCTCTGGCTTACACTTTCAGCGATTCATTCTGGTTTTCAGCAGTTGAGGGTGAAGTTTATGCCATGTCATCGTTCTTTACGGCAATTGTTTTCTGGGCTATTCTTAAATGGGACCAGGTGGCCGATCAGCCTCATTCGCAGCGTTGGATCATCCTGATCGCTTACCTGATGGGACTTTCAATCGGGGTGCATTTGCTCAACCTGCTTGCAATTCCTGCCATCGCGCTGGTATTTTATTTCAGGAAGTATAAAACTACATGGAAGGGAGTTGTGCTCACATTGGGTATTGCATTCTTTATACTCTCGTTTATCATGTTCCTGGTAATTCCTTATACCGTGAATCTTGCAGGGAAATACGAAATTCTTTTTGTAAACAGTTATGGACTTCCTTTTAATTCGGGGACACTATTCTATTTCCTTGTTCTGGTCGGATCCCTGATCTGGAGCATACGGTTTACTTACCAGGATAAACATTCCACATTGAATTACATTGTTGGTGGAGTTCTTTTACTCCTGTTATCCATATTTTCCTGGACAACATTCTTAGGATTACTAATAGTTGTTGGGATTTATTATTGGTATAAGATCAATCCCGGCCGTTTGAGCCGTGCCCAGGTTCGTTCGGCAGCGAATACTGTTTTTATGTCGATCGCATTTCTGCTGATCGGGTATTCCTCATTTTTCCTGCTTGTAATTCGTGCAAATACCAATACGCCAATCAACGAAAATGATCCGAGCGATGCAGTAAGTTTGTTATCTTACCTGAATCGCGAGCAATATGGTACCTGGCCTATTGTGTATGGTCAGTATTACAATTCGCCACAGGATCAGGCGAAACCGTATTCCGATGCTACGCCTTTTTATGTGAAAGACTTGAAAAAAGGCAAATATGTAATGACGGATGACAGGAAAAATACAATTACAAATTATGACAGCAAGTTTTGTACTTTTTTCCCACGTATGTGGAGCAACCAGAAACCAAGTCACATTTCAGCCTATAAATCATGGGGGAAAATTAAAGGTACCCCGATTGATGTAGTAAATGATGAAGGAAAAGCTGAAACATTGTATAAACCTACAATGGTTGAAAATGTCAGGTTTTTCCTGAACTACCAGGTTGGACATATGTATATGCGTTATTTTTTCTGGAATTTTGTAGGCAGGCAAAACGATATTGAAAGTGCCGGTGGTATTCGCTATGGCAACTGGATAAGTGGTATACCTGCAGTTGACAACGCCAGACTTGGCGATCAGTCGAACCTGCCTGAAAGTATGGAAAATGCGGCACGAAATAAATTCTATTTCCTGCCATTATTGCTGGGTCTTTTAGGTATGTTCTTTCATCTTCGAAAACATACTGATGGATTCCTGGTCGTATTGTTGCTGTTCTTTATGACAGGATTAGCAATTGTTATGTATCTGAACATCACACCTTATCAGCCGCGTGAACGGGATTATGCCTTTGCGGGATCATTTTATGCTTTTGCAATCTGGATTGGCCTGGGCGTGCTGGCATTATGGGATCTGTTGAAGAAAGTCAGTGAGAAATATATCGCAATTCCAATTACCGCTGCTTGTCTGTTACTTGTACCCGGCATAATGGCCAAAGAAGGCTGGGACGATCATACACGCGCTAATAAATACGCGGCACGCGATTTTGCAGTTAACTATCTTAACTCATGCGCTCCCAATGCTATATTGATCACCAATGGCGATAATGATACATTCCCTCTCTGGTACGCCCAGGAAGTGGAAGGAATACGTACCGATGTAAGAGTTGTAAACTTTATGCTTTCTTCCGGCGACTGGTATGTGCATCAGCTTATGCGGAAAATTTATAATTCCGAAGCTTTGCCATTTACGCTCTCGTACGATCAGTATAACAAAGGGATAAATGAAGTGTGTGCATTTTCCGGGCAATTTCAGGAGGAGAGAATTGAACTTCAGGATATTATTAACCTGATCGCCAGCGATGATCCGGCTTCAAGATTCCAGTCAGGATCAAGATCAATTGCTATTTACCCGACTAAAAAGGTTAAAATCACGCTTGATTCCACATCATTTGTTAAGAATGGAATTGTTCCGGCTAACCTGGCTGATAGAGTTGTTGGTACTGTTGAATGGGATATTAAGTCAAACTACCTGTACAAGAACGATCTCATGTTACTTGATTTTCTTGCTAAAAACAAGTTCAAACGGCCGATTTATTTTGTCAGCCCTTCGAGTATGAGTGATGCTGTGGATGTTGATAAATACTGCTACCAGGAAGGTTTTATCTACAGGTTTATGCCTGTTAAACCTGATGAGCGTGACTTTATTAAAGGCGTTGGCAGTGTAAATGCTGAATCATCCTACGACATACTGATGAATAAGTGCAAATGGGGTAATCTGAATCAGCCGGGTGTTTATGTGGATCGCGAAAGCAATCGTAACACTATGATGCCAAAGCAGGATTTTGCCCGCCTGGCGCGCAAACTTACTATTGAGAACAAGATGGATTCAGCGGTAAAAGTGTGCGATTATGTGCAAAAAATCTTCCCTGACAATAAGATCCATTTTGATTACTATATGATTCAATTTGTGGATGTTTACTACAAAGCTGGCGCTTTTGAAAAAGGGAATAAACTTGCAACCCGCCTCTTTGAGATCTATCAGCAGAATACGGATTATTACCTATCACTCGATCCTGAATTCCGTGGCAACTACGATGAAGACCTGAATGAAGCATATGGTTTCTTCAATTCGATGAAACAGATTGCCGATCAGTATAATCAGAAAGTTATTTCGCAGAAAGTGGATAAATTTATGAATGAACGGATGGGTGGAATGCAATAAATAGAAGTTAAGTAATAAATAGAAAAGGAGCTCTTGGGCTCCTTTTCTATTGTTGTCTAAGGTAGAAAACAGCTTTGGTTGGCTAAGGTTAGATCTCACCCTGCTGCTGCTGGCATTAATTTACAATCTGTGCCATCCAATTAACTCAGCTTGCGGTACCCTCCAAATAATCTGGAAGCCTGTCATTTTACAATTGCTGATTTATCTGACATTCCTTTTTCGCAGAAGCAGAAATTATGATCGGCACGGATTATATGACCATACCAGTGGGAAAAGGCGAATTAGGTCTCTCGGAAGCAACAAAAAAAGGAGCCTCAGCTCCCTTTAATTTTATCGTTTAAGAATCTTTATAAGAATCCCTTACTTCGTAATCTTTGGCTTCCAAGCCAGTATCACTATCCCTGCAATAATCAGTGGGATTGAAAGCAGTTGCCCCATATTCAGTGTCATTGAACTTTCGAAAGCAACCTGTGGCTCTTTTATAAATTCAACAATAAATCTGAATCCAAAAACCACTATCAGGAAAATTCCAAATAAAAATCCTGGTCTCGGTTTTCCATCTTTATTATAATAGTACCAAAGCAGGAAGAAGAAAAGACTGAGATATGCCAACCCTTCATAAATTTGGGTCGGGTGCCGTGGCAAGGTTTCGTCGGCGCGTTCGAAAATAAATCCCCATGGAAGGCTGGTTAAATTGCCATAAATTTCGCTGTTAAAAAGGTTGCCTGTACGGATAAAAAAGCCCGACAGGGCAACAACTATTGCGATACGATCAAATACCCAGAAAAAGGGCTGGCGTGTTTTCCTCGAAAAGAGGTACAGCGCCAAAGGAATTCCTATTGCAGCACCATGACTGGCCAAGCCACCTTGCCAGATTTTAAGAATATCTAACGGATGAGCAAGATATGACTCCGGCTCATAAAATAATACATGCCCTAAGCGAGCGCCAACTACAGTGGCTATCAGCATATACATGCTTAGTTTATCAAGCAGCGGCTCAGGAATATTTTCCTTTTGAAATATGCGAAGCATAATGAAATAACCTACTACAAACGACATAGCAAACAATAGGCCGTACCAGCGTACGCTGATCGGACCTAAACTAAAAATCGTAGGACTAATATTCCAGTGAATAAATTGAAGGATCATTTTCTGTATTTTAGATGGGTTGCAAAAATACTTAGAATAATTTCATTACCGAATTATTTCTTTTTCAAATCGGCAATAGCTGCGCTTAAGCTCAATCGGTCAATATTATTATTAAAACCCGAATATTTTAGAGCTTCGTCAATATCTGCTTTAAGATTCAGTTTATCCTGCTTTCGCCATAACGTTGAGTCTGCTTTCTGATGTAACTCAGCTAAATAGATTTGTTCAGTCTGACCTGGAGTGGGTACAAACAAGGCTTTTGACCCCAGTGCGTACAAATCCATAATCGATGAATACCCGGATCGGCAAATGACTATTGAAGATGTATTAATAAGATCGCTCATTTCTTGTGTTGGTAAATGAGGCAGTATTGTTAGTTTGTCTTTCGAAGTTGACTTGTTTTCAGATTCAGGTTTTCCACTTAAAATTGTTCCGGGTTGGTTTAGTTCCAGAAGTTGTTTGGTTACTAAATCCTCAAAAATACTTCGCTGTGGCTCGGGCCCGGAAATTATAACTACAATTTTTCTTTCGCCCGTGTTTTTATCTGAAGATGCCTCAGATTTAATGAAGCGTGATAATGGCCCTATAAATTTAGCATTCTCTGGTAGTGGATATTTATGCGACAGGTCACCACTCAATCCCGGTGGTTCTTCGTAATCCGGAATCCAGCATTCATCGAACCGGCTTATCATCAGTCGCGAAATAAGGTAAATTGGGTATTCAGCAAATTTTAACCAGGCGGGAGTTTTTACCATCACCTGGTGAGTAATTAGTATACTCTTAACCTTTTTATTCCATAAGCCGTATCGGTTATCTGAAATTATAATATCAAAATGATAAAGCTTAATAAGGTTTTTCAAATTATGATGTTCGCGAAAAATGGATCCGATAAACCGGGGCAGAAGCAGGAACAGCTGCAAAACCATTTTGCCGGTTTTTGAATACGAAGGAGAAAATCCTTTCAAATCAACAATGTCAAGATTAGGAAATTCCTTTTGCAATAAAATTAATGAGCGTCCGTATCCGGCAATAGTAACTTTATGCCTGGCTTTAATTAACTCTTGTATAATAGGAATACAGCGTGAAGCATGTCCCAGGCCCCAGTCGAGCGGACTTATCAGGATATGCAAAGGCTTTGGCTGCATTTACTAGTTTTGGAAATACAAATGTATGATTAAGGATTTTGCTTCTGCCATAATTTAAATAGAATTTTTCATTTGCTGGAAGACCGAAGTCGGAAGTCGGAAGACAGAAGTCCGAAGTTAGTCGTTAAGTATCATAAATCTTAGGATAAATAAGCTCTGTTTTAGTATCAAATATAGTTCAGAAAGATTTTTTTTGCATTTTATCGCTTCGGTCTTCCGACTTCTGACTTCGGACAATGAACAACCTTTTCCCATTAATCAGTGGTAGAATCGATTTGTTAATAATATTAATCAACCAGGTAAAAGAGATTTTCATAAAATTTGTAAGTTTGGGCTACGATATGGATGATCTGATCTATAAATTGGCGCTGACGCTGATTCCTGGTGTCGGAAGTGTAAACGGCAAGAGCCTTGTCGCATATTGCGGGGGAGTGAAAGCCGTTTTCATGGAAAAGAAACGCGCTTTATTGAAAATACCCGGAATCGGAGAGCAAACAGTGAATGCTTTAGTTAATCATAATGTTTTCGCACGAGCTGAAGAAGAGCTCGCATTTATTGAGAAGAATAAATTATCTGCTTTTTTTTACCTCGACAAAGAATATCCTGTTCGTTTGAAGCAATGTCATGATAATCCATTGATGCTTTTTTACAAAGGAACTGCCGAGCTAAATGTTCCCAAAGTAGTAGCTTTGGTTGGCACCCGGAAAGCAACCGAATATGGCCGCGATATGTGTCGCAGGATTGTTGAGGGATTAGTTGAGCACAATGTGTTAGTCGTTAGCGGTCTTGCTTATGGAATTGATACCTGGTCGCATAAAGCCGCTCTTGATAATAATCTTAAAACGGTAGGCGTTTTGGGTCACGGGCTAGATCGTATTTATCCATTTGCCAACCGCTCTTTGGCAGAAAAAATGGCGGAAACAGGTGGTTTGTTGTGTGAATATATGAGTAACACAACTCCTGATCGTGAGAATTTCCCCATGCGTAACCGTATAATTGCAGGTATGAGCGATGCGGTGGTTGTTGTTGAGGCTGGTGTAACCGGAGGTGCTTTGATCACTGCCGAGATTGCTAATTCCTATAACAGGGATGTATTTGCAGTTCCGGGCCGTATTGGCGATCCTCATTCGGAAGGATGCAATAAGCTGATAAAAATAAATAAGGCGGCATTAATACAATCTGCCAAGGATATCAGCTACCTGCTGAATTGGGATGAGTTGAAGATTCAGAAGAAAGCCATTCAGCGGGAATTATTTAAGGAACTCTCTCCTGATGAAGAACTTATCGTAAATGTGTTGAAGGAAAAGGGAGATCTTGATATAGATACACTCTTAATCGAATCTAAAATCTTACCGGCAAAAGCAGCTTCAATACTACTGAATATGGAATTTGAAGGTGTTTTACGTTGTCTGCCGGGAAAAGTGTACCGGCTAATTTGATTTGGCCGGTTCCCGAAGGCTGATAAAAAGCAATGACACAGCAGTTATAAGCATACCTCCAATAGCCAGATAAAGCAATAATCTATCATTGGTTAACAGACAGAACCGGTACATTCCCTGAAATACTACAGCAATAAATAAACCTGTAATAAAGTCAATTACCGGAAATTGACGATTCAACGCAATACCCGTGAAATACCCCATGATTACCGCTATTGATACAAATACCGGCCCGCTAGTAAATGCAAAGTATGACATATTGATATAAATAGGAGGGTAAAATAGCGCATACACGGAATACCCGACGGTAAATCCGGCAGCAATAATGATGCTGTATAGAATTACGTCAAATGTTTTGGTAACTTGTTTGTTGGGATATACATATAGTCTCAGTACAAGGAACTTCCAAAGCTCAAATACACCTCCGGTAAGTACGAAAGCATAAAAAACAGTGCGGTTAAGGCTATGAAGATGATCGAGGTGAAAATAGCTCACTAATCTGTCGATGATAAATACGGGTATAATGCCTGCTAACCCAATAATAAATGTTTTATAAATAAGGTAAAAATTGCCATTTGAGTATTTGTACCTGAGAAGTAAATAGAGCGCTACAACTACAATTGGACCAGGCAGAAGTGAGAGTATGGCGCTGATTTCCATAAGATATTTTCTTCAAATATAGCGAATTCCTGTAAATTATTTTAGCTCAAAATCTTTTTTATTACAAATATTGATAATGCCTTTAACAAACCAAGTCGCTTGATTGTTTTATAAATAACGTTATTATTTTCTGATCAGCTTATATTTACACATATTTGTTTACGTAAGGCTGAAAAGCGGTAATTTTGTCCTGATTTGTAAACAAAGATAAATTGATGGAATGATTTGTTTACATCCGTAGTTAATCTTAAGCTCCTTTGTGAAAGGCATAGTAATAAAATCAACAGGAAGTTGGTACATCGTTTTGACGGAAGACAAAAAGTTATGCAATTGCAGGCTTAAGGGACAGTTCCGCATTCATGGAATCCGGACTACAAACCCTGTGGCTGTGGGCGATCATGTTGAATTTAAATGGGAAGGTGCCGAAGAAAACGGAATTATAACAGCCATTGAGCCACGGACCAATTATATTGTTCGTCGTTCCATTAATCTGTCGAAATCGGCGCATATCATTGCCTCAAACATCGACAGGTTGTATATCGTAGCCAGCATAATGCTTCCGCGAACATCAACAGGTTTTATAGACAGGTTGTTGGTTACAGCTGAAGCCTATCACATCCCGGCAGCTTTGATTTTTAACAAAATTGACATTTATACACCCGAGGCTCAAATCCGATGTGACGAACTGATGGAGCTATACAGTTCATTAGGCTATCCGTCGTATGCAGTATCGGCTTTGGAAGGTACAGGCATAGAAACACTCCGTATCGCATTGCGCGACAAGGTGAATTTGTTTTCAGGGCATTCAGGAGTAGGGAAATCCGCTTTGATAAATGCATTGGATCCGTTATTGGCAATTAAAACCGGTGAGATTTCATCCTACCATAATAAAGGTATGCATACCACAACATTTGCCGAAATGCATCCTTTATCATTCGGTGGTTATATGATCGACACTCCGGGAATAAAAGAATTTGGCCTGGTGCATTTTGAAAGCCAGGAGATCAGTGAACGTTTTCCTGAGTTCAGGGCGTTGCTTCCAAATTGCAGGTACAACAACTGTACGCATAACCACGAACCCGGTTGCGCGGTAAAAAAAGGATTAGATGAAGGAATCATTAATCCTGAAAGATATCACAATTATCTGGGTCTCCTCAACGACGAGAGCCTGGATGTTGCGGAATATGTTTAACATTCAGGCATTCTGCTTAGTTAAACAGTACAATTTATATTACTAATTATTAGACATCATGAGAACAGTTATTCAAAGAGTTACATCCTGCAACCTTGCAATTGACGGTCAGGAATATAGCCATATTGGTTATGGATTATTGGTGCTTGTTAGTTTTGAAGACGCCGATACATCCGAAGACAGGGAATGGCTTTGTGGCAAAATCACTGGATTACGTATTTTTGACGATAGTCAGGGTACAATGGATCTTGATATCCGCGATATTGGAGGCGATATTATGGTGGTGAGCCAGTTTACCTTGCACGCCAGTACCCGCAGAGGCAACCGTCCTTCATACAGCAAAGCAGCACGTCCGGATGTGGCCAAACCTGCATACGATGCATTTATTGATTCTCTTGAACTCAGCCTCGAACGCAAAGTTTCTACCGGCCAGTTTGGTGCTTATATGGAAATAAGCCTTGTAAATGATGGGCCTGTTACTATTTTCATCGATTCGAAAAACAGGGAATAAATCAATTCCCTGGTCTTATGTTTTCGGACAAAGTTTTTCAAACAATTCCAACAGGCAGCCGGAAGTTGGGAAAGCATTGTAAAATAATTTTCAGCCCAGGAACCGTTCTTTATACCTGGTTTCATCGGTCCTACAAAACGATTTTCTGCCAAACCAGTTGTAGCGGTTTTTTGCGATAAACCGGTAAAAAGCATCTCTGACTATAGGTGGGACAAGGATAAATATTCTCAATAAACACCAGGGGAACCTGAGGTGAGCCGTCAGCTTTAAGGCTGCCGCGGAATGGCCATACAGCATATTGTCTTGTAAAAACAGCAAGGTATCTGATTGTTCGTAAGTCTTTCCTGCCAATTTTACAATTACTGACCCAAATTCTGATTGTATTGAAGTAAATCTAAGGTTGCCTGAATGATTATGCCTGAGCAAAAATCGCACGGCTCTGCTGCATAGTGCACATTCGCCATCGAATAATACAATGGGTTGCATATTGGCTAAATCATCAGATAAACAAAATATTTGAGGGTTTCTCATTCGTAAAATAAACCTTGTATTATGAGTAACGTTTCGTTAAATTTGTTTGTTCAATTTTTGGACTTATCTCAATTAATTTTATGAGATGAAAATTTTTAAGAATTTTCAAATACATATAGAAAATTGAATGTTTTTTTTATCTTTACAAAGAATTCAAATCACTAAATTTATCAAAAAAAAATAATGAGTACAGGTAAGATTGTTTTTGCGAATGGCAAGTTGCAAGTTCCTGATTTTCCCGTTATCCCATTTATTATTGGTGACGGAACAGGCCCGGACATCTGGAATGCATCAGTAAGAGTTTTTGACGCAGCAGTGGAAAAAGCTTACGGTGGGAAACGAAAAATAATGTGGAAAGAAGTACTGGCCGGCGAAAAAGCATTTTCGGAAACCGGTAATTGGCTTCCTGACGAAACGCTGGATGCATTTAAAGAATACCTGGTTGGTATTAAAGGACCACTTACAACTCCTGTTGGAGGAGGCATTCGTTCGCTGAATGTTGCTTTAAGGCAGATACTTGATCTGTATGTTTGCCTGCGACCAGTACGTTGGTTCCAGGGAGTTCCAAGTCCTGTAAAAAGGCCCGATAAAGTGGATATGCATATTTTCCGCGAAAATACCGAAGATATTTATGCCGGCATCGAATACATGAACGGTACACCCGAGGCTACTAAAATGATCAACTTTCTGATCGACGAGATGGGAGTTACCAAAATCAGGTTCCCTAAATCCTCTTCAATTGGTATTAAACCGGTTTCTGTTGAAGGTACCGAACGTTTGGTTCGTGCTGCGATTGAATATACCATCAGCCACAAACTGCCTTCGTTAACCATCGTTCACAAAGGAAACATTATGAAGTTTACCGAAGGTGGTTTTAAGCAATGGGGTTATGCGTTGGTTGAGCGTGAATTTGGCGATAAAACTTTTACCTGGGCCCAATACGACCGCATTGCGGCCGAACAAGGCCGTGAAGCCGCGGAAGCCGCACAACAGAAAGCAGTAACTGAAGGAAAAGTTATTGTTAAAGATGTTATTGCCGACGCATTTCTGCAGCAGATATTACTCCGCCCTGAAGAATACTCAGTAATTGCCACTCTCAACCTGAATGGCGACTATATTTCGGATGCGCTTGCCGCAATGGTTGGAGGTATCGGAATTGCTCCGGGAGCAAATATAAATTACCAGAATGGATTTGCTATTTTTGAAGCAACTCACGGAACAGCTCCCAAATATGCCGACCTCGACCAGGTAAATCCCGGATCTGTAATCCTTTCGGGTGCACTTATGTTTGAATACCTTGGCTGGAATGAAGTTGCCAGGCTGCTTTATGATTCAATGGAGAAAACCATTGCTAATAAAACGGTAACATACGATTTTCACCGGCTTATGGAAGGAGCAACCAAACTGAAGACTTCAGAATTTGGAACTGAAATGATAAAAAATATGTAATGGTAGCTGCCATTTTACGGATTAGCTCACTCATTATAAAATAAAAGTGTTTTTACAAACTTATAATAATTAATCTTATGTCGTTCAGACTAAAAGACAGGCTTCACGAGAAAATACTGGAATGGCGCCCTCGCACCGAAAGACTCCTGAAAGAATATGGCAATGTAGTTATCGACCAGGTTACCATAGGGCAGGTAATCGGTGGAATGCGGGGAGTTAAAGTATTATTGACTGATATTTCATACCTCGATCCTAACGAAGGCATCAGGTATCGTGGATTGACGCTTCCCGAAGTGTTCGAGAAACTTCCGAAACCTAAAGGAGCAGAGATGCCTTATGTCGAAGGTCTTTTTTATCTTCTGGTTACCGGAGACATTCCTAATGAAGAGGAACTTCAGGATGTAATTGATGAGTTTAACAAACGCAGGATTCTTCCACGTTATGTTTACGAAGTTATTGATGGAATGCCGTGCTGCAGCCATCCAATGGCGATATTTTCAGCTGTTATTACTACTTTGCAGCGTGAATCATTGTTCGCGAAAAAGTATGCTTCCGGTAAATTGCATAAACTCGATTATTGGGATTCAACTTACGAAGATGCTCTCAATCTGTTAGCTAAGATGCCGGAAATTGCTACCTACATCTACGCAAAACTTTATCGTGACGGCAAACGCATACAGTCAAATCCTTATCTTGATTTTGGCGCTAACTTTGCCCATATGATGGGAATCGGAAAGCCATACGACGATGTGAGCCGTATGAATTTTATTATCCATGCTGATCACGAAGGTGGAAATGTCAGTGCCCATACAGGACATCTGGTTTCCAGTTCACTGTCGGATATTTACCTCAGTATAGCTGCCATGGTTAACGGTCTTGCCGGACCATTGCACGGCCTTGCAAACCAGGAAGTACTGCGTTGGTTGCAGGGAGTGATGGAAAAAATGGAAGATCGTGTTCCTACCGAAGAAGAAATGAAGAAGTTTGTCTGGGATACTCTTAAGTCAGGGCAGGTTATTCCTGGTTATGGTCATGCAGTACTTCGCAAAACGGACCCAAGGTACACTCTCCAACATAACTTTTGCCAGACGCACCTGAAAGACGACCTGATGTTCAAATATACGGATATGCTTTACAAGGTAGTTCCTGATATTTTGCGTGAGCAGGGAAAAGCTAAAAATCCATGGCCAAATGTAGATGCGCAATCCGGAGTAATTCAATGGCATTATGGCATTAAAGAATACGATTTTTATACCGTGTTGTTCGGAATCGGGCGTGCTATTGGAATTGCCGCAAACCTGATCTGGGACCGTGCTTTGACATATCCTCTCGAGCGCCCCAAATCAGTAACAACGGCTATGCTCGAAGATATGGCCGCAGGTAAAGAAGTTATTATTGAAGACTAATTTTAAGTTGATAAAAGGTAAAAGCCATTCTGATTCAGGATGGCTTTTTTGATATTTAGAGTTTTTATACTTCAAAATTATTTTGAACATATGCTTGCAAATCCGGAAAAAACTGTCTGAATTCATTCTGAAATTCCGGATACCCGGCTTTCAGGTTTACTACAGCAAGTTCCATATTTGATTCAAACGTTGTCCGTCGCGACATTCCATTGAATGCTTGTTGCATTCCGTCAAAGCTGCCATAGGATAACAACCAGTTTTGTTTTTCCATATAAAAAAGTAAGCGGGCTGACCTTTCCGGAAGTATGGATTTGAAAGTGTTCAGGGTATCATACCTGGTTTTTGTGAAATCCGGTAATTCCTGAACCGAATATTCATCCCAATGAGCTGAAAGATAGTGATCATAGTACATATCCACAATTACACCGGCATATTTCCGGAAATCGGCTCTTAACCTCGCTATACTTTCCTTAACCACGGGATGCTGATCAGTAAATGCGTCAATGGCACGATGCATCGAAATTCCTTTCCTGATGGTTGAGGAATATTTTAAGACTTCACTGCCTTTTACATGATCCGCAATAAAGTTGCCTAGTATCATTTCAGGATCAGTTCCGGCTAAGAAGAGGTGTGCGAGATAATTCAAATTTATGGTATTTTAGGAAAGATGAAGGGCAAATTTACGATTTACGAATGACGATTTTACACTGAGCGCAGCCGAAGTGTTACGACTGACGAATGACGATTAACGACTGACGAATGACGATTAACGAATGACGATTAACGAATGGCGATTGACGATTGACGATTGACGAATGACTATTTTACACTGAGCGCAGCCGAAGTGTTACGACTGACGAATGACGATTAACGAATGACGATTAACGAATGGCGAATGACGATTGACGAATGACGATTCAATGTCGTTTAGTTAAGATTTTCATTAGTCCAAGTCTATCCCCCTCTTATCCCCCTTTTGTAAAGGGGGAAGATATATTTTACTGCTGTTTGAAGTTTTTCGGTTTAGAGATACACAGATTAGTATGTTCTCCCCCTGGATGCTGAACGAAGCCCAAGCACAAGGGGGAGTCAGAGGGGGTACAAAAAATAGTAGACAAAATTCCATAATTGTCAGCTTTTCCTAAATCCTTAACTAAACGACATTGGTTAACGATTTACTATTAACGATTAACCCACACCTAATACCCCATAGCCGTCAGGCTAAGAATATAAACACTTGATTGTCAATAAAAACAAAAACATTAGCGAAAAAGAAAAAGAGAGTTTCAATAATATAGCAATTCACCAAAATCGCATATTATGAAACTCCCAAGTACCAAAGGCACCATAGGAAACAAAGATAAAATAATTGGAGTAATAAAAGAGTTCTTTGACACAGAATTTATCACAGAAACATCAAGGTTGAAGAAGTTTGTTGAAAGAGAAAGCAAACTTGGAGGGCTGATTTTTTTTTCTCTGTGTGTTTAGCGCAAAGAAAGAAGGCACAACAAGTTTGGACGATTTATGCCGGGAACTCTACAAAGATGGGATTGAGATCAGGAAACAAAGTTTGCAGGGTCGGTTTAACAAGCCAGCAGCAGACTTTATGCGAGCCATGGTTGAACATGCCTTATCAAAGAAATTGGGGTTGGACAAGCAGAAGATAGCATGTAGATTTGGAAGGATTGTTATTAATGATTCAACGGTGTTTCAATTGCCTGAAAAATATTCCGGCAAATATCGGGGTAGTGGAGGCGGGGCATCCACTTCAGCCAT
>JAURYB010000190.1 GCA_030654075.1 Bacteroidales bacterium | reverse complement strand
AATACCAGCAGCACGGGAGTATGGGGAGAAGGCTCCAACCAGGGGGTGTACGGCAAATCAGACCTGGCGACCGGTAAAGGGGTTTTTGGACAAGTTACTACAGCTACAGGATACTCCGGATATTTTGACGGTGGTAAATTTTATGTCAGCGGAAATGTGGGAATTGGGACTACATCCCCGGTAAAAAAATTGCATGTCAATGGAAGCGCGGAGATCAATGACACCCTTTATGCAAATGTTGTAAAGGCTGCCAAAATAAGCAATATGCCAGGATTGGCAAACTCCATAGTGGGATCGCCTGATACCTACCACTCTCTCGCCACATCATGGGCGGAATTGAATTCTGTAACTATTAATGTGCCGGCTCCGGGTTATGTATTGCTCTTTGCTTCCTGCGAACTCCTTTCAGACCACGCTTACAACGATGCAACGACAGTTTATCTTGGCATTTCAAAAACATCGGATGGAGCCGGAATAAAACAAATAGCTCATTGGAAAGTAAATATTCTTACCGGATCAGATTTTATCAGTGAGTTTATTTCTGCGCAGACACCTATGCAGGTCACATCAGCCGGTTCACAAACCTTCTATTTAATGGGATACAGAAAGGGAGGAGACGATACTGATGTAGTTTACAGGCACCAGTGTAATCTTACAGCACTGTATATTCCGGTGGCTTATGGTACTGTTGAATGAACGTGAAACTAACCAAAAAACAAATATGCACTGGAATGCACTAAAGAAATGAAATCTATACCTGCGGCTATTAAAAGGGTGGAATCCTGAAAACCCATCTGGTAAAATAAAGTTTGTTAATCAATAAAATATAATACTCCATATCATGAAAAACTTAGCTTTAATCTTCTTAACCTTATTGTTGGGTGTGGCAGTTTCAGCACAGGTTACTCAATCATTCCGTTACCAGGCTGTTGCCCGCGACGGAGCAGGCAATGTACTGGCCGGCAAGGATGTTTCCTTCCGTATCAGCTTCCTCCTGGGAAGTACCAGCGGTTCGACCGTATACATCGAAACACATTTAAGAACTACCAATGCGTTTGGCCTGGTCGATCTTGAAATCGGCCTTGGAACGCCTGTTTCCGGTAGCTTCACCGGGATCAACTGGGGAGCGGAAACTTATTTTGTAAAAGTGGAGATGGACCCCAATGGAGGCAGTTCGTACCAATGGATGGGCACCAGCCAGTTACTAAGTGTTCCTTACGCGCTTTACGCTAAAGACGTTCAGAATAACAACGATGCGGATGCCGATCCGGCTAACGAGCTTCAGAAGATTTCGATTAGCGGTACAGTACTTACCCTCGACAAAAGTGGTGGATCAGTAACATTGCCTTCTTCAGGCGGAGACGATAACTGGGGCACACAGACCGTAGTAACCGATGCCACCCTTTCGGGGAACGGAACCACTTCGACTCCATTAAAAATTGCTGAGAATGGTGTGAACTCATCAAAAATTGCAGATGGTTCAATCGTCGCTGCTGATATAGCGAACTCAGCTATTACTACTGATAAAATAAATGCCGGTTCAGTAACCGGAGCCAAAATTGCTCAGGCTGGAGCAACCAGTGGTCAGGCATTGAAATGGAACGGCACTACCTGGGCCCCAGGTGCAGATGAAACCGGCACAGGCAATCCGACAGGTGCGGCAGGTGGCGACCTTTCAGGTACTTACCCTAATCCTGTAATCGGAGATACAAAAGTTACTTCGGCAAAAATTGTGGATGGAACCGTTTCAGCCGCCGATCTGGCTAATAATGCGGTTACATCCGATAAAATAAATGCTGGCGCAGTAACAGGTGCAAAAATTGCACAGGCCGGAGCAACCAGTGGGCAAGCGTTGAAATGGAACGGAACTACCTGGGCCCCTGCGGCAGATGCTACTGGCGGCAGTAGTAGCGGCTGGACCGATGATGGAACAATCATCAGGCTGAGTACCGCAACCGACAGTGTCCAGATTGGAAATGTAAGCCGGCTGGGAAAACTCAATATCGGCGGTAATATTGGTATGAACCTGCTTTCCAGTATATACTTCGGAAGTGATGCTACCCGGATAACAGGATTAACCGGGGGAGATTTGCGGCTGGTGGCAGAAGACCTGAGTATGCTGACCACCGAAGATATAACCTTCGGCCGCTACGGGGATGAAACCTGGATCAAGTTTGATAATGCAAACAAAAGGGTGGGCATTGGTACCATTAGTCCAACGGACCGGCTGCACGTGGTACTGGACAATTCTTCTGTGGGACTGTCAGCAGTCAGGGGTGTTGCAACTTCAGCAGCAGGTTCAGCTTATGGCGTTTACGGCCAGTCGGCAGGTTTTAAAGGTCGCGGTATTATGGGTGAAGCCACCGGCACCAGCAGCATCGGTGTGATGGGGCTTGCCACGAATACCAGCAGCACGGGAGTATGGGGAGAAGGCTCCAACCAGGGAGTGTATGGCAAATCAGACCTGGCGACTGGTAAAGGGATTTTCGGACAGGTTACCTCGGCTACAGCATACTCAGGATATTTTGACGGAGGAAAATTTTATATCAGCGGAAATGTGGGAATTGGAACTACATCCCCGGCAAAAAAATTGCATGTCAACGGAAGTGTGCAGATCAAAGACACCCTTTACGCCAGTGCAGTGAGAATCACGAACAGCCCCAGGGTGTTTTATAAGAATTCGAGTACAGGGTGGCCTAAAAACATTTCGACAATGGAATCATGGGGCCCACTCGACAGCATTGTTGTGGTGGCTCCGGGCCCCGGATCTGTTTTGTTGAACGTGACAGGGTTTCTCCAATCCTCGCACACTTACCTTGGAAATAGCTGGGTCTACGTTGGTATTTCAGCAAGCCGGCGTAGTAGTAATTTTGATGATGCGCTGTCAAAAACAGTTTGGCTATTGCATGAAACTCTTGTTGGTGGATTTTATCAGGTGCCTTGTGCGGTCACTGCTGTTGCTACAGTAGCCTCAGGCGGAACATATAAATACTACATCGTTGGATGGTTTAATGAATGGGATGGAGAAGAAGATGAAGTGGATTTTGGCAGTGGCGCATTTTCGGCTTTGTTTATACCATCACCATAATACTATCGAATTTTTAGAGATCCCGGAACCCTATTACCTTTTGCAGTGCGAAAACAAAAACAACTGTTCATTACTAATGGCAATTTACAGTTTAAAAGTAGGACAAATAACTCCTGCTTGTTATCCATGCATGAAGTCCGGAACTCCATTGTATGTCTGTAATGTTGGGTTTTGTAAATCAAAAAACCTTTGCATTCAAATTGGGTTCAATGCTTGAATGGGATTTGTGGCTTGGAACTTGGAGCTTGAAATTTGAGACTTGGAACTTTTTCTGTCCGTCTTCACTTTAACCTTTGACTTTTGCATTTTGACTTTTAACTTCTTTTAAAACTATTCCCGTCAACCCCTTACCTTTGCCAGATGAATTTCACCCATCAGCAACTCCACCAACTTCTTGAAGAGAAATCCGCATTTTACAATAATCCTGATTTTATTGAAAAAGATCCCATCAGCATTCCGCATCTTTTCACAAAAAAGGAGGATATTGAAATCGCTGGTTTCCTCGCTGCAACCTTAGCCTGGGGACAAAGAGTAACCATCATAAACAAAAGCAGGGAGCTGATGAGCCGGATGGATAATTCTCCCTTTGAATTTGTGATGAAAGCTTCAGAAAAAGAAATCCAAGCCTTGTCAACATTTGTTCACCGCACGTTTCAGGGAGAAGATTGTATGTACTTTATTTATGCCTTGCAACAGATATACCTGCATCACGGCGGACTTGAAGCAACCTTCTCTGCTGGTTACCACGTTAATCAAAGTATAAAAGAATCCATCACCGGATTCAGGGAAGTATTTTTTAGCTTTGAACATCTGCGCCGTACTCGTAAGCATGTACCTGATCCTCAGACTGGTTCCGCGGCTAAACGAGTCAATATGTTCCTGCGCTGGATGGTTCGTGATGACAATAAAGGAGTCGATTTCGGAATATGGAAAAACTTTAAAACTTCCGATTTGTTATGCCCTCTTGATCTTCACTCAGGAAATGTTGCCCGCAAACTCGGTCTCCTGGATCGGAAACAGGATGACTGGCAAGCCGTTGAAAAATTAACTGCAAATCTGCGCTTATTCGATCCGCTTGATCCTGTTAAATATGACTTCGCTCTTTTCGGAACCGGGGTGAATGAAAACTAAACCTTCACAAGTATAAAAATTAAATCAATGGATATCAAAGATATTGAAAGCCTCGTTGCAGATAATACTGCCGTATTACTCTATTTTTATAACGACAACTGCGCGCCCTGTAAAATCCTTAGACCGAAAGTTCAGGAATTGGTCCAGGATAATTTCCCTAGGATTGAGTTTCGGCTGATAAACGCGGAACAACATCCTGCTTTATCAGCTCAACATGGTGTGTTTGCATCGCCAACCCTAATTGTATTTTTCGAGGGAAAAGAATATATCAGGGAGAGTAAAAATATATCAATCAGCGAATTACACGATAAAATCGAAAGAATTTATAATATGATTTTCTAGGCAGTTTTCACTTTTTAAGATAATGTTCTGATAACAGAATTCAGGTCTAAAAGGTCCGAATCAGAATTCCCAACTTTTCTTAAAAAATGAACATTCAGCCAGCAAGAATGTTTTTATGTTTAATAATTAATCAGAAAATTTAAACATAAATTTTAATTCTCAGTTAAATGAAAACCTTATCACTAATAGCACTTCTTATGATTGCCGGAATTTCGGGGTTTGCTCAAACTAATTTGTACAGCTTTAAAATCAAGGATATTGATGGCAAAACATTTGATCTTTCGAGCCTGAAGGGCAAGAAAGTACTGGTTGTAAATACAGCTTCAAAATGTGGACATACCCCGCAGTACAAAGATTTAGAAGCACTTTATTTAAAATACGGGCCTGACAAATTTGTAATTATCGGCTTTCCCGCCAACAATTTCCTGAAGCAGGAACCCGGTTCAAACGCTGAAATCAAACAGTTTTGCACCTTGAATTACCAGGTTACTTTTCCAATGATGGAGAAAATATCCGTTAAAGGCAACGATATAGACCCGATATACAAATGGCTGACAACAAAAGCTTTGAATGGCAAAATGGATGCTCCTGTAAGCTGGAATTTTCAAAAATTTATGATAGACGAAAAAGGAAACCTTGTTGATTTCGCTTCACCCGGAACAAAGCCAAATGATGACAAAATCGTTAATTGGATTACAGGCAAATAAATTATTGTCGGACAAAACGATCATTTTATAAATTCAAAGTCCCAAATTCCAAGGAACCAAAATCCAAGGAACCCAAATTCAAAAAGTGAATAGAGTAAAGGCTTTGGGATTTGAAATTTGGAATTTGTGACTTGGTTCTTTTTTAAAATGAATCAACCCATAAAAGATTTTCATTAACCGGTTCAGAATTATCTGGTACCGGTTTTTTCGCAAATAATTCCATAAATCCACACTTTAGTTTATGGAAATTTAAAGTCTATTTTGAAAAACATTATCTCGTATAGATTTAATTGCATATTTTTATAGTGCGGAATTAAAACGTAAAACTATGGAGGAATTCAATAATTCACGTACTGCTCAGCAAGTTATGCGTGCATTTGCCGTCGAAACACAGGCCATACAGAAATATCTGTGGTTTGCCAAGGTAGCTACCAAGGAAGGTTATCAGCAAATAGCGGCAATATTTACAGAAACAGCTGAACAGAAAAAGTCGCATACCAAAACATTATTCCGTTTCCTGGAAGGCACTGAACTGGAAATTACTTCCACTTTTAAAGCTGAACCTATAGGTACAACTCTCGAAAATCTGAAAGTTGCTTTTGAAGCTGAAAACATTCAGGAGAGTTCATTATTTGCCGAATCTGAACAGTCAGCCTGGGATGAAGGATTAAAACAGGTAGCCACCAAATTAAAACTGTTCAGGCAAATAAAGAAATTTTATGCTGAGCGCTTCGCAAAACTTGCAGGCAATATCGAAAACGGAACAGTTTTCAAAAAGGATAAAAAGGTAAAATGGATCTGTCGCAAATGTGGCCTTATTTACGAAAGCGACCGCGCCTTGAAAAACTGCCCCGGATGCGAACATCCACAAGCGTATTTTGAAATACTAGCTGAGAATTATTAACTTTACGCAACATTGAAACACCTATTTTTGTTATAAAAACACTACATTATATAAATACGTATCCAGGCATGGCGGTTAAAACCATTAACAAACATCATCAAACTGATTCGCAAGCATTTAACAAGGAAGAAGTTTTAAATGATTACCGTATTGCCAACGAAAGCAGGCAAGCCAGTTTGCTTGGCCGTCGCGAAGTGCTTACAGGAAAAGGCAAATTCGGAATTTTTGGCGACGGGAAGGAAGTAGCTCAACTGGCAATGTCAAGAGTTTTCCGAAAAGGCGACTGGCGCTCAGGTTATTACCGCGACCAGACTTTTATGGTTGCCTCGGGATTGATGCGAATTGAGGAAGTTTTTGCCCAGATTTATGGCGACACCAATCCCGAATACAATCCTATGAATGCCGGCCGACTGATGGGAAACCACTTTGCAACGCGAAGCCTTGATGAAAAAGGAAACTGGAAAGACCTTACGGAACAGAAAAACTCTTCGGCCGACATCTCCCCTACCGCAGGACAAATGCCTCGTTTGCTGGGGCTTGCGTTAACATCAAAATTATTCCGTGATAATGCTGCCCTCGCTCAATATTCAACTATTTCGAAAAATGGGGATGAAGTCGCATTTGGGACTATAGGTGATGCCAGTACTTCGGAAGGCCATTTCTGGGAAACAATTAATGCTGCCGGTGTTATGCAGGTACCTATGGCTTTATCGGTTTGGGACGATGGCTTTGGAATATCTGTTCCAAGCTCACTTCAAACTACGAAAGAAAGCATCTCCGCAGTACTTAAAGGTTTTGAAAAAACTGAGGATAAGAACGGTTTCCTTTTTTACACAGCTAAAGGTTGGGATTATGCCGCCCTGTGTAAAATGTATGAAGAAGGCATCAATGAATGCCGTAAAAATCATATTCCAGTTTTATTTCATGTTACTGAATTAACACAACCTCTGGGCCATAGCACTTCCGGCTCTCACGAAAGATACAAATCAACAGAAAGACTTGAATGGGAAAAGGAATTTGATTGCATTAAACAGATGCGCCAATGGATCATCGCCGAAAACATCGCTTCGGATGAAGAATTAAGAGTTATCGAAAGTGAATCGGTTGACATAGTAAAAAAGGCAAAAAAAGCCGCCTGGAGCCATTACCAGAAACCCTTGCTTCAGCTTCGGGATGAATTCCTGGCAATTGCAGATGTAACTACGTGCAATTGTGCTAAAACTGCTAAGATCAATTCCATAAAAGAAGATTTACGCCATGTTGCCGAGCCTATCCGTAAAGATATCATGTCGGCAGCTAAGAAAATACTGAGGCTGATATGCGATTCGTGCAGCAATCCTTCCAACTCACTCAAAACCAATGTATCCAATTGGCTTGAGAAAGAACTTAAGGTAAGTCACGAAAAGTTCAATACTTTCCTTTACAGCGAATATGAGGAATCGGCACGGAAAGTTAAACCGATTGCTCCGACTTATGCCGATGATGCGTTGATGGTACCCGGTCGTGAAATTCTGCGCGATAATTGGGATTACCAGTTCGAAAAGAATGAAAAGATTGTGCTTTTCGGTGAAGATGTTGGTAAAATTGGAGGCGTAAATCAGACATACGAAGGCTTGCAGGCAAAATATGGTGAAACACGCATTTTTGATACCGGCATTCGCGAAACAACAATTATTGGCCAGGGAATCGGTATGGCTGTCAGGGGATTACGCCCGGTAGCCGAAATCCAGTATTTTGATTACCTCTTATATGGCCTTCAGGTGATGAGCGATGACCTGGCAACCTTGCAATACCGTACCCGGGGAGGGCAGAAAGCTCCCATGATCATTACCACCCGTGGACACCGTCTCGAAGGCATATGGCATTCCGGATCGCCATTAAGCATGGTAATCAACAGCATCAGGGGAATTTATGTTCTGGTTCCCCGTGATATGACGCGCGCTGCAGGTTTTTATAATACCATGCTTCAATCTGATGAACCGGCTCTGATCATTGAACCATTGAACGGTTACCGCTTACGAGAGAAAAGACCTTCGAATATAGGCGAATTCCGCATCCCGGTTGGAGTGCCGGAAATTATGGACCAGGGAACTGACGTTACGCTGGTTACCTATGGTTCGTGTGTACGCGTTGCGCAGGATGCCGTTTCGCAGCTTCGCGACTTTAAAATATCGGTGGAACTGATTGATGTTCAATCATTAGAGCCATTCGATATCAATTCGATGATAGCCGAATCACTTAAAAAGACCAATAAAATTGTATTCTTTGATGAAGATGTTCCTGGCGGCGCAACGGCTTATATGATGCAGAAAGTGCTGGAAGATCAGAAAGGATTCCAGTATCTTGATTCTGAACCTCGCACGGTTACTGCCCAGGCACACAGGGCAGCCTATGGTACCGACGGCGATTATTTCTCAAACCCAAATGCCGAAGATGTTTTCGATTGCATTTATAATATGATGCACGATTACAATCCTGCAAAATATCCAAAAATCTTCTAAATCACTGTTTATCCATCACATAATACTCACTATGAAAGGTTTTGCTACAGGAATTCTTCTTACCATTTTCCTATTTTCTATTTCCTTCAGTACTCTAAAAGCCCAATCTGATGTTGAGGAAGAATTCCAGATGAAGCAGTACTTTATGGTACTTCTCACAACTGGCCCAAACCGGACACAGGACAGCACAACCGCCGCCAAAATCCAGGAAGGGCATCTGAACAATATTACCCGCTTGTTCAACGAAAAGAAGATGATACTCGCAGGTCCTTTTATGGATAAAGGTATATACAGGGGCATATTTATTTTTGATGTTGCTACAGAGGATGAAGTAAAACAACTCCTGCAAACTGATCCGGCTATTAAATCAGGTAGGCTTGGCTATGAGATACATCCCTGGTATGGTCCCGGAAATATTGTGATTGGAAAGAAATAGCCGATATTTGTACCCGATGATAATCCTGGAAATGATTTTAGTAATCTGTATTCCGGTGAACCAATAAATATGTTTTCATGATTAAAACCGGCACGAATAGATTTTTCCTTTTATCCATTATCTTTTTACACCTGTTTTTTTTTATATGGCAGGTACTGCATGGAAATTATTTCCTTACAGATTCATTTGAGTACTTAAAGGCTGCCGCCAACCTGAAATCAGATTTCCTTTTGTATTGCGGCGATATAAACAAGCCTTTAATTCCTGAGCTTTTAACAAGACGACCGCCACTATATCCTCTCTTTCTGGCTACCTGCCAGATGATTTCGCACAATTTGATTCTGGTTATTTTTCTTCAGAATATAATGTCCATTGCCGGAATTTACCTGGTCAGGCAAATACTATTAAAATACGGATACCTTGTAAAATATGACATACTTTTTATTGTTTTGCTTTTTCTAACTCCATCACAGCTTATTTACGCAAACATGATAATGAGCGATACGCTCTTTCAGTTTCTAATCATATTAATGGCCTGGTTTTTTACAAAATATATGAACGAAAGACGTTCTTTATACGGCTTAATCTATTCATTATTACTTGGTTTGAGCTTACTAACAAAACCGGTAATCGTTTATTTCATTTTTGCGAATGTACTTTTCTTTATCTGGATAAGTTTTAAAAGAGCATCATTTAAACCTCTTTTGATAAGCCTGATTCCTTTACTGGTACTTTTTACATACCAATACCGGAATTACAGGCAAACCGGCGTATATGAAGTATCGAGCATAGTGACCGCAAATGTGCTGGATTTCAACATTTACTATTATTTAGCTAAAACAGACGGTTTGCAAACAGCTGATAGTACCGTAGGAGCAATCGATAGTATATCGGCTTTACAGGGATCATATAAAAATAAAGTCGCATTCAAAAAACAACACTCCATTCCCATTGTAATGAAACGGCCAGTAAGTTATTTCTTTTTTCACACGAAAGGTATGGCTGGCTTTTTTCTGGATCCCGGCCGGTTCGACCTGGTTAATTTTTTCAATCTCAAAGCCGAGAAAATCAATGGCTTGCTTTCTCAGATAAACCAAATTGGCGTAAAAGGCGCGCTCGCATTTTTATTTAAACACTCCTTTGTTTTGCTGATTTCCCTTGCAGTTATTTTCCTGGCGAATATCTTCAAATTAATTTGTTTTACAGGCTTCATTTTCCGGCGCAATATCAATAAATATTTCAAATGGTTTCTGCTGTTCCTGGTTTTTTATGTAGCCTTTTTAACCGGGCCGTTAGGTGTAGCAAGGTATATGATGCCTTTAGCGCCTTTGTATATTGGCTGTTGCCTCTTATTTCTGTCTCACACATCAAATAAGAATTCTGAAAATGTTTCAGAGCCTGTTATTTAAATCGCTTAAAAAATAAATAGTCCGCCAAGTATACCAAGGTGATAATAACCTGTAAAAGTCGCTGTAATGATTAGTGAACCAGGCGTTACCTGAACCAATACAATGCCATCATTCAAGAGTGTTTTTATCCATCCAGCCAAACAGGGCGACTATTTCCCGGAACTTTATAGGAATTGCAGGTAAATAAAAATGGCCGTTAATATATTCTTTTCTTTTAATCGTGATCAGAAAGGCTAAATTGATATTGAAAGCAGAATGTGTTATTCTTCCAACTTAAGTTCAACTCCCGGTCGGGGTTCGTCGAATTGCTCTAAGTTATTATATTTAAGCAGGAGCTTGAGTTTTATGCATTTTTCCTGGGAAATGGAATACATACTATCTCCCTTTTTTACCTTGTATGTTTTATCCGGATTGGCTTTCTTTTTTGATTTAAGATAGAGCATCTGTCCTGGCGTAATCTGATCACTTTCCCTAAGGTCGTTTTGCCTGTAAACATGGAAAATAAACATATGAAATTCCTTTGCTATGCTATACCATGAGTCATCTTTTTTTGCAAAAATGAAAGGCACATTACAATTAGTATATACCTTTCGGCCCGAATTGGACGCATACAAAGTCTTAAATCCAGAAGGAGCAGGCATATCGTAATTCTTGCGAAAAAAAACCCGGTCTTCTTTGATTACCAGCCTGTCATCTGTTTTCGTTGGCTTTTTTTTATCCAGCCCCTTTTTATCCTGACTTTTTTTGTCCTGGCTTTTTTTGTCCGGTTTAGGAGCGTCCTGGTCTATTTCAGTTTCAGGACCGTTGATAGCGATCTCTTCTGAATTGCCAGCAGGCCCATCCAAAAGGTAAAGTTTGTTGGCTTCTATTAACCGGATTAATATATTGGGATAATCAGGATTGGTGGCATATCCGGCTTGTTTCAACCCTCTTGCCCATCCTTTATAATCGTTGATAGAGAGCGTAAACAAAGCAGAATATCTTTTCCGTGTTGTGAGAAAAATAGAATGATCACGGAACGATTCGTCAACACTCTTGTATTTCCGGAAGCATTCTTTTTCCCTGTCATCATCATGAAGATATGTGTCGCCAGGCCAATCCTGCTGGCACTTTATGCCGAAATGGTTCCTTGTATCCAGGGCTAGTTTGCTTTTTCCGCATCCACTCTCAATCATTCCCTGCGCGAGGGTTATACTTGCAGGAATTTTATAAAGTTCCATTTCCCTGATAGCAATGGATTTATACTTTTTTATATATGCGGCGTAATCAGAATTAACAAGCTGCTGCGCTGTTAAAGAATAAGCTGTTAGTAGAAAAAAAGAGAAAAAGGTGATTTGCATCCTCATAAACATTTCAAATTAATTGCTAAAATACAAAATGCATGCTTTTCTTAGGCTTTTTAAGAAGGGAGATATCAACAGCTATAAAGTCTTATATGTTAATTAAAAAAAATAAAATATTTAAAAAAAAGATCAAATATGTTCTATTATATTAGATGTGTTGTAGAATGAACGAGTATATAAATAAAAATAAATATTGATTAAAGATTAGCACTTTGACGTTAATTTCAACGAGGGAGTTTTTTCTGGTTAATAATTTGGTACAGAAGTCCCTGTTGTAAAACGGGGATTTTTGATTTATGGAATTCTTATTTATCGTCCTTTATCTGAACTGTAAATGTTTCGCGGTGAAAAGGAGTACTGCCGATACTGAGAATTGTTTTACGATGTTCGAGTGTTGGATAGCCCTTGTTTCTGTCCCACCCGTATTGAGGAAAAGTTTTGTGGAGTTCAATCATATATTCGTCACGGTGAGTCTTTGCCAATACCGAAGCAGCCGCGATTGAAAGAAATAATCCGTCGCCTTTAATAATGCATTGATATGAAATTTCCCGGAATGGCTTAAAGCGGTTGCCATCAACCAATATCAGTTCAGGTACGGGTGAAAGTTTTGCCAGTGATTTATGCATTGCCAATATGGAAGCATTCAAGATATTGATCTGATCTATTTCAACATTATCAACCATTTCAACAGCCCAGGCTACTGCATCAGATTCAATTACTGAGCGTAATTTATCTCGTTGCGCCGAAGTAAGTTTTTTGGAATCATTTAATTGCGGATTTATATAATCAAGCGGCAAAATTACAGCAGCCGCAAACACCGGACCAGCAAGGCATCCACGACCCGCTTCATCGCATCCGGCTTCAATCAATTGATTTGTAAAAGAAGATTTTAACATTCTGCTTCATTTTGTGGAATTCAATCAAAATTCTTCATTACCAGGAATTTAATCAATAATAATTTTCACTGATTTTAAAATTAACTAATAACCCAATAAACCCGCACCGCAACAAAGGACAGAAAATAACCTAAAGCAAGCATCTCAAACCAGAATTTGCGTTTTATCAGTGTCACACTTCCAGTTATAAAAAATGACATGGGGATAGCAAATAAATAATTAATTGAAAGTATAGGCCATCCGGAAAGAAGCATAATGATGAGTACAGTAAAACTGAAGTTGAATAATATCCAGGATCTGCGTCGCAGACTGATCAGTTTATCATTCATCAGATTTAAAACAGCAACCATAGTTACAATCATAACAAATGCAGATACGTACAACCATATTGTGTTAACGGCTGAAAGCCTTGGCGGTAATATAAAATTGAACATACTAGCCGATAACTGGTACAAACCTTCCGGGAGTTTATCATACCAGAATAGTCCGCTTATGTAATACAGAAAGGGCAAAATAAAGCCTATTGCTGATACTGCGTATTCGTGCCAGGATGAAATACGGTAAGTAATGAATGTGAACCAAATCATAAGCAACATAAAAGCCAGCGGGATATAGAAAAGTGAAGCTATTCCGATGGAAAAAGCTGCAGTGAATACCTGGTGGTAAGCAGCCTGCCGTCCGTACATTCCCATGATGGAATTCAAAGCGATAACAATGAATATTCCTGCCGGAAGAATGGCGTGCATAGTCTGATATTTACTACTCCAGCTATAAGCCAGTAAGATAATAATCGCCGGAAGGAAATTACTCCGCTTAAAAAAGCCGTTCGCCTGGTATACGTAAAACAAGATTAAAGCCTGTATAACTACCAGGATTAGTGCAATTGAAACAGTTAATGCCGGGAAGTTCTGTATCCAACTCACCAGAAGCAGATATAAAGGACCGTCAGAAGGTGATATAACCGGAAGTACAGGATTTGCGAAAGCGGGGAACCATGTCAAAACAAGTATTACCGCAAAAATTGTAAACTGTATAAATGTTCCCGATTTAGAAATCCACTTGAGCATCAGATGAGCATTTTTTATAAAACTAATTACATCAGGTCTTTCCCGATATCGTTGCGGAAGTAGGAGTTCCCGAATTTAATCTGAGAAGCCGATTCTAAGGATTGGAAAATAGCTGAGTTCAGATCATCGGCCAGGGTTGTTACTGCTATAACGCGGCCTCCTGAACTAATAATATTGTTATCCTCAGAACTTGTACCAGCATGAAATACAAGACTTTTATTCACAGTTTCCATACCGGTAATTACTTTGCCTTTAATATAATCTCCCGGATAACCACCCGAAACTATCATCACGCATGCAGCTGTTCGTTGGTCTGTTTCCAGAATTATTTCCGAAAGACCACCATGTGCTGTGGCAAGAAATATTTCCAACAAGTCATTCTTAATTCGGGGTAAAAGTGATTCTGTTTCAGGATCGCCAAGACGAACGTTATATTCGATCACAAATGGATCTCCTTTCACATTCATCAATCCGAAAAACAGGAATCCCTGGTATGGAATGCCATCTTTCCGCAATCCTTCAACAGTTGGTCTGATCACACGATCTTCCACTTTCTGCATAAACTCCTTACCGGCGAATGGCACCGGCGATATGGAGCCCATTCCGCCTGTATTCGGACCGGTATCGCCAACTCCAATACGTTTATAATCTTTTGCTTCGGGTAAAACCAGGTATTCGCTTCCATTGGTAATGGCAAATGCTGAGAGCTCAATACCATCCAAAAACTCCTCAATAACTACCATCTCCGATGCTTTCCCGAATCTCTGGTTGGCAAGCATATCGGTAAGTTCAATTTCAGCATCTTCCAGGGTTTTGCAGATCAACACACCTTTTCCTGCTGCCAGACCATCTGCCTTAAGTACATAGGGCGGATTTAATGTTTTAAGAAATTGTATTCCTTCGGTAAGAGTAGCTTTTGTGAATGTTTTATAAGCACCTGTAGGGATGCCGTGCCTGATCATAAACTGTTTGGCGAAATCTTTGCTTCCCTCAAGTTCAGCTCCTGCTTTTTGCGGACCGATTACCGGTATATTTTCCAATAAAGAGTCGTTGAGGAAGTAATCGTGAATTCCACGTACCAGTGGATCTTCAGGTCCGACTATAACCAAATCAACCTGGTTTTCCAGAACAAACTGTTTTATTCCTTCGAAGTCAATTCCACTAATCGCAACATTTGTTCCAACGGCAGTAGTACCAGCATTTCCGGGAGCGATAAACAGCTGATTCAGCAAAGGGCTTTGTGCAAGTTTCCATGCTATGGCGTGTTCACGGCCACCGCTACCGATAAGAAGGACGTTAGTTTTATTCATTGCGGAGTCTTGATGGTTTATAGGGTTTGATATTATCGGGTACTCAGTCATGCAATGGTCATTCGATAGTTGAAGATTGAGCGTTTAGGATGATTTAGATGAATAGGCTGTCATTCAATTGTCATTCGTTTGTTAATCAAAAGTTTATCAATACCGAACGATAATTATTCATTATTCACTTTTTGTTATTCACTATTTTAGCTTTCAAGCGCTCCGATCAGTTCTTTTACATCTTGTACGCCATGACGGTTACAATATTCCTCAATTCCATCAAGTATTTTTATACATACCTGTGGATCAACGAAATTGGCTGTTCCTACCTGTATGGCTGTTGCGCCGGCAAGAAGGAACTCAATTGCATCCGTGGCATTGCTGATTCCGCCTAATCCTATAACCGGTATTTTTATTGCTTTCGAAACCTGCCACACCATGCGAAGCGCAATAGGTTTTACGGCCGGTCCTGAGAGCCCTCCGGTAATGGTTGAAAGTATGGGCCTGCGCTTTTCAGCATCTATGGCCATTCCAAGCAAGGTATTTATAACAGACACTGAATCAGCTCCTTCATCTTCAACGGCTTTGGCAATTTCAGCAATATTGGTCACATTGGGCGATAATTTTACGATCATTGTTTTATCATAAACTTCACGAACCGCTTTTGTAACAGCGCCAGCCATAGGGCATGAAGTGCCAAAAGCCATTCCGCCTTCTTTTACGTTGGGACAGGAAATATTTAATTCAATTCCAGTAATTTTATCGAGTTGGTTCAGTTTTTCAGCTACTTCCATATAGCCTTCAACTGTGGAATCTGAAACATTTACAATAATATGTGTATCGTAATGCTTTATTTTGGGATAAATAGTATTGATAAAATAGTCGACACCTTTATTCTGGAGGCCAACTGAATTCAACATTCCTGCAGGTGTTTCCGCCATACGTGGATAACGGTTTCCATCGCGGTTTTTCGAAGTGCAGGCTTTGGTAAGTATCCCTCCCAGCCGGTTTACATCAATAAAGTCATCAAATTCAATTCCATAGCCAAAGGTTCCCGAAGCTGACATAACCGGGTTTTTGAGCAGTAGCTTATGTACGTTTACGGATAAATCAAGCATTTTTTTTTTTGATTTCTGAATTGTTTTTCTTATTTAAACCACGGAGGCACTGAGGATACAGATTTACACAAAGTTTTTTTTCGTAGTGCAGATTTCAAATTTATCTTTTCAATAAACTCAAGGTCTCCCTTTCGCCCCGCAAGCAGTTAACTTTAGGGAATTTCTAAACTCCCTACAACTTAAGCTTTCGCGTATCGAAAACAGGTCCTTCGATGCAAGTGGTTTTATTTCCGTCAATGGTTTCGACCACACAGCACAAACAGGCTCCGATTCCGCAGGCCATAGTGTTTTCGAGTGAAATTTCGCAAGGAATATTATGTTCGGCAGCAACCCTGGCAACAGCTTTCATCATTGGGTCGGGACCGCAGGCATAAATTGCGGAGTATTCTTTAACTTTTCCGGAAAACAATGAATGTTGAGTCACCATACCTTTTTCGCCGGCTGATCCGTCATCGGTAGTAATAAATACCTCACCAAAGGGTTTATATTTCTCAGGTTCCACTATGTCATTTGAAGTTCGGCCACCAACAAGAATGTCAGGCTTGTATCCTTTTTCGTGCAGAAGTTTTGATAATAGCAGCATGGGCGCAATTCCTACTCCGCCACCTATAAGTAAAGCTTTTTTGCCTCCAGGTAAACTGAATGAGTTGCCAAGCGGGTAAATCAGATTTAACGTATCCCCTTCTTTAAGTTTTGAAAGGGCAACTGTTCCATCACCTACTTTTTTAATTAATAAGGAAAGCTCGTTTCTTTTGTAATCCACATCGTAGATAGAGAAAGGCCTGCGCAGGTATGTTGTGGTAGAGTTACTTACAAGAACTTCGGCAAACTGCCCTGGTAATATCTGTGGCAGGCTGACCGGGCATTTCAGGTAAATGGCAAAGTAGTCGTCGGTGATATGGTGGTTATGAGTAACCTCAAAATCGTGGATAAATTTCTTCATCAGGGGCAATATTACAGGCGAAAATACTTAAAAAAAGTCCGCCATGGTTAAATGACGGACTCAATGTTTATTTTTCTTCAGCGGCCTCGCCAATGTCGCCCGGAGAATCGGATTCGCTTTCAGTTTCTTCAGCAGGAGCTGAAAAATCATTTATTCCATTGGCGATCAGCAAATTATACCACTGTACAAGTTTGCGTATGTGTGAAGTATATACACGTTCACGATCATAATCCGGAATAACCGTCTCAAAAAATGCTTTTAATGTTTTGTCGTCAGCTTTTGAATCTGGCGCTGGCTGATCGCCGGTTTTTTCAAGTATAAGCCTGAATACTTCGCGAAGAGGCATATCTTCGGTGGTTGTAAAAATACTTATTTCTCCCAATGAGCTTATTTTGTCGCTTGCAAAAGCCTGTATGCGTTTGCCATCAAGGAGCGATTCAATAATAACGCCGGTTTTAGTCTGAGCAATTGTTTTGAAAAGCCCTGGCTTGCCCGAAACGGATAAAATCTCTTTCAAATCCATAAAATGTTCTTAATTTTTATGCAAAATTACTTAAAACAATCTGTTTATACTACTATGTTATGCTTTTGCACAAAATTTAACACTTCTTATATCTCGAAGCGGCCTGTATAATTCGAAGGCGTGATCTTACCTAATTCGGTTTTTACTTTTCCCGGCACATTAAGTTTTTCGATAAATGCACTGATAGCCTTGTGGTCGATATGGGTATTTGTGCGTGTAAGTTCTTTCAATGTTTCGTATGGTTTTGGGAAGCCTTCGCGACGCAATATGGTCTGAATTGCTTCAGCAACTACAGCCCAGTTATTCTCAAGGTCAGCATTTATTTTTTCTTCGTTAAGGATCAGTTTGTCAAGTCCTTTTATCAAAGATTTGATAGCTATTAAAGTATGAGAAACAGGTACTCCGATATTACGGCTTACGGTTGAATCAGTTAAATCACGCTGTAGTCTGGAGATAGGAAGTTTAGCGGAAAGATGCTCAAACAGTGCATTAGCGAAGCCAAAATTACCCTCGGCATTCTCGAAATCAATCGGGTTTACCTTGTGAGGCATGGCTGAGGAGCCAATTTCACCGGCTTTTATTTTTTGCTTGAAATACTCCATTGAGATATAACTCCACATATCGCGGCTCAAATCAATAAGTATTGTATTGATACGCTTCATATTGTCGAAAAGCGCTGCCTGGTTATCGTAATGCTCAATCTGGGTGGTATAGCGCAAGCGTTCGAGCGAAAGTTTGTTTTTTATAAAATTATCACCGAATTCAAACCAGTCAATATCAGGGTAAGCAACATAATGAGCGTTAAAGTTGCCGGTTGCGCCACCAAATTTGGCTGAAAAAGGAATAGTTTTAAGTAATTTCAATTGCTGTTTCAGTCTTTCGGCAAAAACATATACTTCTTTTCCCAAAATAGTCGGAGAAGCCGGCTGACCATGAGTACGCGCCAGCATCGGAACTTTTTTCCATTCTTTAGCACGTTTGGTGATTTTTTGAAGCAGATCCTCATACAACGGTACAATTACCTCATCCATGGCAAGCTTCAGCGCATAAGGTCCGGCAGTATTATTGATATCCTGCGAAGTGAGACCAAAATGAATGAACTCCTTATACTTGGCCAGGCCCATTTTGTCGAATCTCCTCTTAAGATAATATTCAACAGCCTTAACATCATGATTTGTTGTTACTTCAATTTCTTTAATTTCCTGGGCATCAGTAAAAGTAAAATCACGGCACAAAGCTCTGAGTTCTGCTATTTTTTTGCGGTCAATCTCTTTAAGCTGGGGAAGTGGTAGTTCGCACAAGGCAATGAAATACTCAACTTCAACAAACACCCGGTAGTTTATGAGTGCGGCTTCACTGAAATAATAAGAAAGACTTTCAACCTGTTTGCGATAGCGTCCGTCAACAGGGGAAATGGCATTAATCATAGTGAGATCCATGGCAAATAGTATATGGGTTCAGTGGTCAAAAGTATGAAAGCCTTTGAATGAATTGCAAGTTTTATGAAAAATTAATACGATTTTTACGTTAATCACTTAAAAGTTAACAAATTTGCGGAAATAGTATTGGTTGTATTTGTATTTAATTCATTGTAAATAAGTTGGTTGCAAATATTTAGGCAATATGCAATTTATAATGATTTTGCATAAATGAGATTAGGTTAAGAACTCAGATAATAAGATCGGTCAGTATTTATAAAACAGATCGGAAACTAGAATCCAAGCGAATCATTTACAATAAAAACGGAAAAATCCATCATGGGCGGTTTGCGACGTGTAGCAACATAAATATTACATCCGCGGGTAGGCAAATTGCAATTCATGCAAACACCTTGTTTCGTACAGGGATTAGGCCGGTTAAGCCGTTTAAAATTAATTGGTGCGGCAATGGTCTTTATACGTTGCCATGCTGCTTCTTCATCGGCCACCAGTTTATTAACTCCTGCTATTACAATTAAATGGCGCGGGCCAAAAGCCATGGCAGAAACCCTGTTTCCATGTCCGTCAATATTAAACAACTCTCCCTGAATGGAAATGGCATTGCTGCTGCAGATAAAAACATCACAAATCTGCTGGCGGCGCATTACTTCCATTTTCTGTTCATCATTCAGCCCTGCTTCATTGTGATCCAGAATCGTAGCACCTTTTGCAATAACCAGTTGTTGTAAATTCAGCTGTTTTGCTGTTTGCGAACCTCCGAAAGCTACTTCCATGCCAGGCAAAATCATTTGCAATACTGCCTTGGCAGTTTCGTCGCGTGTTTCGAAAAACGTAGCATCAAAACGATTTTTCCGCAGGGCTTCCACGGTTTTCATGCCGAGTGTTTGGCCATGCCAACTGTTCATTTCATTAACAAAAGTGTCGGTAGGATTTTGTTGCGCACTCATCTTATATGTTTTATTTATGGGCAAAGGTATGATAACAGCAGAAAACATTTCCAGGCAGAAAAAATAAAAACGTAATGGTTCGTCAAGTCAAAAAAAGACCGGCTTGTAAAGCCGGCTTTTCTCAGGCGAATATGTTACCTTGTTTTAATAAACCTGACTGATCCAATTGCCTCTTTACTCTTAACCTGCAAAGTATAGATTCCAGGATACAATTTATCAAGCATAAGCACGTAACCGTTATTTATTTCATCAGCATCCAAACTTAGTACTTGAACCACCTGGCCCGTTGCTGAAATAACTGAAAGAAGGATCTTCCCTTCCATTTTATGAGCCGGCTTAATTTGCATC
Source organism: Bacteroidales bacterium (assembly GCA_030654075.1). Taxonomy (GTDB): domain Bacteria; phylum Bacteroidota; class Bacteroidia; order Bacteroidales; family UBA4417; genus UBA4417. The sequence goes on along the minus strand of JAURYB010000190.1, from coordinate 29,165 downwards.
CTGTCAGTTGCAGGATTGGGATAAACATCAAAACTGGCTGAAACCAGATCATTTTTGCTGCTCAGGATACTATTTGTAACAATATTTGAAACAGAACTGCTGTAGATTCCGGATTTCAAACCTTCCGGATTACAATTATTAGGATTAATAACTTCGACCATGTAATACACAAAACCAGGCTGTGCATTGAGGTCAGTGTATGAAGTAAAATTTCCTGAAACAGTGCCTATGAGTTGCATATTCCTGGAATTGTTGCCCCTGTATATATTGTATGAACTCACCGGGAAACCCAGGTAAGGGCTCCAATTCAGATTCCAAGTGTTGCCAACGCCCTGGTTTATTGAAAGATGAATTGTTTGATGAAATGAGCCCGCCCCATAAAGGATACCATTCGAATCTTTGAACGCAATTTTATACCGTGTAGCTTTTTCAAGCGGATTTGAATTGATATCAATAAAAGTGGAGATTCCAGTGGATGGCACTTCTCCAACTTCCTGGTAAACATTCGAAACATTACCTTCCTTCAGGATCACATATTCTGAGATCAGGTTATTCTGTACTTTATTCCAAACAATGGTATTCTTACCCGAAACAGAATCAACACTGACCATGCATATATCAATAGAAGGAATTTCCAGAATGGAGAATACCGATTTACTTGTATCAGCTATGAATGGATAATAGTAATCTGAAACTCTTATCAGGCATGATCCGGAGATTTGTCCGGGTGTTTTCCAACTATACGTGTTGAAATTTTCGGCATAGCTGATCCAACCTATGTTTGTCCAGTTTTGTCCGTTATCCGATGAGAAATCAAATGACAAATATGTGTTTTGAGGAATTGCGCCCGTATATGAATAGGTAATGGAATACGTGGAATCATTGTCCCACAACTCTCCTCCTGCGGGACTTAAAAGTGTCAGCACAGGAGTATTCACAATGAAGAAGACAGGGCTAAGTGAAAACACAGATGGATCAATATTGCTTACAATTTTAATAATGCAATACTGGGATGGAGTTGAAGGGGCATTAAAAGTATAGTAGTTTTGATCCTTTGGCAAATTTGATCCGACAGTAGTAAATGAGACTCCATTATCAATGGAAATCTGTACGTTAACCTGTGCTGAGTCAAACGAATCCCACATTACACCTATGGGCTGATTCGTATAGTACGTCATGCCGGCCTTAGGTGCATAAACAGGGAACGAAGGAATTGTAATTTTAAAAGGTGCATTGCTGACATCAAATGAGGTTGGCGTATCAGGATCTGAAATTCTGATCAATGCATTCACCGTTGATACTATAGGAGTCGGGACAGTAATCGAACCCCCGGTTGAAGAACTGTTTCCATAACCGATATTTTGCCAGGTAGTACCACCATCCGGCGAAAAATCAATTACCACATAGGATGAAATACCCGAACCGCTCCATGAAATAGCATTATTGCCTTTAAAAATCCACTCCTCACCACCATTCGGACTTAATACTGTTAACACAGGTGCAGACAAAATAGAAAAAACCTGGCTTTTACTAACAACATACTGGTTTGTGACATCAGTAAGTTTTATCCTGCACTGGGTTGAGTTAATTGCTGGTGCCGTGAATTTAAAAGATTCTCCATTCACATTTGTGCCAACCTGCGTCCAGGTAATCCCTCTGTCCGATGACAGATCTATATTGACCGGTTTCGAATTACTAAACCACTGAACATTTACTTGTGACCCGGAATAAAATACCTGGCCGGTATAAGGACCGTAAATATAATTATCAATAAGTCTAACAGAGAAAACATTGTCACTTTCATCCGTTAAAGCTGGATTTGAATTACTGCTGATCCGGATTTTTGCCTGATCGTTAGGGGAAAAATCAGGCACGAACTTAAACTCATTCAAACCGGTAATGCTTTTTATATTAAACTGCTTAAACCAGTTGATTCCGTTATCATAGGTATAAAAGATTGTAAAATCACCGGGTTGCCCCAGGTTCCTCCATTGAATTAGGGTTGAATCTCCTGAAACCCATGTTTCGCCTCCATTGGGCGAAATAACCTGTACCTGCGTATAAGCTGGATTATACGATACCAAAGCTAAGCAGAGTAAGAGCGCTATTTTGAGACTTATTGCTTTCATGTTATTTAGTTTTAGGAAACAACAAGAATTTATTAATATTGTTTAATGAAACGTAAAAAATATTAAACAAAACTAAAGCTAGTCGCTGACAGGTCTTTCAGAGAGCAGTCGGTTTTTTCATGATCTAATTATACATCGTTGTTAAGCCTGTAAAATCATTCCAGTGAATTTTACGGTAGGCCATTTCAATTTCGAAAAGTACATCACGGATATGGTCAAGTTCAGCAACGGAGGTTAGCGCAAAATCAACTTTTGTATTTAATTCAGAAACTAGTTCAGAAAACTGTTTTTTGTAGAGCAATAAAAGCTCTGAAAGCGCCTCTTCACTGATTTTTTCATCCGGAAGCTGCCTTTCCTTCAGGAACTGAAGTATACGGAGTCCATCAATTTTTTCGTGACAGGCCCGGATAAAATGCCCCTGGGATTTAAAATTAAGCCGCAATGCTTTCCATGGCAATTCCTTGAATCTCCGAATAAGAAAGTCATCAAGCGGAGTCGCAATATCTTTTAAATATAGTGGCCCAAATAATTTGTAAGTTTCAGCAATCTTATCAAAAAGCCGGTAATTATAAACCGGGTAACTGCTCCAATCGCCTTCAATTCCTTTAATTAATGCTGGTCCGGTACCAAAGAAAACCCTGTCGGATAAGCGGGCAGCAGGGAACACAATTTCGCCATTGAAATGAAGTAATCGACCCGTTTTTACTATTTTCTGAAGGAAATAAAAATCTTCGCCACTCAGTTTCGGTGTCATTCCTCCAACTGCCCTGTAAGCCCATACCGGCATTGCAATTGCTGATCCCAGTGCTGAAAAACAATACGGGCTTCGGATACGCCACATATTGATGGCAAAGGCACGCATATAAATCTCGTACCGAAGCATAGCGCGATCCAGCTCATTATTGTAAGTAAGTTTGTGGTAATAAGGGATAGAAATGGCTGATGCAGCCGGGTTAATCCTCAGATTTTCAACAACTGATGAAAAATATTCCTTATTAAAAACAGTATCGGCATCCATGCTGATAATGATGTCATTTTCATTTGCAATTTTCGAAATATGATCCATCAGAAGTTTGCGGGCAACACCAATTCCATGTGCTTTGGGCAGCCATCCCTTTCCTGGCGATGATCTGTTAATAATTTCAATTCTTCTGTCCTCCAGCGATTCGAGATAGCTGATAGTTAACTTGTTCTCTTCGCAAACATGTAAATGTTCAGGTTCATTCCACCAGCTATCCGGTTGGTTAACACATACCACCAGTTGAAAATGTTGTTCAGTCTGTTCCATAATAGCCTTGATGAGCAATGGCAGGCGTTCCATTTCATTCATTACAGGAAGGGCAATATAAATAATAGATGTCGGCAAAATCAATTGTGTTATTTAAGTGTTTAATGTCTGTTAATATCATTTATCGAAAGATTTTCAAAAGTACTGGTTTTGTGTGAACAATAAATCCTTCTATGGAAAGTAATGACGTTCTTGACAGGCTTCCTCTTCATTTGCATAACCTGATAATTGACCAGCCATACCCCAATTATACGGCACAGGATCAGGCAGTGTGGCGATATATAATGAGGCAGAATGTGAAGTATCTTCCTGCCGTTGCTCATTCTTCCTATGTGGAAGGACTTAAGCGTACCGGGATCAGTACAGATAGCATTCCTCATATGTATGGCATGAACCGCATTTTGAGGGAAATCGGCTGGGCTGCTGTTGCCGTGGATGGATTTATTCCACCGGTTGCGTTTATGGAATTCCAGGCTCACAATGTACTGGTAATTGCAGCTGATATCAGGCCGATCGACCAGGTTTTATATACTCCAGCTCCTGATATTATACATGAGGCAGCCGGTCATGCTCCCATAATTGCTGATGAAGAGTATTCTGATTACCTGCGGGATTTCGGCCGGGCGGGGACAAAGGCTTTTTCGTCAAAGTATGATCAAAAGATGTATGAGGCAATCCGGCATCTCTCCATTCTTAAAGCGGATCCCAATACAACATTTGCGGCAATTGAAAAGGCAGAAGCCGAACTGGATCATTTGTCGAAATTGCAGAAAACTCCTTCTGAAATGGCGTTGCTTCGCAATCTTCATTGGTGGACGGTGGAATACGGACTTATAGGAACCGTTGAAAACCCCAAAATCTATGGTGCAGGACTACTCTCATCCATTGGCGAAAGTCATAATTGTCTGAAACCAAAAGTCAAAAAACTTCCATATTCAATAGATGCTCAAAACTATTCTTTTGATATTACCACTCAGCAGCCGCAGCTTTTTGTGACTCCTGATTTCAAGCATCTTAACCTGGTTTTGGGGCAATATCTTGAGACAATGGCCGTGCGGAAAGGAGGAATTGAAAGCCTGAAAAAAGCGCTGAATTCAGGCGCGACATGTACTGTAGAATATAGTTCAGGAGTACAGGTTTCCGGGAAACTGGTTAAAATAGTTGAGGACAATAATGAACCGGTTTACCTGGGCTTTGAAGGACCTTCAATGCTCTCGTTTGATAATCATCAACTGGAAGGACAAGGCGTCAGGAATCATAAGGATGGATTTGGTTCCCCTGTTGGAATAATTAAAGGCATCAGTGGAAATATCGAAACAATGAGTGGAGGTGAGCTTTTCTTGAATCACTTTGTAACCGGGAACGAACTTTTCCTGGAATTCACCAGCGGAGTGCAGGTCAAGGGAAGACTTGAAAAAATAATCAGGAAGCAAGGTCGTAACCTGGTATTTTCATTCCTGGAATGCACTGTAATTTATTTGAATAAGATACTATTTAGACCTGAATGGGGCGTTTACGATATGGCGGTAGGGGAGAAAATAATTTCAGCATTTTCAGGTCCTGCTGATCCTGACGCCTTCGGATTGAAATATCCGGCGCCAAAAGAAAAGACGCATCACATTAAATATTCAACTGAGACACTACAGCTTCATGAATTATACGAAACCGTGAGGTCTTTACGCGAAAACGGGGGGAAAAGTGACGCTCTTGCAGGTATTTGGCAAATTCTGAAACTTAAATATCCGGATGAATGGTTATTGCCTCTGGAAATAGTTGAGTTGTTAAAGAATAATAATGATAGGGTTGAATTGACAAGCGAAATTGTTGGTTTTCTGAAAACTCTCTCAGATAAAGATGAAGAAATGCAAAATTTGGTTAAAAACGGGATGAGTCTTTTTACAAATCATTGACATCCAGGCTGCTTGCTGCCATTAATAATAGGATAGCATCCTTTATTTCATTTATACTGATCATTTCATGAGCGAGTTTATGAGATTCCTCTCTGATCTTCCCGATGTTTCCACTGTATTTTGCGGTAATCGTTCTGAAAACTGGTGATGATATAAATTTCTCTATTTCATGAGCTGTTGGTGCCGACTGAATACTGCCTAACTTTCCAAGATCATTTCCTGTAAGCACAGTGCTCATCCGGATATCTTCCGGAAGTGAATCAACACCAATGGCATTTTTACTTCCTGGTTTTTCAACTGTGAAAAGAGCACGCCCGGATGCTCTTACATAGTAATCGGACCCCAATCGCCCAACTAAGTCGAGTTTTCGCGAATCAATCATTCCTGTTTTATCCAGGACATTATCATTTACATGAATCAATAAAACTTCACAAATAATCAGGTTTGCTGATCCTGCACCAGTCCCGGTTTCAATAACCTCACGTACTTTACATTCAATCTGAACCGGCGATTCCTTTACCCTGAAAGGTTTAATTTTTTCAGATAGAATAGGGGTGAAGCCTGACTTGAAAAACTCATTTACACCGCGAGGAAACTCTGTGCTGGCAAGGTTCATCTGCTCAACCATGGAATATGTAACGGTATTGATAACTACCTCCGGAACTTCTTTTACATTGAGGTATGTATCCTTTAATTCGTTGGTCCGACCGCTTCGCGAAGGAGAAAATATCAATGTGCTTGGATTGACTCCAAAAACATTAAAACAACTGAATGGAGAGAGGTTTGCCTTTCCCATATTATCAATGGTGCTGGCAAAAGCAATGGGGCGCGGAGCTATGGCACTCAGCAGGTTGCGGTGTAAAATATGGGGAGGAATGTTGGAGGGATCTATGATTGACATGGGGTAATTAGTTAAAGGTTATTGGAAAAATGGAAAATAGAAAATAGAAAATGGTCAGGATATAGGGGAATATGGTAAACTATTAACCATTTTCTATTAACTATTTTCTATTTCACTTCTACTTTACTGGCAAAATCTTAACATTTGCTTCGCCAAAACCAACCCTGATTCCGTCTTTTTTGCCAAAGCCACGCATTATTACTGTATCATTATCGTTAATAAACTTACGTTCGCTGCCATCAGGCATTGCAATTGGTTTTGTTCCTTTCCAGGTAAGTTCAAGCATGCTGCCATAGCTTTCTGCATCGGGTCCGCTTATGGTTCCGCTTCCGCAAAGATCTCCGACCCGCATGTTGCATCCATTAATTGTATGATGTGCAAGTTGCTGGCTCATATTCCAATACATGTATTTAAAATTCGATTTGCTGACAATTGTTTCCTCTTTGTTTTCGGGTTTGATCCGGACCTGGAGATTGATATCAAAATTGCGCTCGCCATCAAATTGCAGATATGGCAGAACTTCCGGCTGCTGTCCAGGTCCATTGCACCTGAATGGTTCCAGCGCATCCAAAGTTACAATCCAGGGTGAAATTACTGAAGCAAAGTTTTTTGAAAGAAAGGGTCCCAGAGGCACATATTCCCAGCTTTGAATATCACGGGCTGAAAGATCGTTGAACAGCACCATCCCAAAAATATACTCCTCAGCTTCAGCAGTTGAAATACTGTCGCCTAGCGGATTTTCCTTCCCAATAACAAAGGCCGTTTCCAGTTCGAAATCTAACTGCATTGTCGGGCTAAAAACCGGGAATTCAGAAGTTGCCGGTTTGATCTGGCCTTTTGGCCTGTGAATTTCAGCACCTGAAACAACAATACTCGAAGCCCTTCCGTGGTACCCAACAGGAATATGCCGCCAGTTCGGCAGCAATGCGTTAGCCGGATCGCGGAACATCATCCCAACATTGGTGGCATGCTCAATGCTCGAGTAAAAGTCGGTATAATCTCCTACCAGGACTGGCATCAGCATTTGAATTTCAGAAGCATTGTGAAGAGCCATCTGTTTGATCAACGCCATATCGGAATCACTACTGTTGCTTTCCATAAAACATTCCTGAATTATAGTCCGGATTCTAGATGCTGATTTTTTACCCTTTGAGATAAAATCGTTCAGAACTGGTTTTTCAAAATCCGAGACTTTGAATCCAAGATGATCGAAGTAGCCAAGCCTTGCCATTCCAGCCAGGTCAATCACGGTATCGCCTATCCGCGTACAAATGCACTTTCCGTTTCCCTGAATTAATCCTATTCCAAAAGGAATATTCTCCATTGAAAAATCACTATCTGCTTCTATCTCAATCCAGGATTTCATTGTTTCAGAGTGTGGGTTTTTATTTTTTATTAATAGGTAAATTCAAAGTTTAAGGTTTAAAGTTAAAGGTTAAAGGTTAAAGGTTCTCCTCATTCTCCCCCTCTCTCTCCCTCTCTCCGTCACCTTGTCCCCTCAAAAATCTCAAACTCTCGTAAACTACAAAGTTCCCCGCCTCGCCTGTTCCCGTTCAATGCTCTCGAATAAAGCTTTAAAATTACCTTTACCGAACGATTTGGCTCCTTTACGCTGTATGATTTCATAAAACACGGTTGGACGGTCCTCAACAGGTTTTGTGAATAATTGCAAAAGGTACCCTTCATCATCACGATCGATAAGAACTCCCAGTTTCTGCAAAGTTTTTAAATCCTCATCAATTAATCCTACACGCTCCGAAACAGTTTCGTAATACGTATCAGGCACAGTAAGGAATTCAACGCCTCTTTTTCGCAGTTCACCCACTGTGATCATAATATTGTCGGTTGCCATAGCAACATGCTGAACGCCTGAGCCACGGTAATAGTCAATATATTCTTCAATCTGTGATTTCTTCTTTCCTTTTGCAGGCTCATTAATAGGGAATTTGATATACCCATTGTTATTCGACATCACCTTGCTCATCAATGCAGTGTATTCGGTCGATATATCATTATCATCAAAAGAAATCAGTTGGTTGAATCCCATTACTTTGGCATAAAATTCAGTCCAGGTATTCATTTGTCCCCAATCGACATTGCCAACCATGTGATCCACATATTTTAATCCAACATCCGAAGGCCGGTATTCAGGTTCCCATTTCACATAACCAGGAAGAAAAACACCTGTATAATTTTTCCGTTCAACGAAAATATGAACAGTTTCGCCGTAGGTATGTATCCCTGACAAAACAACTTCACCATTCTCATCTTTGTCAGTTATTGGATGCTGATATGGTTTTGCACCCCGTTTTGTTGTTTCTTCAAAGGATTTCCGGGCATCATCAACCCACAATGCAACCACTTTAACTCCATCACCGTGTTGCTTAACGTGTTCGCCAATATCGGAACCAGGAATTAGTGCGGAAGTAAGTATGAAGCGAATTTTGCCTTGCTGCAAAACATAGGATGTGCGATCGGTAAGCCCGGTTTCCAAACCCGCATACGCCAAGGGCTGAAATCCAAAGGCAGTCTGATAAAAATGAGCAGCTTGTTTGGCATTTCCAACGTAAAACTCTACGTAGTCAGTCCCGTTTATTGGGAGAAAGTCGTTAGTGGCCATTTTCTTTCTTATTCAGTTGTTAGAATTTCTAATTATTTTTTCTGAAGCTTCTCTAATTTTGATTTTGTATCTGGTAATTCATGTATTGACAATGCTTTTTTGTAATTGACTATTGCTTTATCTTTATCTCCTTTGGCAGCATATAAATCACCAAGTGAATCATAGGTGTTTGCGCTTTCCGGATAATTGGCAATATTCAGTTTGAAAAGATACTCCGCAAAATCATAGTTTTTGGTTGCAAGTGTTTGATAACCTATGCTATTGATCATACTTTCAGGCAGTTTTACGGTATAACCCAGTTGTTTAGAAACAACTTCAAAGTGCTTTTCGATTTTGGAAATTACATCTTTGTTCATATTCATATATTCACTCCTGGTAAGCTTCAATGGGTAGTAATCAAAAATAGAATGAAGTGCATCGTATTCTGCAATCAGCGGCACCGAGCCATGATCATCCTCATTGTAAAATTTCGATTTGCTTTTTAACCCGTTTTGTTTGTTTGTGCTTAGGTAAGAGTTTAATTTCAATATTGAACGGATATGCCTGGTATCCAGTGTTGTATCTGTTTTAACTTTTAACGTATCCATTCCGTCGGGCATGGTATTGGCTATTCCTAAAAACAATGAAGTTCCTTTAAAGTCTTTTGTTTTCAGTGCCGCTTTTGTTTCATTTAAAAGCCTGTAATTGTCCCACCACATACTTGGGTCTATAGCGACATAGGAATTAAACAAATTTGTGTGATGAACAATAGTATTTATTACCGTTAATCCTCCAAAAGAATGACCGATCAGCATCCGATAGGGCATAGTAGGATAGATTGAATCAATTTGAGGGATCAATTCTTTTTCAATAAAGGATATGAATTTTTCACCTCCTCCTGAATGGACGGATGAAGCACTGTCCATCATCGGTAAGTCTGAGGTGATATGAGTAGGTGTTAAATCTCTTGTTCTGTCTGTATTTGGAATTCCAACAACAATCATTTCAGGGCAAATAGTATTCCCATTCACCTGGCTTAGTTGCTGTATCATCCCGACAACTGAATAAAAATGTGCATCTCCATCCAGAAGGTAAACAACGGGATAACGCTGTTTTGAGTAAATTCCATCAGGCCCGCTATTAGGCACATAAACCCATATCTTTCGCTGTTCGCCTAATATTTTAGAATGAATTGAGTCGATAGTTCCGATGACTACTTTGTTTTCTGATTGGCCAATTGTAAAAAGAGAAGAAATGCCAAGCAGAAAAAGGAAGGTAAGTTTTTTCATGTTGTTATTCTTAAGTGAATTAAGTGTTACAGAATGGTATTAAAAAAAACGATTTGTTGCTAAGGCTGATGTGTTTTTCTAACATTAATGAAACTTCAAGATATTTTACAATCAGACTTCGAAACATGAAACTCTGAAACATGAAACTCTTTAACTATTCCATCCACGATTTATAATAATCTTTATCTTCTATTTCCATTGCCTGCCTGGTAAGTTTCAATGGTTTAAATGTATCAACCATTACGGCTAATTCATGAGTTTCTTTCATGCCTATACTCTTTTCAACCGCGCCCGGATGAGGGCCATGAACAAGGCCAATCGGATGTAAAGTAATTTGTCCGCGATCCACATGCTTGCGGCTCATAAATTCTCCGTCAACATAGTAAAGCACTTCGTCCGAATCAACATTGCTGTGGTTGTACGGAGCAGGAATAGAAACAGGATGGTAGTCATAAAGTCTGGGCACAAAAGCGCACATCACAAAGTTATTTGCTTCGAGTGTCTGATGAACCGGCGGTGGCTGATGCAGCCTTCCGGTTATAGGCTCAAAATCATGAATTGAGAAAGCCCATGGGTAGTGGCAACCGTCCCAGCCAATCACATCAAATGGATGTGTGGCAAAATGGTAAGGGAAAATCATATCATTCTTTTTGATCAGTATCTTAAAATCTCCTTTTTTGTCGTGGGTAACAAGGTCTTTGGGCGTGCGTATATCTCTTTCGCAAAGAGGTGAATGTTCAAGTAACTGGCCAAAATGATTTACATAACGCTTAGGAAATCTGAAGGGAGTGAAAGATTCAACAATAAACAACCTGTTTTGCTCTGTTTCGAATTCAACCTGGTAAGTCACTCCTCGTGGAATTACTACATGATCGCCATTGCGGAAAGGGATTTCTCCATACATCGTGTGTAAGGTGCCTTCACCTTCGTGGATAAAGAGAAGTTCGTCAGCCGAAGCATTGCGGTAAAAATAGTCCTTCATCGATTGCCGTGGAGCTGCCAGCGAAATATACAAATCACTGTTTACCAGCACCGGAACCCTGCTTTGAAGAAAATCATTTTCAGGTTTGACCGAAAAACCCTGCAAACTGCGGTGTTGCGCATTGTTTAATACTGCAATTTCGGGTGCAACATTGTAAGGTTTCTCAATGGATTTGACCATTGTTGGTGGATGGACATGGTAGGTGATTGAATACGCATCTGAAAATCCTTCGGTGCTTACCAGTTGTTCGGAATAAAGACCACCATCAGGTTTCCGGAATTGTGTATGACGTTTGCGAGGGATGCTACCCAATGTATAATAATGTGGCATAATTACTTCATTTGAAGCAAAATAATATGTATGAAAGAATTAACTCAAAGATAATAAAACGAAGGACATCAGAAGTTTGTTCAGTTTAATATTTATTAAAACCAGTATTAATGATTGCATTTTCACCGAAGGATTTTTAAGTATGGCATACTTTTCGTAGTTTCATTTTTATAGTTGAGAAATTGTAAAGAATTTTAACATAATTGAACGGAAATTCACAAAATATGTGAAAAGTTACTTTTTACATACATGTTGATAAATAATAAGTTCAGATTAACGTTTATGTTTCATAAATCAAGTATTAACATTAAAATTTATAGTTATGCTGGCAACACTCAAATTCCCTGTTTTAGGATTTACCGAAATCCGGCTGATTATCAAACGTGATTGCAAATGGCTGGCCGAACTGGTTGGCGCTGATCTGGAAATAGAAGTTTCTGATAGTGATTTTGTTCTCAACTAGTTTGTGAATCATACTATTCGCTATATCAGAAATATTTAGTTTTTAGGGTATGCAATTTTGACTTGCCTTAGAATTACTATGAAATGTTCTGAATAATTTGAAAATCAGACAGGTATGATTGAAACGCATTTCATCTTGTAAACAGATAATTTTCATTCCCGAATTTAAAATAATTTCCCTATTTGGAACTAAAAATGCTGAAAGGCATTTTTTTGTTTTTTGCGAAAACTACAAGGATTTTAAGCGCCAATACAGTAGAATTGTAGTAAATTAATTCCTGGGAATTCTGATTATTGGTAATTTGGGAATTAGTGAACCGAAACTGCATCAATTATTTCTTGATTGATGGGAATATATCTTCTATCCGCTTCTCCCTGTACGCAAAAATCTGTTTCACTTTATTGCGAACGAAAACCATATTGGCGATTGCACCTATAAAACCAAATGGAACATCGTAATAGAGTATATCATGCATCTCCACGCCACCGTCAACTTCCTTAAAATGATGCTCATGGTGCCAGATGTTGTAAGGCCCTTTTCGTTGCTCATCAATAAAGAATTTCCTGTTGTTTATCTCAGTAATTTCTGTCACCCAATCCAGTTTAATTCCTAGCGCAGGGCTAACTTTGTAGGTAATAAACATGCCGGCATACATTTCCGATTGCTCTGGCGATGTAATCAGGAATCCCATTTCGGGAGGAGTAATTTTTGAAAGGTTAGCAGGTGATGAGAAGAAATCCCATACCACATCAAGGCTGGCAGGTACAAACTGAGTATATTCGAATCGTTGCATTGTTTAATTATTTTGTCAAATAGCTAAACAAATAGAACGCTCAATGGTTCGAATGCAGATCGAATCATTTCTGCAAAGATGAATAACTGGAAATCAATCTATTTCCCAAATGAAGAAATAATCACACTCTTTACGATGGTATTCCCGTTGGCTTAAGCCAAAGGAAATAGTATAAAAATCAATAACCTTTTTAGAAGAAGTTATTTCTTGCTTCAGATTTCAATAGGTCGAGAGCGCCTTTTACAGCTGACTGCTCAGCATCAATGTCATTGATAAGGATAAGGCTCGCCAGGTCAGTCGAAGTAGCCTCGGTAGTTAGTTTCATGGCAGCTGTATTTATGCGCTTAATAGTTTCTTCGCGCGCACTGCGTACCATTTCCCAGGCTTTGGTCGATACATACAATTGTTGTGAAAGATTATGCTCAAATTCAGAACGTATTGACTGAACAAGTGCTGATTGCAATTGTGACGCATTCATGCCTGGTAGATTGGTCCGTACAAGTAAACCGGCCGGTTCAATACGTTCGAGCAGTAAAACAAGTCTTTCGTAAGCCTGCATCCGTATAGGCATACTTATCTTCTGAACGTCGAGCCGCATTTGCATCTGTGCTTTTTCGGTTTCCTTATCGAGGAACATTTTCAACAGGTAATAGGCCGTGGCTAGCACAACCAATGATGGAATCGTGTATTTTAATAATTCGTATAATGCCAACATAGCTTAGAATATATATGGACAAATTTCGTAAAAAATACATTTGTATTTAAACTTATAACCAGGAATATGGAAATCTATTGCTTCTCATTATAAAATGAGTAACATTTTAGCTTCAGAATAATTATTTCCTTAATTTTTTGAACATCGTAACATTTTGTATTTATGTTTGTTAGACTTTGTACGCAGCAAAAAAAAGAACGCGGACTATTTTTTAATAAAAGTCAGTTTCTTGTTACTTTAATATAAATGCTTTTTTAAGTTTGACGCTAATCTATATTTGTAGAGATATTTGACGGAAATAGGAATGTATTATACTGTATTATAGTTTGGTAGATGTACTTAATGTTATTTAGTTAACAATAGATACTCCAAAAACATTTTAACGTAAATAATTTTTCTACTTTTGCCAGTCATGTTGTCTAAATAAAATAACAATGAACTACTTGTCAGACAGGATTAACCTGCTTGCCGAATCAGAAACTCTGGCAATGACCCGTCGCAGTCGCGAGCTCCGTGCTCAAGGTTTTGATGTCATCAATCTAAGTATCGGCGAACCCGATTTTGATACTCCCGATCATGTTAAGGAAGCAGCTAAAGAAGCAATTGACCAGAATTATTCCCATTATACGCCAGTTCCGGGATATCCCGAACTCAGGCAGGCCATAGCCAACAAGCTGAAACGCGATAACGGACTGGATTATGTAGCTGAACAGATTGTTGTTTCAACCGGAGCGAAGCAATCCCTGGCAAACGCCATACTTAGCCTGGTTAATCCTGGTGATGAAGTATTAATTCCAGCTCCTTACTGGGTTTCGTATAAGGAGATTATCAAGCTGGCCGGTGGCAAAGGTGTTTTCATCGAAGGCAGTATACAGGCTGATTTTAAAGTTACTCCTGAGCAAATTGAAGCGGCTATTACACCAGCAACCAAGGTGTTTATGTTCAGCAGTCCATGTAATCCATCCGGAACTGTATACACTTACGACGAACTTAAAGCTTTTGCCGATGTGTTTGCGCTTCATCCCCAGGTATTTATTATTTCCGACGAAATTTATGAAAATATAAATTTTAACGGTAAGCATCAAAGTATAGCTTCATTCGAAAATATACACGACAGGGTTATTCTGATTAACGGGCTTTCCAAAGGTTTTGCAATGACTGGATGGCGTCTTGGTTATATGGCTGCAAATAAGGAAATTGCGAAAGCCTGTGACAAACTCCAGGGACAAATTACTTCGGCAACGTGTTCTATTACCCAACGGGCAGCTATCGTTGCAATGAATACCAATCCTGCTGATAGTCCTGAAATAAAAATGATGGTTGAAGCGTTTAAATACCGTCGTAACCTTGCCATAAGCTTATTGCATGAGACACCAGGTATTAAAATAAACGTTCCCGACGGAGCTTTTTATCTTTTCCCTGATGTTACTTCCTACTTTGGTAAATCAGTTGGAGATAGAGTAATTCTTTCAGGATCAGATTTATGCGATTATATTCTTGATACAGCTTTTGTTGCGATAGTTCCGGGAGTGGCATTCGGATCTCCTGATTGTATCCGCATTTCTTATGCAACGTCTGAAGACAATCTTCGGGAAGCCATTAAACGGATTAAAGAAGCACTGGCGAAACTGAAATAACATTTTCCTGAATTTAACCTGATAACATCAATACTTTTCCAAAATATGATCTTTACCGAAGAAGAAATTAGGCATCTGTTCAACAAATTCAATACATGCAGAGTGCTTGTTATTGGTGATGTAATGATCGATTCGTATCTGGTTGGGAAAGTTGACCGTATTTCACCTGAAGCTCCTGTACCTGTTGTTGCACTGAAGCAAAGGGATAATATGCTTGGCGGAGCCGCCAATGTAGCGTTAAATATCCGGTCACTCGGCGCTGAAGCTATTTTATGTTCGGTGATTGGCAATGATAAACAAGGCGATGTGCTTCTCGACCTGATGAAAAAAGAGGGCCTGAAAACCAACGGGATTATCCGCAGCAGCGAAAGAATTACAACCACTAAATTCAGGATTATCGGTAATCGTATGCAAATGCTGCGGGTTGACGAAGAAATTGATACTGACCTTGATGAAAATGATTCTACCAATCTTATTAAATGTATTTCTGACCTGATCACGGAACAAAAACCGGATGTTATTATTCTGCAGGATTATAATAAAGGTGTTTTGTCGCCCGAAGTAATTGAAAGGGTAGCTGAAATTGCTTCCGGAAAGGGAATACCTGTAGCTGTTGATCCCAAGAAAAAGAATTTTACCGCTTACAAAGGCATAACTCTTTTCAAACCAAACCTGAAAGAGATCGTTGAAGGGCTGAAGATTGATGTTGACCCTATGTCAATTGAAAGCCTTGATAAAGCTGCCGGAACTCTACATAAATCCCAGAATATAGAGTTGGTAATGATTACATTATCCGAACATGGTATTTTTATCAGTGTCAAAGATTCGAACGGAACCAGTTCGAAAATTATTCCGGCAGAGATGCGAAGTATTGCTGATGTTTCCGGTGCCGGCGATACCGTTATCAGTGTTGCGGCGCTTTGCCTGGCAGCAAAAACAGATCATTTTCTTATGGCTGCTTTGTCAAACCTTGCCGGCGGATTGGTTTGTGAACAGGCAGGTGTAGTGCCTGTAGATAAATTCAGGCTTATGGCTGAAGCAACAGTTGAGTTGTAGACTTTTGGTCCAGGGAAATAGAAAATAGAAAATTTGAAAATAGGAAATGGTATCAGTTGTCCGAATCCATTTTCCAGAAACCTAACCTGAACAAGCCTGAACTAAAAAGTAATGAAAAACACATAACATTAAATTAAGAATGAAAAAGTAAGGGGGCTTGCGATACTTTAACATTTTGTGTTTTGTGTTTAATGTTTTTTAATTCAATTCGGAAATTGTTAATATCACTGCAAATTTGGTATAGTAAGTTGTTAACTAATGCCTTACAGAAATATTATGACAGAAAATACTTCAAATTGAAAGATCAGACTCTTATATCCGCAAAATAAAACTAAAATATTCTTACAAAAGCATGTCCAAACCTCCCATTACACAAACTCCAGGCCGCAAGCAGCAGGTTCAGCTTATGTTTAATAATATTGCAGGTCGTTATGATTTATTGAATCATTTACTGTCGATGGGCATTGACAAGGGGTGGAGGAAAAAACTGGTCAAACTAATGGCACAGGATAGTCCCAACCGGATTCTCGATATGGCAACAGGCACTGCTGATCTCGCCATTGCTGCGTCAAAAATAAATCCTGTAAATATTACGGGAACTGATATTGCTGAGGAAATGCTGGCCATAGGGCAGGATAAAGTGAATAAACTTGGCCTGGGAAATATGATTACATTGCTCAAGGCTGATTCTGAAAATCTTCCTTTCAGAGATGCTGAATTTGATGCCGCCATGGTTGCTTTTGGAGTTCGCAACTACGAAAATCTGCCAAAAGGATTGAGTGAAATGTGCAGGGTGTTGAAACCTGGTTCCCGCGCTTTTATACTTGAGTTTTCGAAACCACAGCATTTTCCGGTAAAACAACTCTTTGGGTTTTACTCACATTTTATCCTACCGGTTATAGGCCGGTTGGTATCCAAAGATTCGACGGCATATACCTACCTTCCCGAATCGGTAGCCGCTTTCCCCCAGGATGAAAAGTTTATTCAAATATTGTTGGAAGCCGGTTTCAGTCAGGCTGAATTTATCAGTCTGAGCTTTGGGATCACTAATCTTTATATCGGGAAAAAATAGGGTTGAGTGAGGCTTTTTTCACAAATGTTGCCCAATAAAGCTGATATGCATACTAAATAAGGACTTGCGCCGTTTTTTTATCACCACTTTAAAATGTTCATGTTCCGTACTCCTCAATTTTTTATTCTTTTTTTATTGCTTTGCTTTACTGGCAAGGTTTTTTCGCAATCAAAGCAAGTTCCAAACAAGCCTGATTATGATAATGCACCTTATCATTTTGGGTTTCTGCTCGGCATAAATGAAATGCTGTTCACCCTGAAAACGACTCCTGGCTATCAGAATAAATTTTATTATACCAATGATCTGGAACATTCTATGCCCGATCACAACAGTGACTCCGCAAATCTTTTTAACGTTGAGGCTGCGCCTACCTTTGGGTTTGTAATTGGTATAATCGGGAACCTCCGGTTGGGAGAGTATTTTGATTTGAGATTTACGCCTTCGCTTACATTTGGTGAAAGAAACCTGGATTATACAATAAAAAATTATTACAGGAGCAGTGCACCGGAGATGCTTACTGTGAGTAAAAATATCCAGTCAACATTTGTTGAATTCCCTTTATGGGTCAGGTTTAAAGCAAAGCGAATCCACAATGTGAGGCCATATATATTGGCTGGCGGAAAATATTCGCTGGACCTTGCGTCAAATTCCAAGAAAAAGACGGAAAACGCAGATGCTAATGTCTTTATAAACCGAAAAGATATTTATGCCTTGGGAGGAGTTGGATTTGATTTTTACACAGCTTATTTTAAGTTTGGAACTGAAATATCCATGTCGTACGGATTGTTTGATATTCTGAGAGGGGATAATACAATTTATACCGGTGCTATTGATCGCATGAGTTCCAAAATTTTCCAGATTTCATTCACTTTCGAGTAATTTATTGCTATTCTGGCTTAAACATTCCTTCAATCAATCTGTTTGTAAAAGCAATGCCTGGTTTTCAATAACTTTGTGCTGGAATTCTCGTCTTAAAATCACTTTCAATATATTACATGCGCAAAGAAATTGAAATCGCCATGACCCCGAAACAGGCTGCCGACCCATCGGGATGGAAGACTGCCTTTGCTCATGTACTTCGTATCCAACCTGGCCGGATCAAGCATCTCAATCCTCTGCAAAGATCAGTTGATGCCCGCTCTTCAAAGGTGAAAGTCCGTATGAAAGCCGAACTTTTTATTGACGAGCAGCCTACGGAGGTCCGTAAGTTTATTCGGAAAAGTTATAATGATGTTAGCCGGAAGATTCCTGTGATAGTTGTTGGCGCTGGTCCTGCCGGACTTTTTGCCGCTCTCACTCTGATGGAAAACGGCATGAAGCCAATTATAATTGAACGGGGAAAAGATGTGAAGGCCCGTAAGTTCGACATAGCCCAGATTAACCGCGAACATATTGTTAACCCTGATTCAAATTATTGTTTTGGCGAAGGCGGTGCTGGTACCTACAGCGATGGTAAACTTTATACCCGGTCCACAAAACGTGGGAATGTAAGCGAAATCCTTGCCATGCTAGTATCGCATGGCGCTGATGAAGATATTCTGATAGACAGCCATCCCCATATTGGAACTGACAAACTTCCGGCAATTATCGGAGCTATGCGTCAGACGATTCTTGATGCCGGTGGCGAAATGTATTTTAACAGGCGAATCGCTGATATTATTATCCAGAATGGCAAAGTAAAAGGTGTTGAAGATAAAAACGGTGAACGTTTCGAGGCCCAGGCAGTAATACTTGCAACCGGCCATTCAGCACGCGATATTTACGAATTATTACATAAAAAAGGCCTGGCGCTGGAAGCAAAAAGCTTTGCATTAGGTGTCCGGGCCGAGCATCCGCAGGCACTTATCGACAGCATTCAATACCATCAATCCCCTCGTGATCCATATTTGCCGGCAGCTCCATATAGTCTTGTGAAACAAGTTGAGGGTCGTGGTGTGTTTTCATTCTGTATGTGCCCGGGCGGGATTATTGTTCCGGCAGCAACTGAAGCCGGGCAGGTTGTAGTGAACGGAATGTCGAATAGCCGCAGAAATTCTCCTTATGCCAATTCAGGGATTGTAGTTCAAATCGATCCTTCGGATATAGCTTACCTTTCGGAGTACGGACCTTTTGCCGGGCTGGAATTGCAACGCAGGGTAGAGGATGCATGCTGGCGTGCTGCCGGGATGAACCAATCGGCACCCGCTCAGCGGATTACAGATTTTACCAAAGGCGTTGTTTCCTCGTCTTTGCCTGGTTGTTCATATAATCCCGGCATTGTTTCTGCCCCTTTACATGAAATTCTTCCACCGTTTGTGGCAGGCAGATTACAGGAAGCATTTCTGCAGTTCGATAAAATGATGAATGGGTATCACTCTTCCGAAGCCGTGATACTGGGAACAGAATCACGTACTTCATCACCGATCAGAATTCCACGCAATCCAGAGACTTTGGAACATATTAATCTGGATGGATTATATCCTTGTGGCGAAGGAGCAGGATACTCAGGTGGCATTGTTTCTTCAGCAATGGATGGCGTGAGTTGTGCACAGGCTGTTGTGCGAAAATACCGAAAGTAAGTTGTATCTTGATTTAGATATTGGCGTATATTTATATCCTCAACAATTGCGGCACCGATGATGGATATTTTACCTAATGATGAACTTTTTCCCGGACTAAGGAGGAAAGCATCATTCAAACAGGAGGTTTACCGAAAGACTCTTGAATCTTTCAGGTTATTCAAATCTGTACTTACTGAAATGGCTGAAGAATACCGGCAGCAATACAGGAATGAGCCTTTGCAGATTCCTTTCGAATACCACGACAAAGGGGAATTTGAAGCCGAACTCAGGTTTGGTGGTGATGTACTGATATTCACTATGCATACCAATGTTTTTGAGTTTTCGCGGGACCATGAGGTTATGAAAACCAGTTATATTCATGAAAATACTAGCCGTTCGTATTGCGGAGTGATTATGATCTTCAATTTCCTGGCTGATTCTTTCAAGTATAACCGAATGAATGATCTCGGGTATATGATCGGCAGGATCTTTGTAAATAGTGAAAATCATTATTTTGTTGAAGGCAAGAGGGAAGTAGGACAGTTATACAATAATTTTCAATCGTCGGTTATAACCCGTGAATCTGTCAGGCTTATTCTTGAATCAGCCATCAGGTATACCTGTAACTTCGACTTACTGACTCCTCCTTACGATGCAATGAAAATGATTACGGTTGCCGATATTCAGAGTACCCTTGATAATATGAAAATGACTACCGGTAAAAGACTTGGTTTTCGCTTCCAGGGCGATCATGAGGAGTTGAGGTAGGAAACTTAAATATTTAAAATTCTGAAATCTGAATTCTGACATAATATGATTATCGATCTGAATTACATTTATTTGAATCAGCGTTAATTACTATCCGATTGCCGGCAATATGACCCACAGCAAACATAATGAAGCTTTAACAATTCGCGAAATCGAATATTCTATCCTGATAAAGGATAAGGATAAAGGATTTCATGAATTGGGTGATCTCTTGCGTTCGGAAATTACACGTTTTGAAGACAGGCGGAATAAAAGCACCAGTTCAGAGAATCCGATTCAGGATTTTCTGAAAACCAATATCGACCGAAGTATTGTTATACGCGACAGCACAAAAGTTTACTTTTTAAATTACAAGGAACATGGATCTTTCACCATTCAGTTCACCTTGCTTGTACTTAGCAGGTATATTAATTACGGTACTACCCGCCAGGCGCTCGACTACCTGATTAAAGACACAATTGGCAATTATTTTGAAGAATTGCTGGAAAGGCATTTGCCGGTTAGTATTTCGGTACATTCGGCCGATAATGAATTGTATGATATACCCGCTAACCAGGATGACTACTCTGTCAGGCGCGGCTCTAAACGCAATTTCCTTCCGCTTATACTAGCCACATTGGCATTACTGGTTTCTATTTCACTGGGCCTGATCTGGTTTTTGGAACGAAGTCAGGCGGCTGAAAATAGCAAGCCTTCATTAGAATACAAAGACAAATACCTTGAATTGCTTATAGACAAGCAAATAGATGAGGCAATGCAAAAAGAGAAGAGCTTGTTTCTTGAGAATGAGAACAAACGACTTGAGTCAGCTGCTGATTCAGGTCAGACTATCAACGATAGGCAGAAGAAAAAAAGCGATTAATAGCCGGTCCTCTGCTAGAAAACTTTCTTTTATGAAAACATCCATCGGAATTTTTCATTGGTTGCCAAGGATAATCTGCATACTGGCTATCCTTTTTATTAGTATGTTCGCTCTTGATGCTTTTGCACCGGGACTCACAATCTGGGAGCAACTTGGGGCATTTGCTATGCATCTTATTCCGTCATTTATCCTGCTGGCTATACTTATTGTTGCATGGAAGTGGGAACTTGTTGGCGGGATAATATTTGCATTGTTAGGTTTGGGACTGAGTCCGTTTATATTCATGCATAATTATGAAATGAACCATTCCGTTGGGATGAGTCTTGGCATAATTGCGTTGATTACGTTTCCGTTTTTTTGCGTGGGAATTCTGTTTATTGTAAGTTTTTATAAGAAGAAAAAAATCTAAAGACGGTCTGCTTTTTTTTAAGAAACAGTCTTAAGAAACTAATAACTTGTATTCCTGTCACAATGAGCGAAGTCGAAATGCACTGTTTAACTCAGGAAAGATCAAAATTAGTTGGTTAAGAGAGCTTTGACTTCGCTCAGCATTACAGATGAACAAGCTGAAACCTACTAAAACAGTTTAGTCAAAAAAATCAGATAATTACCAAACTAAAAGTGAGTCTTTATTTTAATCATAATCCCAGGCTATAGGTTAAGTGCTTTAATTCAATTTCTGCTACTTTTGCCGAAAATTGCAAATTTACCAGGAGATAAGCCGCGTTTTCGAAACTTGTCTGAGCTGCTCTCACTTCCAATATGGTGGCCTGGCTTACGTGAAACTGCTGCATTACCACATCAACCAGTTGTTTGGTCATTTCGAAGTTTTTACGTTGTGATTCTATTTGCTGTAGGGTTGTGGAATATGTCCGGTATGTTTTGATAGCCTGCGTTGTGAGTGAATTCTGCAGGCTTTCCTTTTCCAGTTTCGAATTAAAAACATTGATTTTGGCTACATCCTTTTGCGTTTTATAAATATTTCCGTTAAAAATAGGAATCTGCACGTTTACACCCGCCGTCGGACCATAATTCTGGTTTATCGATATAGTTCCTTTGTTGAAATTCGACTGGAAGAAATCGTATCCTGCGTTTAACTTTATGGATGGATAGCGTTGGGATGAAACTTCTTTAGCGATTTGCTCATTAATCAATATCTGTTGCTCAGCGCTCAGGTATTGCGGATTACGGTTCAGGTAGTTGATAATTGAATCCAGTTGAAGGGATTGATCAATAATTATCGTGTCAGCAACTGAAAATTCCATCTGCTTTTTAGCATTGATAAGCAGCAAAAGGTCGGATTTGTTTTGCTCGATTACAGTCTTTTGTATTACCAGCAATTGCTCAGCACTGTTCACATCAGTCTGAGCCTGAAGAATCTCAACTGCATCCGACATTCCGACATTTTTCTTCACATTAATGATATCCATCTTCTGCCTGGAAACATCGAGCGAGTTCTGAATAATTTTAAGGTAATTCTGCTGCCTGATGATATCAAAATATGTAATTGTGATATCAGCGATAGTGTTTTGTATTTGCTGGTTGAGTTGGATTTCACTCAGGTTTTGCAAGCGGTTCAGTTTCTCCTTGGTTGCAGTTATTTTGAAACCGTTAAACAATACTATTCCGGCTGATACACCTGCATTAACATCGTTTTCTCCTTTGTTCGAAATGTTGGTTTCAGCAGTTCCGTCGTTAAACTTCTGGTTTATTGTACTTAGCGATGCGTTATCGCCCGCATTGGCTGATACGTAAGGCAATCCGCCTGCAACACCATAGGTATTGTTCATCTTTGCAATTTCGACGTAATTTTTAGCTATCTGAATATCGAAATTATTCAGGAGTGCAGTATCAATTGCATTTCTGAGTGTAAATTGCTGCTGAGCCTTTCCAATAAACGGAAGAGCCAATACAATAATCAGGAAAGCGGTTTTTATATTGAAATTCATTTTTGTTCAGTTATTGGTTATTCGTTAATCGTTATTGGGTCAATCGTTATCGGTTAATTGATATCAGCTTAACTTTGAACTTTAAACTTTGAACTTTGAATTATTAATGTCAACTAATCTCTTCCATTTCCTCTTCGTGTACTTCTCTTTTACCGGAAATATAGGTGTAAACACCCGGAATTACAAACAACGTCAGAACCAATGAAAACATAATTCCACCAACAACCACTACACCTAATGGAATACGGCTGGTTGCTGCTGCACCCAGACTTAAAGCGATCGGCAAAGCCCCTAATGATGTTGCCAGACTGGTCATTAAAATTGGTCTTAAACGCAAGGTAGCAGCTTCAATAACAGCATTTCTTTTTGATAAACCAGCATCTCGCTTTTTGTTGGCAAATTCAACGATAAGGATTCCGTTTTTGGTTACCAGCCCTATAAGCATGATCATCCCGATTTGTGAGAAGATGTTCAATGTTTGGTTGAAAATCCATAAACTTAAAACAGCACCCGCAATGGCCAACGGTACAGTTATCATGATGATCAGGGGATCTCTGAAACTTTCGAACTGTGCAGCTAAAACCAGGAATATTAAAACCAAAGCGAGCATAAAAGCAAAAGCCGTATTGGAAGAACTTTCTGAATAATCGCGCGACGGGCCGCTAAGGGAAGTCTGGTAACTTTCGTCAAGCAGTTTATCAGCAATAGCCTGCATAGCATCAACACCATCCCCAATAGTTTTGCCCTCAGCCAGCGAAGCAGAAATAGTAGCAGCTTTATACCTGTTAAAATGAAACAAGGATGGAGGCATAGCATTAGGTTCCATTTTTGTAACCGAAGCCAGTGATATATTTTCTCCTTTATTATTGCGGACGTAAAGATTCGAGATATCAGCCGGTGCCTGCCTGTTCTTGAGCCCAACCTGGCTGATCACCTGGTATTGCTTGCCGTTCATAATGAAATATGCAAGCCGGCGTGCGCTATATGCATTTTGAAGTACACCGGCAATATCAGTAACTGTAAGTCCGAATTCGCGGGCTTTTATCCTGTCGATGGTAATATCAACTTCAGGTTTGTTGAATTTAAGGTTGACATCCACATTCTGAAATGTTTTGTCATCTTTAGCTGCTTCCAGGAATTTTGGGATTATAGTTCTCAGTTTTTCGAAATCCAGGTTTTGAATTACAAATTGTACAGGAAGTGAACCCCTGGAGCCCAAACCAACAGCGATTGTTTGTTCCTCAATCGGGAAAATCCTGATATCGTTGAAACGGCCCAGCTTTTTCCCTAAATCCTGGGCTATTTCGCTCTGAGTACGTTGCCGTTCAGCAGCCGGTACCAGTCCTATGCGTCCGAATCCACTATTTACACCGCCACTGCCGAATCCTGGGATAGAAACAAAGGAAAAGTCACCCTCAGGAACTGAATCTATCAGGAAATCAACCACTTTATCGCTGGCTTCCATCATAAAAGGATAGCTTGCACCTTCGGGACCGGTTATCTGTAAACGAACGCTTCCTTTATCTTCGAGTGGTGCAATTTCACTTTGCAGATTTGTACCAATAAAGTAAACCATTGCGAAACAAGCAGCTACAACAGCCCATGATATCCAGCGGTATTTTATGAAACGAGTGATCAGGTTTTTGTATCCACTCTCCATTCCGGCAAAGAAAGGCTCCGTTTTGTTGTAGAAATTCCCATGCTGAGCACCTCTGCGGTTTAGAAATACATTGAGCACAGGGGTTATAGTAAGTGAAACGAAAGCTGATACCAACACCGCAACGGCAAGTACGATACCAAATTCGCGGAACAGGCTACCTACAAAACCTTCCAGAAACAAAACCGGGAGGAAAACAATTGCCAGCGTTATCGAAGTGGAAATAACAACAAAGAAAATCTCTTTACTGCCGTCAATGGCGGCTTTACGAACCGGAATTCCTGCTTCGATTTTACGGAATATATTTTCAGTAACCACAATACCGTCATCAACTACCAAACCGGTAGCCAGGATGATGGCAAGAAGTGTTAGAATATTAATCGAAAATCCTGATACATACATTATGAAGAATGTGAAGATCAACGAAATAGGAATATCAATAAGGGGTCGAAGCGCGATCAGCCAGTTTCGGAAGAAGAAAAATATTACCAGGATCACCAATAAGATTGCAATAGCCAGCGTTTCGCCTACTTCGGTGAGCGACTTACGCACATTCAACGTATTGTCAATCAGGGTTGTAAATGTGATATCGCTTTTTTGAGATTTTTGAATTTCGGCAAGCCTTTTGTTGAATTCGTCGGAAATATTAATGTAGTTGGCACCTGGCTGAGGTGTAATGGCAACCCCAACAGCGCTAACCCCATTTACCCTCCAGCTTTGCTCGTAGCGTTCAGGTCCGAGTTCAACCTGTGCAACATCTCCTAAGCGGATTATCCCGTTTTCGTCACCTCGTATGATCAGATCCCTGAATTCCTTTTCTGTTGTAAGGTTTCCTAACGCTCTGATAGTGAGCTCGGTTTTGTTGCCATAAATTTTACCCGATGGAATTTCGACATTTTCCTTGTCAAGTACATTATTAATATCATTGAAAGCGATTTTATACGCGTTCATTTTATCAGGATCAATCCATATACGCATTGCCGGCCTCTTTTGCCCGATTATATTTACGGAACTTACTTCAGGAATGGTCTGAAATTTATTCTGAAGTACGTTTTCAGCATAATCACTAAGTTCGAGCAAACTCTTGGTTTGGCTTTGTACAGCCATCAAAATAATGAAATCACTATTAGCATCCGATTTTGTTACAACCGGCGGAGCATCAATATCCTGAGGCAGATTTCTTACTGCCTGGCTTACTTTGTCGCGAACATCGTTAGCAGCAGCTTCAAGGTTAGCATCAACATTAAATTCGACATTTATATTGCTTCTGCCTACAGAACTTGTTGAAGTAATGGTTCGAATACCTGGAATTCCGTTTATTGATTTTTCCAAAGGTTCAGTAATCTGGCTTTCGGTAATATCAGCATTTGCACCTGTATACGAAGTGCTTACGGTTATAACCGGCGGGTCAATGGCAGGGTACTCCCTGATGCCAAGAAATGTGAAGCCGATTACCCCGAAAAGGATGAGAAACAAGTTCATCACAGTCGCCAGGATTGGCCTTTTTATTGATAGTTCAGATATATTCATTGTATACTGTTGATCAGAAATTTAAAGAATTATTAAATAAAGTAATCGTCACTGTTTTAAACCTTAGAGTGGGTTAAAAAGTGATACTAGTCATTTTTTACTTTTTTGATCTTAACTGCCCCATTAGGCCGAACAGATAAAACTCCGCTTACGATAATTGTATCGCCAGTCTTAAGCCCATCCGTTATTTCAACCACATCGCTGTTTCTGATTCCTGTTTCAACGTTTTGAATTACTGCTTTCCCGCTTTTTACCAAAAGAACCTGGCTCGAAATGGCATCAGGAATAATTGCATTGGTAGGTACTACTATCCCTTCCAGTTTTTCGTTTAACAGCACTTTAACAAAGGCTCCCGGGCTGATATTTCCCTTGCTTAACCTTGCACGTACTTTAATATTCCGGGTTGCTGTGTTTATCTGTGGCTCTATGGCAGAAATAGTAGCTTTGATTTCCTCACTCGAAGAATTGGTGCGGATGGATACAGTTTTTCCGATTTTTACAAGATTCTGATAGGATTCAGGTACCGAAAAATCAATTTTAATCTTGTCGGTTTGCTGCAATGTTCCTATGGCTGTAGCAGTTGAAACATAGGCACCTTCGCTTACCAGCCTCAGTCCGAGACGACCTGTAAAAGGAGCTTTAATCACAGTTTTGTCGATCT
Organism: Bacteroidales bacterium; assembly: GCA_030654075.1. Lineage (GTDB taxonomy): Bacteria > Bacteroidota > Bacteroidia > Bacteroidales > UBA4417 > UBA4417. Next base: position 2,034 of record JAURYB010000190.1, on the reverse strand, counting down.
GAGCACGCAGAACATTGATATTGGCATTGTATAAATTAACCTGGCTGAGGGCAGCATCATAACTAGCCTGATCTACGCCGTTTACCGAAAGAAGTTTATTTAACCTTTGTTCCGTTTTTTCGGCTAGTTCAAGCTGAACTTTTTGTTGCTGCAATTGAGCCTGAAGATCAGCATCGTTAATCCGGGCCAGAACTGTTCCTGCTTTAACCGTTGCTCCGTCAGGGATATTCAGATAGGTCAACCGTCCGCCTGCTTCAGGGTGAATTTCAATCATTTCTTCAGATAAAACAGATCCGTTTACCTCAATATCGGAAGAGAAACTCTTATTAGCCGCAACAATTACTTCAACGGACACAGGAGGTTTCTCTTTGGTTGCGTTTTTATCCTTTGCTTCGCTTTTACACGAAATCATCGCTGCCAGCATCATCGGCAATCCGATTATTAACATTAACTTCATAAGGCTTGTATATTTTCTTTTAAGTTGCTTTTAATTATTTTGATGGTTTCAGCTAATTCCGAAACCTGCGAGCTGTTTAGCCCTTTCAATACTTTTTCATTTATTTCAGTAAATGATTGTTTAATTCCCGGTATTGCAAGTTTAGCTTTCGTGGTAAGTAACAGGCTGTGTTTCCGACGGTCCTCTGTGTTTGGGATACGCTGAACATACCCTTTTTCCGAAAGGTAATCAATAACACGAACGATGCTGACTTTATCGGTATCAAGTAATACCGCTAGTTCCTGTTGTGTAATGATTCCATCTTTACTTTCGATTAAAACCAAAGCATGATAATTCCTGTCAATATCCAGATGTTGAAGTTTAGCCCTCAGCAGATGCAGATAGCCTTTCGCGAGGCCGGATAGCATTCTACCTAAAGGTTGTTCAATCTGAGTCATAAAGATATGGAGGTAATATTAATGTATGCAAAAGTAGTTAAAATGTAAATGGTTTACACTGTTAACTATATTTTAACAAATGTACTTTTCGAAATGGTATGACTTCTGAACCATTAATTAGTTTAAATCCTCCGGCGGTTTTACGAAAATAATATCGTCCATTTATAAATATACATCCGTTCAAACTTTGTTGAACCTTTCTTGTTAGTTTATCTGAATAATCATAATCACATATTGAAATATGTTTGATTGTTTGACGTGGAAAGCGAGATTAAATTTGAAAGTATTTACTATTACTGTAAATCAAGGGTGTAATTATGGGGAAAAAGTACAAAAGTGACTTTGTTAATTGGGATAATGTTCTGAATCCAAAAAGCCTGCTCCAGATTTTTATTGGCAGCGGTATGGCTGTATTTGCAATGAAAGGATTTATGATACCCAACCAGTTTATGGATGGTGGTGTTACCGGTATTTCAATCCTGTTACACGAAATTTCACACATTCCAGTCAGTGTTTTTATTTTTGTATTTAACCTGCCCTTTATTTATTTAGGTTATAAAAGGATTGGAAAAACCTTTGCTGTTCAAACTTCCATCGCAGTTATCCTGCTTACAATAGGTTTGATATTTGTTGATCTTAAGTCAGTTACCGACGATAAATTACTGATAGCAATTTTTGGAGGCATACTGATTGGCACCGGCGTCGGATTGGTTATACGGAGCGGAGGTGTGCTGGATGGTGCTGAGGTAATTGCCGTATTCACAAGGAGGAGAATAGGCTTTTCCAACAGCGAAATCGTTATGATATTTAACACGTTTATTTTTGCAGGTGCAGCATTCCATTTCGGACTGGAAACGGCTATGTATTCGCTAATCACGTATTTCGCGGCTACCAGGGCAACAAATTATATTGTAGATGGTATTGAACAATATACTGCTGTAAATATTATTTCATCGCAGCACGAAAAGGTTAAAGCTATGCTGGTAAATGATTTAGGTAAAGGCATTACTGTGTATAAAGGTGAAAGAGGATATCTGCCCGGCAGTTTCGATGTGAAGACCGATTGCGAAATTATAGTAACCATTGTTACCCGTCTGGAAATAAACCAGATAGAGGCGTCTGTAATAGAAATAGATCCAA
>JAURYB010000183.1 GCA_030654075.1 Bacteroidales bacterium | reverse complement strand
ACGGCACTCCACAGTTGGTCTAATTATGTTTCTGCAGTGGAACGCGGTTATGTACTTGCTGAGAATTCTATTATTTATCCAGTCTCAGAATTTATTGGAACCAAGTCAGGTTTAGATGAAATTTGGTTAGATAGAGTGCATCCAAACCTTAGTGGGAAGAGATTTGATCTGAGATTTTTTGCAATGTTGGATGCTGCCCGCCATGAAGTTGCGATGGAATTTAAATATGCTAGGCAAGGATATACTGAGGGTGAAGGCGAAAAACAAAGGATTCTTAATGATATTCTCAGACTTAAAGTATTCACCGAATCTAAGTCGAACAGAAAGGCATATTTTCTAATATGCGGTGAACAAATTGATTTTTTTAAAGCATTCCAGTCGATAGGTTGGACTACTAAAATTGACAAAGATGGAAGACCTTTTCCTTCTGAAATGGGTATAGAGGAAATTAAAGATTTAGGAATTATTAAACCACATGGTTTTTATGCAAATTGGTTCAGATTTGATCCTGAATCTAGTGCAATTGAAAAAAATATCGATTTTGCGATAAACGATAATAAATCAGTCCCAGAAGAATATTTAGAAGGATTTTATAAAGAATATGAAGAGTCATTTAAAGACGGCATGAATCGGAAAATATTTGAGTCGTCGAAGGTTCGAACGAGATTAGTATACATATCAGATTTAAGTAATTTGGAAGGGATAAAGAAACTAATGCGAGTTGGCATTTGGGAAATTTCCAATGTTTAAAAGATCTAAGTTCAATTAAAAAGTGCAATAGAGTGTAATCGGGAAAGGGAAAGCGAGCTAAAGAAAAAGCCCTACCATACGTCAAAAAAACAAATGATAGTTGCTAAACAAAGCTGACAAACTTAGGTAGTCAGAATAGCGCTGATGGTAATAAACGCTATATCAAATACGGGTATGCGTGTTAGTTGTAACATTTGAAATCTTTATATACATCTGTGCTGGCTGACAGTTAAGTTTAGTAATAATTTATTCCCGCACTTGCCATAGCGTCAGCCTTTAGAGCCTTCCCACCTTCACCATCCTCTTCCGATTAACCATCACCTTTGCCAAACAGACGTAGCGGACCGCATCAATCCCATGATTGAACTTATCAATCGGTTCATTAGTTGCTTTACCAGCCTGGTCTTCCTTCCATTTATAATTCTTAAACTCCCTGATCAGATTCACAGATCCTTTGGTAATATGGATCTTATACCTTTTCATAATATCTAAACCGGCCAGGATGCTGTCCTTACCCTTGAAGGTAGCCTGGACATTAAACCCTTCCTTCTTAATCTCATAAATACATTTCGGTTGGTTATCTGCGATAACCTCATCCACCCAGCGCAAATTCAGTTCACCCATCCAAAGGGCAATATCCTGGTTAGTAAGGCCACGGCTATAAATCAATTCTTCCAGGTAAAGATCACCACCGCACAAACCCACTTTTATTAACGCTGTCGGATCATTCGAAAAACCAAAATCCATCCCATACACAACCCACTTGCACTCAGCTGGGAATGCTTCGCATTGCTCCCAATTCGTGAAGATCAATCCCTTGATTTGTCCAGGCAATCCAAGACCATAAACCCGCCAGTAATTTTCATCAACATATTTCAACTGCTCAATTTCTTTCACCACCTCTGCCGGCAGAAACTCTTTATTGTCAAGGTAGGTACTCTGGATAAACGTGCAATCCTTCCTCGGAATCACAAGATCGTAAATCCAATGCTCATCCATACTCGGATTGTAGTCAATAAAGATTTGCTTCTCTGTCCGGATCGACAACTGTATCCAGTCCTCTAGGCTCAGCTCATTCGCCTCATTGATAAAAAGATACGTGCGCTTCGCGCCCCTCTTTTTCTGCGGTTGGTCCAGACTAACGAACTCGAACAGGTTCCCGTTGAGCATATAAGTATTTTCAGTCTTATTGTGGTTCCGTTCGTCATACAGATCTTCATTCTTCAGGATCTCAAAGAAATCCCTCATCGCCGACGCTTTCAGCGACGGCATGGTCTTCCTGACGATGGTAAACACTGCATCTTTTTCCTCATTTGCTTTAATGATAATCAAAAGCTGAAGGATCGAGTAAGTCTTTCCCGACCTGCTCGATCCCTGGTTAACCACAATCTTTGTGATCGCTGCCTGATTCTTCCAGAATACTACTGAAGCCCTGACCTTTCTTTCCATATTACTCTGACTTGGTCTCAATACCTTCACCTGGTAATCCCGGCGGCACAATCTCAAAGATGATCTTCGTGATTTTGTTATCTTCCGGTTCAGTATCCAGGGTAACCCGCTGAAGCTTCGGGCACACATATTCTGTCAGCCCGACCCAAATATCGAGTAACTCTTTAGGCTTTAGCTTCCTGAGAGCCTCTTCAACCATATCATCAGCAATTGAAAGTATCTCATCAATTTTTTCCTGACGTTCCCGGCTAATTTTATTTCGCACACCTTTAGGGCGACCGCCTTCACCGGGTTTAAATGATGTCATTGTCTTGCTCATAGTTCCCATATTTTACCCTAAAATAGGGCGTTCATATTCAATTTACATTCATATATTGTGGTTTTGAGAAACTAGCGCATAATTATCGAATGACTATTGATTGACATTTTATTTCCGGTAAATCAACTTCTCAATCATACTCACGCTCACTCCAAAATCGTCACTCAATTCTTCTTTAATATCGGAATACTTTCTCCCGGTTTTTGCCAATTGAAAGTATTTCTGTTTCACAACCCACTTCCGTGCATGATCTGGAGGTATCAATCCTATGTCAATTAATCGGCTTGCATCTATTCCGGCAAGCGATTGTATTTCCTCTAAAATCAGACTCTTAGGTGCATCCATAATCTTACCTGTAAATTGTTTTACAAATTTACATAATATATGGATATATTATATTGATATGCAATTAAATTGCCAATGTTTACTAAAGTATTACTTTAAGTATTATATACCTTTGTTTTGACTTTAAATCTAACATTCCAATGGCAAAAACAAACGTCAAAACCACCGGATTACCCAAGGTGAAACCTGCACAAAAAGCATCCAAACCTTATCAAAGAGCAAGAGGTGGTGGTGCCGATCTTGCAAAAAACGTAAAGTAATTCTCCGTTTTCAATCCTTAATCCTTTTCACCATGGCAAAAGCAAATGTAAAAACCGGTTCAAAGATCAAGGCAAAATCCACTCCTAAAACTCCCAAAAAAGGGGTAGGTAAGGCTGGTTCTGAACTTCAGAAAAACGTAAAGTGATGGTAAAGGCAAAACAAAAACCGGTAAAAAAAGCTAAGCCAACAGCTTCCTCAAAAACGGTTGTTGTGAAGCGAAAACCGCATACCTCGAAAGATGGTACAGGGAAATCCACTTTTTAATCAACACTAAATTCTCATTCGGATGAAATCAAATTTTTCAAGCAAACAGTTTTCTGGCGCTGACCTGGCAAAAAATGTAAAGCGCAGTATTGTCGCCAAAACTTCCAAAACCTCCAAAAAACCTAAAGCTGGTAAAAAGGCTGGTGGATCTGAACTTACCAAAACTGTAAAATAATGCACCGCTATTTCTCAACTCCTCCAATTTTCTCAGCCCCTGTCGCTAACATCGACAGGGAACTGGGAATCATCCAGGGAGTGACCATTGCCAGGATAGGACCGGCAAAAGGTCATAACGGATTTGTGGATCGTTCTTTCCTGCTGCAGATTGTGGACAATGCCGCTTCCAAACCTGCTGGCATTAAAGCCAGGTTCGGGCACCCGAATATGTGCAGCCAGGCTTTGGGAACTTACCTGGGCAGGTTTAAAAACTATTCCTATTACGGTGATCAGGTCAAAGCCGATCTTCACCTGGATGACACTGCTAAAAACACTCCCTCGGGTGATCTTTATACCTATGTCCTCGACATGGCAGAAAAGAACCCCGACATGTTCGGAGCTTCCATAGTCTTTGAGATCGGAGAATCAATATTCCTTGAAGAAGAGGTTGATGGAGAAAAAGTTGAAAAGGAATACTTCCGCCTCAAAGAGCTCCGTGCCACCGACATAGTGGATGAACCGGCTGCCACCGATGGACTCTTTTCAGCCAATACATTTCCGGGAATCGCCACTCAGTTCCTTGATGAAAACCCTAAGATCATGGACCTGATCTTTTCCAAACCTGATTCAGTTGTCGAATTCCTTTCAAACTATTTAACCAATTCCAAAATGAACTTGTCTGAAAAAATCAAACAGAACTTTGCCGCCTTCCTTACAGCCTTTTCAGTTCAACCAGTCGAAGATCCTTTGCTGCCGGTTCCTGCTGAACAGGATAATACATTGAATACTCTTTTTGATGCTCTCTGTATTTCATATCCTGAATCTTTCGCGGATGTTTCAGATTTCACCCAGCTTCAGAAAGCTGAATCTATCACGGCCTTCCTTGAAAGCCAGGCTACAAAGAATTCAGCTTTGGCTGAATCTTTTGTCGGTTTGAAAGCAGAGCATGAAACCTTATTGCAAACCTCTGCCCAGGCAGTGCTTGACCTTGAAGCCGCCAATTCCAGGATAAGTGAACTTACCGGCCAGCTTTCCGCCCGTCCTTCCATTCCTCTCAATGTTACCGATCCTGCCCTCAGTCTTTCTGCCAACCAGGAGAAAGATGAGACTGGCAAACAGATCCTTTCTCAACTTCCAAAAGACCTCAAACGCAAACTCAAAAAGCAATCATAGGAGCACAGCATTGCGAGGGCTCCGCCCGAAGCAACCTCCTCCCTAAACCCTAAACCCGAACTCCCAACCCCTAAAACCTTTCTAAAATGTCCAACATTTTTTCTCAATCCACTTCCCCCGCCTTCAAACGCCAGGCCGTTGATGAATACTTCATCCAGCCTATGTTTATGGCCGAAGACATCCGCGGACTGATCACCGTTCGCACCGACATCAAAGGGACCGAAACACTGAACCGGATCAGTCGCCCTTCGATGCTCACCAAGCCCAAAGACACTCCCGGATTCACTCCGGCAGGAGGTTTCAATCTGACTTACACCGACATCACTGTAAAGCCGATGGCAATGGAATTCGAGCAGAATGCCCGCTCATTCTGGGGATCCATCGTCCAGCAGCTTCTCGCTTCCGGTTACCAGGAAGATGATGTCGAGCAAATGAAATCTCCAGATATCTGGAATAAAGTCATGCTCCCGCTCATCGCACAGGCCGGACAGGATGACCTTATCCGCCAGATGTTCTTTGCAAATCCGTATGCAGAAAATATGATCCTTGGTATTCCTGGCGGAACACCCGATTCCAACTATACCGGCTATACCGGTTTCATGACCTGGTTACAGAATGACCTGCTCGCAGGCATTATTCCTATTGGCCAGCATGTTCCTGTTGCTTCATCCGTTGCTTCAGTGAAGCAGGAAGCTATCCATACCTATACAAAAGGCACCGATACCGCCATTACCATCACGATCAACGGCGTGGCTTATTCGCAGGCGTATGAGACCTCAGCTGCTGTTACCATCACCAACTGGCTCAATACCCATAAAGCAAATATTGAAGCCCGTGCCGGCATCAATGGAGTTAAGGTGACCAATCCTTCATCTGCTGCAATCAAGATTGTCAGCAAGGTGAAAGGACAGAGCTTCACTGCTACCTCAGCAGTAACAGGAACCGGTACTTTCGCTGTTTCAGGAGAAGTTGCAGCCGTTAAAGCCGGTATTCTGGCTGATAACGAAGCAGACAGCACGCTTGAAGATATGCTCGATGCTGTTACGCCAGAAATGCATGAGTATGATCTCACTTTCATGATCACTTCCTCCATGTGGCGTAACCTGGTCCACACCCTCAAGGACCGTCAGACGGTGATGGGTGATGCCATTTTGAAAAATGGACTCAAAGTGCCTACTTACGAAGGCTTCCCCATCATTGTCCGTCCTGATTGGGACAAATGGATCAGTATTGCACAGAATGGCATCAAGCCTCACCGCGCACTGCTCACTACTTCCAAAAACCTGCTCTTTGCAACCGATGGTACCAGCGATTCCGAAATGATCGAGACCTGGTACAACCAGGAAGCACAGATGCGTCGTTACCGCGTTCAGTACAAAGCCCAAACCGCTTACCTCCACAAAGAACTTGTCGTTCTCGCTGGCTTCGTTGACTAGGATTGCTTCCAACGCCTGAGCCAGTTTGCTTACAAACTGTGCTCAGGCTTTTTTCATTCTTCACTTTTCACTCTTCACTCATGAAGACCTTCTCCGCCTACAACTACGTTCCCCTTTTAAATCTCAAACGTTCCGACTTCATAAACCTCAGGACGAATTATGAGATTTTTATCCCATTCGGAGAAGACAACCTGCTACCCACACAACTCAATCAATTAGCCCGTGAAGTCCCGGTGCACCGTGCTATCATTAATTCTAAATCCTCATACATTGTTGGCCGGGGTTTAGCCTCCGAAAACAAGCTTATCAGTAAATTAATTGAAACGCCAAACAACACCTTTGAAACCCTGGATACGGTTCTTCGGTATGTCGTTCATGATTACCTCAATATTGGCAATGCTTACATCGAAATCATAACTAATCCTCAAAAGAGTTTTAGCTATTTCTATCATATTGATGCAAGCAAATGCAGATTATCATCAGTGGATAACGATGTTCTGATTCATCCATCCTGGTCCGACTTCAAAGGAAAGAATGACGAGAATCTGATTTCCCTTCCGCTATTCCCTGATTTCCGCAAAGGTCCTGACGGATTGCTTCATTCAGTTTACCATATCAAAGATTATGAGCCGGAGTTTTATTATTATGGACTTTGCTCATACTTTCCCGGTATGCGCTCTATCATTATTGCCGGCCTTACCAATCTTTGGAATCAGAACAGACTGGAGAATGGGTTTACCTCACCGGGATTGCTGATTGTCCCGGGCGTCAATGACGATGAGGATGTAGCGGTTTTGGAAGAAGAATTTAATAAATTCAAAGGGGTTGATGGTGAAAAGTCCGGTGATATAATCATCCAGTACCTGGCTGATTTGTCTCCAGGACAAACTTCCCAGCAGGCGAAATTCATTGAGTTCAAAAAGAATGAGGAAGGAAACTGGCTTGATCTGCACCAACAATCTGAATTGTCCATTGTCACAATTCATAACTGGTTCCGCTCGCTTACTCCTTATTCAGGTGAAAAGACTGGTTTTGATGCAAACCGTATTATCAACGAATACGAAATCGCCCTCAATACCATCATCAAACCGCTTCAGGCATTCTTTCTGCGCCATTTCGATCAGATCTTCAAGTACTTCTCTTTGCCTGCCGGACAGCTTTCTTTTATCAATGAGCCACCCATCCAACGCATCAATCCTTTGAAGTTTGTTTGGGAAGCTCGCCGCGATGCAGGTCTTGATTTTGATCCGAATGATCCCATTCAGAAAATGCTGATCATGCAGCTCAAGAACACGTTCAATTCAGCCACACCTGATCCAAATTCAACCATTTAAATCTGATCAGTATGTCTCTGCTCACTGCAACCGAAGTCAATCAGATTGCCTTCATTACTCCGATAGATTCTGCTCTGATTCTGGATGAGATCATCCAGATTGCCGAAACAAAGTACATTATTCCGGCTATCACAAAACCTGTATATGATGATCTTTCCGTTCATCCGGGGATTTATGCAACCTTCATTTTGGATTACATAAAACCTTACCTGGCTTATTGTGTGAAGTATTTGCTTTACAGCCAATATTACTCAGAAACCTTGTCCACTTCAAACTTTGATAAGTCAAGAGAAGAGATTGTAAATAATACCAATGTAATTCTCCAGGCAAAAAAAGAATTGCTTAAAACCCATCTAACAAGTGGTGTTTACCCTCCTTATAATTTACCAGTCAAGAAGCGCATTTCAGGCTTTTTCATCAAATAATACACTGCTGCCATGCTCGAATATTTATCAATCATCATCAGTTTCATTACTGGCGGAGGTATTTCTACGTTGATTTCCCTCCGCTACATCCGCAAAGTCGGAAAGATCGACTATACTGAAAAGGCCATCATTTTCATCGAAAAGCAATACGATGATGTCCTGGCGAAAAACAAGGAGCTTCACGACCGCGTAACCGCCCTCGAAAAGCTCATCCCGCTGGTTTGCTTTAAATTGGATTGCGATCAACGTCAAAAACATGATCTTGCTTAGCCCTAACCCCTCCATCACAACTATGTCACAAAATATAAAATATCTCGTTATCCACTGCACCGCTACCCGCGAGTTCAGTGAAGTTACTTCAGATCAGATCAGGCATTGGCATCTCGATCCTCCTCCTGCAGGTAGAGGGTGGAAACAGGTCGGTTACACTCACCTTATCCACCTCAATGGTTCCATCGAGCAGCTTGTACCCAACAACGACGACAATATTGTCGATCCCTGGGAAATCACTAATGGTGTTGCAGGGATCAACTCTGTGAGTGTTCATATTGTCTATGCCGGAGGCTTGGCAGCTGATGGCAAGAAAGCCAAAGATACCCGCACAAAGGCCCAGGTTCTTGCCATGCGCAATTTCGTACTCCAGTTCATTCTCAAACATCCGGAAGTAAAAGTTGCCGGACATTATCAGTTTGCGCCAAAAGCCTGTCCTTCGTTTGACGTAACATTCTGGTGCAGGTTAATCGGCATTAAATCACAAAATATATACGTGCCATGAAAATCCTATATCTCTTACTGCTTCTATTACTCTTTTTCACGTCTTGTATCACACAAAACAGGATAGACAGGAAATGTCGGAAAGCAAAACTCAATTACGAAATAGCAGCTACCAAATGGGGGTGTCCAAAAGACCTTGACAGCACTTTCGTTCAGTCACAGGTCATTATAAAAGATACCACCATTTACGTTCCGATTCCTGGTGAAACAGTTCACGACAGCATTCCTGTCATCATCACCAAAGGTTTGATGAACAGTCCTGTAAGTATTCTTGAAACTACTTATTCCCGGAGCAAAGCCTGGGTAGAAAATGGTGCTCTCAAACACACCCTTGATCAGAAACCTTCGTCCTTTCCGGTAATTCTTCCTGGAGCAATTCACAATTCCACCTCAAGCACAATACAAACAATCAAAGTTCCTTGTTACGTTGACCGTCCAATCTCAAAGCCTCTTCATTGGTGGCAAAAGCTTTTTATTTGGTCAGGCATAATTGCCTGGTGGCTTGTAGGATTATATATTCTAAAGAAATTCTATAAGTTCAAAATAGGATAAAAAAAGTAAAGGCTGCCTGGTTAGAGCAGCCTTTTTTTTAATTGGCAATTACTTTATCATACATGCCTACTAACTTTTGCATATCCCGACTCACTAGATCATCCACAACACGAGCATATTTCTTTGTCATGCTAATACTTGAATGTCCGAGCATTTTAGATACAACCTCTATTGATACCTGGTTGGCTAATGTCACAGTTGTTGCAAAAGTATGCCTGGCAGTATGAGTGCTAAGGTTCTTTTTAATTCCTGTAATGCCAGCAATTTCTTTCAGGTAAGCATTCATCTTCTGATTAGTTAATACAGGCAAAACACACCCATTCGCTATGCATCGGGGATGCTCCCTGTATTTATCAATTATTTTTAAAGCTGGTTCCAGTAGTGGAACTGTACACCAATTCTTGGTCTTTTGTCTTTTTTTCTTAATCCATAACTTTCCGTTTTTATCTTCGATATCCGAATATTTAAGGCTAAAAACATCTACAAATGCCAGTCCGGTAAAACAACAGAAGACATATACATCCTTTACTTGGTGTAACCTTTCGACTTCGAAATTTTTATTCATTAGCTTTTTGAGCTCCTCATCCGTCAAATAAGCCATATCAACATCATCAAGGTGAAACTTTATGTTCCTGAAAGGATCTTCTTTCATCCAACCGTTTGCCAATGCAATACGCACTATTTTTTTGAAGTTTTTGATATATTTGACTGCCGTATTGTTACAACAATTTCGGGATGTTTTCAGATAGTATTCAAAATCTCTGATGAACATCGGATTTACATCCGAAAGCCTGCTATCTGCCTTTTTATATTTTGTCTTGATGAAGGTTTGTACAAGCTTATAACACGTTTTATACCTTTCTAAGGTTCCCGGTGCGAAGTCCTTATTTACAAGCCCTTCGACTCTTTCATTGTGTTCCTGGAAAATCTGAAGGATAGTTTTTTGTGAATCATCAATCCCTAAATAAACATTCTTTAAGTCAGTTGCTGTAACAGGCCTGCCTTGCTCTTCCATCTCTCTTTTTTTGAGTAGGAGATTCGATTTTATTAAATCAAGGTAAGTGTTGATTTCCCTTGCCTCCTTTGTGCCAGTTACTACCTTACACAATTTGGCATTCCATAGATCAGGTTCTACATGTCGTCCCGTTGCAAACTCTGCACGTTGCTTATTAAGTGTTAAACGTGCTAAAATTGGAACTTTTCCATCTTTCATTACTTTGGTCCTGTATATATAGTACAGAACATTGAACGTTGCTCGTCTCATTTTGTCTCATTTTTCGTTAACAAATGTATTATTTTCGAGCAACAAATGGCGACGCAATGTACTGCAATTCAGCTAAGTACAGCCATAAAAGGTAGAGATTTCTCTTTCTCAAAATGTCCACCGAATAAGCAACCTTTATAACTGCTTTTTGGTGCACTTTTCTGCATTTTTCCCAAACAAAAAACCACTGAAATACGCTGATTTTCAGTGGTTTGCTCTTTTGGCCTAATATTTTCAGCGGAGAAGGGGGGATTCGAACCCCCGGATCCTTGCAGATCAACGGTTTTCAAGACCGCCGCGATCGACCACTCTGCCACCTCTCCTTTTGGGACTGCAAAAATATAAAAAAAAGCAATAGAACAAAGCTGAATGCGACAGATTTTAAAAATAAAGAATAAGTCACCTGAAATCGTGGCTTTTTTGATAAAATTCCAAGTCCGGGTTTGCTTTCAATAAAGTACTTTTGTCAATCGTTACGGACACTATGACTTTTTCAGTAAAACGAAATCTTACAGCACTCTACCTGGTAAAAATCGCCAAATGGATGAATCTTATCATGCCTGTTATTGTGCTTTTCTATATGTCCAACAAGCTTACCATGAAGGACATATTCCTTTTACAAAGCATTTATTCACTTACCTTAATGACGCTTGAAATTCCTACAGGCTACTTCGCCGACCGCGCAGGACGGAAAACCAGTATTCTTATTGGTGCTGTTCTGGGATTTTCCGGATACATGGTGTATAGTCTCTCGTTTGGATTCTGGCAATTTGTTGTAGCTGAAGTTATCCTGGGAGTCAGTCAGAGCCTTGTTTCCGGGGCTGATTCCGCAATGTTATATGATACATTAGCTGCAGGCAAACAAAGCGACAAATACACACAACTTGAAGGCAGGGTTACTTCAATTGGAAACTTCGGAGAAGCATTTGCCGGAATAATCGGAGGATTGCTGGCAGTTTCATCATTACGGACTCCATTTTTTGTACAAACTTGTGTGGCACTAATTGCTGTTCCGGCTGCAATTTTGCTGGTTGAACCACCTGTAAAAACAATCAGACTGAAACCTGGCTTAAGTGAAATCAGGTCAATAATATATAGTGTATTGCATGGAAATGTTAAACTTAAATGGAATACTTTTTTCTCGGCAATTACCGGGGCGGCAACGCTTTCAATGGCCTGGTTTGCACAACCTTATTTTGCGCAGATAAAAATACCTGTATCGATGTATGGTGTTCTTTGGGCAATTTTAAACCTTAGTGTTGGCATTGCAGCAGTGTATGCATGGCGATTTGAGGTTAAATTTGGAGCAGCGAAAACAGTTATCATATTTACTCTGGCTATATTCATTTCGTACCTCACACTAACCTTTATGCCAGGATATACCGGACTTTTAATCCTTCTGGTTTTCTATCTGGCCCGCGGGCTGGCCACTCCTACCCTACGAAATTATATAAATCTGATCACTACTTCCGATATGAGGGCAACCGTGTTGTCAGTCAGGAATTTCCTAATTAGACTGATATTTGCAGTAACTGGCCCACTTTGGGGATGGATAACAGATAAATACAGTTTGAAATCAGCTATTATTTCAGCAGGCCTCATTTATGGATTATTTGCACTAATCAGCTTGTTTTTCTTTCTGAAACACAGGACTTATGAACCGTATCCTGAATCAGAAAAAGTATAACTGATAATATTTCTGAATTGATTTGATAATCCACTGCAAATTTCTACCTTTGCACCCCTCAATCACCAATGGAGAGATGCCAGAGTGGTCGATCGGGGCGGTCTCGAAAACCGTTGTACCCTCGCGGGTACCCAGGGTTCGAATCCCTGTCTCTCCGCTGATAAGTCAGAAACACAATGAAAACCACCGAAAAACCTGCTTTTTTGGTGGTTTTTTGCTTTTTTAGGTGGTATTTAAGAGCAATAATATGAAAATGATGTAGTGGACTATCCGGTGGACTTAGAAAAAATAAAAAGTTAGTCCACCTAAAATAGGGTTTTTAGTGGACTAGCCAGTGGACTAAGAACATAGTAAAGTTAGTCCACTGAAAACCTTGTAAATCATTCATTTTCTTTGCATTGCGTTTGACAGTCTTGCTCGAAAAGTCTAAATTTCTAACTCATTAAAGAAGTAGGTTATGACACGAGCAACATTCAACTTGGCGTTTTATGTAAAAAGGACAAAAGCGCTTAATGACGGGAAAATCCCCGTTTATGCAAGAATTACTGTTAACAGTAAAATTTCTGAGTTCGGGCTTCAACGTTATGTTAATCCTGACAGTTGGGACAACATGAAAGGGAAAGCCATCCCAAATTGCAAGCAAAACAAAGAACTGAACGATTACCTGGAGACAATAAAGGGTAATATATTCATTAAAAAGCGGGAACTTGAAGAACAAGGAATAAGCATTACTGCTGATGCGGTTAAAAAAGCATATCAAGGGCTCGATGAATCGAACTTGAAATTGCTTGAAATTTTCAAAGAACATAATAAAAAGTGCAAGCTTCTTGAAAACATTGATTTTGCACCTGGAACCGTGGAAAGATATGAAACCTGCTACAAACATGTTTCCAATTTCATGAAAGAAAAGTACAGGAAAAACGATGTACCTATCAATGATGTAACACCCATGTTCATCAATGATTTTGAGTTCTACCTCAAAACCACGCATAAATGTGCTCACAACACCGCTACCAAGTACCTTAAAAATTTCAAGAAAATTATCAGGATCGCAATGGCAAATGGCTGGCTAAAAAAGGATCCGTTTGATATTATCAAATTCCGCCTGGGTGATGCAGATTTAGCTTACGTGGATGAGGCTGAACTAAACGCATTAATCAATAAGAATGTCGAAATTGAAAGGATGCAGGAGGGAAAGGATGTTTATTTGTTTTGTTGCTTCACGGGATTGGCATTTGTAGATGTAAGTAGTCTTAGGAATGAAGATATTATTACAAAAGATTATCCCAGGGAAAAGTAGTGAAGAAAAAAATCAGCTCTTGCAAAATCTGGTATATAAATATATTAAAGTCTTTCTGCCTCTGCAGATACAGGATTTTCCATACCGCCACCAGTAATTGTTATTCTAATATTCTTAAATCCTTTATCATCATAGTTAAAGACTGCATCAACCTGATATTCATTAGAACCAAGTAAAAAGGATGTCTTTCCCTCCATTTCAATAGGTTTCCCATTCTGATCCCACTGCCTGGTTTCCATTTTCCATGTTAATTTTTTTTC
>JAURYB010000171.1 GCA_030654075.1 Bacteroidales bacterium | reverse complement strand
GGATAGATGTATAGTAATGCCTGTCTATTGACTTGAAAGGAATTTCAGATAACGTGGGCGAAGTTGAAATGTATTTACTTTTAATAGCAGTATTGAACTGATACGGAAACCAATGGTTCCTGTTTTGAAAATTCTGAAGTTTACTTCGCTGGTCAGGCCTTAGGAAAATGTCTAAGGGATTCTGTGAATTGAAACATGCTTCTTCCCATTTATCCTGGTATACAGCTGGCAATTCCAACTTAACCAGGTTCCCGAACATCAGGGACTGGAAAAGAACAAAAATTGCGCAAAAGGATAAAAAAGGTTTCATAAAGTTTCCTTTGAAAACCATGCAAAGATAGCTTATTTCACTGAAACGCTATAGCTGTTTTTATGCTGAAGTGTTTTACTGTTTTGAATTACAGTTAATTATACTTTCTGCTTCACTTCAATTCCGAATGTAAACCCGGCTTTTACACGATTGATCAACTCGGGTAAAATATCCTGGTATTCGCCTGCAATTCCAAAATCGGCATTGCGAAAAATCTGTGCTTTCGGGTTGTGATCGATGGCAATTATCTTTTCAGATTCTTTCATACCCGCAATATGTTGGATGGCTCCTGAAATACCAACCGCAATATATACTTTTGGACGAATGGTCTTACCGGTTTGTCCCACCTGGCGTGCGTATTCGGCAACGCCTTCATCCACTACCGGGCGGCTGGAAGTCCATTCCGCGATAACTCCCTGGCTTTTTAAGGCTTCAGCAAGTGCTTTTACCAGACCTAAATTGTCGACAGTAGTTCCTCTGCCTCCCGAAACAACTATATCGGCTTCGAAAAGATTCTGTAAGCCGCCTTCGCCTCTTACTGTTTCAAGGATTTCAACAACAAAATCTTTATCTTTTAAAATCGGTTCGAAACTTGTAATGATTCCTTTTCTGCCTGTAATTTGTGCAGGAACTTCAAATGTGCCGGCCCTTGCCGTTGAAATCTGCGGACAAACAAAACCAAGTATAGTGGCAAGTTTACTTTCACCATACGTAGGTCGCCGCGATTCCAGGATAGGAGTGTAGATGACTTTTTCTTTCTTGTCAACGTATTCCCCGATTTCCAGGCCAGTACAGTCAGCAGTTACACCGCTATCGGTTTTCATACCAATGCGTGGAGCCAATTCGCGACCTGAAGTGGTTGCCGCAAAAAGAGCGATCTCTGGTTTCCTGGCCCTTACCACTTGTTCGAAAATGGATGAAAATGGCAAAACGAGGTATTCTTCAAGCTTATCATTCTCAACAAAAATAACTTCATCCGATCCATGTTCAATCAGCGTCTGAGCCAGGTCCTGAACATGTTTACCAATGATCAGAGTCATTATTTTGGTATCGTGACCTAACTCATTGGCAAGATTCCTTGCAGGAGTTAACAACTCAAGTGAAGGCCTGGATATTTTACCATTAGTTACTTCAGCCCAGGTGAGTATTCCTCTTGCACCATCCCGGAAGTCTTTATCAGGAAAATCGGGGCGCTCAATATCCTTTTTAGCTTCTTTCTCCTTTTTCTCCAGCACATTGCCGCCTTTTTTGAAATTAGCAATTAAGCTATCAACCAAAGCTGATTCATTGTGCCCTTCCGACATGGTAATCGGTGGTCTTTCGCTTACAATATTGATAACCTTTGCCACTATAGTAGGGGAGCCGTTTATGCCAATTTTCTCGGTTCCCAGACCAATATCGTCAATTCCAAAAGTTACAATATCTGATGAACGTGCTCTTATGGCTCCGCTGAGTGAAGGCTTGCGTGGAGGTATCCCGGTTGGAGTTAATGAAATAACGCAAGGCATTGGAAGTTTCATCATCTGGTATCCGCCTTCGATGATCCTTTTAGCAATTACATTACCGTTCCCGTCCGATTTTACACTCTCTACAAAAGTTGCCTGCGGAATTCCTATACTTTCGGCAACCTGTGAAGGAACGTGAGCCGTATCACCATCACTGGTTTGCCTGCCGGCCAGAACAATAAAAGGTTCTTTTGAATCTTTGGTGAAACCCAAATGCTTCAGCATGGTCGAAATGGCAAGGCCCGTTGCATACGTATCGCTGCCGCCCAGCTTGCGATCCGACAAAAGGTATGCCTTGTCATAGCCCATAGATATTGCTGTCCTTAGAGAGGCCTCAAATGATCCAGGTCCCATCGAGCAAACAATCAATTTTGCGTCGGGATAATGTTTTTTGAGTTGTAAACCGGCTTCCAGCCCAAACTGGCAATCGATATTAATAATTGATTTTGCTTTGGTGCGGTCCATTAACCCATCGTCACCCATTCGCATTTCGCTGGGGAGCGGTACTTGTTTTATTAAACTAATTATTGTTAAGGCCATTGTAGTAATATCAGTTAAATTCAAGTAATATTTTTGTGAATCTTTTTATCTGGTTTGTGGCTGGAAATTGGAAGTCAGAAGACGAAAGCAGGCATGCTAAAACCTGGTATTTATGTTTTCTGAGTTCAATTTCGTGTCAAAAACAATTCCATTCAAGCAATCTGTAACTTTCGTTTTCCATCTTCCGACTTCCGACTTCCGACTTCCGTCTTCCGACTTCCATCTTCCGTCTTCCGACTTCCGTCTTCCGTCTTCCGTCTTCCGTCTTCCGTCTTCCGTCTTCTGACTTCCGTCTTCTGACTTCCATCTTCCAACTTCCGACAAAAATATCCTCATCAGTATTGTAGCTGAACCAACGGGTGCTTCCTACATATTCTGAAATTCCGGACCATTGCCGCCGTTAGGCACTACCCATGTAATGCCATCACCGGGTGACTTAATGTCGCAGGTTCTGCAATGCATACAATTTTCAGCATGAATTCTAAGTTCTTTCTTTCCGTCTTTATCTGTATGAAGCTCATACACTTCGGATGAACAGAAAAACTGTTCAGGAGCACCGTATTCTTCAATATTAACGGCATCAAATTGTTTTTGATTATTGATACGAAGATGCACCACCTGTTGCTCATCGTGGTGAACCCCTGAATGATAAACATCAAATGCTTTATCAAATGTCAGCGCTTTGTCGAACTCGAGTTTGCCTTTAAAACGTTCTTTAAAAGGCTTGGCTTTTAATTCACTGAGTTTTGACGTACTACTGGAATCGGCTTCTGATTTTAGCCTTCCAAAGAATCCGGCACCGCCAGTAATAAGCTGGGTTCCGAAGTGCATTCCTCCTAGTAATAAACCTTTGGCAAACCCCTGCCTGAAATTACGGACAGGATACAGTTCTTTATATATCCAGCTATTGGTTACACGTGTTTCATATTGCTGAAGACTTTTCTCTGAAGTATCGTTGTTCTGCAACGCATCAGCTGCTGTTTCAGCTGCCAGCATTCCGGATTTGACTGCCAGGTGAATGCCTTTCAAAGCGGGCATCGCTAACATTCCTGCGCTATCACCAACAATCAGGGCATTATCAGCATATAATTTGGGAATAGAATAATAGCCTCCTTCAGGAAGGGTTTTGGCACCATATTCCACCATTCTGCCACCTTTTAAAATCTTCGATACAAATGGTGTTGTTTTCCAGATCTGCATTGCGTCATGCGTATCGAACGAAGGATCTTTATAATCGAGGCCTACAACAAGGCCAATGGCTACTTTATTGTCGTTCAATCCATAAATGAAACCACCACCAAATTCATCCATATTCAAAGGATAGCCCATAGTATGGTAAATCTGGCCTGCTGCTATATTTCCTTCAGGAACTGACCATACTTCCTTGCAGCCTAATGAGTATACCTGCTCATTTTTGCCTTCAGATAAGTTGAACTTTTTAATCAGCATTTTGGTCAGGCTGCCTCGTGTTCCTTCAGCGAAAATCGTAATTTTAGCTTCAACATTGGTGCCTGCCTGGAAATTCTCTAATTGGTTGCCGTGATGATCGAGGCCGGTATCTTTGGTTTTGGCTCCTATTACTTTTCCATCTTTATACAAAATCTCATCTACGGCAAAACCGGTATATATTTCAACACCTTTTTCCTGTGCTTTAACAGCCAGGTACCTGCAAAGCTGACCAAGGGATGCTGTATAGTTTCCAATGTTATTCATGTATGGAACATGTAATGGAAAAGTAATGCTTCCATTTTCAGTAAGCCAAACAGTGCTGTCCCTGGTTACTCTTGCGTTGAACGGAATTTCAGAGATATCCACATCAGGCAGTAATTCCTTAAATACGTCTGACTTAATCACCGCGCCTGATAAGATATGGCTGCCTATCGAACTTCCTTTTTCGATCAGCAAAATTCTGTGGTTCAGTCCTTTTTGTTTTAATGTATCTGCCAAATGAATTGCCGTGGCTAATCCGGAAGGCCCGCCGCCTATAATTAATACATCTGTTGATACTACATCAATTTTATTCATTTGATAACCTCCGGGTTTAATATTTCTTTTCCGAAATTGTTGATTGAGAATTATTAGACTGAAAAATATTTTTTACTTATGAGTCGTTTAGAAACTTCGGTAAAATTACTATTATTTTAGCATTCGTGTACCTAAATACATATAATAATTCTACTCATTTAAAATTATACAACAAAAAAAGAGCCCTGGATTTTCCAAGGCTCTTTTGCAATAAAATATGTGGAAGATTATTTCTTCTTATCAGTTATAAGCAATTTAGCAGCCTGACGCCTTTTCTGCCACATGATAAGGTCATAAGCAATAGGTGTAGCGTTAAGAATGGATGAATATGTTCCAACAACAACCCCTAGCAAAAGAGCAAATGTAAATCCCCTGATTACTTCACCGCCAAATAGGAACATGGCAAGCAATACCATAAAGGTAATACCCGATGTATTCAATGTACGGCTCAAAGTACTGTTGATAGCCGCATCCATTGTTTCCTGCAGGTTACGTTTCGGATAGAGATTAGTGTATTCACGTATACGGTCGAAGATGATCACGGAGTCCATAATTGAATAACCTATGATAGTCAGGATCGCAGCAATGAAATGCTGATCCACATCTAAACTGAATGGAAGAATACCATGCAGTAACGAGAAAATCGCAATAACAATAAATGTATCGTGAAACAGCGAAACTACAGCGCCTAATCCCCATTGCCATTTCCGGAAACGTATTAATATGTATACGAATACGATAAGCAGTGTGAAGAATACAGCATAGTATGATTTAACTAAAAGACTGTAAGCAATGGTTGGCTGTACCTTCTGCGAACTCATCTTTCCAAAAGCTTTTTTATCGCTGTGAGCCAGAAAGTCAGCCGAAGAAATGGAGTTTTTATAGAGGGGTTTAAGACCAGCATAAAGTTTTGCTTCAACAATTGAATCTACTTTAAGCGAAGGATCATTGATCATAAATGAAGTAGTAATCTTCACCTGATTATTTTTACCGAAAGTCTTTACTTCAGGTTCCTGTCCGTATTGAGCTCCTAATGCCATACGCACATTGTCAGTACGAACATCCTGATCAAAACGGACAATATAAGTCCGTCCGCCTTCGAAATCGATGCCATAACTAAGTCCTCTGGTTAATAAAGATACTATACCAACTACAACAAGTGCACCTGAAACGAAATAGAAAATCTTTCTCATTCCGATAAAGTCAATTTTGGTGTGGGTAAGTATGTTTTCTGTAAAACGATTCCACAAAGTGACTTTTATGTTTCTATCCAGCAGACTGATAAAAATTATGTGTGTGATAAAGATTGCACAGAACATGGAGCTCAGAATACCAATGATAAGCGTTGTAGCAAATCCTTGTACAGGGCCTGATCCAAATGTGTACAATACAATACCGGTTAACAGTGTGATAACGTTACTGTCGACAATCGCTGAAAGCGCATGTTTATAACCATCGTCAATAGCAAGGCGCAAGCCTTTTCCGGCCCGGAGTTCCTCCCTGATACGTTCATTAATAATTACATTCTTATCCACGTCCATACCAAGTGTAAGCACAATACCGGCGATACCGGGAAGTGTTAAGACGGCACCAATAGAGGCAAGAACTCCAAATACGAAGAACATGTTTACTAAAAGGGCAACATTTGCAACCATACCTGCCCTGTTATAGTAGAATATCATGTATAATAACGTAAGAGCGAAAGCTACTATAAATGACCATAACCCGGCGTTAATAGCTTCTTTACCAAGGGTAGGCCCAACAACCGCTTCTTCAACGATATGAGCAGGAGCGGGGAGTTTACCGGCTTTAAGCACGTTTGCAAGGTCCTGTCCTTCTTCAACTGTAAAGTTTCCTGAAATAGAAGAACGTCCGTTAGGGATTTCATCATTTACATTCGGTGCTGAATATACATAACCGTCAAGTACGATGGCAACCTGTTTGCCCACATTGTCACGGGTAAGGTTTTTCCAAATCTTGGCACCGGTATTATTCATTCCCATAGTTACTTCAACTCCACCGTTTTGTCCATAGTCCTGACGAGCGTCAACAATAACATCTCCAAAAAGTGCAGCCGTATTTTCACGATTTGTAGATTTGAGTGCCATGAGTTCAAGAACTCCGGGAGCCTCTTTTTCAGGTTTGATCATCCAGGCGAGTTGGCAATTTCGTGGGAACATACCTTTTACCTTGGCCAACATTGCGTTGATACGAGCTGTATCTTTTATCGCTGCATAACCAACAGTAGCACGGTTTGTGGCATACATCTGCCCGTTTTGCTGAGCATAGGCAGGTTGAAGGTATGTAAATAAAGGATTTTCTTTTTTGTATTTGGCAGCCTGCTGGTCCTTGCCGGTTGAGGTAGTATCTTGTTTCAGTTTGTCAGCAAGACTTGATTTTTTTGCGGTATCAACTTTAGCCACTACTGCGCTCGAATCTTTTTTCGCTAAAAGGGAATCAGCGGATTTTGTGGTTGTATCAGGAGCTTCACTCATGCCAGCCAGGCGTTTGTTAGCTTCGTTGAAAATTCCGGCCAGATCGCTGAATTTATACGTTTCCCAGAATTCCAGTTTTGCCGATCCCTGCAACAGCTTACGAACACGGTCTGAATCTTTGATACCTGGTAACTCGATAAGTATACGGTCACTGGTTGCGTGTTTGCTGATATTAGGCTGGGAAACGCCGAAACGGTTGATACGGTTACTCAGAATTTCGAAGGTGCGGTCGAAGGCATCATTACATTCCTTGCGAATAACAGTAAGAACTTCTTCGTTGGTTGAAGTTGGCTTGATCTTTTCGCGCAATTCCATACGGCCGAAAATAGCTGATAGCTTTGCGTTAGGATCTATCTGTGCAAACGACTCACCAAACAAGGTAACGAAGTTTGACTGGCTGGCTTTCTGTTTCTCAGTTGCCATAGCCATTGCTTTGGTGAAAACAGGATTTGTACTGTTGCCAGCCATTTGCCGTACTACATCAGCAACGGAAACTTCCATAGTAACGTTCATACCGCCCTTGAGGTCGAGACCGAGGTTGATTTCGCGGTCCATACATTCTTTATAGGTATACTTACGGATAAGTATATTATAAACAGGTTGGTTAGATACTGAATCGAGGTAATACTGCGTACGGGCGGTTTTAATGGAATCGATCAGACTGACTTCAAGTAGGGCATCGTTTTTTGCTAATTGTTTAGCTAAAGCAAAAACTTGCTCGCTGTTGGCGTATTTTTCAGCTCTGTTTTTGGTAATTGCGGTAACCAATGTAAAAGAAAGCTGGTAAAGGGACACCACTGCAAAAGCTATTGCAAAGAAACGTATTGTGCCTTTATTCTGCATGTGTTTAGAATTTAGGTAGTTAGATAAACTTTATTTTTTGAGCCTGCAAAGATAGAAATCTATTGGCAAATAACAAATGAAGGCGGATAAAGAAATAGCTGATTTATAACCTTGTTATTAACAATATAATCATTTTTACGTGCTATCATTGGATTCCTGGCGGTTTATCATTTCTTTTAATAGTTACATTCATTGGATTCGCATTATTCCGATCTTTGTAAAAAATAGGACAGCCTTTCGTTCTTCATTAAATTAAGTATTGTTATGTGTGGGATATACTTTTGCTCTGTTAAAAAGTTTCTGACAATCAGTATGCTGTTGTGTTTGTTTGGCTTTTCATCCAGCACGTTTGCAAAAGGGCCGGTAATTAATGTTCTTACCTATAATATCAGGCTTGCTAATCCTGGTGACGCACCGAATACATGGGATGCCCGAAAGCAGAAAGTGTTTTCCATAATCAGGGAGTCCAAACCTGATATATTTGGTTTGCAGGAAGTACTTCAGGAACAGCTACAGGATATGGAGTATGCTTTTCCTGATTATGAAAGGGTAGGAGTAGGGCGCGACGATGGGAAAGAAGCCGGTGAATATTCTCCGCTTTTTTTTAATGAACACAAATATAAAATGCTTTCCTCCGGAACATTCTGGCTATCGCAGACACCGTTGATTCCAGGAAGTCGCGGATGGGATGCCGCATGTAACCGGGTTGTAAGCTGGGCGCAGCTAAAAGACTATAAAGAAGGGGAAGTCTTTTTCGTTTTCTGCACGCACTTCGATCATATGGGGGAAACTGCCAGGCGAAATTCGGCTAAACTCCTTTTACACTCAGTGGATTCACTTGCCGGGAATAACCCTGTTATTGTTTTAGGCGATTTCAATTCAGAACCTGGCTCTGAGCCTTATCAGATTATAACAGCTAAATCTGATCCGAAACATCTGATAGATTCCAGGGAAATCTGTAAAAAGCCTGTCGGACCAAAATATACTTTTACAGGATTTAAAGTTGGCGGCCAACCCGGAGAACGAATTGATTATATTTTCCTTAAAAATAAAGTTAAGGTTCTGTCATTCAGGGTAAATAATAAAAATAACGGCGATTTTTATCCTTCGGATCATCTGCCGGTTAGTGCGATGTTAGAATTAGATTAAGGTAGATGTTAGATGTTGGATGTTAGATGTTAGATGTTGGAATTGAAACCAGCACTTCAGCTCAGTACACAGGCAACCAATGACCTTTAAGCAACAACCAGCACTTCGGCTACGCTCAGTGCACGGGCAACCAATAATCAATAATATAGAGCTTCCCCTGAAGATTGCTACTAATCTCAATAAAATTAAACAGTGATAAACTTTAAATTATTTCTTGTTTTACTTGCTTTAAGTATTGTGTCAGTAAACTTTAAAGTTTCGGCTCAATTATCTGCTATTCACGATTTTAACCGGAACGACAGCGTTTTTTTGATCAATGAAAGTAGCGATACGCTTCTTTATCCCTTTGCAGGAGGACTGAATAGTTGCCAGGTAATGAATATCGATATGAACCTGGATGGAATTGCCGATGTTTTGGTTTTCGACAGGCATGGGAATCGGATTTTGCCTTTTATTGTTTCAGCTTCTCCTTCTGGTAAATTACTTTTCAATCCAGAACTGGCTTCTTTGTTTCCACCCATCGAGCAATGGATGCAGGCAATTGATTACAATCAGGATGGCAAGAAAGACATTTTTACCTATACGACCGGCGGAGTAAAAGTGTACTGTAACGAATCAGAAAGTGAACTTAAATTTACCCAGGTTACAAAACCATTCCTGTATTCACTTCAGGGGACAACGCTCACCAATATACTGGTTACTTATGCTGATTATCCGGTTATTGCGGATGTGGATGGAGATGGTGACACCGATTTGCTGACATTCTGGGGATTGGGTTCTTTTGTTGAGTATCACAGGAATACTTCAATTGAACGTTTTGGGATTGCCGATTCACTTACATACGAAAAGGCATCTTCCTGCTGGGGCCATTTTGCGGAGGGAAACGAAAGCAACGCCATAGTGCTTGATACCTGCCCTGGGGTGAAAAAGTCAGATTTTGTTTCTGAAAACAGTTCGGATGATCCAAAACATACAGGTTCAACCTTATTAATGAATGACTTGAATGGTGACGGCCTGCCTGATCTTATTATAGGAGATGTGGATTTTAGTTCATTGGTTCAGCTTACAAACGGAGGCTCTGTTCCGGATGCAATGATGGTATCACAACCTTCAAACTTCCCGAATTCAACGGATCCGGTTTCTATGAATACTTTCCCTGCGGCCATGTTGGCTGATGTAGATAATGACGGGCTAAAGGATTTACTGGTTTCACCGTTTGATCCTTCTCTGATTAAAGGAGAAAACTTTGAGAGTGTAAGTCTGTATCATAATTCAGGAACTAACGCGCATCCTGACTATCAGTTGGCTTCAAAGAGTTTTCTGCAGGATCAGATGCTGGATTTGGGTTCAGGAGCATACCCGGTATTTTTTGATTCCAACGGTGATGGACTCCAGGATTTTTTGGTCGGAAATTACGGATATGAAGATTCCTGTGTTTTTTCACCGGTTGATGGACTGCAATGCTTTTTCACTGCTAAAGTTGCTTTATTATTAAATATTGGAACAACTACAAAACCAGTTTTCAAACTTGTTGACAGGAATATAGCACACCTCGATTCGTTACAGATGCAATCGCTTATACCCTCGGTTGCGGATATGGATGGTGATGGCGATATGGACCTGGTTTGCGGAAATTCAAAAGGGAAACTGGTGTTCTGCGAAAATATAGCGCTTCCTGGTCAACCCGCTGATTTCAAATTGGTTGATCCGGCCTGGAAAGGAATTGATGTTGGCGATTTTTCGGCACCACAGCTTTTTGATATGGATCAGGATGGAGTAACAGATTTAATTTGTGGGGAAAGAACCGGAACGCTTAATTATTATAAGAACACCGGCACCAAAAATGATGCTCAGTTTACGTTGGTTTCCGAACTGCTTGGAGGCGTTAATGTTACCAATCCGCAACTCTCAAATAACGGGTATAGCGTACCTTGTTTTTATAAAGATAAGTATGATGATATCAAGCTCTTTTCAGGTTCTGAATTTGGTGATATCTTTGTTTATGATCAGTTAGAAAATAACCTAAGTGGTAGTTTCAGGCTGGTCGGGACTTTGCCCGGGATTAAAGAAGGTTGGCGCAGCGGTGTTGCCTTTGGCAACCTTAATAACGACACTCTTACAGATATGCTGGTTGGTAACTACTCAGGCGGAATGGGATTGTTTTTAGGAAAACCGGATAAAATATTCGGGATTTGGGAACAGGCGAAGCAAACATCCTCTTCACTTCGTATCACTCCTAATCCAGCCTCAAATGACGTTTCAATTGATATTAAAAGCGATTTGGCAATAAAATCTGAAAATCTGCTTATCCAGGGAATGGCAGGAAATGTTATCCGGAAATATTCAAAAGTGAATTTTCCAATATCGATAGATGTCACGGATTTTAAAAATGGAATTTACCTGGTTTCGGTACAGACAAATAAAGGAATTGCGACCGGGAAGATGGTGATTTGCAGGTAAAACACAACCTGTAAACAAACGTTTTATTTACGGGGTATTAGGGGAATTTTAAGTATAAAATTTCAGGATATAGAAATATAAGTTACTGATAATCTTGTGTATTTCCCTTTAATGTTGTATCTTTAAAACCAATATCTGAAGTAATATTTTATAGCTTGCGCAAAGGCAGAAGGTATGAAATCTTTATTTTTTTATTTTAGAATTGATTTTAACATTCAGTGCTTACTTCTGTCATCCCGAAGTCGCAAGCCATTCAAAACAGCACGAAATCTTCATTATCCTGAAAATTATATTCTTATTACTTTTCAGTATCTTAAGAATACTCTGATACCTCATTTGGTATGTTCAATAGCACTTACTATGTTAAATTCTGTGCAATTCAACTTAATATGAAATATAAAATATTTTCACCGATGAAAGGGGAAATTCCAATTATTATTGCATCAATCTTGATCGTGCTGGTTGCAACTATTTTAGTGATATTACTATTGATAAATTGCAAAAAGAATCAACTCTCTCAGGATCAGGTTTCAAATCGGAATAATCCTATATTGGAATTAATAAAAGTTGCTGACAGTATTAGAGATTCATCTCCGGATTCTGCTTTGCGTTGCTACAATAAAGCTATTTTGACGATAAAGACTTCTCCAAAAATAAATGGTAGAATGCAACTTCTTGCCAGCGCTTATATTGGAATTGCCAATATTAATTCTAACCATGGCGAATACATAATTGCGTTAAAAAATGATTCCATTGCAATGGATATTTTAACACAGTGTAACGATAAAAAATTAGAATCAAGAGCTTATTTAGTAAAAGGTAGGACACTATGCTGGTTAGGAGAATACGATAAAGCAAAAGCTTGTTACCAGCAAGCTTTGAACCTTGCAAATGAAATAAAAGATTATGAATTGCAGGCAAAAATATTTTCGGGCAGGGCTATCGTTTACGCGTATCAGGGAGACTATCAAAAAACCATCGAAGGATTTACACAGGCACTCAATATTGGCAAGCAATTGAAAAATGATCAGCTAATCGCAGGCAATTATATGAACCTGGCACTTATTTATAACAATATGGGCGTAAATGATAGTGTGCTTTCATATTACAATCTTGCTTTAACATTATATAAAAAACTGAACGATAAAAACGGAGAACTATTATGCTACAACAACATGGGATCACTATATTACAGTTTAGCTGATTTCGGTAAAGCTATTGAATATTACCAGGTTTCGGTTAAACTTGCTTTGGAAATGAATGATAAATATAACGAAGCCAAAGGAAATCATAACCTTGCTGAAGTTTATAAGCACCTGGGCGATAATGCGACAGCTATTGATCTGGAATTTAAATCACTGAAAATCAAAGAGCAGCTTAACGACAAACTGAGCCTGGCTAAAGGATTTATCGGTTTAGGTGAACTGTATTACAATCAAAAAAACTATCCGACGGCTAAAATCTATTTTGAAAAAGCGCTTAAAAATTGTCTGGAAATAAATTGTATACCAGAGATTGGAAGTTGTTACAGTAATGTGGCCAGTGTATACAGTGCCGAAAACAATAATACCCAGGCAATAGTTTACTATAATAAAGCTTTGGAATATCAAAAAAAGACTGGAAACACTTATGGGATATCAAATTTATACATTAATCTGGGCAGTGAATATGCTAAAATGAAAGAATACAAACTTTCTGAAAAGTATTTACTAAAGGCTAAGATGGCAAAAAGGGAACTGAAGGATGAAGAAGGAATTGCGACCGTTAACCATCAGCTTGCAAATCTTTACGACGGGCTGGCAAGCAGAGAAACAGGTGATTTAAGAGCAAACGTTTATCGCAAAGCGGAAAAAGCAGGACTTGAATCCTACCGTGCCGCCAAACGGATTAGTACTATACCCATAATGCGCGACGCAAGCAATATTTTAAAAATTATATACCAGAAGCAAGGTAAATATTCAGAAGCGGTGAAATATGCCGATATATTCATTGCGCTGAATGATAGCTTACTAAATAAAAATAAAATCCAGGCTTTGATTTTTGCGGAAGCCAGGTGGAATGTCGAAAAAAAACAGCATGAAATAAACAACCTTGAGAACACCCATAAATTACAACAGGAAATTATTATCAGTAAAGAAGCACAAACCCAAAATCAAAAGATAATTATCTGGATTATTGTTGCATTGTTTCTTGTGTCGGCGGTGGCAACATTAATTTTTACCTTGTATTTCCGTAAGCGCAGGGATGTTATTTACCAGAAACAATTAGCCGATATTGCAGCTTTAAGGATGCAGAATGTGCGAAATACTATGTCGCCGCATTTCTTTTTCAATGTTTTGGCTTCGCTTTCAGGTTTGTCGGATCAGCCGGATCAGATGAAAGAGAAGATCAACAGCCTGTCGTTATTGCTTCGGAAAATGATTGAAAACATCGATCGTTCTGCCATCCCTTTAGATGAAGAACTGGCTGCGGTAAAAGCCTATATCGATTTGTTCCAGGTTAAGCTGGCCGAACCTATTTCTGTAGAATACCAGATACAGGAAGGCACAGATATGCATAGCCTGATCCCGGCCATGATGATTCAGATCCCGGTTGAAAATGCCATTAAACATGGATTGATGCCACTTGAAGGAGAGAAAAAATTAACCATACGTATAGCTGACTCCGATAAATCCAAAAATATAGCTATCAGTGATAACGGTATCGGGCTAAAAGCGTCAGCAGGACGCTCCACCGGCACCGGCACCGGGCTTAAAATACTGTTGCAAACCATCCAACTTCTGAACTCAGGAAATCAGCAGAAAATAAAATTCTCAATCTTTGAGCGCGACCCCGGCAATACTATTTCTGCCGGAACATGCGCTAACATAGAAATTCCCTTAGAGTTCAGTTATTCACGATAAGAAATATCCTAATTATCAGAAAACCATGAACGGTTCAGATAAAATAAAAGTTGCCATTATTGACGACAACAAGGAATTCATAGAATCACTGATTGATTATTTGATTGTATTTCCCGAATTAGAACTTTGTGGAACTGCAACGCGGTACAGACCGGCCCGGGAATTGCTGCTGACTGAAAAACCTGACCTGGTATTCCTGGATGTGGAAATGCCTGAAAAAAACGGATTTGAGTTGTTAAACGAGGTACGCGCGAAAGGAGCAACCTTTAATGTGATTTTTTACACTGCTTACGATAAATATATGATCCAGGCATTGCGCGAATCGGCATTCGATTATATTCTGAAACCGGTTGATCCTGATGAATTACGAAATGCAGTTAATCGTTTTAAGGGACACAGGGCAGCAGAAACTACAACTGTTTTATCCCAAAATCTATACGGAAACGGTACAGCACCTATGATAATTGCATTGCCAACAATCGTCGGTTTAAAGTTTGTGGATACAAACAGGATATTACTATTCCGCAGCATCCACGGCAGCCTATTAGCCAGAGTTGCATGGGAGGTTTTGCTTACAGATACATCAGTTATAAAACTTGGCGCCTATACCAACGCTGAAAGGATTTTGCAGTTACTTTCAAAACAACGCTTCCTCCAGATAAACCAGTCGTGCATTATTAACTTGAATTTTCTGAGCACTGTGGAATTTAAAACCCATAGCTGCGTGCTTATGCCGCCGTATGATAAGCTGGAGCTCACCGTTTCACGTTCATACTTATCAAAACTAAAAGAGGCATACGAAGTATTCTAGTATCATACTTTGAATATAAGGCATTTCTTTTAAATTTATCCGCAAAGAACACAGAGAAGGCGCAAAGAACCGCAAAGAAAAGACCACTTCATATTCATCCATCTTTTTTTTTGCCCGGCAAGGTTTTGTACCAAACAATTTTTTGCAGGATTTTCGCTAATTATTACCGGATAAGATACTATAGTACCGGATTTTCAAAAAACAGTAAATCGTCATTTTCTTTCACATTATTTTCAGGGTAATTTTAACACCAGGTTTACTATAACCGCCTGGTAAATGATTTTCAACCCCTTAAAAATAAATGTTATGAAAACTGTTCTACCCAATTTAATCCGGAATGTTTTACCTATCTGGATTTCGTTTTTAATTTTTATTGTGTGTATTTATAATTATAACGTTTACGCACAAACATTTACAAATTACACAGCCGGATCAACTCCAACTACATTATGTAGCAGAGATGTGTATTCCATAGCCATAGATACCCTAGGCAACAAATGGTTTGGAACAGGTGGAGGAGTTTCAAAATTTGATGGCATCAACTGGACTACTTATACAACAGCCAATGGTTTGGCAAGTAATTATGTGTATTCCATAGCCATAGATGCCAAGGGTAATAAATGGTTTGGAACAAGTGGAGGCGTTTCCAAATTTGATGGCAGCGTCTGGACTACCTATAATACGGCCAATGGACTGGCAAACAATTATGTGAATTCCATAGCTATAGATTCCCAGGGTAATAAATGGTTTGGAACTAATGGAGGCGTTTCAAAATTTGATGGCATCACTTGGACTACCTATACAAAAACCAATGGGCTGGCAGATAATCACGTATATTTTATAGCAATAGATACCCAGGGCAATAATTGGTTTGGGACATTGGGTGTTTCAAAATTTGATGGCAGCTCCTGGACTACCTTTACAACAGCCAATGGGCTACCAAGCGATATGGTGCTTTCCATAGCTATAGATGCCCAGAGTAATAAGTGGTTTGGAACCTCTTATGGAGTTTCAAAATTTGATGGCAGCACCTGGACTAACTATTTGGTTGGCAATATGGTGTATTCCATAGTCATAGATACTAAGGGTAATATATGGTTTGGAACGGATAAGGGAGTATCAAAATTTGATGGTAGCACATGGACCACCTACACAACAACTAATGGGCTGGCTGAAAATCATGTGATATCCATAGCCATTGATGCACAGGACAATAAATGGTTTGGAACATGGGGCGGAGTTTCCGAATTAACAGAATTACCAACTTCAATAACTGTTCCTTCCGGAACAGGTACTTTTGCCAATGCTTATCAGATTGCAACACCTGGAAACCTCGAATGGCTTTCTACTACATCCAGCGTGTGGGTAAGCGGAAAGTACTTTATACAAACAGCCGATATTGATGCTTCTGCTACCTCAACATGGAATGGAGGCAAGGGTTTTTCGCCCATAGGAAACCCCACAAATTATTTTTATGGTAATTATGATGGGCAGGGACATACAATTTCAGGGATATATAGTAACAGGAGTGCCGATTACCAGGGATTATTTGGTGTTGTTAGTGGCAAGCTTAAAAATCTCGGTGTGATAAATGTAAATGTTAACGGTAGTAGCAATTGTGGTGGTTTGGCTGGGGCTATTGATGATGGTACCGAAATTATAAATTGCAGGAGTACCGGTTCGGTTACCGGCCTGGCATTTACTGGCGGCCTGATAGGAGGTCAGACAGGCAGTGGAACAGGAAAAGTTACTGTTACAGATTGTTCCAGTGCGGTAGCGGTAAAGGTTAATGGGAAATATGTAGGTGGATCTATTGGTGTTGCCGGAGGTGGACTTATTGGCACTGCCGGAGGTATTTTTACTAATTGCAGTAGCTCAGGTTCAGTTATAGGTTCGCAAGCTGTGGCTGTTGGTGGTTTGTTCGGTTTTATTAGTGGTAACGCTACTAATTGCAGCAGCTCAGGTTCAGTTATAGGTTCGCAAGGTGTTGGTGGTCTGTGTGGTATGACTACCGGCCTGTATGGTTTTACTTGCGGTAATTTTACAAATTGTAACAGTACAGGTTCAGTTAAAGGTTATAACCTACTAGGTGGTCTTATAGGATCTTCGGATATTGGTGGTATTACGAATCATTGTCTAGCTACGGGAATTATCACAGTTTTACCACTCAAAAGTGCTTCAGGATCACCCAATACGAGTGACCTGGTTGGTATAAATTTGGGTTATGTAACAAATTTATTTTTAACTCTTAAAAGCGCTTCAGATACGCCACTTGCAGGTGGGTTGATTGGTGTAAATAAAGGAACTGTAACAAGCAGCTTTTGGAATACAAGTCCGGCAGGTCAACCGGATAATGGCGTTGGCACAGGAAAGACTTCCGCGGAATTGCAAAAACTAAGTACTTATATTGATGCCGGATGGGATTTTAGCAGCGTTTGGGGAATTGTAAACGGAGTAAATAATAACTATCCCACGTTGATATGCCAGGTTAGTATGCTTTATCAGATTGAATTATCTGCTCCGGTGGTTACTACCCAGGCTGTTTCAAATATAACAAGTACAACAACGGCCACTGGTAACGGCAATATAACTATGCTTGGCGTTCCAAATCCAATAAGCTATGGTATTTGCTGGAATACCACCGGGATGCCCACCGTTAATAACAATTTAAAGAGTATTAGCGAAGCTTCATCAACCGGCGCATTTACTGCTGAAATTTCGGGCCTGGCAGCGTATACAACATATTATGTACGAGCTTTTGCTACAAACAGCGTTAGTACTGTTTATGGCGATGAAGTAAATTTTGCAACAGGCGAAATAACCGGTATTGATCTGATAAATTCAAGTATATTTTCGCTGTTCCCTAATCCCGCAAACGACAGGGTTTCTGTGAATTTAGGAAATAGTCACAATACCGAATTTACCTTAAATCTTTACAATGATATTGGCGTATTGGTTAAATCGGAATTACTTAGGGAAAATCCTCAACAAATTAATATCGGGGATTTAAGTAATGGAATCTATTTGGTTTCGGTTAAATCAAAAGATTTTTCCGGAAGTCAAAAGCTGATTATTCAAAGGCATTAGTTGTACTGATTTTTAACTAAAGGGCACCTGAACAAAGAGTTGTAGCGGAAGCCGAAAAGCTTAAGAGTAGGCGAAAAAAATAAATAACTCACAATGCGAGCTAAAATATTAACAATAGTTTCAGTGCTTATACTAAGCTTTTGTTTTACGTATGTGAAAGCACAATACACCTTGTTTGTGAAAGAAAAAACGGGAACTCAAACGCCTTATGCAATAGCTGGTATAAAAAAACTAACTTTTGCCTCGGGCAATATGATTGTTAATAAGGAAAATGGCAATACAACTTCTTACGAATTAGATAGCTTGTGTTACCTGAATTTTGGGAACAACCTATATACCGGTATTCCGACGATTGGTGCTGAGCGAAACAGTGCCATAACACTTTATCCGAACCCTGTAAATGACCAACTACACATTCAATATGAATCTGCAACCACTGAGGATATTCAACTAAAAATTACTGATATCCTGGGCAGGCTTGTACTCCAGAAAACTATTAGCAGCCATTCCGGAACAAACGAAATCACTATTCCTGTGGAGCAATTACCGCAAGGATTGTATCTCTGTAGTTTACGAAACGGAAACAAACTTGAAATCAATAAATTTTTAAAACAATAAACTTAGGAGGGGACAAAATGAAAACAATAGCATCAATTTTTATGACATTATTTTTATTGGTAAACTTTGCCATGGCTCAGGATGAACTTTATATTTACAAAGGAGGTGCGGTATTATATAAGCAGGTACTAATTAGTATTGACAGCATAACATTTAAAAATAATACCACCGCTTCCGAAACAGTAACTGATATTGATGGCAATGTGTATCATACTGTTAAAATCGGTAAACAGACCTGGATGGTTGAAAACCTGAAAACCACCAAATACCGAAATGGAAATGGGGGAACCATACCTAATGTTATAAACGCAACTGATTGGCCGTTTTTATCAACTGGTGCCTATTGTAATTATAACAATGATGAAGATAATGGCTTAAAATATGGCAGATTATACAATGGGTATGCTGTAACCGATGTCCGCAATTTGGCTCCTGCCGGCTGGCACGTAGCTACCGATACTGACTGGACAATACTTATTGACTACCTTATTGCCAATGGATATAATTACGATGGAACAAAGGACGACAATAGAGTGGCAAAATCATTAGCCTCACCAACTGACTGGACAACTTATGTTGGGCCCGGAGCAATTGGCAATGATTTAACAAAGAACAATTCTACGGGTTTTTCGGCACTTCCGGGAGGTTATCGTTCTTCTGACTACCCTTCTTCATTCGTCTCCATTGGCTTCAAATGTTCTTGGTGGAGTTGTACAACTACCAATGATACCTATGGCCGATCATTAGAGTATAATAGCAGTTATGCATTCAGAGACAACTACCCAAGGAGAAGCGGATTATATGTTAGATGTGTGAAGGATTAAGATTTGGTAGTTGTTTGAGGAGAATATGCCTGTTTACAAATATTGGTTAATGCTAAACCCCTAAAATGCAGAAATACAATAAAGAGCGGCAGCCGAAAAGCTTGAGAGTAGGCATAATGTAACAAACAATAATATTATGAATAGAAAAAATAAAATCCCATTTTGTCCTGTTTGTGGTAAAGTTGATTATGTAAGCATTCTTGACAAATATTTTGAAATATGGAAATGTATTAAATGCAAAATCAAATTTGATTTTTCATCATATCCTTTTGACGATTTGATGCCTGATCCTGCAAGAACGTATCCAACAAGAAAATATCCACTAATAATAAACCCAGCAAAAATAGCAGTTATTAATCCTTCACGAAGAGTTTTAATTGAACAAAATACTGGTAAGATTAAATTGACAGGTGATATTGACTCATTTAATGAATTATTGGTTTCAAAGGATTTGTTATCATTACTTCCAAACTCTCTTGGAGATAAAAATTGCACTCAATCTGGAGAGATAGACTTAGATAATGTATCATTTAATTCAGTTAAATATTAATCCTCAATAATATGGAAGAATTATTAGAACGTTTAAATAATATTTACAGTGAACAAACATCCAGTTGTTCTGACATTTGCAGGAAAATAGTCTTTGTACTTCTAACAATGGTTGGTGTTCTTTCTTATTCGAATGGGAAATTGCATTTCACTCTTTGTTTAATAGTATTATCACTTTTTCTTGTATTATATTTAATACTTGATGTTCTACAGTATTTTTGGACTGCAATTTCATATAGGAAACACTTTAATGAAATAATTAAAGCTTCAGATAAGGGAATACCCTTTAATGAATTTCAAGACAAAGAAATGGAGAAAAGAAGTGAAATCAATTCATTATCTTTTAAGTTATTGGCGACAAAAGTTTCTTTATTACCATTCATCTTTTTGGGGGTTATATTAGCTCTATTTGAAAAAATGGGTTCAATTTGATAAGCCGGAGCAATAGGCAAACAACGTGAAGCAACCTTTTTTGGCAAAAAGCAAAAACAAAACGCCTCGAAGCAAAGGCAAAATGGCACGAAGCAATGCCCAATAAACGTGAAGCCGCCTAAAATGACGAGTAGCAAACCTTGTTGCAAACAACTTGATTTTTATTTGTGCTATTTGAATTCAAAAAAAGAGAAATAGAAGCGAAGTTAATAACTTAAAAAATGTAATTATGGGAGCATTTGACCAAGGATTAAGCATGTTTATAAATATGGCTTTGTCACAAGTTGCAAAATGGATTGATAGTGGTACTCCTCCAAAGAAAGCAATAGATGAAATGTTTGATACAAATTTTTATCATCCGACTGAAAATAAAAGTGATAAAGATAAAGCAAAGAACAAGTAGCTACATACTTATTCTCCCACTCGTTTGGCTCAACAAGTGATTCTCATTTATCGTCTGTGACGAGATTGCTCTGCAACCTGTGTCAAGTGTTAGATTTGCAGAGAAATACGGAGCAGCTCGGGATGTTCGCAACTATTGGTGGGTTTTTATCCACACAAGATATAAAAAATCGTTACTTTTGTTAAAAACAGAAACATTATGGGGATAATAGAATTAAAAGAAGAGCTTCACAATTACATTGATAATGCCGACGAAAGGTTTTTAAAAATGGTATATGCGATGAGCAGGGAATATAAGGCGCCGGTGGTAATTGGCTATAATGTTGACGGTACACCCATAACCCGGAAGGAACTTGCCCACAGGGTTACATCGGCTTCAAAGAGGGTGAAGTCAGGTAATTTTATAACTCAGGAGGAGGTTGAAAAGGAGGTTGAGAATTGGTAGGCAAAAAGAAACTTCCCATTCGTTGGGACAGGCTGGCCAAAGACAATCTTGATGCCATTTACGACTACATTGCCGAAGATTCAGTATTAGCCGCAAGGAAAGTAAAAAAGGAACTGGTAAATATTACCCATAGCCTTAACGATTTTACCGAAAAGTTTTCTATTGAAGATTACCTTGCCGATGTCCCCGGCAATTACCGATCGGTATCAAAATGGAGCTATAAAATAATTTATGAAGTAACCAACGAGTGCATCATTATTGCAGACGTATTCCATACCAGCCAGCATCCATCTAAAATTCAACTGTCCAAACGGCCAAAAGGTTAGCAAATTAAGAGATCAATCGTCTTTAATCAGAAGTAATAGGCAAACAACGTGTAGCAATCTTTTTTGGCACGAAGCAAAAACAAAACGCCTCGAAGCATAGGCAAAAAGGCACGAAACAATGCCCAATAAACGTGAAGCAGCCTAAAAAGACAAGTAGCAAACCTTGGTGAACTTGAAGCAATAGGAAAAAATAAAACTAAAAATAAGTAACGGCCTTAAACAAGCCAATATGTTTAAGCTCTTTTTCTACCTGCTAATAACTAAAACTACTCCCACCTAAAAACTCCCTCAATATAGACGTAGGAGGTATTTCAGTCGGTTTCAATGGTTTCAGATAGCGAAAAAAACCTAAAAGTCTTGTCGCTTCCGAATATTCAGGCTGATTGGGTTGAACTTCGAGAAGTATAGGTTCAGCGAATGGTTTCAGAACTGCCAGTTCGTAAAGCAAAGCTGAGTTAAACATGGTATCGGCTTCTTCCTGGAAAGGAAAAATATGTTTTTCTTCTCCCTGCCGCACACTTGGCCAGCGTGAAATAGTTTCCCTGGCTGAATATTTCCGGTAACGGTAATCACGTACTATTCTGCGTATCAATCGGTTATCGGTTGTGCTTACCCGGTTGTGATTATCAATATTTAAAGCAGCCAGGGCCGAAACGTAAATTTTAAATTTAGCTTCCGGTGGAATGGAACTGGTAAGCTGTGGATTTAACCCGTGAATACCTTCGATGATCAATACATTCTCAGGTTGCATATGCAGGATTTCCCCGTTATAAAAACGGGTGCCGGTTTCGAATGAGAATTTCGGTATTTCTACTTTTTCACCATTTAAAAGGCTTAACAGGTTTTGGTTAAATAATTCAATATCCAGAGCTTCTACGGCTTCGAAATCATGATTGCCATTTTCATCCAGGGGCGTTTTATCACGATCGACAAAATAATTATCGAGCGATAAATTAAGCGGTTTCATCCCGTTTACAATCAGGTGAATGGCCAATCGTTTAGCGAAAGTCGTTTTGCCGCTCGAGGAAGGGCCACTGATAAGTATGATCTTGACCTGGCTGTTCCGCGACCGGATGTCGTCGGCAATCTGCCCTATTTTCTTTTCATGCAAAGCTTCCGCCACTTTTATAAATACTTCGGATTTGCCATTGGAGCAGGAATTGTTCAAATCACTGATATTGGGCACCTCCAGGATCTTAATCCATTGTGAAAACTCCTGGAAAATCTCGAAAAGTTTATTCTGGATCACCAGGGGCTCCACTTTTTTAGGGTTATGGGCCTGTGGTACCTGCAAAAGTAGACCGTTAAAATATTTGTTCAGATCGAAAACCTTTAACATGCCGCTTGACGGAACCAGGTAGCCGTAAAAAGCATTAATATGTCCATCAAGTTTATAGTAACTTGAAAAATTGCGCCCCCTGTGTTTCATCAGGCTGATTTTATCAGTAAGGCCATGCAGTTCAAATTTGCGGATTACTTCTTCTGTTTCTTCTTCCATACGGATAAAAGGCAGGTCGGCTTCCACAATTTCCTGCATCCGTTGTTTAATAGCTGCTACATCTTGTTCTGTGAGGTCGTAATTCGGAGCGGTGATTTTACAATAAATGCCTTTTGAAATTGAATGATCGATTCGGAGCTGCGCATCCGGGAAAAGCTCATGTACAGCTTTGTAAAGTACAAATGAAAGCCCTCTTACGTACATTCGCATGCCGTCAGGATGTGTGATATCAATAAACTGAACTGAAATAGGATGAAATACTTCAAAAGTAAGCTCTTCCATTACATTGTTGACCAGGGCGCCGAGAATAGGATTTTTCATTTTTACACCAAATTCTTCGACCACCTTGTTGAGTGGAGTGCCGTTTGGTATTAATTTGGTTGAACCTGTATTTACACAATTTACAGCAAGAGTCTTCTTCATGATGGTAGTCTGTTATATTTGAAAAGCAATTTTCACTTTTAGAGTGATTAAATCAAATTGGATGCTTGTATATTAATATCCCTTATTGGAATAAGTAATTTTTAAATACTGAAGCTTTCAGATGAGTTTGAGTTTAAGTAACAAATCAGGTAATTGTATGAAAATCAATTATATATGATTAGTATTTAGCAATAAGATTTTAAAATAGTTGAGTGATATTGTTTTGTCTATTGTAAAGAAACAGTTTAAACTCAATAATTTTATTTGCTTCATTTATACTAAAACTTCCTTCAGATATTGAGCTGTGTAGCTTTCTTTATTCTTGGCAAGTTGTT
The DNA here is from genome assembly GCA_030654075.1 of Bacteroidales bacterium. Lineage (GTDB taxonomy): Bacteria > Bacteroidota > Bacteroidia > Bacteroidales > UBA4417 > UBA4417. The sequence goes on along the minus strand of JAURYB010000171.1, from coordinate 790 downwards.
CAGGCGTTCCTTCGGCAATTATGAAGCCGCCACGTTCGCCTCCTTCGGGACCAAGGTCAATCAGATAATCAGCTACTTTGATCACCTCAAGGTTATGCTCAATCACGAGCACTGTATTGCCACGTTCAACTAATTTGTTAAGTACGTGCAAAAGAATATTTACGTCTTCAAAGTGAAGACCGGTTGTTGGCTCGTCGAGAATATAAAGAGTTTTCCCTGTATCGCGCTTCGAAAGTTCGGTAGCCAGTTTCACGCGTTGAGCTTCACCACCTGATAAAGTTGTTGAACGCTGACCTAATGTAATATACCCCAGTCCGACCTGGTTCAGAGTGCTTATTTTCTGGAGAATCGAAGGAATATTTTCAAAGAACTCAACTGCATGTTCAATAGTCATATCCAGTACATCGGTAATGGATTTTCCTTTAAAACGAACTTCGAGAGTTTCGCGGTTGTAGCGTTTGCCTTCACATATTTCGCAGGGTACATGCACATCGGGCAGAAAGTTCATCTCGATAACCCGTATACCGGCTCCCTGGCAGGTTTCGCAGCGTCCGCCTTTCACATTAAATGAAAACCGACCAGGCTTGTATCCCCTGATCTTTGATTCAGGTAATGACGAAAATAATTTTCGGATCTCATCAAATACGCCGGTATAAGTAGCCGGATTAGAGCGTGGTGTGCGGCCAATAGGTGATTGATCGATTTCAATGACTTTATCAATAAGCTTTAGCCCGTCAATACTAAGATAGGGCAGGGGCTTTTGTTCCGAACGGTAAAAATATTTACTCAA
>JAURYB010000163.1 GCA_030654075.1 Bacteroidales bacterium | reverse complement strand
TATATACAACTGCTCACTGATGTGAAGAAAATCAGAATCAATGGAACCTGGTATCTGAACGAATTTACCGCACACACACAAAGGCTAATCGATAAATTGGGAATCAAATTATATAATACGTAACTTGCTGCGGAGTTAGAGTTTAATCCATTGCTTTCAAGCAAGCTTGACGCATGTCTAAAATAAAAAAGCCCTGAACTCTTCGAGTTCGGGCTTCTATGTAGCGGGGACAGGATTATTATATGATCCTGAAAAGAGGAGGGCTTAGCAACGAAGCCTCAGTCTCACTTCGTTCGCCTGTGTCTTTTTTTTCTTCGTCGCTTTGCAAACGAGTTTGCAGCTTCTATGAAAAAATAAAAGCCCTGATGCTTCGCATCAAGGCTTCGTAGTAGACTACTCTGATGAAATATCTATCGTTTCTAGACTTGTAGATGTCTAAAAGCTATTAATCGGACATTTAAAATAATTCATTAGTATTGGTGGAATTCAAACCTGCGGCTTTAAGAGTACAAATAAGATGCTCATTCATCACTGACCTCACAAAATTTATCTCCGGCCACTCGGTCACCCTCTGCATTTATAACGGCAATCCCACTTTCCTCCCTCACCTCCTGTGTTTATATCTACACCTGCAAACGCTCAATTTTAAATTTTATATCTTCTTAATAATTTTCTCGGTATGAAATGGTCTTCCATTGATACTGAGTGTAACCAGATAAATCCCCTCCTGCAGCTGACTAAGGTCAACTATTTCGTCATTTCTTACGGATTTTGAAAATACACGGATTCCCTGAAAATTAAAAATCTGAATTTCGGAAGGCATTTGGGTATGCACCATCAGTGCATTGTTGCAAGGGTTCGGATAGAGTTGGGATTTCGAATTGCTAACTTCTGTAACGCCAACAGAATTACAATAATTATCAGCCAGTTCCGGAAAGTAATGTAATGTAAGGTAATTCAGAAATACTGTTGCAGCTTTGGATGCAAAATCCTTCCTGGCTGTACTGGTGAATCTGACATCCTGGTTGCATTCTATCTGTATACCATCAATGGTTCCCTGTGTTCTTGATCCATGTCTGTCAGTATTGTATCCCCCGCTGAAGTATGACTCTCCTGATAAAGGAAAAGGATCATCAATACTTGGAACACTGGGAACATTTTTGATGGCAAACAATGTCCCAAGGCTGTTCATTCCCCGGAGCAATTCGGAATGTGAGAGGCTTGAAATATTCGTATTAATAAGGTTAAGTGCACTGTTGTAGCTCTCATAAGTAGCCGTATTCAGCGTAAAATCAGAATATCTGAGCTGAGTTGCTGTCAGAAGATATCCAAGTTCAAGCCTTTGTACAGCATGTCCGTGTCCGTGAAGATCAATATACAAACCCTTGCCTGATTCCTCAGTAACTTTTTGGGAAGCAATATCCAGGTATTGATGAAATTCATTCCAGGCTATCTCAGCCCACTGATTGCCGCATGCAGCAGTTTCCAGTTCCCTGTTGGCATCAAGTTTGGTGCGTTTCAGGTTGCAGATGATAATATGCGGATAACAACCGGTAATTGTGTTAATGGCAGCTGATAACTCTCGTGTAAGTTCTGTAGTATAGGAGTCAGTAACTGTCTCGTCGCCGCATACCCGGTCAGGGATTTCGGAAGGTGTTAGATTTCCGCCATGGGGCGCTGATATGATCAGGGGGATATTGCCGGCAATATATTCGATGTAATTATTTCGTCCAAAATAGGACACGCCCGGTATATATGGCTGCGATGATGCAACCAGACCTGTAAGCAAAAATATCAGAACAGCTATTGTGACTGGAAATTTGTTTTGTTTCATTTTTCTCAATTATTAAACCGGTTTATAAATACATGCTTAAAATTATTTCTTTTTAAAGAACCTTTTCAACTTTCCATTTTCATGCGGGTCCAGAGCCAATTCTTTCATCTTGGAATATAAAAGCCTTCTGTTCATTTTCAGATATTCCGCAGTTTTTGTCTGGTTATTAGCATTAATTAACAATGCTTCCTGGATGATCTTTTTTTCAATATGGATTATTGCAGATTTAAAAGTTAAACCCTTTTCAATTAATGAGATAAACTTAAATTCCTCCTGAGCGGCGACTGATTGAAACGGAAGCTGATTGATAACCAGAAGGCTTTCACTGGCAGTAACAACGGCACTATGTATTGTATTTTCAAGCTCGCGGATGTTTCCCGGCCAGTTATAAGAATGTAGTTTGCTGATGGTTTCGGCCGGAATAATGAGTTTCCTTTTAGGACTATACCTTTGAAGAAAATAATCAATCAACAGATCCATGTCATCTTTTCTTTCTCTTAAGGGCGGTAATGTAACTTTTACAACATTAAGCCTGTAATATAAATCTTCGCGCAGATTTCCTTTTTCCATCTCCTTTTTAATATCGGTGTTTGCCGAAGCTATAACCCTGACATCGACGGATATGGGGGCAACTCCACCTAAACGGAAGAAAGTCTGTTTCTGGAGAATGCGCAATAACCTGACCTGCAGCGATTGAGGCATACTGTTGATTTCATCAAGATATACAGTCCCTCCGTCGGCTATTTCGAAGAGGCCCTTTCGTCGCGAATCGGCACCTGTAAACGATCCTTTTTCGTGACCGAATATTTCACTTTCGAGCACTGATTCAGATAATGCCCCACAGTTAATCTTAACATAGGGTTTATCTGCTCTTAATGAATGGCGTTGAATTGCATCAGCAATGAGTTCTTTCCCGGTCCCACTTTCCCCTTGTATAAGCACGGTAGCGTCTGATGGAGCTATGCGGCCGACAAGTTTGAATATGTCCTGCATCCTGGGGTTTCGGCCAATAATATTTTCTTTTGGCAAATGCGTGACTGATCCTTTTATATAACTCCGGAGTTTCTTGACTTCGGCAAGGAGATTCCTGTATTCGCAGGCCCTTTCAACTGTAATGATAAACTCGTCGAGTTCAAATGGTTTCTCAAGGTAGTCGAAAGCCCCCAGTTTCATCGCCTCAATTGCCCTTTCGCTTGTTCCGAAAGCAGTGAAGATAATAACAGGAATATCTTCTGAAATGGATCTGATTTCTTTCAAAACAGTCAATCCATCTTTTTTGGGGATATTAATATCCAGTATGACTACATGAGGTTTGTCCTGATGAAACCTGAGCATTGCATCCTCCCCGTTTCCAGCTTCAAGTATTTCATATCCACGGGGTGAAAGCAGGTCAGAAATATTTTTCCTGATCGGCACTTCATCATCAACAATCAGTATTTTTTTTGAGGTATCCACTTTAGTTTATTTTTTGAGAAACAGGTAATTTTATAATACAATCAGTTCCTTTGTCGGAGTTGTCGGAAAAAAATATTTCACCATTATGCGCTTCCACAATCTGATGAGATATTGCCAGTCCCAGCCCGACACCTGATTCCTTTGATGTGAAAAAAGGTTCAAAAACTTTATCAATTATTTCTTCCGGAATTCCTTTCCCGGTATCAGAGATTCTGATTACTACCCTGTTATTTTTTACATCATGATCCGAAATAATATTTATAACACCACCCGAGTCCATAGCTTCAAATGCATTTTCAAGTACATTGATAATTACTTGTCTGATAGAGTTTTCATCTGAAATTATATTTGGAGTCTCTTCATTCAGCAACAGGTTTACTGATATATGTTTATTATTTCTTTCAATATTGATAAAACTTACTATTTCTTTTATCAGGTTGTTTATATCTGTTTCCTTCATTTTTTTTTCAATAGGCCTCGAAAAAATCAGAAGTCGTTTTACAAGATCTGATAGTCGGTTTATCTCATTGATAACCATTTGCATAGATTCGAGAGAAATATGTTCAGCAATTTCAGGATTTTTCAGAACCTCCTGTTGCCACATCTGTATTCTTGTCTTTATAATGGAAAGCGGTGTCTTAACTTCATGAGCTACACCGGCAATCAGATTTCCGAGTGCAGCAAGTTTTTCTTTCTGATTGAGCTGCTGTTCCAGTTTTTTGCGCTGAAGGTTGTCTTTATAAATGGTATCCAGCAAATCGTTAATATTCGAAGAAATATACCCGAAAATTCCGCGTCTTTTTCGCAGGCGGACTTCAGGATCAAGCATTATTTTTTCCATTTCTTTTTTAATGCCACTGATTTCGCCGCCCCATAAAGCAGAAAGCAGCATAAGAATAAAAAATCCGGTTATGGATATAATTGCTGCTATATTAACAACCTGCTTTAATTTGATAATTGGCAGATCATTTTCGATATGTATTCTTACCCAGACAGCACCTACTACTTTTTTATTATATACTATTGGTTTGGTGGCCAAAGGAAACACAGCTGCATTAAACGCATGAAGCTTGATTATGAGTTGATTCTGTTTTATTGTTTTTAATGACTGATTTTTTATGATGTTATAGGATCTGGGGGGCGGCCCATAAACAGGAACCGGTGGTGGCGAAGTTGGGAATGAATATCCGTAAAATTCGTCAGGGCCGAAAAGATAAAACCCGCCCTCAAGCCCCGACATTACTTTGAACTGTTCTTCAGAAAGTTTCTTCAGTGTTGAATCAATATGCCTGGCTTCTGATGTTGATAGGCTGTTATTCTCAAGTAATCCTGTTTGCCCAAGAATATTTATATCTCTAACGGCTGAATCATGAAGTTTTATCGCAAATAATTCGCAGGTTGACTGGTTCTCTTCTACTAGAATATTCTGCCATTTTGAGAGCGATGCAAAGATAAAAACTGCAGCGATGGTTACAATTACTGTAAAGATAATTGCATAAATAAAAGCACGGTTATATGTTTTCGGAAAATACATTTAGAAAAGATCTTCAATAATTTTATAATTTTCGAGTGCATCTGCCAATTCGGGAGATTTAGCATTAAACAGGCTGTACATAGATTTCCAGTTCGAAAGTTGCACTTTTGAAACTACGAGGTAAGATATTTTTGTTTCAGGATATCGGAAGCGGTATTTTTGCTCCATCAGGAAATTTCCCATTGTGAAATTCGGATTTAAAATTCCTCCTGATTTATACAGCGTACTTTTCATTGCTCTTTTCCAGAAGAGTTCCGAATAGCCAAAATGGCTGCAATTCAGGCTGGTAAATACTAATCCGGTATCAACAGGAATATTTTCGAGCGCCTCACTTACATACGCTGAAATAAGCATCTCTGTCTCATCGCCTGCAGGATTCTGTTCTATATACGACTGAAGCTGCGGACAGGCTTTTGTAATTATCCTCTCCCCTTTTATGCCATTTTGCAGGAGCGCTTTTTTATGGCTATTCTCCTCAATGGTAGTTTCGGTTCCAAAAATTATAACCCTGGAATCAGGATATTTCTCCAGGTTTTCTTCAATCAGGTCGACTCCTGCCTGAACGATACCTACTACCGGCACTTTCGACTTTCTAACAAAATCTGTTTCGTTGAAAAGGACCGATAATGTATTACAGGCAATAAGTATTATATCAGGATTATACCGTAAACCTATGCCTATCAGAACTTTGTTCAATACGGCAATTTTTTCCTGACGTGTTTGCAGTGAGTTATATCCTGTAGCAACATCAAACAGTGCATTTGCAAATATTAAATTAACCTTACTAAAACTACCGGAAGTCTTTAGTTTTTCTGCAATATCGCTCATAACAGATAAGCCGCCCAAACCGGAATCAGTTATTACAATTGTAATATCTTTCTTTTCAAAAAGGCCTTTCAGGTCAGTTGTGGTTTGACCATCCGATTCCTCAAAAGGAAAGAAGACAAAGAGAAGCAGAAGAAAAGTGTAAACATATCTGTCCATTCCGTTTAATTTGAAACAAATTTATACTTAAGCCTGTAGCAGAGGCTAAAATACATTTAAAACAACTGCAAATCACTTTTAATTTATTCTGTTAAAACAGAATCCGGGAAGAATAATTATTGTTTTATTGAATTAAATTCTTCCCGGATATCAGATATTTATCCTGTTCTGTTTTTAAATAGGATGATGTTAATCCCACTCTATTGAAAGATCCAGAGTTTCTGATTGTTATCGTTAACAACAGGGCAATTCGGATTGTATGAAATCTCCGTTTGAGGATATGGGAACCTTGAAGGGATAGGGCCGGCACCGGCAACAGGCGTAAGTATAGGGAATCCTGTTCTCCGGTAATCATCGTAAGGCACAACAGTTGAATACATTGCAAGATATTTCTGCTCGATAATTTTCTCGAGAGTGATGGTAGTAGCATCCTCAATATTAATATTGGTATTCAGCCATGCTGTATTTGCAGCTCCCGTAACAGCCAGAACAGATGAAGCAACCGCTGCTTTATATGCAGTTGCGGCTCCGGCAGGGTCAGGAGTGGCTTGTTTAAGCAAACATTCGGCTTTGATGAACTGCATTTCAGCATGTGAACTTAAAACAACAGGAGCAGCTGCACTGTTATTATATGTCCCCAGTGTTGAGGCATTCGCGTCTTCCGAACCGGCAGGGCTGCCAATATATGCACCTCCTAATGTTTTGGCAAAGAAAGTCCTTCTGGGATCAGTAGTAGCCGATAATTTGTCGATAAATGTCTTGCACATTTTGATATCATTTTTATAGGACGATACCGTTGCATACTGATACATTGGCCCGGATTCTGAATTACTTGTTCCAAAAGTGAATACAAACTTATCCGTTGCGATAAAAGAATTACCTACATAAGAGAGGGCATTGGCATAATCTTTCTTATTGAGTGCATATCTTGCTCTTACAGCATATGCTGCTTTTATCCAGGATGTTCTGTTATTGGTGTATATAATGTCTCCTGAAAGAGCTATTATATTAGTTGTCGAACCAAGGTCAGTGATTGCCTGGGATAAAAGATCGTCAATAACAGCATATATCTCCTGCTGGGTGTTATAAGCAGGCGTAATTTCACCCTGATCACCCATAAATGCGGCATCATAAGGCATATCGCCAAATAAGTTGGTCATTGTCCCCAGTGAAAGTGCGAGACAAACTTTTGCTACTCCTGCATAATGAGGTGAATTCAGTTCCTGAGCTTTCTGAATAATTCTGTTTGCATCCATCATAGGCTGGTAGTACATTCTTCTCCAGAAATCATCAACATCAGTTGGCGACAGGATATAATTTGCTTCTCCATAGGATTGCCTGGCTACACCATTAAGTTGCTGCATGTAAATGTTCGTAGTCTTCGCAGCCCTTATTCCTCCGAGCTGATAACTCAATGAGAGTTCCATGGTCGGAACCAGTAAACTCATGGGTACATCTGATGGCAAGTCCGGATCAATATTTAAATCCGGATCTATCCATTTATCACATCCGGTAAACAACAGTATAGCTACTGCCAGAAATGCGATCCTTAATTTATATGAACTTTTCATGTTTTTATTTTTTTAGGTTAGAACCGACAAATTTTAGAATGAAACTTTTACTCCGAAAACATAAGATTTAGAGCCTGGGCTTGCGAAATAATCAAAACCTTGCCCGTTTGTTGCTCCGTAAACACTTGTTTCAGGATCACCCCCCTTGTAAGGACTGGATACTATCAGGTTAGTTCCTGTTGCATACAATTCCAGCCCCTGCATTTTAAGTTTGGCGAGGATAGGTTTCATGAAGGTATAAGATAATGATACTTCCCGCAGTTTAACCCAGCTTGCATCTTCAACCGCCTGGGTTGCAGCGCCGCCGCTTGTGAAACTGTTTTCCCCCCTGTACCATGTTTGATCCTTGATAACTTCGGTGGTGTTGGTAACGCCAGTGGATACAACGTTTCCACTTGCATCAAGATGTCCGTAAACACCTTCGAAAACAGTGGGAGTAGTTCTGTCGAGTGTTTCAACCGTCTGTCCGTAATAATTCAGATTGAATCGGGTACCGTTGTTTACATATCCTCCGCTCTTTATATCAACCAATGCTGTTAGCGAGAACCCTTTATAAGCGAATGTGTTGAAGATATTCATTATCCAGTCAGGACTGACTTTCCCCAAGGGCACGGTTGATGTATTATTTGTCCATGGAAATCCGTCGGGATGAGTATCCGTAGGATCATCATTAATAAGAACATTTCCGCTGGCATCGCGCCACCAGTCGAAACCATATATAGTAGGATAATCCTGACCTACAGCTGCATTTATCTGTGCTTTTGTATCGCCGTTCAGCATAACGTAAATCACGTCATCGGCTAACCCTGTTACCGGATTTCTCATTCTGGTATAATTGGCTCTGAATTCCCATGTAAAATCAGCAGTTTTTACCGGAACTACGTAGAAGCTGATTTCAATTCCTTTGCTTTCCATTGATGCTGCATTCATATAAGCACTTGTAAAGCCTGATGTAGCTGCAATAGGAACCGAAAGTAAAAGATCCGTATTCTTATTTAGAAAATAGGAAACATCCAGACCAAGTCTGTTATTTAAGAATTTTAATTCTGTTCCTATCTCAAAAGAAGTCTGAGTTTCGTGCTTTAAATTCGGATTCCCTACTGTATTTCCAACTGTATAACCTGCAGTACCCATGAATGGGAAAGAAATACCCCCGGTATAATAATCGCCAGCACTTCCTGAACCATAATAGGATGAAGTTCTGTAAGGACCAGCGATATTGGCTGTTTTAGCCCATGATCCCCTTAATTTTCCAAAAGAAAGGATTTTGTTTTTCTTCAGTACATCTAATTCAGTAAAAACAAAGGATGCGCTAAACGAAGGGAACAGAGCTGACATTTTTTCTTCAGGCATGGTAGTCGACCACTCATTCCGCAGAGTTGCCCCCAGGTATAACAGGTTTTTGAAATCAATACTTAAGTCTGCAAAAAGAGCGGCTGTTCTGTACATCGAAGTCCCATTGCTCGTAGTCTGTGAGCCTGTGTTATCTATATTATAAAGGCCAGGAATAGAAAGACCTGAGGTACTGGCAGTAATGTATTTGTAATCCTGCTGGAACATATTCTGTCCCAGGTTCAGGTTGAATCGGATATCCTCACCGAACTTTTTCTTAAAACCCGCAATCAGGTCCGAATTAAACATCATATGATATTCTGACCTTTCTGTCAGATTTCCGGTCTGGTTGCCTTGGCTATACCAGTTGTATATTTCCTGATACCTCCTCTGGTACCAGTCAAGGCCAACATTGTATGATAAAGACACCCATTCATTAATTTTTGCCTTTACAAAAGTGTTCCCTACAAACCTGTCGTTGATATCTTTAAAGAACTGCTCATTAACAGTCCAATAAGGGTTATTATAAGTCCCGTTAACTCCGGTATAAGTTCTTTGTGTTCCATCAGGAAGTTTATAACCGGCTGCATTACTGAATGACGCAGGAGTTCTGTATAAACCTATCCCTATACCTGAACTTGTACCACCTTCCCTTATGAGGTTATTTATTGTATGGGCATACATAACATTGGCGCCGGTAGTTACATTTTCTGAAAGTTTTGTGTCGGCATTCAACCGTATTGAGGTTCTGCTGAAAGTATTATTAGGCACAATTCCCTCTTCGTTCAGATTCCCTACTGAAAAGAAATAGGATGATCTTTTATTCCCTGCCTCAATACTGATGTTATTATTAAAAAGCATTCCTGTCTGAAAAAACTCGTACTGGTCGTATGCATTTACAGGGGCTCCTGTATTTGTGGGGGCATAAGTACTGTTGTTGCTAACTATTGCACCATCCACGTCAAGTAAAGGATTCATCCAGAGGGCGGGATCAAGGGAATAGCTGCAGGTATCCAGCCTGGGACCCCATGCGCCGTTATATTTACTTAGCCATTTCCCATTCAGGCCCTGGCCATATTCATTTTGCAGTTCAATATGCCTGCCAAGTTTCTTAAAACCAACTGAAGAGTGGAGGGAGACTTTCATTTTCTGATCTAACCCTCCTTTTTTTGTTGTTACCAGGATAACCCCATTGGAAGCCTGCAAGCCATAAAGAGCAGTGGCAGCACCACCCTTCAGTACACTTACTGATGCAATATCATCGGGATTCAGATCTATACTTCTGGCTGATGAATAAACGCCCGACTGGCCTGTACTGCCGCGATACGATGCCTCAGAACTGATAGGCATACCGTCAACAACAAACAATGGCTGGTTATTCCCTGTAAGCGAAGAAGCGCCCCTGATAGTCATATAGGAAGCAGCACCGGCATTGCTCGAAGAACTTTTAACCTGGAGGCCAGCTGCTCTTGCGGCTAGGGATGACACAATGTCGCTATTACCGTTCTTGCTTAATTCTGATCCCTGCACCTCCTGAACCGTGTACGCGAGGGCTTTCTTCTCACGCGAAATCCCCAGCGCTGTAATTACTACATCTTCAAGCTGAATTGCTGTAGTCTGCATAACAACATTCAGTACATTTCCTGTTATCCTGATTTCCTGTGTCTGCATTCCCAGAAATGAAAATACAAGAATATCGTACCCTGAAGGAACAGTAATTGAATATTTACCATTGTTTTGGGTGGTTGTTCCCAGCGTTGTTCCTTTAACCGATACATTAACACCGGGAATGGTTCCATCGTTGCCGCTAACTGTTCCTGTGACAGTTGTTTGAGTGTAAGCCCGCATTCCGAAGAGCGAAAAGAATGCTAGAAATAAAATTAAATTTTTCATAAGCTTTCTGTTTTAATTTGATTTTTGGTGTTAGGTAATTATCATTCTATCGGTTTTATTCATTTATGAAACCAATTCATGTTTATGCATCCAATTGGGTTTAATAAATTCACATTTATTCCCTGATTTAATTCTAAATTATTGAAGCGGCATTTTGTTTATGTGGTTATTAATTGATTATGTTCCATTTTTTTTGGGTATTAAAACAATAACTGAAAGAAGGCTGGTTATTAAAGAAATCATCATAATGGCGCTGTTTTTATGTATTTCGGTGAACAGGTTGGGAGATGCAGAATATTGAATACCAGGTGTAATATCCATATTGTATCCGGCAGCAAGTTCTTTAATGTTCAACAGGTTAATAAAAGGTATCCCGACTGCATTCATTTCCTGGATAACGCCTCTTTCCTTATCATCACATAAAGGGATGTTTTCATTGAATCCATTGGGGATAGAAACGGAATGTGTGCATCTTCCCATTGCGGCCTGGTTACCGCCAATATTTATCAGCAACGTAATTTTGTTGGATGTAAACAGATTAACCCTGTCGCTTATAGCCTGAGATAAACTCAGAGGGGAATAAAGTGTCCGCTTGTTTCGTTGGGCAGTTTTTTCCAATAAAATATTTCCTTCATCACTTAATCCCAGGCCAAAATCATTTTCTGCTCCTTTCGAAACCATGGAGGAATGATATGTTAAACCTCCGTTTTCAATAATCCAGGTTTCCATATCCAACCAGCTGGCTCCTTCCTGATTTGCGCCATACGATGAAGCTCCCAGAGAACTCGTGATCACAGCATCCAGTTTAAGGGTCTGCAAGGCTGCCAGTGTTGATATGGACAGTGAGGGGAAAGATCCGGATAAGATGACACCTACTTTATCGCCTTCCTTAATTCCTGCGTCCCTGATTAATCGGACCATCAGGGCCGCAAATTCCGGGTTTGTGGATATTTCTTTTGCATTAAGCGTACCGAGTGTTGTTGTTGTTGTTGTATAATCGTCGCCTAACATGTAATTGTTTGGAACATTTGAGACAGCATCCGAATGTATATTCCTTATTTCTTTCTGTTGCTTAATAATTTCAAACCATTTTTTGGTGAGGTCAACTGCCCGGCTCATTTCAATTGTATATTCGCTCTTAGAGGTAGTAGTAAACCCGAAATCCGAAATGACAAATCCAGCCAGCACCACGCTGAAAACAATTAATAGCCTTATATTGAGAGTAAGTTTTCTCATAAAAACTGGGCTATCTGATAAGTTAACAGGCATACTATACCAAGTGACAGTAGTGTTGGTATAACTTTCTGACGCGTCATTTCGTTGGCAATTAATCCGGGAATGATATAACCGATGGATTGCAGGTCGAACTTTATAGCATTTAATGGCTGGAGGTAAATTTCGATCAGTAATTTGAGGGTAAAACTCAGGAGCAGAGCAAGCAGCAGTTTTCGCCGACCATATATGATCAGATGCATTGAGAGTGTTTTTATGATAAAAAAGATAATGACAGATAACAGGATTGTTATGCCTATTTTTCCCGGTTGATAGATATTAAGAGCCAGATATGCCGGAGCAACTACTCCGCCCGGAGAAATTCCTGCAAATTCATAGAACAGGAATCCGGTTATCAAACCGATTAAAAATATCTCAGTCATCATGATGCTTCCGAAAATTCATTTATTATCCGGTATCCAAGTCCCTTTATATTCCCGATTCCGACAATTAAGCCTGAGTCAGCTGCATTTTCAAGAATTATATCCTTTATTCGCATGTGGGAGCGGGTATGAATTTTTTTGATTTTAATCCTTTTATCCGACCGGGACAGCAAACGGTATGCCCTCATCGTATGATCGCCAGCGAGAAACACAGTGTCAATGTTCTCCTGATTGGATTTGATCCATTCGATAAATAAATCGGTCCGCAGGGGCCGATCGGATCGTGTATTGAACACGACGGACATTTTATCGGTAATTTTTAACTCATTTGTCCAGTATTTTAAATAATCCTTAACTGAAGGAATGTCGTTTACCGAAAAAGCATTCAGAAAATACTGTTGATGGTTGTTTTGAATAATTGAACTTATTGGCAAAACTTCCTTATCCACTTGTTTTAATATACCGTTAAATGCAGTTTCCCTGGGAATTCCGGATTCAATGCAGGCAGTTAAAGCAAACCTTACGTTGATTTCATGTATGTACTCCGGGATTCTTTTTTTCTCCTCGTCTTCAAGTATCGTGGCTTCAACGAATAGTGATTTACGTTCTGAAGCCACCTTTTTTATTATATCCATGTATGAGCTCCCGCAGGCAATTACTTTACAGTTGGGAGGAATTGCGCTGCATATTGCATTGATCTGATCGTCAAGGGTGGCACCCATTTTTTCGCGGTGATCGTCCCTTATGTTGCTGATAATGTATATGTGAGGCCTGAAGATGAAGCCTTCCAGTTTTTGAAGGACCGGATCGATTGACATACACTCCAGAACCAACGCATCAGCTTTTCGGCGGTAGGCCCGGCGGATTGTATTGAACTGTTCCTGGACCCTTGCTGATCCTCTTCGCTTTATTGTTTTGCTTGTCCCGTCGGGTAACAATAGTGTAGGTATTTCGCCAGTTACCTTTCCCATAACTTTCAGGCCATTCTCCTGTAAACCGGCAAAAACGTATTTTGTAATTGTCGATTTCCCTCGGGTGCCATTCACATGAATTTTAACTGAAATATGCCTGGTACAGTTCCTGATGATCAGCGATTCGCTGATCATCAGGAAAAGGACTAAACCCAGAAGTACAACAGTTATCAACATATTGAGTTTGTTATTTTAATAGCCTATTGCTTTGCCTCCCCTACGAATATCTGCCGATCCTGTATAAATGCCTGTGACCGGATCAATCGTTATTAAGTGAACCCCACCAAAAAACAGATCAACGCCTTCATATACTCTTACTGAATGCCCCATGTTTTTTAACTCATCAATTACATTTTTGCCAACACCTGATTCAACATGCAGATAATCTTCAAATTTCTGAGTGTAAAACCGGGGAGCCTGATTTGCATCTTCGGCATTCATATTAAAATCGAGAATATTTACCATAACTACCAGAACAGTAGCCATAATCCGGTTTCCACCCGGTGTGCCCACCACCAGGAATGGCTTGTCGTTTTTCAGAACAATGGACGGGGCTATTGAACTTCGGGGTTGCTTGTTACCTACTGCACAGTTAGGATTATTGGCTCCTGAAAAGTTCGTTACAACGCAATTAAACAGAACGCCGTTTACGGTTATTCCTGATCCAAAAAAAGTCCCTAAGGTTTGAGTTAATGAAACCGCATTCCCTTCTTTATCTACGACTGACAAATGTGTTGTTTCGCCCTTGCCTTCCACATCCCGGGTGTCATTTTCTGTTTCCCCTTTAGATTCATATTTTTCAGGAGTCCCGGTTTCAGTTTCACGGTATTTCTTAGGCTGAGGTTCGAGTTGATTAATAGCCTTAAAACGTTCCAGAGCAAATTCTTTCGACAGAAGCCCATTCAGGGGGACTTTAACAAAAGCAGTATCACCCACAAAATAAAACCGGTCAGTATATATCTTCCTGAACGTTTCGGCTACAATATGGAGGGTTTTGGCATTTTGTGTATAATGACCTAAACTTTTCAGATCCACATTTTCCAGAATGTTTAATCCTTCAATTACTGAAACGCCTGATTGAGGATTGGCGGCACTCAGAATATCATAGCCCCGGTAGGTTCCTTTTTCGGGTATTGTTAATACGGGTTGATAGTTCTTGAAATCGTCGAGCGTAAAAGTTCCCCCATTTGCATTTATTCCATCCACCATCGATTTTGCAACCGGGCCCGTATAGAATCCATCAGCCCCGTTTTTACTGATCTCAATCAGTGTTTCCGCCAGGTCTTTCTGTATCAAAAGCTCTCCTTCCATTTTTGGGTATCCATCATCCAGATATACTGCCGCCGTTGCAGGATTCAGCGATAGGGCTTCTGTGTTCTCCAGAATTAACGTTCCGAGAGTCTTATCAATCTTAAATCCGTCGCGGGCACACCGGATTGCAGGCTCCATTATAGTTGATAAGGGCAGGGTGCCATAATTTTTATGTGCCATCATCAGCCCTGCAACAGTTCCCGGGGTGCATATCGATTTGGCGGTAAACCTTTCAGTTGCCGAATTGAATTTATCGGGAATGGTTTTAGGTGCCCTGGGATAATAATTAATATAAACGGATTGTTTCTTTTCTTTCAGATAAATAAGCATTCCTCCGCCACCTCCGATACCTGAACCATCGGGTTCAACAACACCGATTACAAATGCTGCAGCTATAGCGGCATCAACAGCATTTCCTCCCTTCTGTAGCATTTCGATGGCAGCCTGCGAAGCTAAAGGATGTGCTGTAGCAACCATCCCGTTCTTCCCCTGTACTAACTTGCTGTCCTGTGCAACAAGCAGGAAGGGAAAAGCCAGCAATACGATCAATAACCTGAATTTTATAGTTTTCATTTTCTTTTAGTTTGATGTGCGAGCCTGAATTAGTGAACCGCTATTTAAAAAGTGCCTTCAAAGGAACTGCTGCATCACCGATTTTTTCAACCTCTGTTATCGGAATATTCTTTCGTTTGGCAATGGCTGTAAAAAAACCATCCTCATTTCCCTGTTTCAAAACTATCATAGCTTTGCAATTTTCGGCAATGATTTTACAAAATCCGTCGGATTGTCCGCCTCTGCGGGCTGTACCGCCTATATGAACCATGACAATCGGGATGTTTTTTTTCTGGGCGGTTTTTACTAACTCTTTTACCCTGTTCATTTCATCCTCCTGGCTGATTCCTGCAGAGCCTAATCCCTTTGAGCTAAACCCGGGCACAATGATAAGCGTTTTAACACCAGCCATATCAGCCTCTTTTGCCATAATTTTTGTTTCCCCTGCAATTGTTTGTCTTTTTGCTAACAGCTGCACCAATTTAACATCTGCACTTTGTCCGGCAGAGGTTATCAGTATGGGTTGATCAAATTTGGTTGGCGAAAACGAAAGTAGCGGTAATAGTATTATTACTGCTACAAATGCACTCCATGTTCTTTTATTCATGATTTTTTAGTTTAGATATTTACCGATTTTATTTTTCTTCAAATCAAAATATGTAGGTAGGCCCGATATGCTGATTGCTTTGTCAGGATATTCCAGGTTATAATTGTTAAGTATAGCAACAATTCCGTTAATGTGACGGCCTACCCTGCTTTCGAGACTTTCACCCTCTTGATCATAGGCAATTTTTAATGCGCCGGTTTCTTTTGCGGTCTGGTAATTTGGACTAAACCCTTTTAGTATGAGGTCGGAATTGGTTTTGCCTCTTAACCTTCCCTGGATCGGATTCGATGTTTCCATTAATAAAGGTAAAACGTCGGTATTGTCGCCCCATTCGCGGTGACTCAATCCATGGAAATTCGGAGGCGAAAGTTCCGGCGTATAGGATAATCCATCCATTTCAAGGTCCAGTATTGCTCCCATTGCCAGGGCTTCCGATTTCGCATGGTAAACAATTGCTTTTACGATTGGAATTTCAGGAGCAGCCTCATGCAAATCGAAAGCAATATCAATTTTTTCCTTTTTAAGTAATTGGATAACAGAGTATGCCACTTGTTCCGTAAGGGATCCGTTTGCTTTTCCCGGGTAACAGCGATTCAGGTTTCTCGATTCGCCGCCTGAGTAGCGCTGCCCTGAAGGATATTGCGTATACACCAGCGGATCAGGCCATTGATCAAGCGGATTGGAAGCACGGGAGCCTGAAGGAAATCTCCTCACGCCCTTGTCGGTCCTGATTTCGAAGTACATGGGCAAAGCTTCCATGGGATCGGTACAGGTAAAGCCACTTTGATTTACCATTGGGATTATAATTGCCCTGCCAGTTTCAATTTTCAGGTTTTCGAGTATTACAACCGCTGTCATAAATCCTGCAGATTCGTTAGGGTGTGTGCCTCCGACAATTAAAACAGTGGCACCCTTTTTGCCGCTGTCATAGAAATATACATCCGAATCTGCATTCGATTTTTTAAGCCCGGCATGATAATCGCTGAGTTTGCCAACCTTCGTTAAAGCTTTGCCCGGGAAAAGTTCTGCCAGGTGATGCATTGCCCTGAAATCAATCGCGGCAAGGGTTCCAACAGCGGACATTACTATTATTATTATTATTTTCAATATGTATTTCTGCTCTCTCATCTTTATTTTATTTGCAATATCCGAAGTACAAAAACCAATAATACAAATGACATGGCTATTATGATCTTCCAGTTCTTTTCATAATAAAATTCTATTGCAAGAACTGCAGTGATATAGATCAGGATAAGTGTGTAAATAACATATAATACCATAGTCTGCTATTTTTAAAAGAGTTGGGCTAATTCTTTTGCAAAAATCAAAACAAGCAACCCGGTTATCATTGAAAAAATAATGGGAATTACACTTTGCTTCAGGATTTTGAAATGATTCTTTTCTTCAACCGTTTGAGCTGCATAAGCACACAGCAAACTTGGAGGAGGCATTAAGTCGCCTAAAGCTGCCATCAGTACTAGAGAAGCTGTGACCATAATGGCACTTTTTCCTATGAAAACATAAACCAAAGGAACTCCTATTACACTGGCTGACGCATAGGCTGATCCCATAAACGGCATGAGTGCTGCTGCCAGGTATTTTATGGCATCGGGCATCTGAAGCGCCGATACAGCCATATAACCTCTTACGCCGGTAAGGGTAAGTATCTGAAGAAACATCCCCACTCCCACAAGGATTACTATAACAGGAAGAGCCATCTGCAATGCACTTCGCGATACGGTGATAATCTTGATACCCGGCGAGAAGGCAATTCCAATAATTGCCCCTATTGTAAAAATAAGCGGTACTCCCAGGTGAGGTATAAAGCTTGAAAAACTAATTTCTCCTATCATATACAGGATTACAAATATGAGCGGTGTGTAAATTTTGAATCCCTGCTCCGATGGCTTTAAATGATCCAGTTTTTTCAGAACTTCATCAATATTATAGGGCTTTACATACCTGATCCGGTAATAGATTGCTGTAAACAATGCCGGCGGAATGGATACTAACAATAAAGGAATCGTAAAGCCGATATAAGGCATGTCGACCCCGCCGCCAATAATCATTACCGGGATACTGATAGGAGGCGCTACTTCGCCAAAAACTGCAGCCATGGCAATTAACGATCCGGCGGCCAGCCGCGGCATCCCGATTGCCAATAATATTGGTGCTACCAGCATACCTGTGGTTAATACGCATGTCGACGACAGGCCAGTAAGCATACCAGGAAACATAACAAACAAAACAATCACAATCATTAACAATGTCGGGGATTTATGAAGTGATTTAATGATTCCCAGGCTAATCTGGGCCAAAGCGCCACTGGCTTCCATTACTTTCATAAATATCATGGCTGTTGCAATAATTAATATTGCCTCAATAAACCCAAATCCGCCTTCAACGAGATGCCTGACGGGAATACCCTCACCGGCAATCAAAGCACCCACAATAGATGCCAGAATTAAAGATACGCCTGCCGGCATTTTTAGCACGAACACACTTACAGCAAAAGTGGTAAGCATCAATATCAGTAAAATCAGTTCAAAACTCATACGCTTCTTATAGGATTTGATAGTAAGTCAAAAAAAACCAAACCATTTATGTGAAATTCAGGGATACAGATAAATGTCAAAGGGTGTCCGGTATATCAACAGTATTGAATAGCGACAATGCAGCCAGTGAATATGAGCTAAATCAGCACAATGAAATAAAAATGGCGGATTAAACCCCATTCTACATGCATTAACTCCGGATTAAGATCTATTGCTTTAGTTCAGAGACATAATTACAGAAGGAATTTGAAAAATAATTCAAATTCCTTCTGCATTTCCTGTTCTATTTCTTTATGAATTTGCCTGTGTAGGTCTCATTACGACTTTTGAACCTGATTATGTAAAGTCCTTCGGAAAGGTCTGCCACATTAAGGCTTGTGGTTTTCGGATTCATCGGCTGAGTCATAATCCGATGGCCTGTCATATCATAAACTTCAACTGAACTGGCCTGGAATTTTGAATTATTTACGTTCAGTATGTTTTTAGCAGGATTAGGATAAAAAGTTATCTCTGCCTTATTAATGTCTTTTGTTCCAACATTAACACCCTTTGGCGTTACCGTCATATCATCGACGCCAAGTGCATGATCATAACTTGTGTCATCCACGTCGGTCCAGCGAATCATTATTTCTTCCCCTGGCGGAATGGTAACATTGATGGTTGCTGTTAGCAAAGTGCGGTTTGCCGCCAGGTTTCCATTCAGGGTTGTGGCCGGCGGAGTCAATGTGGGGGAATTAAACGACAAATCATCAAAAAGAGTATATGTTCCTGAAGTTAGATCAGTAATGCTTGCAGCCTGCAGGTAATCAAATGCCAGCGTGTTGGTAATCTGGGTGGTTGCACTTCCTCCTGTCCGCCATTGCTCGCCGGTGTATGTAATTTCCAGTGAGGTAATAGTAACACCGGTATTGTTTACAAATCGGAATCCAAATTGGATTATACCTGATGCACTGCTGTAAATAGTGCCAAGAGCCCGGTCGGCATCACCATCTAATCCAAAGTTATAATGTCGCCCGGTATTATTTGTAATAACATAAGCCTTAATCAGCTGAGGCTGGGTATTGTCAGTAGTCCTGAAGGTATAAAGCCCGGGGAATAAGGCATCATTGTCGTTAAGAGAAATATCTCCTATACCGAAAATTGCATCAAATGTCTGCGTATAAGATGCATCTATTGCCGTAAAGCTTATTTGTGCTGCTGATTTATTAATTGTAAATAAACCAAGGGCAAAAACCAGAAGAAAGAGTAATTTTTTTTTCATGCGCTGAGGATTTAAGGATTAGTATGTTGGTTAGAACTGTAAAAAGGCCGGCTAATGCACTGATCGGTAGAAAATCGGAATATATAGACCAATAAGTTCAATAATTATGCCATGTTTGTATATAGCTATTTATCAGCAATATATATATAATATTTATTTAATATTATATAGATTTATGAGCTAAATCAGCCCATCAAAATGAGATAAAAAAGCACATATAAAATAAGTTTCGCATAGGGCGAATCTCAATCCATTTCAAAACTCTAAGTAATTCAGCAATTGACTATCGCAGAAGTAATTGCAATAGACCTTGAAGACATCAGTCGTTACCTCAACACGACAGTATTAAAGATTCTGCAATATCATACAGATTTAGACGAACTGGTGCGAAGGAAAATACTTTGCAAAGAAAAACCAGATAGGAGAAGGAGGAGTAATCCTGATCGACTGACATCACTTTGTATATATGTTCCCAATGATATAATTATTTCATTGACGAATGGAGTAAATACCGGGTATCTGGGAATACTGAAATTAAGAAGGAAATACAAAAATTGATGTTTCCAAGTGGCTTTTATATCAATCCCGTAAATAGACAATATCTAACTTCTGAAACCAATCATCTTTTCCGTCTAACTTCAAGAATATCAAGTGATTCGAATGAGTATAAAAACGAAATCCCCACCAAAAATGATGAGGATTATCGAGTAGTAGCGGGGACAGTGCTATGATATACATTCATAAAGAGCAATATAACAGCATTATATATATTTTTATATTTACAGGGGATGAATAAGGGATTTTGATAATTCATGACATTTTTGTTGGTTTTTTTAGTTATAACCCTGAATATCCAACAGGCAACTCTCTCACTAAACGAAATTAAATAGCTTGGGCCACTGTTTAACCAAGTTTTTTTAATGATAAATATGCGAAATCTGATACTTTTTCAAACAGAAATATAGCCCTACCGTAAAACAAAAATAATCCAATATTCCTTAACGTAAACATTGAAATTAATAATTCCTTAAAGCTGTTAAAAATAACTGCTAAGCGTAAACTCCCACAAATCATCTGAATAAAAACAAAATATTACCGGAAACTTAAAGTAAACGCAAAGTAAAACTAAATTATTTTTTCTCATTAATTCCATGTTTTAACTGTGTTTTTAGCCGAAAAACATTGATTTCAGGCCTTTTTGACTTGTTTTTATCAATAAAAAAAGCTTTTTTGTTGATTTTAGGGTCAAATTGCCTATTTATTGAGATATTATTGTTTTTAAGCCTCTTCAATCACATTTCTACATAAATTTGATAAAATTTAAATCAGTATTGCTAACCATATTATGTAATTCATATCGTTATAACCGACATTCAGGTTCATTTTTATTCTAATCATAATCATCTGTAGTTTGAAAAGCGAAAAACACACCCGAAAAGAACTTATCGACATCCAGCTGAAGCAAGCGGGATGGGATGTTAATGATCGCTCAAAGGTTATCGAGGAATATGATATAAAAATAGTTTCACCCGAAGGTGCAGCAGAGCCGTTTAATCTTTATCAGGGACATCAGTTCAGCGATTATGTGTTATTGGGTAAGGATGGAAAGATACTTGCTGTTGTCGAAGCTAAAAAGACAACTGTTGATGCTGCCATTGGGCGTGAACAGGCAAAACAATATTGCTACCATATCAAAGAGAAGAATAAGCAGGAGCTGCCGTATTGTTTCTATGCCAATGGTTATGATATTTATTTATGGGATCTGGAGAACTATCCACCCAAAAAAGTGTATGGTTTTCCTACCCGTGATGACCTTGAACGGCATCAATACATTCGGAAATCAAAGAAATCGCTGGCCGGTGAATTAATAAATACTCAGATTGCAGGACGGGATTACCAAATTCATGCTATTCGTTCAATTATGGAGAAAATTGAACAGCGAAAACGGAAATTCCTTTTAGTAATGGCAACAGGAACCGGCAAAACAAGAACCTGCATTGCTTTGGTTGATGCTTTAATGCGTGCCGGATGGGCGGAACGTGTTCTTTTCCTTGTGGATAGAATTGCTTTGCAAACACAGGCACTTGATGCGTTTAAGGAACACTTGCCAAATGAACCACGCTGGCCTAAGCCCGATGATAACAACTTTGAAAAAGACCGCAGGATTTATGTTTCTACCTATCCTACTATGCTCAATATCATCAGGGATGAAAAAAATATCCTTTCTCCGCCTTTTTTCGACCTGGTAATTGTTGACGAAAGCCACCGTTCCATCTATAACACATACCAGGAGGTGCTGGATTATTTCAATACGCTTACACTCGGACTTACCGCAACTCCCACTGATGTTATCGACCACAATACTTTTGATCTTTTCGAGTGTGAGGATGGCGTTCCTACGTTTGCCTATTCGTATGACGAAGCGCTAAACCATATACCTCGTTATCTGAACGGTTTCCAGGTGATGAAAATCCAGACCAAATTTCAGGAGCAGGGAATTAACAAACGCACCATATCTCTCGAAGATCAGAAAAAATTGATACTCGATGGTAAACAGATTGAAGAGATAGATTACGAAGGCACTGAACTCGAAAAATCTGTTATCAATCGCGGAACCAACACGCTGATTGTTCGTGAGTTCATGGAAGAGTGTATAAAGGATAACAACGGAGTATTGCCCGGTAAAACCATTTTCTTTTGTATCAGTAAAGCTCATGCACGAAGAATGGAAGTGATTTTCGATGCTCTGTACCCGGAATACAAAGGCGAACTGGCAAAAGTGATTGTTTCGGATGATCCTCGTGTGTATGGCAAAGGAGGGCTTCTCGATCAGTTCAAGACAAATGATTTGCCACGTATAGCTTTAAGTGTTGATATGCTTGATACGGGAATTGATATTCAGGAAATCACAAACCTCGTTTTTGCAAAACCGGTGTTTTCATACACTAAATTCTGGCAAATGATAGGCCGTGGTACCCGTTTGCTCGATAAATCGAAAATTAAACCCTGGTGTACCGAAAAAGATACGTTTCTGATTCTCGATTGCTGGGATAATTTTGAATATTTCAAAGTTAACCCAAGAGGCGAAATGCCGAAACCACAGATTCCATTGCCTGTGCGACTGTTTGGTTTACGATTAGATAAAATAGAAAAGGCCGGTGAACTGAATATAACAGAAACACAATCCAGTGAAATCCGAAAATTGCAAAAGCAAATCGCTGAATTGCCGCAAAATTCCATCGTTATCAGGGATGCGCAGTTTGAAATGCAACGGTTGGAAGAAGACTATTTTTGGGATTCGTTAACTGCTGATAAAGTTGAATTTCTCCGGTCTGTTGTAAAACCATTGTTCCGCACAGTTTCCGAAACTGATTTTGCCGCCATGCGTTTTGAGAAAGATATTGTTGAAGTTTCTTTGGCATGGATGACGAATGATAATACTCCACATCCTCCACCAAATTCTAATGATGATGTGGTTCTGGGTAAATACGACACATTGAAAAACTACATTATCGAAACCATTGGCAGGTTGCCGCTAACGCTGAACGTTGTTGCCTGGCACAGTGAGCTGATAAAACAATCACAGACCGAATATTACTGGAGCAACATTTCAGAAGCGAAATTTGATGAACTAATCGAAAAACTTGCCCCTTTAATGAAGTACATTGAGCTGGTAAGGCCATTAAGTCCTGCTAGGTTTAACCTGAAGGATATTCTTACTACCAAGGAATACATTGAGTTCGGACCACAGCACGAAGCCTTAAGCGTAGGCAGGTATCGCGAATTAGTTGAACAGAAAATTCAGGAACTTACCAACAGCAATCCGTTATTACAAAAACTGAAACATGGCGAAAGCCTCACCGATATCGAAGCTGAACAGTTAGCCGAACAATTACACAACGAACATCCTCATATTACGCTCGACCTTTTACGACGGATTTACGATAATCGCAAGGCACAATTTACCCAATTTATCAAGCATATTTTAGGTCTCGAAGTGCTGAAAACATACACCGAAACAGTAACTTCGTCATTCGATACATTTATTGCGGAACATAGCTACCTCTCAAGCCGCCAGTTGCAGTTCCTCGAATTGCTTCGCACCTTTGTATTTGAAAAAGGTGAACTTAAGAAAAGGGATTTAATTTACGCACCATTTACAAGCATACACCCCGAAGGCATACGTGGTGTTTTCAACCCAAAAGAAATAGACGAAATACTAATACTCGCCCAACAACTAAATGCAGCCTAATAATTTTAGAACTGCTTATATGCTTAATAATGTTACAGTTCCAATGTCTTATATTAATAGAGTTTGTGATGATCATATAGGTGTTATACCCGATAAAGATGCTTTATCGGCTTTTAAACCGATAAATGTTCTTTATGTGCTAATCGGAACCTTATTAAGTTTCGGACTTGCCATTCTGATCTATGTATTATTCAGCCAACTGTCATTTTAAAACGATTTATGTTACAAAACAACTCAAATATAAAATCCCTGATTGCAAAACTCTGGCAAAACTTCTGGAGCGGCGGTATCAGCAACCCGCTCACCGCTATTGAACAGATTACCTACCTTATTTTTATGAAGCGTATCGACGAACTCGAAGCCAAACGGGAACGCGATGCCGAATTTACAGGCGAAGCCTATATTTCACGCTTTAGCGGAAAATATAAAGTACCCGGAAGTGATACCGAAGTAGAAAAAAGCGAATTGCGGTGGAGCAATTTCAAGCGGAAACCCGCCGAAGAAATGCTGCTACATGTGCAGATAAAAGTATTTCCTTTCCTGAAAGAAATGAACGGCGGTTCAACTTTCACCAAAGCCATGTCGAATGCGGTGTTTATTATGCCCAAACCTTCGCTGCTGGTTGAAGCTATTAATATTATAGAACAACTCTTTACGGAAATTGAACGCGATGCAACCGAAGGTGGACAGGCTTTCCAGGATATACAGGGTGATGTTTACGAATTGTTGCTTAGCGAAATTGCCACTGCAGGTAAAAACGGGCAATTCCGCACGCCACGCCACATTATTAAACTAATGGTTGAATTGCTCGAACCTCAACTCGGGCAGCGTATGGCTGATCCCAGTTGCGGAACTGCCGGTTTTATCCTGGGCTTTTACCAATATATTCTTACTTCGCTGGTGCGCTCCAAAGATCCCGGAAAGCTAATGGTGGATGAAGATGGCTTCGAACGTGCCACCATAAGCGGTGTGCTTACCGAACAGGTGAAGGAAATCCTCGAACAAAGCCTGTACGGTTATGATGTGGATACCACCATGGTTCGCCTTGGATTGATGAACCTGATGATGCATGGCATTGACCAGCCTCAGATAGACTACAAGGATACCCTGAGCAAGAGTTTTAACGAGGACAGCCAATACGATATTGTGATGGCTAATCCACCCTTTACCGGCAATATCGACAAAGGAGACATTAACGAAAGCCTGAAACTGCCCACCACCAAAACCGAACTGCTCTTCGTGGAACGCATTTTCACCATGCTTAAAATGGGCGGAACCGCTGCCGTAGTTGTACCTCAGGGCGTATTATTCGGCAGTGGCAAGGCTTTTGAAACTTTGCGTAAACAATTGACCGACAAAGCCGAACTGAAAGCCGTTATTGCCATGCCAAGCGGTGTATTTAAACCCTATGCCGGAGTAAGTACCGCCATACTGATATTTACCAAAGGTGGCGAAACCAACGATGTTTGGTTTTACGATATGCAGGCCGATGGCTATACGCTGGATGACAAACGAAATAAAATCGGTGGCAGCGATTTACCCGATATTGTCAACCAATACAAGGCACGAAACGAGAAAAAAGATAATAACCTGGAAGCTAAATATTTCTTTGTTCCGAAAGCTGAAATTGTTGCCAACGGCTATGATTTAAGCATCAGCAAATACAAGGTTGAAGTGTACGAAGAAGTGGTTTATGAAAAACCGGATGTGATTATCGGTAAACTCGAAACTATTGAAAGTGAGATTAGTAAAGGATTAATTCAACTAAAAGCGCTTCTGCCATGATAGAAAATATCCAGATGTTGACCACCCAGATCGTGGAAGTGCATCAGTATTTTAAAAATTATGCGCTTCGACAGGTAAACAATGCTTTGACGTTCCGCAACTGGATGATTGGTTACTCCATTGTTGTGTACGAACAAGATGGGAACGACCGTGCCGCTTATGGTGAAAAAACATTAAAAGTACTCTCCGACAGGTTAAGTGAAAAGGGTATAAAAGGATTTTCCGACCGCAATCTTCGCCTTTGCCGGCAATTTTATGTGGAATACCCTTTGATTTGGCAGTTATTGACTGCCAAATTGCAACTCACAGAAAAACAGCAGGATATAATCTGGCAGTTTCCGACTGCCAAATTTATTGAGCAGGCAAAAGGAACTGATTCAGGTATCAAATCCGTTCCGGTTGAAATTCTGATTGATAAATTAAGTTTCACCCATATTATCGAGTTACTTAAAGTGGAAGAACCCCTGAAACGGGCTTTCTACGAGCTACAGGCCATTAAAAACAACTGGACGGTTAACCTGTTGAAACGGAATATGAGCAGCCTGTTGTACGAGCGAATTGGCCTTAGTTCCGATAAGGAAAAGATGCTGGATAAACTTCATCAAGCACACCGGCAGCATATTTCAGATGCTATACTCAACCCGTATATTCTTGAATTTTTGGGAATAGAAGAAAAAGCCGAATATTCCGAAACTGAACTGGAAGAAGCCATTATTAACCATATCCAGAAATTCCTGATCGAAATGGGCAGGGGCTTTTGTTTCGAAGCCAGGCAAAAACGCATTACCTTCAATAACAAGCATTACCGGATCGACCTGGTATTTTACCACCGTATATTGAAATGCCATGTACTGATTGACCTGAAAATGGGTGAATTTGACCATGCTGATGCCGGGCAGATGAACCTTTACCTCAATTACTTTACCGAAAACGAAATGAGCGAAGGCGATAACCCGCCGGTAGGTATCATACTTTGTTCACAAAAAGACAATGCGCTGGTGCATTACGCTACTGGTGGTTTGCCGCAGGAAGTATTTGTTGCCCGTTATTTGCTACAACTACCAACGGAGGAAGCACTGAAAAAAATAATTAATGAAGAAATGGAACAGTATGAGGTTTGAGCGATTAGGGAATATTTGTACTGTCAGGAACGGATTTGCATTTAAAAGTGAGAATTTCGTTGAAGAAGGTGTGCCCATTATTAGAATATCTAATATTAATGATAACATTGTAAGTAGTAATAAGGCTGTTAGAATTAAATACGAACCTGTTTTTGAGAACTTTAAAATCGAAAATGGAGATATTCTTATTGCGATGTCGGGTGCAACAACCGGCAAGTATGGGCAATATTATTCAGATGAGATAGCTTACCAGAATCAACGTGTTGGATGTTTTATTGTAAATGATAAAACCAAACTCCATAAGAATTATTTGTTACAAGCATTAAAAATTTTAAAACCACTTATTGAGAAACAGGCATATGGCGGAGGTCAGCCAAACATATCAGCAAAAAACATAGAGGAATTGAAAATTCCGCTCCCTTCATTCACTGACCAACTCCATATCGCCAATATTCTTAGCCAGGCCGAAAACCTGATAGCCCAGCGCAAAGAAAGCATCCGACTACTGGATGAGTTTATGAAAAGTACGTTTTTGGAGATGTTTGGCGATCCGGTCAAGAATGAGAAAGGTTTCGGAATTAGAAAATTATCTGAGTTTTATATCAATCCTAAGGATGGTACAAAATGCGGCCCTTTTGGTAGTGCATTAAAGAAAGAGGAATACACTGAAAGTGGCATTCCGGTTTGGACAATGTACAATATCCTTAATGATGGTCATTTTGTGATAAATGGTTGTTTGTGGATAAGCGAAAAAAAACATGATGAGTTAAAAAATTACAATACGATAAATGGCGATATAATTATTTCCAGAGCTGGTACAGTAGGTAAGATGTGTATTATTAATACAAATTTCACTTCATCTATTATCAGTTCGAATTTAATAAGACTTCGTTTGGGAAATAAGCTAATGCCAATTTACTTCCTTTCTTTAATGAAATATTTTCAATCAAAAATCATTAAATTGAAGCAAGGGAATGAAGATGCTTATTCTCATATGAGTACAGGAATATTAGACAAAATTAAATTCCCTTATCCTCCCATAGAACTCCAAACCCAATTCGCCAAAATCGTTGAAAAAACCGAAGCCCTAAAAACCCAATACCAGCAAAGTTTGCATGAGTTGGAGAGTTTGTATGGTTCGCTAAGCCAGCGGGCGTTTAAGGGGGAGTTAAGGGCAAAGGATGGGGAGATGATGATGGCGGCGGAGGATAGTGCAGGTTATCGCTCCGAAAATGCAAACTAGGTTTCCGAAATTGTGGGACAAAATTATTCTATGATCCTGAAAAGGGGAGGGCTTAACAACAAAGCCTCAGTCTCACTTCGTTCGCCTGTGTCTTTTATTTTTTCATCGTCGCTTTGCAAACGCGTTTGCAACTTCTCTGAAAAAATAAAAGCCCTGATGCTGTGCATCAAGGCTTCGTAGTAGCGGGGACAGGATTCGAACCTATGACCTTTGGGTTATGAGCCCAACGAGCTACCTCTGCTCCACCCCGCAATATATTTTTATAAACAATGAACGTTTCTGATTGGGAGTGCAAAAGTATATTTTGTTTCTTTGTAATCCTAATTTTTACGTAATTTTATTTTTTATGACTCATAAAGCCGGTTTTGTCAATATTATCGGGCATCCCAATGTTGGGAAGTCTACTTTGATGAATATGTTGATGGGAGAAAAGCTCTCCATTATTACTCCAAAAGCACAAACAACCCGCCATCGCATCCTCGGAATCGTAAATGGTGACGATTATCAGATCGTATATTCCGATACTCCTGGTATCGTTCGTCCGCATTATAAGCTGCACGAATCCATGATGAAATTTGTAAACACAGCCCTGCAGGATGCTGATGTTTTTATTTATATGACTGAAGCGAATGAGACAAGTTTTGATGAAGAAGTAATCGGGAAAATAAAAGCATCGGGAAAGCCACTCTTGTTTCTGATCAATAAAGTGGATACAATAACACCTGCTGAAATGGAGGCCAAAATTAAATTCTGGCAGGAAAAATTTACAGACGCCAAGGTTATTCCCATTTCAGCTAAACTGAATTTTAATACCGATAAAATTACCAACGAAGTTCTGCGCCTGTTGCCTGAAAATGAGCCTTACTTCCCAAAAGATGACGAGCTGAGCGACAGGCCGCTGCGTTTCTTTATTTCGGAAATGATACGGGAAAAGATTTTCCTGCTTTATCAACAGGAAATACCTTATTCTGCTGAAGTAGTTGTAGATTCGTATAAGGAGAAACCCGAAATTGTAGTGATCAGCGCCACCATTTTTGTGGAACGCGATACGCAGAAAGCCATTATACTCGGGCATAAAGGTGAATCCATTAAAAAGCTTGGAACATTGGCTCGTAAGGATATTGAAGCTTTTATTGAGAAAAAAGTATACCTTGAATTAAGCCTGAAAGTCAGCAGCGACTGGCGTGAGGACGCAAACCAGTTGAAACGCTTTGGATACGAGTTTTAGACGATTACCGACCGTGTCTGCACACCCGCAGGGTGTCTGACACTGTCACTTGCCGGAGGCATAAAACCCTGCCGAGGAAAGCAGGGTTTTATGAAAAAGGATAATATGTAAAAGTCGGAATTTAGAATGGGCAACATTCCATTTCTCTTGCGCCACTACCACGATAACCCGGGTTGAATCCACTTGTTTTTCCACCAAAAAGACTAAAATTGTCAAATTCGAAAACAAGTGAAATCTCGTGCGACGCACGACCTGCAGTACGCAGATCGGTGATCAGGTAATCATAAGTATACATAATTTTGCAGCGTGAATCTTTACTCCATGGGGCATTAAACCCAACCTGGAATATAGCGTCCCTGGCTTCGAAAAAGTTAAAATCCTGGTTGCGGAACCATGCTCCGAAATAAATGGATGATTTGAGGATATTCAGACCTAAGGTGTAAGTCGAAAAATCAGCTTGTTTCTCGTATTGAAACCCGGGATTGAATTTAAAGCTGCTCCCGCCACTGCCGCGTTTCGAGCGATAGGAAGAAGACCGGCCCTGTTCGATTTCGAGCACAAGATCGCCGGTGATTACAAGTTTACGTGGCAATGGGGAATTAAGGCCCTGGAATGATTCATTTGGAGTAAAAACATGATGAACTGCCGCGCCTAAAGTACCCTGGATATTTGACCAACGCGACCCTGTTTCGACAAATCGATATACACCCCCAACAGAGAAGTCAGGATAGGAAACACGATTTGAAGCGGGATTTTCGAAAGCAGTCTGATAAATATTGCCATAGCGGGCATTAAGCTGATCACTGAAAACCAGTTCATCCCAGTTAACTGATTTTTGAGCGTACGAGACCATAAATCCCATCTGGGCAACCATATTGGTATATATCGGAATGCGTGCTGCGGTACCTATGCCAATATTAGTAGATTTAATAGTCCCGGTTCCAGCCCTGTCAGAAGAAACCAAAAGGCCGAGGCCTCCTGAGCCGGGAATAGAGCGTTCAGCAACATCCATCGAGAAATTATATGTTTTGAAATCAGTAGGTAATCCAGTCCATTGATCACGGTAATTAAAGCGAGCACGCATGCCGGAATTAAGTCCGATATATCCCGGGTTATAATAAATAGGATTATTATAGAACTGCGAAAAAATGGGATCCTGAGCTTTAAGCTGGCTAAAAGCAGCTACAAAAACAAAGACTATCAGTGTCCTTATGAACCGTATATTGAATAAGCTGCTTTTTTTCATCTCGTTGTTCTTTATTTGTTACCAGCTGCATTTGAACACGCTGGCCTGGTAATTGTTACAAATAAGTGCTTAAAAATACAAATTATTTTGTTCTGTCAACTTTTTATCGGATTAAGGTAACTGTTCCTGATGTTTTTTGTGGCATATTATCATTATTCCCGGCATTATGTCCATCCCATACTTTCCCGTCATTAAACTGAGCCTGCACCTTCCAAACGTATACATCCTGCTGCAGTAATTTGCCATGAACTGTCCCATCCCACGCTTCGGTTGGTGATCCTTTGCTGTCAAGCTTGTTCGAACTCCACAACTGATTGCCCCATTGGTCGTAAACGCCTATATTGTACATCATAAGGTTCATTCCTTTTGGTTTAAATTCAGCTACATTTGCATCGATGTTACCCGGATTAAACGCATTCGGAACATAAAGCCCTTTATACATCAGATCGTATGACATTGATAGTGTATCCGTACAACTTTTTTCATTTAATGCGGTAAGTTGTATAGTATAATGTCCTTCCTTGTCAAAAGTAATAACAGGATTCGTTCCAAATGATATTTTTCCGTCGCTCACATTCCATTCATAGCTTGTACCATCGATAGTTCCGTTGTTTAGCATGATCTGCCCCTGTATGTCTTCGTAATTTTCAATGATATCGAAAGCGGCTACAGGGTTCGTATTGATGGTAACTTGCTTTACTATTGTGGTAGAACATCCGTTTTTGTCAGTAACCATCATGTAGGCATCGTAAGTGCCTGCATGTGCAAATTTATAAGTACAGTTTTGTTGGTTTGAACCTTCCAGTACAACGCTGTCACTCTTGAATCTCCAGTTCCAGTCAACAAGGGCTGAGGATGTGGCTACGGATTGATCTATAAATGAAACAGGCTTTGCTTCACAGTTGTTTTTCCAGATAAAGTCGGCTGCCGGGCTTTCAAATATATTGACTTTATTTATAATAGTATCAGTACATCCGAGCGTATTGGTTACCACAAGTTTAACATCATAGGCGCCATAAACATCATACCTGTACTCTGCTTGTTTTGCGGAAGTAGTATCTGCGGTTGTGCCAGGATCACCAAAATTCCATTGATAACTTTTAATGGTTGTATTGTTATCCTGGGTCTGATTATCAAACGTGGTACTGCTTCCCACACATACATCCTGCCATTGGTAGGCCGCACTTGCAGCTGGTTTTACAGCAACCTGGTTGCTGGCAGTATCGGTGGCTAATCCGCCAACCATTTGTGTGGCTACAACCATCTTTACGGTATAGTTGCCGGGAACGGAGTAGGTGTGTTGTACATTTTGCTGTGGCGAAGTAAACGTTGCCGAAGTATTGTCACCAAAATACCATGTCCAGCTGGCGATAGGTGCCTGGCAGGTGCTTGATTCCGTAAACTTCATGGTACGTTTTACACATACAACAGGATCGCTAACTTTAAAAGCTGCTGCGATACAAGGCGTTCTGCGAATGGTTTTTATGATGGTATCAATGCATCCTGCTTCGCTTTGGGCTATAAGAGTTACCGGGTAAACCCCGGGGTAGGTGTAATAATGAGTTACATTCGGGCTTTCCGGGAAATCTACTGTTTTGCTTTTACCATCGCCAAATTCCCAGGTCCAACGGATAATATTAATTCCGAAAGTCAGATCCTTGAAATTCACCAGGCTATCACATTCGCCGCCATCGTAACTGAAATCTGCATTTGGTAACAGATCTACATTAACGTTCATATACTTTATTGTGCTGCAGCCATTTATATCAGTTGCCTTGAGTGATATATAATAAGGGCCGGGTTTGCTGAAAGTATGTTCAGGATTGGCAAGTTTTGACTGATTGTTAAAATCAGTGGCAGGATCACCGAAATCCCAGCTATAGGAGGTTATACTGCCTCCAACAGGCTGGATAAGTGCGGAAGAGAACCATGTGGTTTCACCAAAACATGCTTGTGTATAGTTGATGGCAAGCTGAATTCCCGGAGGAATACACACTTTCTGAGTTTGTGTGTTTGTACATCCATTGGAAGTTGTTACAGTTAGTTTAACATCGTAGCAGGTATCGGAAGTACCGAATATATAGGAAGGATTCTGCGACGTGGAGTAAACTCCCGGTGCAAATTCCCAGTACCAGCCTGTAATTATTGCCTGAGGGGTGCTCACTGATTCATCTTTGAATATGACAGCACCGTTGTGGCAGGGTTCTGCCAGGTAACTGAATTGAGCCTGAGGAGCAGCCATTATGGTTACAGGGATAACCCTGGAAGAAGTACATCCGGAAGCACTTGTTACTGTTAAGGTAACATTGTAAATGCCTGCTTCGGAATAAGTATAAGATGGATTCTGTTCTGCTGAAATATCGGATGTAGTAGTGCCTACACCAAAATCCCAAGCCCAGGCTACTGTTTTTTCCCCGCTTATATTGTAACTTTTATCAGTGAATTTCACCAGGTTGGATGCGCAATTACCACTATAAGTGAATTGAGCTGATGGCGAAGCCTGAATTTGTACACTATGCGAACTGATGTTCGTACAGCCGGCTGTATTAGTTATAGTAAGTGTAACAATGTAATATCCTGCCTGTGAATAAACATGGGTAGGTTCAGCTGCTGCAGAAGTTGACGTGCCATCTCCGAAATCCCATAAGTATGAAGCGATTTCAGCAATATTGGTAATGTTTGCGTCAACGTTGAATGTGGTTGGGGTATTGCTACAGGATGATGATAATGTAAAATCAACAGCAGGGCCGCTTGTGATGTTCAGTATTTGGGTAACGGTATTGGTGCAGCCTAATACATTTTCGGTTGTGAGTGTTACATTATATAGCCCGTTGCTAGTGAACAAATGTTGTGGATTTTGAAGCACTGAAATATTACTCGATCCCGAGGCCGGGTCACCAAAATTCCAACTCCATCCGATTATACTGTATCCATCCGATCCTTGTGACTGATCAGTAAACGAGGTTGGAAGTGCGCTGCAACTGCTTGCAAAACTGAATGCTGATACCGGAGCTGAATTAACTGTAATTGCTGCTGTATACGATGCTTCGCATCCTGTTGTGGTGTGAATGGTTAAAGTTACATGATATATGCCTGCTACAGAATAAGTATGCGTTGCATTGCCATTTGAAGGTGCCTGGAGTGTAACCTCATTGCCATCGTCGAAATTCCAGTTCCATGAATTAATTATTCCATTGGGGGTGGATGAGAGATCAGTGAAAAGAACAGCTGTACCTGAGCAAGACAAGAGATTGGGAGTGAACATAGCAATAGGAGCAGTAGTAACCTGTACCTGACGGGTTTTAACGTTGGTACAGCCATTCTGATTGGTAACAGTTAGCGAAACACTATAGGTTCCGGGAGAAGTATAGATATGGGATGGATCAGCGTCAACCGAAGTTGAATTATCCCCAAATTGCCATTCCCATGATGCGGTGGAAGATGCATTAACAAAAGCTGAACTGTTGAAATGAACTGTGTCGGCAGCACAACCGGTGTTGAAACTGAAATCAACTTCAGGCTTAGGCGAAATGCTGATTGTGCGTGTAACCGTATCGTGACAGCCATTTGCGTTTTGAACAAACAGAGTTACCAGGTAATCGCCTGCCTGCCCGAACAAATGAACAGGATTCTGCTGGTTGGAAGAATTGTTTACTAAGGAACCCGGATCGTTGAAATCCCAGGTCCATGAAATCAGGCTGCCTTGCGACAGGTCATTAAATTGAACTGGTATTTCCAGGCAAGTTGCGTTAAAATCAAAATTAGCCAGCGGGCTTGGTAATATCTGTATGCTCTTCGAAATGGTAGCTGAACAACTGTCATTGGTTACAACAGTGAGTGTAGCAGTATAAGTACCGTACGTATCATACGTATGTGAAATACTTGGGTTTTCAGGGTGGTTGATCACTGCGCTTTTTCCATCTCCGAAATTGTATTCCCAACGCATGATGTATCCAATTGATGCCGAAGACTGATCCGTAAATGCCACTTTGTATTTAGAACAAGCCGGAGCGTCAATGCTGAATTTTGCAACAGGAACTGGCAGTATTGTTATGTTGTGTGAATTGGTATTCGTACAACCTGAAGTATTCGTGATGGTAAGGGTAACAATATATTCGCCGGGTGTGCTGTACATATGTTGGGGATCAGCAAGAGCAGAGGTTAATCCATCCCCAAATGACCAGTCCCATAAAGAAATCGTTGCGTCATCAATACCTGAAGCATGGTTGAACTGAATTATGGTAGCGGCACAGTGGTTGTCAAAACTGAAATCAACAAAAGGCGCATCGGTAATAACAACTGTTTTGATAATGGAAGTAGCACATCCGCTTGCGGTTGATATTGTCAGTTCTACCTGGTAAGAGCCGGTTGATGCATACTGGTGTTCCGGGTTCTGAAGAGTTGAAACATTATTTCCACCAGAAGCGCCATCGCCGAAATTCCAGTTCCATCCGGTAATAATTCCGGCTCCGCTGGTTTGGGTAAGGTCGTTAAATTGTACCTGTGTTCCCTGGCAGGTATTCGTAGCTTCAAAGTTGGCGGTTGGAGCAGGGTTGATAATAATGGTTTTCGAATACTCTGCCGTGCAACTATCACTCGAAACGATACCTAGTTTTACAATGTATGTGCCAGGCGCTGAATACGAATGTTCAGTACTTGAATTTGCAGGGTATAAAATCTGTTTTGTGTTTCCATCGCCGAAATCCCAGTTCCATTCAGAAATAAAACCTGCGTAGGTAGTCGATAGGTCATCAAAATGAACCGAAGCGTTTTCGCAGGAAATCAATGCTGCGTCGAACATGGCAACAGGTAAAGGATTTACCACAACTGTACGGGTTTTCGAAGCGGTACAACCTGAGAGGGAAATTACGGTAAGTTTTACCTCATAGCTGCCAGCGGCTGCATATACATGATTGGTATATTCCTGATTATTCGTAACGCCATCACCAAAATTCCAGGTCCAGCTTGTAATATCAGCAACATTCATTGCCGAGGTATCAGGACCGAAATTTGCTTTTCCATCAATGCAGGTGAAACTGTGAACGAAGTCAACAGGAACAGGAGTCTGGATAATAACAGGTTTTACTATAGTATCCGTGCAATTATTGAAATTACGGACAACATGCATTACCTGGTAAGTTCCGGGAGCGCTGAATGTATGGGTAGCATCTTCAAGGTCGGAATAATTGTTTGAACCTGTTGAAGGATCACCAAAATCCCAAAGATATTCAATTGTGTTCCCTGGTCCGTTAGCATAGGAAGCATCCCTGAAAGCTGTTTCGAGACCTGAACAATCATCATTATACTGGAAGTTGGCAACCGGTGCCTCTATAACGTCAACCGGAATCGTAACCGATGATACACAACCATATGAGTTGGTAACTGTAAGTGTAACATTAAATGTGCCGGCTACATTGAAAAGATGCGAAATATTGGGTTCATCAGGGAAATGGATAGTGTCATTAGCTGATCCGTCGCCGTAATTCCATATCCATTCAGCTATATAACCGTAAAGTGTATGTGCTAGGTCGGTGAAATGCATCAGTTCATTCGAGCAGTCAGGTACGCTGTTTTTGAAAAATGCAACCGGGTATTGCGAAACAGTTATTTGATGTGAAATTAATCTCACTTTACCAAGAGTGTCGATAGCTGTAAGTGTAACAGTATATCCACCTACGGCCGGGAAAAGATGTGTCGGGTTCATTTGAGTCGAAGTGTTACCATCGCCAAAATTCCACAACCAGCTTGCTACAGCATTCACATTAGTAGAAACAGTATTTACACTAAAAGCAACAGGCTGTGCTTCGCAGGTTGCTCCCCAGGTAAATTCAACTGCCCAATTATTTGTAAGATTAAGTGTCAGAATATCAACAGCTTCGGCACATGGCGCATTGTTGATGGTTGAAAGGGAAAGAACTACTGATCCTTTTGCAAAATCAGCATTACTTGGAGTATAAGTTGAATTCAGGAAATTACTGTTGTTGAATGTGCCACTTCCGGAGCTTGTCCACTGTACCGAAGCAGAATTCTGAACCGAAGCATCTGAAGCAACATAAGTATCGCCGTAATTGATAGTTGCGTCAGGACCAGCTTCTACTGAAATTGCAGGGTGGAATGTTAATATTGTAACATCTTCTGTAGTATTGGAACAAGGACTTTTACCTGTAACATGCAGGGTTAAGGAAACTGAACCAGTTGAAATATCAGATGCTGAAGGAGTATATGATGGTGTTAGCGTATTACTTTGTGATAGGGTTCCGGTGCCTGAAGTTGACCAACTCACCGAGTTGAAATTTGTTGCAGAAGCATCGTTAACAGTATATGGACCTGCGACGCAAACATCTTGATTCCCACCTGCATCGGCAGTTGCAAAATGATCAAGCGTTACTTTCATCGTATCAATTACCTGGGTAGTTGCGCAACTACCTATTCCCGTGGTTGTAAGCATCAGGTAGACGCTTCCTGCTTCCAGGTCACTGTTGCCGGGGGTATAAATAGCCGACAATGTATTCGTTGTGCTGAATGCTCCGTCACCGCTGGTTGACCATTTCGTAGTTCCGCCGTTGCTAACAGTGCCACTTACAAATACCGGCTGGATGGAACAAATGGTTACATCTGAACCTGAATTTACTATAGCTGGTTTACTGATCTGTATTGTGCCCGGAATGAATAGGTTGCAGTTGGAAATAACATTAACGGCTTTTATCGTATAGTTACCATAAGTCTGTGTTCCAAAGCTTATTGCGTTTCCTGTTCCTGAAATGGTAATGCCTGTATTGATACCATTTTTGAAGAGCGTATAATTCATACCGTTTTCTGAACCATCAAGCCCTATAATAGCTGTGCCACAGGTAAGCCCCGCAGGCGTAATATTGAAAGCGGTTGGAAGGGCCATAATCAGTGTTGAACCGTTCATTAAGGTCTGGCAGGTTGTTGCTCCACTGATTGCTTTTACAGTGTATGAGCCGGTTACTGATTGTGGACCAAAATCCAGTACACTTCCT
This sequence comes from Bacteroidales bacterium, assembly GCA_030654075.1. GTDB lineage: Bacteria > Bacteroidota > Bacteroidia > Bacteroidales > UBA4417 > UBA4417. Next base: position 10,117 of record JAURYB010000163.1, on the reverse strand, counting down.
GTACCTGAAATAGTATCAATATTGAAAATGTTGTCCTGAACAAGCACATAATCAATTCCAATTTGTGAGCCATTCAGTATAACCGAAGTTCCTGCGCATTGCGTTCCCGGTTCAGTGATTGAAAAGGCCAAAGGCATTGGTTGTAGTACTGCGTTACCATCCATGATGGTAGCACAACCATTTACATTGTTGATTGCTATGATGGAATAAGATCCGGCTATATTAACTGTTCCGAAACTAATAGCAGATCCGGTTCCTGCAACAGCAGTTCCCACATTGGTTGTTCCATCACGACGAAGCAGATAACTCACACCAGGTTCAGAATCATCCAGCCCGATTGTAGTTTCTGAACAGATAATTCCTGCAGGAGTTACATTGAAAGCTGTTGGGCCAACTAAAATAGAGGTAACTCCATTCATTAATGCCGGGCATGATGCAGCTGACGAGAATGCTACTACCAGGTATGTTCCTGCTATCATTTGCGCCCCAAAACTAATAGGCGATCCTGTTCCGGCAAGTGTATCCATATGGAATATACCATCGCGCAATAATACGTAGTTCATTCCGGTTTCTGATCCATTGAGTGTGATTGATGTTCCCGGGCATTGATTACCGGCAGGAAGCTCAGTGAAAACCAAAGGATTTGGATTTATTACAACACTGGCATTCATCATGGATGTACAACCGTTGCTGCCTGCTGCTTCTACAGTGTAGGTGCCTGGCAAAGTCTGGATGCCAAAATCAATTGCTGAACCTGTTCCGGCAACCTGGGTTCCTATGTTGATTGCACCGTTTCGGCGTAGCTGATACAAAACTCCTGTTTCGGAATTATCAATTCCAATAGTAGTGCCTGTACAGAAAATTCCTGAAGGTGTGAGATTGAAAGCAATAGGAGCAGGGTTGAGGATTGTATTGCCATTCATCATTGTCTGGCATAGTGTTGTTGCGTTGTAAGCAATCACTTCGTAGCTTCCTGATGTAGTCTGAATTCCAAAAGAAAGAGGTGAGCCATTTCCGGCCAATGTGTCAATATTTATTGCCCCATCAAGAACAAGGATGTAGTTTACTCCTGTTTCTGAACCATCGGTACCAATTGCCGTTCCCGGGCAGCGGACTCCTGATGGTGTGATAGTATAGGCTATTGGATTTGGATTAACTTCAACATTTCCTGTCATCAGTGAGTTACATCCGTTCGCATTGGTTGCTATTGCTGTGTAAATACCTGATACCGTCTGTACTCCGAAACTGATAGCAGATCCGGTCCCGGCTATTGGGGTTCCCATATTGATAGTTCCATTGATGCGAAGCTGGTAAAAAGCCCCGATTTCGGAATTATCTATTCCGATGTTAGCGCCGGCACAGATTAAACCTGCCGGAGTCATTGTATAAATAGTAGGAGCGATATTCGAGATTACTGAAGCTCCGTTCATTGCCGACTGGCAGCTGGTTGCTGTAAAGTAAGCAATAACGGAATAATTTCCCGAAGTCAATTGTGGTCCAAAGGAAATGGTGTTTCCGGTTCCTGCAATCGTATCAACTAAAACGTTACCATTACGGACAAGTATGTAATTAACATTTACTTCTGATCCATCCATACCAAGTGATGTTCCCTGGCATTGTATTCCTGAAGGAAAAAGGTTAAACGCAACAGGTAAAGGATTAATTACTACAGTGCTGCTCATTGTTGTAACACATCCGTTGCCATTAGTAGCTATTACTGAATATGTTCCTGTTAGATTGTGGCTGCCAAAACTGATAGCTGATCCGGTTCCTGATACGGGAGCGCCAACATTTATACTTCCGTTCCAACGTAATTGATAGGTAATGCCTGCTTCTGAATCTTCAATCCCAAGAAGAGCGCCTATGCATGCGTTACCGGCAGGAGTCATGTTAAACGCAACCGGGGAAGCCTCAATTACTGAGTTGCTGTTCATAGGAGAAGAACAGAATGAAACAGTATTGTAAGCAATAACTGAATAAGTCCCGGCTGTCACCTGCGCGCCAAAATCAACAGCATTTCCGGTACCGGCGATAGTGTCGAGGTTGATGGCTCCATCAAATATAAGTATGTAGTTAAAATTTATTTCTGATCCATCAATACCTACTATAGTTCCTGCACAATGGCTTCCCAAAGGAATTGTATTAAATACAAGTGGTAGAGGTTCAAAGATTGTGCTGTCAGCCATTATTGAGTTGCATCCAGTGATATCATTCACACCTCTTACGGTATAGGTTCCATTGAGGTCCTGTGGTCCGAAACTTATGGCAGTGCCTGTTCCGGCTACAGGTAAACCAATATTATACAAGCCATCAAGCATTAACTGGTAAGTGACTCCCGACTGAGAATTAGAAAGAGAAACAGTATTTCCGATGCATTGTAAGCCTGCAGGAAGAATAGAATATTTTATCGGGCTGTCGTTCATTAAGGTTGTTCCGTTCATGGTGAACTGGCAGTATGAAAATTGATCAATTGCTAATATTGTGTAGTTACCAGCGGTTGATTGAGTGCCGAAACTAATTGGTAGGCCGGTTCCTGAAATAGTATCAAGATGTATAGCATTGTCAAGTAGTAAAACATAATCAACTCCCAATTCTGATCCGTTTTGTCCGATCAGATCACCTTCACAAGCAGCTCCGTTTGGAACAATCGAGAATGCAGCAGGATCGGGATATAGTGTAGCACTATCGTTCATGTACGAAACACAGTTTGTTGTAGCATCAATAGCCACAACGGAATAAATTCCCGGTAATCCTGCATTTCCCATCAAGATGTCAGAACCTGTTCCTGATACCGGGGCACCAAGATCAAAAGTTCCATTCCATCGTAATTGATAATTTATACCGGATTCTGTTCCCGAAAGTCTTATTTCCTGACCGGGGCATAGGATTCCGGCTGGGATAACATTGTAAATCTGTGGAGGTATGTTGATAAAAGTATTGCCATTCATCATTGCTTCACAGCCTGTTATTGGATTTACAGCTTTAATGGTATACGTTCCGGTCATGTATCTTGCACCGAAGTCAAGAAATTCAATAATACCTGTGCCGGTTTGCGTATCAACAGTAACTCCATTCAAAAGCAGCGAATACGTTATCCCAAAGTCTGATCCGTTCAAACGGATAATAGTGCCGGGGCATTGCGATCCGGTTGGGTTAATCGTAAATATTGTGGGCAAAGGATTTACAATTATTACAGCACTGTCGTCCATCATCAGCGTAGTGCCAAAAATGGGATTTATAGCACGCACTTCATACAATCCTGAAGTAGTGAAAGGTCCCCAGAAAAGATGACTGTTTGTTCCTGCCTGAAGCGCGCCCATAGGGAAACCATCAAAAATGAGTTGATAATCCATACCAGCTTCCGAACCTGATAGTCCTACCATTAGTCCGGGCTCACCTTCACAAATAACACCACCTCCGGTTACATCAAATATCGAGGGAGCAGCCAGGATAGTTATTTCAACGCTTCCTGTCATATTAGCCGTACATCCGGTAACTAAATCAGTTGCAACTACGGTATATGTTCCTTGCTGGGTTTGAAGGCCAAAATCAACAGTGGATTCGGTTCCTGTAATCGGTGATCCGACAGGTAGATTTTCGCAATACAATTGATAACTGATCCCAGCGTCACCATGCATTAGACCGATAACTCTACCCGGTCCGCCGATAGGATACGATCCGCCGCCAGTAACCAGAAATGCAGGAGGAGGAGGTAGAATGACTATAGTTGCACTTCCGGTCATTTGGTTGGTACAAGCTGTAATATTGTTTGTGGCTACAACTTCATATGTAAATGCTGCGGTGCGGTTTCCAAAGCTGATTGGATTGCCGTCGCCGGTAACAGCAGGGCCATCAGCAATTCCGCCTCTGAATAATTGGTAGTTGGTATTGGGTTGTGATCCGCTCAGTCCGATAGTAACACCCGTGCCAGCATAGCAATAAGAATTACTGCCTGTAACACTGTATTCCAAAGGCAATGGATTTACTACAACGGTTGCGGAAGCAATAGCTGAATTAAAACCATCATTTACAGTAACGGTATAAATGGTATTTACGTCAGGCGAAACCAATGGATTCTGCTCTGTCGAAGTCCAGGCAGGACTGCCTGCGGGGATGCTTGTCCATAGATATGTATAAACTCCTGTGCCACCTGTAACGGTTGCATTTAACTGTGCAAGGGAAGCATCAGCGCAAATCTGAGCAGGGTTTGAGTTGGTCGATACACTTATGGCATTGCCGTCGAGCGAAACAATCATATCATCTGTTCCTTTACATCCGTTTGCATCCGTTACTTCAAGAGTAAAAGTTGTATTTGAATACAGATTAGTGGTAAAAGCAGATGATGTGTTTATGCCGGAAGCAATAAATGCTGATGGATACCAGGCGTAACTCATAATCCCAAAACCACCCGAAACGGATCCGTTAAGTAATGTGCTGGTTCCAAAAGGGATATTTTGATCTGCACCGGCATCTGACACCGGCAAACCATTAATACTTACAGCTACCGTGCTGCTCATGCCTTGTGTGCACGATGTTGAAACTCTTGTTGCTTTAACTGTATAAATTCCGGCTAATGTCTGATTTCCAAAACTGATTGATGCATCGTTTCCGGCTACCGGGATACCAACAGGATTACCGTTGTTAAATAACTGGTACTCGACTCCTGTTTGCGATCCGGCTAATCCAACTACAACTCCTGGTCCGCCGATACAGTAACTCCCACCGCCTGTAAGCACAAAATTAAGCGGTAACGGATTTACCGTTGTAGTTACCGAAGCTGAGGCTGTATTGAAACCATCGCTTACCGTTAAAATATATTGAGTGCTAACTAATGGTGTTACGATTATTGTCGATGAGGTAGAAGTAAAACCAGCTGGAATTGAAGTCCATGAATATGTATATGAACCTGAACCTCCGGTTGCATTGGCATTAATGATTGCATTCGTTCCAAAACAAACATCTGTAGGACTGGAAATAGGAACTGCAGCTAAGGGGGTTCCAACTACAATTACCATCATTTCATTTGAAGCCGAACATCCGGCAGCATCATCAACAGTGAGTGTATAGGTGCGCGTTAATGTTAAATTTGTTGTTTGAGGAGTAAGCGTATTAGCCCCTGATGCTATGTATGTGTTTGGTGTCCAGGTAGGACTTAATGCGCCTGTTCCTCCGCTTGTAACGCCAGTAAGGCTGGTATAAATCCCATAAGGAATTGTAAAATCAGAGCCCGCGTCAACCTGTGGCAAAGCCCGAACTTTTACAGTAAGGGTTACCGGGATTCCCGTGCATAGCGAAGGAGACTGACTCTTGGGCGTAATTACATAATATACATCAATGTCGATAAGTGTAGGGTTGATTAGTGTTTCGGTAAAATTGTCAGATGTGCCGAAAGCTGCTGAATTATTAATACCACTTACCGCAGCTCTTGACCAAGTGAAGGTTGTGCCTGGAAGATCGGCTGTAATATTGTATGTAAATGGTTGGCCGCTACATACCGCTTCGTTCAGATTGCTTGTAACTGTTGGCGAAGGACTTATCGTAATTGTATATGTCGCAGGAGTTCCCGGACAGGCAGGGCTATAATTAGATGTTGGTATAATCTGATAAGTTACTGTGCCAGGAGTAGTTGCACTGTTAAAAATTGTTTGTTCGGGTATAGTGTTGCCTCCATTTGAAAGGAAGCCGGTTATTGCGCCTGATGATGCTGTGGCAATCCATGTAAAACTTGTACCAACAACGCTTGATAATAATGTGACGTTTGCAGATGTTGCCCCGGTGCAAATAGTTTGTGACATGGTTCCGTTTATAACCTGCGGAATTGGATTAATTGTGGTGATATGGCTGGCCGCAGGCCCGGCGCATCCGATGAAAGTTGGTATTACTGAATAAGTTACAGTGCTTTGGGTATTTAAAGTGCTGCTAATGATCTGAGTTGGTATAAACGCTGTTGTTCCCGACGAAAGGTAACCTGTAATCCCGCCACCTGAAGGGACGGCAGTCCAGGAATAGGTGGTTCCGGCTACTGCTGAAGATAAATCAACCTGGGTAGTGGCGGTTCCGCTACAGATGCTTTGAGTTGAAAGGCTCAGGTTAACATCAGGGATTGGATTTATCGTTAATGTATAATCCGAAGGTGTGCCAGTGCAACCGTTTGCTGATGGAGTAATGGTGTAAACTACATTAGCTGGTGCGCTTGTTGAATTAGAAATCAGTTGATTGATTGTACTTCCGTTTCCTGATGAATAGCCTGTCACTCCTGATATACTATTAGCTGTCCACGAAAAAGTTGAGCCCCAAACACTGGAACTAAGTGCCAGATTAAAAGTTGAGCCAGAGCAAAGTGACGAAACTAAAGGGTTATTTGTAATTGCGGCAGTAGGATAAACAGTTACATTAAAATTGGTAACACCTGAAGTACAGCCGTTTAGATCCATTGTTACTGCATAAACCACTGTGCGCGTAATATTGTCGTGGTTTATAAGCGTTTCCGAAATGGTTGGTCCTGAACCAGTAGGACTGAAACCTGTTACGTTGCCCGTGGTTGATGCAGTCCATGTAAAAGTTATTGCAGGATCATTACCCAGAAGTGTTATAACCACATTAGATCCCGAACAAGTTACGGGTGAGGCTGGTACAATAGTGAGAACCTGTTCCGGGGTAACGGTTACAACAACGGTTACAGGGTTTCCAACACAACCGTTACTGGTAGGAGTTATAACATAGGTTATGTTATGATTTGCATTGGAAATATTGCTTAACGTTTGTGAAATGGCCGTTGTGGATATGGGGACTAATTGATCGCTTCCGCCTGTAATTACGCCTCCTGAGTTTGCAGTCCAGGAATATTGGGTTCCGGCAACATTCGACGACAATGGGATATTGATAGTATTTCCCGAACAGAGCGTGTAAGTAAATTGAGGTACTGTTAATACCGGCTCCGGGTTAATTTTTACAACATAATCTGCCGGAATTCCAGCGCAACCGTTAGTGCCGGTATTTGGCACTATATGATAGGTAACTGTCCCTTGAATGTTAGCTGTGTTAGTTATAGTCTGAATAGGGATTGTATTCGTTCCATTGGCTTGAAATCCTGTAACCGTAGTAGCTGAAGCAGTTGCTGCCCAGATAAAAGTCGTTGCGGGTATGTTTGATATTAAAGTTACAAGACTTGTTTTATCTCCCGTGCAGATGGTTTGTTGCATAGGGCTATTTGTAACACTGGGTGCAGGCTTTACATTGATGGTATAAACAACTGATGGACCAGTAGGGCAGGTGCCACTTGGCATATGGGGAGTGATGGTATAATTCACTGTTCCAATGGCCGAAAGCAACCCGGAAATTGTCATAGCTGGGATATTTCCGGTTCCGGAAGCCAGGTAACCGCTCAACCCTGCTGCACCTACTGCGGTCCATGAAAATGTGGCAGTGGGTATATTCGATTGCAATATTACGGGTGTTGTGGTTGTTCCTGAGCAAATATCCTGCGAAAGTAAAGGATTGGTTACAAGTGCAATTGGATATACGGTAACTACTAAGTTGAAAGGAGGCGTACCAACGCAAAATGATGTTGCAGGGCCTGTTGGGGTAATAACGTATGTAACTTGGCCCTGGTTGGCTGATCCTAATGGCATTATTACTAAAACATCTTGTATAGGGCCGCTTCCGGAAGCTGTAAAACCAGAAACGTTACCGGAGGTAACTGAGGCAGTCCAGGTATATGTTGCGTTGGCAACATTGCTGGTAGGATTATAGTTTACATTGTCACCGGTACAGATTGCTTTTGTTGGTGCACTTGTTACAACAGGGATATTATCAACCTGAACAACAACAGCATTTGAGTTCCTGGGGTCGCAGGGAGGTGATGATACTACCATGCGATACCACGTGGTTACAAATGTTGCCGGGGGCTGATAAGTAGGGGAATTTGCACCCGGTATATTAGTAAAACCAGCTGTAGCGCTGGTAGTACTCATTTGCCATTGATAAGTATATGACCCGCTGGCACCGGTTGCTGGAGTTGAAGTAATTAAAGGAGGGGTTCCTCCGGGACAAACCTGTGAATTTGAGTGTAGTGTTCCCGGAACTAAAGGGGGTATTACATTTACTGTAACTGCAACAGTATTAGCGCATTGTGTTATTTGGTTGGCCCCCACCAATTGAAACGTCGTAGGTGCAGTTAAAGTAACAGTAAGCGGATTTGTACTTGTCCATGCATTTGCTATTGGCGCAATCCATGCCCATACTACGTTTAGGCCCTGACTTACAGTCAATGTTACCTGCTGGCCGCTGCAAAGATATGTTGAACTTGTGGCAATGGATAAAATTGGAAGGGGCTTGATCGAAACAACTACAGGCGTTGATGGAGTGGCGCATAAATCAGTAGTCACGGTATAACTACCGGCTTCCCTGGCATAACAGGTTCGCTTAGTTGAATCTGCCATAATTACTCCATCTTTATACCATTGAAAAGTGCTGGCAGCCAGATCAGTACATTCCATTAATACTGAGTCACCGGCACAAATATTCGCCAATGCTGGTGTCGCTGTCACACTTGCAGGACATTCAGCTTTAGTGTTCAGGCTTGCTAGTGTTAACAAGAAAACAGGCAGAATATGTCTTATTGACATAACCACCCTAAGTAGGTTGAGTAGAGCCCGTTTCATAATTCCTCTTTGAAAGTAAATAAATGATAATCAGATGAGTGTAGTAAAAGCTAAGCTGTACAAGTGATGGAGAGTATTAGTTAATAGCTGTGTGGCCAATTTGTAATAGGAAATTTTAAATAAATTTTCATTTAATTTTTACTGTTTAAAAAATAATCTGTTTTTTGTATGTGATATCCGGTTTATATTCCATTCGCAAAGGTTTAAATGTTGATAAACAACATATTAAAATACCTTATTTGTTTTAGTTATGCTTTTCTGAATACTTTTTGTACGGAGGCGTTATTGGATAAGAGTAAAATATTTTTCCTCCAAAATTCTCCTCCAATTTTTTTGTTTACAAAAAGCATTTATTCAGACTGTATTCCCGGAAATCAGCAATGAATATCTTTGGATTCTGCAATTCTGCGAAAATATCTATATATCTATGCATTATTTAACTGTAAAGGAACACAGGCAAGGACGTAATTCATGCTTTGTGCATAGTGCAACGCAACTGTTATCATTAATAATGTAATTTTGTGATAAATCTGCTAAACAGCTTTTTATAAAGTAGCTGACTGGAGATGTTAATTAATAAGGTCTTTAATCGTCTCCGTTTACAATGATAATACTGACAAACAGGATGTTACAAGTTATCTTCATTAAACTGTAACGGAATAATTTTTGTTTTAAATTTGTTTGGAGTTTTAAATAATAACGAGGAAACGGATATCCTCATTTGAATAAACTTATTAATTTTGACAAATGAAGGCCCGATTTTTATTCGGAAAATTAAAGATAAGTGTAAATTTGTTATAAACTAATACATCAAAACTATGAAATACAAGAATATAACCTACTTGTTTATTCTAATAACGTTGGCTTCCTCAAGCCTCTTTTTTATAGGCTGTGAAACGCTTGATAATACAATCGGAGACGATCTGCGTGATCCTTTTGTAGGTGATTGGATGTTTCTTGAAAGTTTTAAAAGCACCGAAAGTCAGAGTTACATGGTCACCATATCCAAAGATCCCAATAACAGCAGCCAGGTTATTCTGGAAAATTTTGCTAATGCAGGCCAGGGTATTACCGCAACAGGTATAGCTACTTCAACACAAATAGTTGTTTCGTCGCAGGTTATAAGTAACGGGTGGACTGTTAATGGATCAGGAAAAACTGACAATACGGATAAAACTATTATGTCCTGGACTCTGTCAGTTGAAGCAGGCGGTACTAAGGATGATTTTACTGCAACAGCAACTTTGCAATAACTTTGTGGATAAAAATTAGGGTAATAACGTGAGATATTGAAAAATTTCCTGATAGAATCTGCTGAAGAAATAATTTAACTAGGGTCTGCTGAAAAACTCAAGCTTCAATTTTTCACATCTTTTCCCTGAGAGTAAACATGCTATAAAAGGATTGGACTCGTTCTGAATGAAGCTCATCTGCTTGGTGTTGCTTTACAGTGA
>JAURYB010000159.1 GCA_030654075.1 Bacteroidales bacterium | reverse complement strand
ATATCAGAAATACCTGGATGAAATCTCCAAGAAGCGTAAAACCATGGTTTCGTCCGGCGACCGATCGGCTAAAATCCGTACCTATAACTACCCTCAAAGCCGCGTAACGGACCATCGTATTAACCTCACCATGTATAACTTACCGGTATTTTTAGATGGTGAAGTTCAGGATTTTATCGATGCACTGCAGCTAGCTGAGAATGCTGAGAGGCTAAAGGAGGTTACGGAATAAGGCCGGATTGCGGATGGCGGAATTTTGATTAGTGAGTTTTGATTTGTAATTTGTGATTACAGAATACTTTCTGCCTACGTACCTTTATGTATCTTTGTAAAAACACTTGATGATATGCATACAATCAGATTAAAGGTAAATGATAAGATTTACGAAAAACTGTTGTGGCTTTTAAGCAAATTCGGTAAAGATGAGATTGAAATTATTGTCGAAAATTCAACTTTCAGCAATGATCAGAAATATCTTGAAAAAGAACTGAACGAAATTCTTTCAGGTGAGGCTAAGTTTATTGGGGTTGAAGAAGCAGAAGAGCAGCTAACGCAAATAACTGAAAATAGATAAAAATAAAAGTCCCCGGCGTACTATCGTAAATTACAAAAAACCGGATTAGAAAAGTTTTGGATTCTTTTAATTTGGGACTTGGAATTTGGGACTTGGAATTTGAGACTTGATTCTTCAAAAGAATACTATCAGATTTCCCATTTTAAGAAAAATAAACCTAATTCTTTATGAACCGTTCCGACCTATTCAAGCTTATCCAAAAGAAGAAATCTTTTCTCTGCGTTGGTCTCGACAGCGATCTGAATAAAATCCCAAAACATCTGCTAAGCTCTGGAGATCCTGTTTTTGAATTTAATAAACAGATCATTGATGCTACTTTACAATATGCTGTAGCTTACAAGCCGAACCTCGCATTTTACGAAAGTCGCGGTATTAAAGGTATGGTAAGCCTTGAAAAAACAATGAATTACCTTGAAAATTTCAGCAGCGAAGTTTTTACTATTGCTGATGCCAAGCGCGGTGATATCGGTAACACTTCCACCCAATATGCTGTTTCAGTTTTCGATAAAGCAGCTTCTGGATTCAGTTTTGATGCTATAACGGTGGCTCCTTATATGGGAGAAGATTCGGTTAAGCCATTTCTTGCTTTCCCAGGAAAATGGGCAATTGTACTGGCTCTTACATCAAACAAAGGTTCTGATGATTTTCAGCTTTTTACAGATGTAAACGAAACCCGTCTTTTCGAACGAGTTCTCGAACGCACTTCCAAGTGGGGAACCTCGGATAATATGATGTATGTTGTTGGCGCAACAAAGGCTGAAATGCTTGGAGGAATACGCAAAATTGTCCCTGATCATTTTCTTCTCGTTCCTGGTGTTGGTGCCCAGGGCGGCGACCTGAATACTGTTGCTAAATATGGATTGAATGACCATTGTGGCTTACTTGTCAATGCATCACGAAGTATTCTTTTTGCTTCAGATGGCTATGATTTTGCTAATAAGGCTGCCCTGGAAGCACAATCGATGCAGGAAGAAATGGAAAAAATATTACACAGTAGCCATTTGATATAAGCTTTATGAAAAAGAAACCCAAACACTTACTGCTCTACCTGGCAGTTTTCTTGCTATTGGTTATTATTGCTGTTCCTGGTCATTATAGAAGGGCACTAGTTTATGGACATGTAAATATTGACGATTTTAAAATATTTGAAAACAGAATTGTTGCAAATGCTAAAGCCATTCCCTGGCAGCATGATTCTTTATATAATGTTCAGAAGATAGATCCGTCCCAGCTAAAAGTTTTTGACACTTTCGGCACAACCGCATTTGTGGTAATCCGTGATAAGAAAATCATTCACGAAGAATATTGGGATGGAGCAAGCGATACTACCAGAAGCAATTCATTTTCAGTAGCAAAAAGTATCGTTTCACTTCTGGTGGGTTGCCTTGTTGATGAAGGTAAAATTAAAAGTCTTGAACAACCTATTACCGATTTTCTGCCAGATTTTAAAAACACCAATGGATTTACACTCCGGATTAAAGATTTGCTGACCATGAGTTCTGGTATCGATTGGGATGAAGGGTATTCCAGCCTTTTTTCGCCGACTACCAAAGCATATTACGGAAGTCATCTTGAAGATCAGATGCTCGGCCTAAGCGTTATAAGTGAACCGGGCAAAGTTTTCAATTACCAGAGTTGTGATACTCAACTTCTATCTTTGATTATTGAGAAAATTACAGGAAAAACTCTTTCAGATTATGCTTCCGAAAAGCTTTGGAAACCTTTAGGTGCAGAGCATCCCGCTTTATGGAGCCTCGACCATGCCGATGGAATTGAAAAAGCATATTGCTGCTTTAACAGCACTGCAACTGATTTTGCGCGTATCGGGCAAATGGTACTCGACAGCGGTCAATTTAACAATCAGCAGATTGTTTCAAAAGATTATCTTAAACTGGCTACAAGTCCCGCAAACTGGTTAAAAGAGAAAGACGGCAAATCCCTCGATTCTTATGGTTACCAGTTTTGGATGTTGACATATAAAGCGCATAAGGTTGTTTATGCCCGTGGAGTACTAGGGCAGTATATTTTTATAATCCCTTCGTTGAATACAGTTGCTGTTCGTTTGGGCACTGCGCGAAGTGATAAAAGAGTGAACAACTTGCCAGAAGATATTTTCACCTATCTGGATGCAACTTTGGCAATGCTTGGCGAAAAGTAAATTTATTACATAACCAGCTATGCTTTCAACAATTTGTTTACAAAACTCAAGACAAAAAATCTGGTTCAATCTATAGCCCTTCTGTACTTCGAGAAGCTTGAGTGATTGATTCAAATAAAAAACGCCGGAATTACTCCCGGCGTTTTTATTTCCAATTCATCGATTCTTATAAATCTACAATTGTTGTCCATCCAAATTTATCTTCAGCATCACCATATTGAATATCAAGCAGGCGCTGATAAAGTTGTGTGGACTTTGCACCGGCTTTACCATCGAGGCAATAGTTCCATTCGGTTCCCATTTCGGGATCAGCAATACGACGAATAGGTGAAATAACGGCAGCGGTTCCGCAGGCACCAACTTCGTCGAATTCAGACAATTCTTCGAGAGCTACTTTCCTTCTTTCTACTTTCATCCCCATATCTTCGGCCAAAACCATCAGGCTTTTGTTGGTTATCGATGGAAGTATAGACTCAGATAATGGAGTAATATAGGTATTTCCTTTTATTGCAAAGAAATTAGCCGGACCAGCTTCGTCAATATATTTTTTCTCGCGTGCATCAAGAAACAAAACCGATGCATATCCTTCTTTGTGAGCTATTTCGCCAATTGTAAGACTGGCAGCGTAGTTACCACCTACTTTATAACGACCGGTTCCTTTGGGTGCTGCACGGTCATAATCACGCGAAACCATAATGCTTACAGGATTGAAACCTTCTTTAAAATAAGCTCCCACCGGTGTTACAAATACCATAAAGAGAAACTCATCGGCGGGCTTCACTCCTACTCTTGGACCTGAACCAAACAACAACGGGCGGATATATAACGCTGCTCCTGTTCCGTGAGGCGGAATGAATTCCGTGTTTTTACGAACGGCCGTTAAAACAGCTTCTTTGAAAAGTTCCATAGGAGGTACAGCCATCATAATTCCATTTGCTGAATCCTGCATGCGTTTTGCATTTTCGTCCCAACGAAATAACCTGACCTTACCATCCTTACCCTTATACGCCTTTAATCCTTCAAAAGCCTGCTGTCCATAATGAAGTCCTGTTGCAGCCATGTGTATCGAAACGAATTCAGAATCCGAGACTTCTATTTTGCCCCACTCACCTTCGCGGTAGTACGAGCGGACATTGTAATTTGTTTTTTGATAACCAAAAGGCAGGTTAGCCCAATCTATGTGATCCATATATTCTGATTTAAATGTTATTGTGCTAATTATACATCTGATGCAATAATGAACTTTTATTTTTCAGTGTTTCACTTAATTCCGCGAAGTTAGAAAATAAAAATGCTTCGGTGTAAAATTACGCAAAATATTGTTTGGGTGGTTGGAGAGTTTCGGGTTGGTGGGTGTTGAGAAGAAGTATGGGTTTCTGGTGAAATCACCTGACTGCAAAATCACAATTCAAAAATCAAAAATATCGATTCACAAATCAAAGGCCCTTACTCTATTCTCTCTTTTCATTTCCCATATTTTCATACCTAACCAAACGCTGACAGGTCCTTCAGACGCTGTCAGGTTTTCGAATTAACCATTTTCCAGTTTACCATTTTCCATTTTCTATTTTTCTCTTTCCTCTTCCCCTATTTTCAATTCTCCCACTTTCCAATCCTCAAATCCTCAAATTTTCAAACTCTCCAATTTTCAAATCCTCAAATTCTCAAATTCCCAAATCCATCGTGCCAAATTGACAGTCCTACCCCCATGGCACATGCTTTGATTACAAAGGGAAAGAAAATATAAAACCAATATACTATGCAAACCGGAAAAATCAACGTACAGACTGAGAACATTTTCCCCATCATTAAAAAATTCCTTTATTCGGACCACGAAATATTCCTGCGTGAGCTTATCGCCAATGCAGTTGATGCTACAACCAAGCTAAAGACTCTTTCAGCTCTTGATAAGTTTAAAGATGAACATGGAGACCTGACAATTGAAGTTATCCTGGATAAAGAAAACAAAACCCTTACCGTGAAAGACCGTGGTGTAGGTATGACAGCTGAGGAAATTGACAAATATATCAACCAGATTGCTTTTTCGGGAGCTGAAGAGTTTGTAAAGAAATTCAAAAACAAGACTGAAGTTGAGCAAGGCGGATTGATTGGCCATTTCGGGCTAGGATTTTACTCTTCGTTCATGGTATCTGATAAGGTAGAAATCAGAACCAAAACGTATAAAAAAGGTGCCGGATCAAAAGCTGTTAACTGGGAATGCGACGGTTCGCCGGATTATACTATCAACGAAATTGAAAAATCCGATCGTGGAACAGAAATCATCCTTCATATCAACGAAGAATCCAATGAATTCCTCGAAGAACACCGTATTCTCGAACTTTTGAATAAATACTGTAAGTTCCTTCCTGTTCCTATCCGTTTCGGAAACGAAAAGAACTGGGAGAAATCAGAAACAGAGAAAGATGAAAAAGGCGAACCTAAAGAAATAGAAGTTGAAAAGCCACGTATCATCAACAATTCCAATCCTTTATGGAAACAAAGACCGGCTGATCTTACTGACGAAGATTACAATAAATTCTACCGCGAGTTGTACCCGATGACCTTCGAGGATCCTTTGTTCCATATTCATCTCAACGTTGATTATCCTTTTAATCTCACCGGAATCCTTTTCTTCCCGAAAGTGAAGAAGAACTTCGAAATGCAGCGCGATAAAATCCAGTTGTATTGCAACCAGGTTTTTGTTACTGATTCTGTTGAAGGTATTGTTCCTGATTTCCTCACATTGTTGCATGGTGTTATTGATTCACCGGATATTCCGCTTAACGTTTCGCGCAGTTACCTGCAAAGCGATTCGAATGTGAAGAAAATCTCCGGCCATATCATGAAAAAAGTAGCCGATAAACTGGAGGAAATTTTCAAAAGCAACCGTGAAGAATTCGAAAAGAAATGGGATGACATCAAGGTATTTATTGAATACGGTATCGTTTCGGAAGCCAAATTCTACGATCGCGCCGAGAAATTCTGCCTGCTGAAAAATTCGGAAGATAAATACTTCACTTTTGAAGAATATAAAGCAAAGATCAAAGATAATCAGACGGACAAAGATGGAAACCTCGTACTGATTTACACTTCAAATCCGGAAGAGCAGCATAGTTATGTACAGAATGCCCGCGAACGTGGATATGATGTTCTTGTTCTGGATGGACCTATCGACAATCATTTTGTAAATACACTGGAGCAGAAATTCGAAAAAAGTCATTTCGTTCGTGTTGATGCCGAAGTTGCTGACAAACTGATCAATAAAGCAGATGCATTGCCTTCAAAGCTTACTGAGGATCAGACCAAACAGCTTACCGAATTATTTGAGCAACAGGTAAATAAGGCCACATATCATATTTCGGTCGAAAACCTGGGCGAAAACGATATTCCTGTAACTGTAACCCAGCCTGAGTTTATGCGTCGAATGAAAGATATGTCGGCCATGGGCGGCGGAGGCCAGTTCGCTTTTATGGGCAATATGCCTGATAGTTATAACCTGGTTCTTAACTCGAACCATAAACTTATGGGTCAGTTGCTCGCAACCGAAGACCAGGAAACCAAAGTCAGCATGATCAAACAATTAATTGACCTGGCATTGCTTTCGCAAAACCTGCTTAAAGGTGAAGCATTAACAGGATTTATTAAACGTAGTGTTGACATAATCAAGTAAATAGCTTACTTTTGAATGAAGTTAAATCCAAAAACTAAAACCAATAAAAACTGAAAAATGAAAAAATCATGGATTATCATAGGCGTTATTGTACTGCTGGTTATTATTCTGTTCTCTTCGATTAAAGGAACTTATAATAAGCTGGTAACAAATGATGAAAAAGTTAATGAAAGTTGGGCACTTGTTCAAGCTGATTACCAGCGTCGTATTGATCTTATCCCAAACCTGGTAAGTACAGTTAAAGGTTATGCTAAATTTGAGCAGGAAACGTTAATAAAAGTTGTTGAGCAACGTGCAAGTGCAACTAAACCAACTATAAATGTTGATGCGACAAAACTTAATGCTAATACTTTGGCACAGGTTGAGAAGGCTCAAAACGAGCTTAGTTCGGCTTTAAGTCGGCTGCTTGTAACTGTTGAGAAATACCCCGATTTAAAAGCTAATGAGCAATTTAAAACATTAATGGTTCAACTCGAAGGTACAGAAAACCGTATCAAAGATTCTCGTCGTAGATTCGGTGAAGCTGTTAATCTTTACAATACACAATTGAGGCGTTTCCCAACCAATATCCTGGCTGGAATGTTTGGATTCTCACAGAAGCCTTATTTCGCAGCTCAGGCAGGTGCTGAAAATGCACCAAAAGTTGAGTTATAGGGTAAATCAGAAACAGGAAAATAGTAGTTCCAATATTTCAAGTCTGCGATAAAAACCATAGCAGATTTCAAGAATCCAGTTTCATTGGAAATCTACTATTTTAAAAACATAAAAGAAGTCATGGTGAGAAAACAGAAGTTACCTTTAGGAGGTTTTAGTAAAAATAATCTGTTTTCTTGCTCTCGACTTCTTTTTTAACATATGCAATAACTCAATTGAATTAAATTACCTTCGACATGCCTAATGCAAGAAATTTTTTCACTAAGAAACAGCAGGAAGATATAAGCCAGGCGATAATGAATGCCGAGTTGGACACTTCAGGTGAAATACGTGTGCATATTGAGAACACCTGCACCGGTGATGCCCTCGAGCGGGCTCTTTCAATATTCAATAAACTTGAAATGAATAAAACTGAAAGCCGCAATGGAGTTCTGATTTATCTTGCGGTTAAAAATCGCAAATTTGCCATAATCGGTGATACTGGAATTCACGCAGCCGTTACCGGAAACTTCTGGGATAGCATCCGGAATAAGATGATGGACCTTTTCCGTGAAAATCATTTCACAGAGGGTTTAATCGAAGCTATAAACGAAACAGGAAAGCAACTCAAAACCTATTTCCCCTACAAAACTGATGACAAAAATGAACTCTCCGATGAAATCTCATTTAATGATCATCAAATCTAATTTCAACTAAATAATTTGCGCTAAACTCAGCTTATGAAATCCGGCCAATACATTAAATATCTGCTATTTACAGCCATTTTACTTTTAAATGCAGCATCTGGTTTTGCACAGGGTAGTATTCCTGAAGCACCAAATCCTCCGCGATTGGTAAACGATTTTGCACAGATATTGAGTCCGGACGAACTTCAAAACCTTGAGTCGAAACTGGTTGCTTTTAACGATTCAACATCAGTTCAGATTGCAGTTGTTATTGTGCCTACACTAAACGGGTACGAAAAAGCAGATTTTGCTAATCAACTCGGTGAAAAATGGGGTGTTGGCGGAAGTAAATTTGATAATGGCATTGTAGTTTTAATAAAACCTAAAAGTTCATCTGAAAATGGTGAAGCATTTATTGCTACCGGATATGGCGTGGAAGGAGCTATACCTGATGCCACTGCTTACGATATTGTCAATAATGAAATGATTCCACATTTCAAACAGAATGATTATTATGGAGGAATAAGTGCAGCAACTGATGTTCTGATATCATTGGTTAAAGGGGAGTTTAAAGCTGATAGCTACAGCAAGAAGAAAAAAGGATCTTCGGTGGTTTTTGTCCTTATTATACTAGTTGTAATTATTATTCTTTTCTCCCGAAATAATAATAATCATCATACCATTAACCGTTCAGGTGGCGCAGGAATGCTTTTCTTTCCATGGATGATGGGCGGCGGAGGAGGAGGAAGCAGCAGCAGTGGCGGAGGATTTGGAGGCGGCGGAGGCGGTGGTTTCGGCGGCTTTGGCGGTGGAAGCTTTGGTGGTGGAGGTGCTGGTGGAAGCTGGTAGGGTTTAGTGAAAATAGAAAATAGAAAATAGAAAATAGTGAATAGTGAATAGTGAATAGTGAATAGTGAATAGTTTCAGTCCTAAATTGTAAATTGTAAATCAATGTCGTTTAGTTAAGAAATACTCATAATCGTTTGTAATTCATTGAGTAAAGCTTCTTTGGTTTTTTATTTCGTGGGTTATTACGCCCTGGCCGGATGATTTCTCTTGTTTGTGCAACTACATGATCGAATGC
>JAURYB010000158.1 GCA_030654075.1 Bacteroidales bacterium | reverse complement strand
GTGGTAATGGAACCTTCAACGATTAAACGGGTGTAACTATCATCCAGATGAATATCAATTTTTTCGGTACAGGAAAATACCAGTATCGAAAGGAAGAAAATTAATATGATTGATTTAATGTATCTCATGTGAGAAAAAGGGGTTGGGGTTTAGGGGTTGGGATTTGGGGTACAAAATTTCAAATTTGAAGGGTAGAGACGCGATGCCTCGCGTCTCTATACCCCGACAAATTTGAATATAAATGTATATCCCCACCATAAAAATTAAAATTTAAAATTATACGTCAATGCCGGAATTACAGCAAAAAGATAAGTTTTTTCAGCATAAGTAACATTTGGATCCACAGCATCCTGTGTAAAACTAATCGACCATGCATTATGCCTGTTATAAGCATTGTATACTGACAAGTTCCATTCACCATGCCATTTTTTACCTGGTTTATCCTTTCCTTTGAGCGAAACGGATAAATCCATACGATGGTAATCAGGCATCCTGTAGGCATTACGATTCGAATAGATAGGAATGATGGCATTCCCAATAACTGCCCTGCCGGTAGGGAAAGTGACCGGAAGGCCTGTTGCGTAAACCCAGGTAGCTGAAGCTGAAACCCGTTTGGAGAAATCATAATTTACAACAATATTAACAGCATGAGGTTTATCATAAGGCGCATTATACCTGTCGCCATTGTTAATTTCGGGAATTACCCTGAAAGCCCGTGAGTAGGTATAGCTAACCCAGCCGGTTAAGAGGCCTTCATTTTTCCTCAACATGGTTTCAACACCGTATGAGTATCCTTTTCCTATACGCAGTTCCCCCTCAATATATTGATTCAGCAACAATGACGCATGATCGCGGAAGTCAATTACGTTCCGGTACTTTTTATAATAAACTTCAACGGAAGCTTCATACATATTTTTGTGAAAATTCCGGAAATATCCCATTGCAACCTGGTCACAAACCTGTGGTTTAACATTTGGAGTAGCAGGGAACCAGATATCTAAAGGAGTTCCGGCAGTAGAGTTTTGCGCAAGTGTAAGAAACTGTGCCGCATGTGAATAGCTGCCTTTTATGGATGATACATCATTTACCAGGTATGTAAAAGCAAAACGTGGCTCAAAGCTGGTATATGAATTAAACAAATCCCCTTTCTTATAAACTATGCTATCAATTTTGTTATAGTCCTTGTCATAATTATAATAGGTTCCCGGGCCTATATTCTGAAACAAGGCAATACGCAACCCATATTTAATTGTTAGCTTTGGATTTAGCTTGTATTCATCCGATCCATAAAGGCTATGTTCAAGGGCATACTCAGCCGGTAATTTGAATTCGGCAAAAGCACTTTCCGTGCCCAGGCCGCTTGCCGTTCCGGGAAAGAACTCATGATACATCGTTGTAGCTCCGAATCGAATCATATGCTTATCCGACAGGTAGTAGGAAAAATCGAACCGTGCCGAATAATCCCGCATCTTCGAAGTCCATTTAAACGAATTCGCATCACCTTCGGGGGTTCCCAGTTCATAATTATAATTTGAATAAATCAGGCTGAGGTTAAAGAAAAGTTTCTTCGAGAAAAGATGGTTCCATCGCACCAAACCGGTCTGGTTACCAAATCCCATCGAGGCAAATTGATTCTTAAATGTATCGTGCCCAGCATAACCAGAAATATATAGCCTATTATTTTCATTGATAACATGAGTCAATTTCAGGTTTAAATCATAAAAATAGAGCTTGTTGTCGCGAACTTCTTTGTCTTTGGCAAAAGGCAGGAACAAATCAGCATACGTCCGCCGTCCTGAAACCAGGAAAGTTGTACGATCCTTAATAATAGGTCCTTCGAGCGTAAGTTTGCTCGAAACTGTGCCCACACTGCCGGTTCCACTTATTTTTTTTGCGTTGCCATCCTTCATCCTGACATCGAGCAAGGATGAAAGCCTTCCGCCGTAAGCAGCGGGAATATCTCCTTTATAAAGTGTAACGTCTTTGATAGCATCATTATTAAATACCGAAAAGAATCCCATCAGGTGCGAAGCGTTATGAATAGTGGCTTCATCGAGAAGGATAAGATTCTGATCAGAATTCCCGCCACGCACACTAAAACCGGTAGAGCCTTCACTGGTTGATTGCACTCCGGGAAGTAGCTGAAGTACTTTAATTATATCTATTTCCCCTAATAAGGCAGGCACTTTGCGAATGGTTTTCATATCCATTTTCACAAGACTCATTTCAGGAGCACGTACATTCTCGTCAGTGCGTTTACCTGTAATTACAACTTCGCCAAGCAATGACTCGGCTAGTGACAGGTTGATATCCATGGTCAGGTTTTTATCAATCCGGACTTCCTTTTCCAGTGAATTAAAACCAACGTAGGAATAACGGATAGTATACTTTCCTGGGGCAAGACTCAGCGAGTAAAATCCATACATATTAGTAACAGCACCTGTTTTCAGTTCGACGCAGTACACAGTGACACCAATCAGTAATTCGCCATTCGACTGGTCGTGAACATACCCGCTCAAAGTCACTCTGGCCAGGTCGTTTTCGTCAGAACCGGCTTTGCTGGCAATAGAAGCCAGGAGAAATAAAATGAGTATAAACAGGGAGAGTAATTTTCGCATAAAAAGAATTAAATTCAGCTGAAAGAGCGGTAAAACATTACAGCAAGTCTTATTGTTCACAAGTCTTTTATCTGAAGGCCGCCATTAAAAGATTGATATCCTGGAAAGGAAGATGAAATGAATCGCTGAGATATTTATTGGTTGAAATGCCATTGTAAAGGTACGCGCCCTGTCGGATTCCGTAATCGGAATGTAAAACTTTTTCAACGCCTCCTTCTTCGCCAAATCGCAGCAGGATTGGCGAAAGGAAATTACTTAGCGCATACGAAGCCGTATGAGGTACTTTTGAAGCGATGTTTGGCACACAATAATGAGTAACATCATATTTTTTGAAAACAGGATTGCGATGATCGGTTACTTCAGAAGTTTCGAAACACCCGCCCTGATCGATGCTTACATCAATAATTACGGCTCCGGATTTCATTTGCTGAACCATATCCTCGGTTACAACAATGGGGGTACGTCCATAAGCAGTATGTATTGCGCCAATAACCACATCGGCTGAACGGAGCGCGTTCAATAAGACTCGTGGCTGAATCATTGACGTATAGACCCTGGTATTCAGGTTATTCTGGAGACGGCGCAGCTTATAAACGGAATTATCAAAGATTTTCACAAAGGCGCCCATTCCGAGTGCGGCTCTTGTGGCGTATTCGCCTACGGTGCCTGCGCCTAAAATAACAACTTCAGTAGGTGAAATACCCGAAAAACCGCCAAGCATTTTCCCCCGGCCATATTCGGGATTGCTCATATATTCAGCGGCAACCAGCATTGAAGTGTTACCCGCAATTTCGCTCATAGCACGGATTACAGGAAAAGTTCCGGCTTTATCCTGCACATATTCAAAGGCCAAGGCGGTAATTCTTTTTACCAGTAACCGCCTGAAATATTCCTCGTTTATCGCTGAAGTATGGATGGATGAAATAACGGTTTGCTTATGACCCATCATTTCAATTTCTTCCAGGGTAGGCGGAGCAATTTTAAGCAGTATGTCGGCACCAAATATCTTTCGGGTATCGTGCACAATTTCTCCACCCATTTCAGCATACTCGGCATCGGGAAAGTGAGCTGCTTTGCCGGCATCCGACTCAATCAGAACCTGGTGCCCGTGATGAACAAGCAATCCAACAGCATCCGGATCGAGAGGTATACGGTTCTCTGAAAACGCGCATTCTTTCGGAACACCTATCACCAGGTTTTTCTGTCCACGCTGCACCTCAAGCCGCTCTTCCTGGGGAATCAATTGTCCTGAATGAAATATTCCCGAGTAGTTATTTTGTATCATAACCTTATCTTTTCAAAAATCAGAATGTGATTGTACGCACATTACCATCCGGTGAAACTACGATATCTACATGCACAGTTTCTTCGGGTAACAAATTTACAATTTTTTCGGGCCATTCCAGTAAGCAATAATTTCCACTGTCAAAGTAGTCTTCGTATCCGATTTCAAGCATCTCCGTCCAGGATTTAATCCTGTAAAGATCAAAATGATAAACGCTTCCTGAATCTGTTGTAAGGTATTCATTTACAATAGCAAATGTAGGACTGCTGACAGAATCCGTAACATTTAAATATGCACAGATGGACTTAATAAAGGTGGTTTTCCCGGCACCCATCTGGCCATGAAACGCAAAAATCCTTTTATCCTTATGGTATTCAACCAGGGCAGAAGCAATCGGTTTAAGTTCAAGCGGTGATTGACAAGTGTAGATTTCGGCCATTTTTAATCGTTAAATTATTTTTGTTTTCAGTCTTTCTAAAAAATAAAATTGGAAAAGCCGGAAAGGAGAAATACAAAGTGTTTTGATTCAACAATAACAAACAAACCCAAGCTATTGTTGCGTCATCAATCTTCATGTCAAAAGACGATCACAATACATTCTCCTCTCCTACTGTTCCGATATATTTCTATTTCAAAATTCCGGATTATTTTGCTTTCATGTATATAAAAGGTATCATAAGTTCCTCCATCGAAATGCCTCCATGCTGTATGGTATCGCGGTAATACGAAACGTAGTGGTTGTAGTTGTTTGGATAAGCAAAGAAATCAACGCCCCGGCAGAAAACATAAGCAGAGCTAACATTTGTCCGCGGAAGAAATGCTTCAGCAGGATTTTTTACCTCAAACACTTCATTTTTATTAAAATTCAGACTTTTCCCGTTTTTATACCTAAGATTGGTATTGGTTGTACGATCGCCAATTACCTTAACCGGGTTATTTACTCTAACCGATCCATGATCAGTGGTAATAATCAGCGGAATTTTCTTGGCGGCGAGGAATTTAATAATATCCATCAGCGGAGAATGCTCAAACCAGCTAACCGTTAACGAGCGGTAGGCAGCTTCGTCATCAGCCAGTTCGCGTATTACTTCCATCTCGGTACGGGCATGTGAAAGCATATCAACGAAATTGTAAACAATTACATTAAAACGGTTTCCCATCAGGTTGGGCAGCGAATCCAGCAACTTCCGGCCTGCGGTAAGGTTCAGGATTTTGGTGTACGAATATTTCACATCGTGACCAAACCGCTTCAGATTTTCACCAAGAAGTTCTCCTTCAAACTGGTTTTTACTGCCTTCCTCATCTTCATCTACCCAGTATTTTGGATATTTTTTCGCTATTTCACTGGGTAAAAGACCTGAGAACAAAGCGTTGCGCGCATACTGTGTTGTTGACGGCAATATGCTGTAATATAAATCGTCTTGTTCCACACGATAGTATTCCTCAAAAATCGGCTGCAGCATTTTCCATTGATCGTAACGAAGGTTATCGATAAGAATCAGGAACATCGAACTGTTTTCTTTTATCAGAGGGAGAACTTTTTCGCGAAGCAGCGTATGTGACTGTACTGGTTTTTCAGCAGTTCTGCCATTTAGCCAGTCGAGGTAATTTCGCTCAACATACTTGCAAAAAACCTGGTTGGCCTCATCTTTCTGCGAACGCATTATATCAACAATTCCCTGGTCCTGGGCTTTTTCGAGTTCGAGTTCCCAGTAAACAAGTTTTTTATATATTTCTGTCCATTCGTTAAAATCAAGACGGTTGCTGATCTCCATTCCAATGTTGCGGAATTGCTGCTGGTAAGCGTGCGTGGTCTTCTCACTCACAAGCCTCTTATTTTCCAGGTTTTTCTTTACACTCAGCAAAATTTGCTTCGGGTTAACCGGTTTTATCAGGTAATCGGAAATGCTGGCGCCTATAGCATCTTCCATGATATGTTCTTCCTCACTTTTCGTGATCATAACCACAGGCAAGTTAGGATAGCTCGCTTTAATTATTGAAAGAGTTTCTATACCTGACAATCCGGGCATGTTCTCGTCAAGAAAAACGATGTCAACTACTGTGGCTTTTAAAACGTCAATTGCTTCGTCACCATTGTTGGTAGTAAGCACATCGTACCCTTTGTCCTTCAGAAACATAATGTGAGGTTTCAAAAGGTCAATTTCATCGTCGGCCCACAATATTACTCCGTTTTCCATATTTAATGTTTATTATTATATAACAATCTGTAAGGGCATTTGTTATCTTTGCAAACATAGCATGTAAGCAATATGTAGCAAATACCAATCTGCACTTTGTCAGCTCTCTTACTAATGCGAAAACGAGCTGTTTTATTGTGCCTTTAGGTTAATTAGCGAGTCTTTTATACAAATTTAACAAAATAGCGTGGCAACAGCACCGGCCTTTAAACGAAAAATAATAAATGACCCGCTTTATGGCTTTATTACCATTGCCGACAAGCTGGTGTTTGATATAATTGAGCATCCGTTTTTTCAGCGGCTTCGAAGGATTGAACAATTAGGACTTGCTTCTATGGTTTATCCGGGGGCATTGCATACCCGGTTTCACCACGCCATTGGCGCTATGCACCTGATGGGACAAGCGATAGAAACTCTACGCTCAAAAGATTTTCAAATTTCTCCTAAAGAAGCTCAGGGGGCTACACTTGCCATTTTATTGCATGATATTGGGCATGGACCATTTTCGCATGCGCTTGAACACCATATTGTTCATGATATTTCGCATGAAGAGATTACACTCATGTTCATGAAACAGCTTAATTCGGAATTTGACAACAAACTTGAAACAGCTATTGAAATTTTTTCAAATACCTATCCGCGAAAGTTTCTTCATCAATTGGTTTCTGGCCAGCTTGATATGGACAGGCTCGATTACCTGATGCGCGACAGTTTTTATACCGGCGTAAGCGAAGGAGTGATCAGTACCGACCGTATCCTGAAGATGCTGACAGTAGTTGATGATGAACTGGCGGTTGAACTGAAAGGCATTTATTCCATCGAAAAGTTCATTGTTGCCCGCCGGCTTATGTACTGGCAGGTATATTATCACAAAACTGTTCTTGCTGTCGAATATATGCAGATCAGCATTCTAAACCGGGCGAGGGCACTTGCAGCTGAGGGGAAGGACTTGCCGGCATCAAAATCGCTGATGTTTTTCCTGAGCCGGCATATTGGGGTAGAACAATTTATTTCCTCTCCTGAAATACTTTCAACTTTTGCTTCACTCGACGATTATGATATTTATTGCGCTATAAAACAATGGGCTTCATATCCTGATGTTATTCTGAGTTCATTATGCAAGTCATTGCTTAACAGGAATCTTTTCCGGGTTGTTATCACTTCAACACCTTTTGCAGAAGAAAGAATTATCGAAATAAAAACCAGGATAAACGAAAAACTCAATCTTGAGGGTAATGATTACAGCTATTTTACCGGCCAGGGTGAGATTTCGAACAGTGCCTACGATCCAAATAACGACAGGATCACAATCGTGGATAAAATTGGCCAGCGCTGGGATATTTCAGGGCTTTCGGAACAACTGAATATTGCCATCTATAATAAAACTGTTTCAAAGTTCTTCACTTACTATCCCAAATGGGTTGAGGAATAACAACAAACCATCTGTTTGATTAGGTAGAGAGGCTCCGAGGTATTGGGAAAAAGAGGAATACATACTATTACTTTAATACCATTCTTCCCTTGTACCTTTTCTAAACTTATAACACATGTTAAATAGATGTTATAAACATGTGAAGCCCATGTTAATAATAATAGCTATATTTGCAAACTTTTAAAACCAACCGGAAAATAAACCTAATTGATCCTGATGGAATTTACTGCAAAAGACATTGCCGGCCTTGTAGGCGGCACTATTGACGGAAACCCTGACGTAAAAGTAAACCGCTTAGCAAGGATCGAAGATGGCGAACCTGAGGCTTTAAGTTTCCTGGCAAATCCAAAATATTACCCGTATATCAACAGCACTCGATCATCTATCGTACTTGTTCAGAGCGACTTTCAGGCTGAACAGGCACTTTCGTGTACGCTTATTCGTGTTGACGATCCGTACACCGCTTTTGCTAATCTGCTTGAGATTTATGATAAGATGCGTAAGGGGAAAACGGGAACTTCGTCCCTGGCCTCCATTGCCAAATCCGCTAAAATAGGTAACAATGCCTATATTGGGGATTTTGTTGTTATAAGCGATAATGCAGTGATTGGTGATGATGTAAAAATATTTCCTCACAGCTATGTTGGCGAAAATGTAAAAATCGGATCAGGCACAACTCTTAACCCAGGTGTAATTATTTATTATGATTGTATAATCGGTAATGAATGTACCATTCACGGAGGCTCAGTTATCGGGGCTGATGGGTTTGGATTCGCACCACAAAGTGATAACAATTACAAAAAAGTAGCTCAGATCGGAAATGTCGTTATCGAAGACAATGTTGAAATAGGTGCAAACACCACTATCGACCGGGCTACACTTGGCTCAACCATAATCCGGAGAGGTGTTAAACTCGACAACCTGATTCAGGTGGGCCACAATGTTGAAATCGGGGAGAACACTGTTATAGCTGCACAAAGCGGTATCGCGGGATCAACCAAAGTCGGAAAAAACTGTATGATTGGTGGTCAGGTAGGACTTGCCGGACATATTGTAATTGCCGACGAGGTAAAAATCGGGGCACAGGCAGGCCTGGCCAGTAATGTTAACAAACCAGGAAGCATAATTCTGGGATCCCCGGCTATTGATATCAGCAGATTCCGCAGGATTATCGCCATTTTCAACAACCTTGATAAATTATATTACAGGATCGGAGATCTTGAAAAAACAATAAAACAATTACAAGCTGAAAAAATCGGCGACGAAAAAATCAGCTAAATTTCGACCAGCTCACTTATTCCAATCTATGTTCGATAAACAACGTACTATAAAAGAGCCTGTTACTATACAAGGATCAGGACTACATACAGGCAAACAAGTTACTTTAACATTTAAACCTGCTCCGGCAGACCACGGCATTAAATTTTGCCGTGTTGATTTAGAAGAAAAACCTGTAATAGATGCTATTGTTGATTATGTTGTTGATACTTCGCGCGGAACAACCATTGAATTCCTGGGAGTCAGGCTTGTTACTATAGAGCATGTAATGGCTTCGATAGCAGGCCTGGGGATTGATAATATTTTGGTAGAGGTTGATAGCGAGGAAATGCCAATTATGGATGGAAGCGCACGTTTCTTTGTGGCAGCCCTCGATGCCGCTGGCATAATTGAGCTTGACGCTCACCGCGAATATTTCGAATTCCGTAACACCCTTACATTAACTGATGCCAAGCGCAAAAGTGAAATGGTGCTGGTGCCTGATGATAATTTCCGCCTTTCGGTAATGATTGATTTTGAAACCCGTATCCTGGGTACTCAATATGCGTCGATAGCTGATATAGAGGATTTCAGAAAAGAAATAGCTGACTGCCGCACTTTTGTATTTCTGCACGACCTGGAATTCCTGATTCAAAACAACCTTATTAAAGGTGGTGATGTTAGCAATGCCATCGTTTTTGTTGAACGTTTGCTAAGTGAAGAAGAACTGGACAGTCTGGCAAAGCATTTTAATAAACCTAAAATCACCGTTCTGAAAGAAGGTATCCTGAATAACCTGGAACTGCGCTTTCACAACGAACCCGCCAGGCACAAACTCCTGGATGTTATTGGTGACCTGGCACTCGTAGGAATGCCTTTAAAAGGACATATTATTGCTACCCGCCCCGGCCACCTGGTAAATACCAATTTTGCCAAGCTGATCCGTGAGCACATTAAAAATGCGCCCAAAGGCCCTAAAGTAGACCTGAATAAGAAGCCAGTCTACGATATTAACGACATTAAAAAGATACTTCCACACCGTCCGCCTTTCCTCCTGATTGATAAGATTATGGAAATTAGCGACAAGCAGGTTATAGGTGTGAAGAATGTTACAATGAACGAATCCTTTTTTGTCGGTCATTTCCCTGACGAACCGGTTATGCCCGGTGTACTTCAGATTGAAGCTATGGCACAGACAGGTGGTATATTTGTTTTGCATTCAGTTCCTGATCCTGAAAATTATATAACCTATTTTCTGAAAATGGATTCCGTTAAATTCCGGCAGAAAGTTGTTCCCGGCGATACACTCGTATTTGTACTCGAAATGATTTCGCCCGTTCGAAGGGGTATCTGCCATATGCGCGGAACGGCCTGGGTTGGAGATAAAATTGTTTCCGAGGCTGAGTTGATGGCTCAAATTGCACGCAAGAAATAAAGTTCAAAAGTGCCGGGTGCCGCGTTCCTGGTACCGGGTAATCGAGAATTATGAGAGGATTTTTAATTGCTTGTGATAACATTGTATCGCATGGTTACTAAACCCTAAAACCTAACACCTAACACCTCAATTAATAATGAATCAACCCTTAGCATATGTACACCCACAAGCAAATATTGCTAAAAATGTGGTAATTGAGCCTTTTGTCAACATCGAAAAAAATGTGATAATCGGTGAAGGAACCTGGATAGGTTCAAGTGTTACCATTATGGAAGGAGCGCGTATTGGAAAAAACTGCCGTATTTTCCCGGGTGCTGTTATTGCGGCTGTGCCACAGGATTTAAAATATGCCGGTGAAGATTCAATAGTTAAAATCGGCGATAATACAACCATACGGGAATTTGTCACCGTTAACCGCGGAACCAAAGCCCTGATGGAAACAGTAATCGGTAACAATTGCCTTATAATGGCTTATGCGCATATAGCTCATGATTGTATTGTAGGGAACAATTGCATACTTGCTAATTCAGTTGCGCTGGCCGGGCATATTTCGGTGGAAGATTATGCGATTATCGGCGGATTGTCGGCTGTACATCAGTTTGTTACCATTGGACAACATACCATGATATCAGGCGGTTCGCTGGTCCGTAAAGATGTGCCTCCTTTTACAAAAGCTGCCCGCGAGCCGGTTTCGTATGTAGGTATTAATTCAGTAGGAATGCGCCGCAGGGGATTTTCGAACGAGAAAATCAACGAAATACAGGATATCTACCGTATTATCTTCCTGAGCGGATACAATGTAAGCCGTGCCGTTGAAATTGTTGAAACCACCATGCATCCAACCGTTGAACGCGACGAAATTCTTTCGTTTATCAGCCGTTCAACCCGTGGTATTATGAAAGGCTATTCAAAATCAAGAGAATAATAATTACTGAGTTTTGGTACAATTTCCTTTTTTGTAACTAATAAGTTAATCTTACGCATTTACAAACAAATATTTGCCACAGATTACACAAATTTCACAGATAAATTTGTCTCACTTATTGTTAAAATCTAATCCATAGAACTGCTTTAAGCAGTTTAAATCTGCGTAATCTGTGGCTAAACCGACAATTAAGTAGACTGATTGGTTACCTGTTTTTAATCCAGACCTGAAAATTCCATGCATATTTCCCTGAGTAAAATTAGCAGAAAGTATAATTACGAATGGATTTTCCGGGATGTGGATTTTGAATTTGAACAGGGAAACGCTTATGCAATCCTGGGATCTAATGGTTCGGGAAAATCGACTTTGCTTCAGATTATTTCAGGGCACCTTCATCCTTCGGGCGGTACAATAACATACAGCCATAACGATAAAAATATTGCGATTGAAGATTTCTTCAGGCATGTTACCTTTAGTGGTCCATACCTGGAACTTATCGAGGAATTTACCCTGGAAGAAATGCTTACTTTCCACAGCCACTTCAGGAAATTCCGCAACCATATGGATGTAAACGCGGTAATGGATGCCACCGGATTAATCCGCAACCGTAACAAGCCTATAAAATATTTCTCATCAGGCATGAAACAGCGAGTGCGTCTGGCCATTGCTTTGCTTACCGAATCCGAAGTAGTGCTTCTGGACGAACCCGCCGCTAACCTCGACCGCAAAGCCATTGAATGGTACCGTAACCTGGTTGCCGAAAATCATACCGACCGTATTATCATTGTCTGTTCCAATTCGCAAAGCGAGGAACACGATTTTTGTACACAATCCATAGTTATTGATGACTATAAAAGAATCGGCAAGTAGAATACCCTTTCAGCAAAAAAATATTGCCGTTCATACTTCAACTTCATCCATCTCAAAATAACCCAACGACACTTTATTACATTATCGCATTAACTAATTTTCACATTAACTAATTTTCAAATCCTCAAATTTTCAAATTCTCAAATTAATTCATTTTCAAATTACCTCATTTTCAAATTATAACATTACCAGGAAAAAGTGTACTTTTGCACCCATTTTAAAAAAGTGTAATCATCATACTAATACCAATTTATGGCAACAACGGCTGAATTCCGCAATGGACTATGCATCAACTTTAATGGCGATCTCTACAAATTAGTAGAATTCCAACATGTAAAACCCGGCAAAGGCCCTGCTTTTGTCCGTACAAAACTCAAAAACCTAAAAACAGGTAAAGTTATCCCGAATACTTTTACAGCCGGCGCTCCTATTGATGTAGCCCGTGTTGAACGCCGTGCATATCAGTTTCTTTACAAGGACGACAACGGATACAATTTCATGAATAACGAGACTTTCGATCAGATTTCGATAGAAGAAGAAATGGTTGACAATTACCCGTTTCTGAAAGAAGGCCAGGGAGTTGAAATTATGGTTCATGCCGATACCGAAACACCGCTTACCTGCGAACTTCCTGCTTTTGTTGAACTTGAAGTCACTTATACAGAACCAGGTTTTCGTGGTGATACAGCTTCAAACACTTTGAAAAAAGCCACCCTCGAAACCGGCGCTATCGTTCAGGTTCCTTTGTTTATTGAAGAGGGAACAAAAATTCGTATCGACACCCGTACAGGAACTTATTTCGAAAGAGTTAAATAATACCGCTCCGGAAATTACTTTGTCAGCTAAAATAAATATAACGAATTCACAGCGTTTTTATGAAATTACCTGCACCAATTGCATTATCTGAAATAGCAGCCTTTATTGGCTCGACGTTTCAGGGTGATGCAACTTTCCCGGTTACCGGAATGAACGAAATACACATGGTTACGCCTGGCGATCTAACCTTTGTCGATCATCCGAAATACTATTCAAAAGCTCTTTCATCGAATGCCACTACCATTATTATTAACCAGAAAGTAGAATGCCCCGAAGGCAAAGCACTTTTGTTTCATGATGATCCGTTTGCCGCATATGTTTCGCTCGTAAACAAATTCATGCCATTTGTTCCTTCTGCTTCAGCAATCAGCCCAACCGCGATTATCGGAGAAGGAACGGTTATTCAGCCCGGAGCATTCGTTGGAAACAATGTTATAATTGGCCGGAACTGTATTATTCATTCCAATGTAAGCATCTACGATCATACCATAATTGGGGATAATGTAGTTATACATGCCAACAGCGTGCTGGGAGCTGACGCGTATTATTTCCAGCGCAAACCCGAAGGCTACCGCAAATTCGAATCATGCGGAAAAGTGGTTATACACGATAATGTGGAAATTGGCGCTCTCTGCTCTATCGATCGTGGCGTATCAGGCGATACGGTAGTTGGTAAAGGCACTAAATTCGATAATCATGTACAGGTGGGCCACGACACGCAAATTGGCGCAAACTGCCTGATTGGAGCTCATACCGCTATAGCCGGAGTTACACGCATTGAAGATGATGTGCTGATATGGGCCAAAGTTGCTATAAATAAAGATCTTGTGATTGGCAAAGGATGTGTTATCCTTGCTACATCAGCAGTAGACAAATCGCTGCCTGCCGGGGGAACCTATTTCGGAATCCCCGCCATCGAAGCACGAAAAAAATGGAAGGAACTTGCAATACTCCGTAAACTACCCGAAATTTACGCTAATCTTAAATAAATCTCAACCAACCAACCAACCAACCAATCGAAATGCCTTCTGTTCTTCAGGGGGTATTTTTTTGCCAGGAACTGAGCTATTGCACCTTTATTTCTTCCGAAGTATGATATAAATCCAATGCTACAATACAGGCAACCAATCCCCAGAACGGAACACTGGCCTTATCTGTATTCAGAAAATTATTCATGAGCCCATGTACAAAATATGTCAGTAAGCCAAGTGTGGCGGATAAAGCCATTAATCTTGTCTGATGGTTGTTTGCCTTTTTATATACATTCAGACCCGTGTAAACAACAGTTATAACAAGAAACAGCACACTCAGCAGACCTAAAATTCCGGATTCGGCAAGAGGCCCGATATATTCGCTATGAGCATTGCCCTTGTTACCCAAATTGGTACTGATCACGGTCCTTTCATTCTTGTGCTGGAAGGGCGCGTATTCAAACTGGTAAGTTCCTGGCCCCCACCCCAGAACTGGCTTCTCAGAAAACATACGGAAAGCTGCCTGCCAGCGGTTAATACGCTCAAGATTGGAGGCATCGGAAGAAATATTGGAAATGGATTGAATATGCTCGATAAAATTGGCAGAGGCATCCTGTTTGTTCTTTTCAAGCCTATCCAGAATTTCAACTTTGAAAGCAAAGAAAACTACTAGTAACGCAACCGTTGAAATTGCAATCCAACTGAACCGTATATGTAACTTTACCAATACTAAGACTACTACAGCAAATCCAGCACTCACCCAGGCAGCCCGGCTGTACGAAAGAAACAGGCCTAGCAGGAAAATAACCCCTGTAATAGCTGCCAGAATACGTTGCTTTCGGGATAGCGTTGAATCTGATGCAATCGCAAGAATTACCGGAATAAATAAAGCTAAAACAGCCCCGTAAGCGGTGTGATCGTTATAAAAAGGAGTCATCACTGAATGCCCGGCTTTCTCGCTGAAACCAAAGCCCATATGATTCCAGGTGGTATAAAGGACTACAATGAGCAATGAGGATGCGTAAGTCCAAACAAATTTCCGGATATTGGTTTTGCTACGAAAAAGCATTATCCCTCCAAAATACACCGGCACAATAAACCATAATTGTGACAGAAAATATTTAAGTGAAACTACCGGCAAATCAGAAGCAATTGAAGTTATCAGCATCCATGACAGGTTGAACAGAATGGCAATAGTTACGGGATGCCTGACAATTCCTCGCCCTACGCCTCCTTCGAGAAGCATTTTAAGAACCAAAAAGAAAAGAATACCAATTAAAAGCGGTTCGCTGGGAACCGATATACTGATGCCAAAATCGTAGTCACCAAGATTAATGGCTAATGGGGTAACAAAAGCCGTGAGTAACAGAATATTCTCAAGACTAAAAATATACATAAGCAGCAAAATGCCTGCAATCGGAATAAGCAATCCAATGTAGATTTCCTTGTATACAAACCAAGTATTTAAAAATACAAAGAGTGCAGTTACAAGATAGACAACAGATATTTTAAGTTTTTCCGTCAAAATTTAAAGCCAATGATTACTATCTGGAAACCATACTACTTGAACCTGATCATACGGACAAAATATGCGCCGAAACAACTAAGAATCAGATGTTTTTTCATAATGTGAGCTAATACTAACTCTCAACGTGTTTGAGTTTACTAATGAATTCAGGAGCTCTTTCAACCAGCAGTATCACCAATATCGCGGCGAGCAAAGTTGCCAGTGTTGATAGCGCCACAACAATCCAGATAACCGGAAATGATTTGCGCTCGGCTTTTATTGCGTTTTCAACAATAAACTTTTGCGGCATTGTAGAATAAGCGTCAATTTTCGCCTCTTCGTATCTCGCTTTGATGTAGCTCAGTTGCGTCTTCTCAAGAAGCAGCGCATCGCGTAAGGAAATATAAGGCCCGCCATAGTGTGAGAGTAATTTCAGTTTTTCTGCCAGCGCGTTTATACCCCGTGTATTTCCTTTGGCAACTTCAACCGCATACTCACGGTTCAACATTTCGGCCTGGGATTCGTAATCATTTACCCCTAGTTTCATAACTTGCGTCAACGAATCTTCCATTGCCTGTACCTGCTTTTGTTGCGAAAGGTACTCAGCTTCAACGATCTTAAATCCCTGGATGGCCCGTTCTTTTTGAATATCGCTCCTCACAGAATCGAGCATGGCAGCTATTCCGTTAGCGAGATCAGCAGCCATTTGAGGATCGCTATCGAGTACTGTAATCTTTACCGCCTGGTACTCGGTAAGTTTAAACGTAATATTCGACCTGAACTGACTGTAAACACTAGTCTGATAATATTTTGCTTCCGGTTCAATGCCATAATGTTCCGCTAACTTAAATCTTGCAATAACTTTATCCTTGATCCGGTTGGAGTTAAGTATCTGGAGCATTTGCTGGATTTGTTCCTCCGCGCCAAAGGCGAGCATATCCTGCTTTATGGTTGTGTTGTCGTTAAGCAATAATTTTGAAACAGAATTGCTTGCCGCCGGGTACATAATAACCGAGGACTTAAACATAGGCGTTACAAATAAAGGCGATGAGAAGATTGCCGAAAGCACAGCTGCGGCAACACCAAGTATCAGGAGCGTTTTACGCCATTTGTATAAAAAAGCCGCGACTTTGTACGAATCGCTGAAATCGTTGGCAGTATTAACCGGCATGATATCGAACTATATATGAAATGCAAAGATAGAGAAATAAGGAAGGAAAGCAATTGCAAGTATAGGTTGCTTCTAAATACCATTCACGCATTTGTATTCAAGGCAATTCACTGTCGGAATCAGGATTTACCGAATTTTAGGATTATCAGAATGAGGATTGGGGTGGTATTTGGGATTAAATAACAGTTTGTATTGTAAACTCTGGCTTCCAAAATTGAACAATAAACCCAACGAGAAATCATAAGCTACTGTATAATTCTTTGCCTGGGCAATATTTACATCTTCCAGGTTAACAATGGCTTTCAACTCAACTACCACTTTTTCTTCAACTACAAAATCGGCTCTGCGGGTGCCAACTTCTATCCCATCATAATAAACCGTTTGTTCCTGTTCCCTATGAAAAGCCAGGCCCGCTCTTCCTAATTCTATTGCCAGGCATCTTTGGTAAATCACTTCCTGAAAACCAGGGCCCATAGTGTTGTGTACTTTTATGGCACAGCCGATTATTTTGTATGTCAGATCATCTTTTTCCATATCGAAGATTTAATGTTTATCCATATTTCTGCACACCTTCCTTTTTTAAATTCTGCTAATTCTCACATTCTGCTAATTCTGATTCAGACAATTAAGCAATTAGTATTTCAAAGAACGTGAAGTAAAGCTAAACTTTTTTTATTTGTACCGGCACTGAGCAAATCTGCGCCAGCGGAGTTCAATTTAGCAACTTAAAATCGTATTTTTCTGCCCGCACGCGTCTGAAAATAAGACGCGAGCGAATGGGGCAATAATTGCTAGTTTGCTCAAGCTAGGGACTTTGTATTAAATACGTGTTGTGCAAAATAATCTTTTTTTGCGTCTTATTGGAATGCCTAATGAGGATATATCTTCTTCCAATTGCGACGACATTAAGTTTGTGATTAAAATTTGCTGGCTTGTTTTTGTGACTATTCTTACAAACCGAAAGCCTTCAATTGCCAAGTATTGAAAACCACTTCCTTTATATGCATTTGGAGTCAAATAATAGGTAATAGTTTCTATTTGGTCTTTATTTATATTTTGTTCAATACCATTCTTGTAATAAATAAATCCTTCAGTATTAAATTTTATATAAACTCCCAAATTAACATATAGATATTCCAAGTACAAGTAGACTGCTGGGATAGTATAAATCAACCAGAAGATTAAAAAAACCATAACTACATCAGGTTCAAACTTTAATAAATATAAAACCAGAAGCATAAAGGTACTACCCATAATATGGAATGACCAAACTTTCAAATGACTATGAAAATTATTTTTTAAAACCATATTCTACCTACCTGGATACCAAGTTCCAGAACTTATAGCATTATTAATATCACTACTAAATTGACTTACCTTATCAATGGAAAAAGTCACCACATCATATATTTGCTCACCTGCCCAAAATCCTCCACTAACAATAGCTCCTCCTGCTGCACCCCATGGACCACCTATTGCCAAACCAGTTACTATAGATGCTCCAAGGCCGGTCTGCCCCGGCTGGCGCGGATTTGTAATCCGTGCCGCCCAAATTAGCTTAAAAGTATATCTTTTTCAATCAATAAAAAATATATCCATTATTCCTTTTATTCCCCCTTCATTAACCTTATAAATCCCCCAATACTTACCAATCTCAATACAAAAGCCCATAGTACTGAAGCCAGGCCGGCTACAACAATAGCAATACGCCAATCCCAAACCATATGGCTGACAAACCAGTTAACTACAACAACACCAACCGCAAAAAACACCAAAGTAGAAATATACTTCAAGTTTATCGTAAACCGGAATATGCTTTGCGCAATAGCCACCTGGATAATAGCCGTAATAAACTGCGTGACCAGGCTAGCGTAAGCTGAACCAATAGCCATCAGGTGAGGAATAAGAATAAAATTAAGACTGATATTTACTACCATGCCTGTTAAAGCCATCAGGTTAAGCGCTTTCAGGCTTCCGTTTGCGGTAAGCAGCGTTCCGAAAATATAGGTAACCGAAACCGGGATAAACCCGATAATCAGGAATACAAATACGTTGCGCGCTTCCTGGTTCCGGCCCACGTACAGCAATTCCATAATCTGGCTGCTAAAGAACGACGACCCGGTAGCAATAATCACCGAGATAGTAAAAATCAGGGTAAAGGATAATTTAACAATCCCTTCTACCGGTGATTTATCTTTGATAAGCTTCGCGAAAACCGGTACCAGGATAACCGAGAAAAGGTAGGCGATCATGGTAACAGCGTCGAGCAACCTGAATGCCTTGGCATAAATATCAACCTGTATAGTGCCGATGCCTTTTGGCAACAATCGTTCGAGCATAACAGAATCAATCCGGTTGTAAAACGACATCAGCAGCACCAGCAAAGCAAAAGGGAAGCTCTGCCTGATAATTGATACGAAAAATGATGTATCCCATTCAAGACGTTTAAAGGCGGCCTTTTTCATTACAATCAGCAAGGCAACGAATGCGGTAAGCAGGTATGCCAGTGTTTGAGCGTAAACGAACCAGATGATCTGGAAAGGTCCGGCAGTAATATTTCCCCAAAGCAACACGGCGCAAATGAGTATCATTAACAACTTATCCAGCACCGAAATAATGCTGTCGATCCAAAACAGCCATAACCCGGAAATATTTGAGCGCAGGTAAAGTATAAACGAAACTAGAAACTGGTTTATCCCCAGGAAAACCAAAAAATAGAAATGTCTTGAATCGTAGCCGATTAGTGCCGCGACACTAAAAATAACGACAAAATAAACCGCTGCCAAAACCAGCCGGAGCAGGGCAATACCCGAAAAATGCTTGTTCAGCAGGTGCTGGTTTTGCGCTATATTCCGGTTGTTAAAGCTGGTGATCCCGAAATCGAGCAGGATATTAAACAGGAATGTAAAATTGAGAACCGTAAAATAAAAGCCATATTCACCGGGCGCTGTGATGTTCTGCACTGTGCGGTCGATGCCAAAAATCCAGAAAGGCTTAACCAGCAGGTTAAGAAAAAGCAGAAATCCAAGATTTGTGAAAAATTTGCGCTTCATTTCGGGTGATAGAGGTGAAGAATCCAATGATTGTCGTCAAAAGTACGATTATTTGAAAAGAAAATAAGGGTTCAGTTGTAAGGCACAAGTTGTAAGTGACTGGGATTAGGTGTTGCACCTTAAATATCTATAAATCATATAGTTTACATTTTTCAATCGATATTTTTCAGAACATGGCAAATAATTAAATATTCCTTAATTTCTTGCATCTTATACCTTACACCTTACTACTTATACCTTAACCTAACTAAATAATCTGGTCAATACATTTAATTCAGCCCATTATACAATTATTTTCATAGGTTTGCGTATATGAAACTAACTACAGTCATCTTTTTAGTAAACTATTTGATAAACAAAAATATGCCATAGATTTATGGTGAGCAAAGCCGAGCCATTTCGCAGATTTCACAGACTGATTTTAGTTGCCTAAGTCCAAATTTTATCTATAAAACTACTGAAGGAGTCTCAAATCTGTGTAATCTGTGAAATCTGTGGCAAAATAATTTCGACTAAACTGATCTGTTGCTTATATATAATCACGAAAATACAAAAAGCTTGAAAATTGCTGTAAATACACGACTTCTGCTGAATGGGCGCATGGATGGAATTGCCAGGTTTACGGATGAAACGCTGCGAATTCTTACCAGCCAGCATCCGGAACATCAGTTCTATTTCTATTTCGACTCGAAGTACGATGAGCAATACATTTATAATTCGAATGTTTATCCCGTTGTAATTTATCCCCGGGCCCGGCATCCTTTCCTGTTTCTTGCCTGGTTCGAAGCTTCGCTTCCTTTTCATTTTGCACGTATAAAACCTGATATTTTTCTATCCCCTGATGGTTTCCTCTCACTGACTTCAAATGTAGCTTCAGTAAGCGTAATCCATGACCTGAATTTTGAGCACTACCCTGAAGATATTCCTTTTTTTATGCGGAAATACTACTCGCTGATGTTTCCCAGGTTTGCCAGGAAAGCCAATAGAATAGCCACGGTTTCCGAATATTCAAAAACAGATATTGTCAAAACGTATAACGTTGATCCATCGAAAATTGACGTAGTTTACAATGGAGCCGGCAGTATCTTTAAAGCATTGCCATCCGGGGAAAAACAGCAAACCAGGGATGTGTTTTCGCAGGGACGGGAATATTTTTTCTTTATAGGAACCCTACATCCGCGCAAAAACCTGGTTAACCTGTTTAAAGCTTTCGATCAGTTTAAGCAAAGTGATACCAGGGGAATTAAACTTATTCTCGCCGGTGCCCGTATGTGGTGGACCGAGGAAATCCGGCTTGCTTACGAAGAAATGGAATTTCGTGATGAAGTCATATTTACCGGCAGGATTACGGATGAGGAGCTTTCATCGCTGATGGCTTCAGCCCTTGCGCTCACGTATGTCTCGTATTTCGAAGGGTTTGGAATTCCTATCCTGGAAGCTTTTCAGTGCGATACACCTGTCATCACTTCAAATGTAACTTCAATGCCCGAAGTTGCAGGAAATGCGGCTATTTTAACCGATCCGTTCTCGATTACTTCAATTAGTGAAGCTATGCTGAAAGTGTCTTCAGATAATGATTTCAGGCAGAAACTTATCATTGCCGGACAGGAACAAAGAAAGAAATTTTCGTGGGAACAAACAGCGGAGAAATTATGGGAGTGTATTGAGAAGGTGGAAGAAAAATGATTCGTGATTTTTGAATTGTGATTTTTGAATCGATATTTAGTATTAGTGATTGGGAATTGGGTTCTTCTAAATTGTAAAATCACATTATCAGAATGAGAATTCAAAAATCACAACTCTCAAATCAAAAATCAAAAATCTTATATAACATTCACTTCCATTTCCAATTTCACTCCAAAGCGCTCATACACCGAGTTCTGAATCCGGTGGGCAAGTGTCAGTATATTGCTGCCGGTAGCATTGCCATAATTAACAAGCACCAACGACTGTTTTTCATGCACTCCTGCATCACCATCGCGAAAGCCTTTCCATCCGCATTGCTCAATTAACCAGCCGGCAGCGAGCTTTACCTTTCCGTTACCAAGCGGGTAAGAGACTAATTTGGGGAATGTTTCTGTCAGTTTTTCAGCAAATTTTTGATCTACCGTTAGATTCTTAAAGAAACTGCCTGCATTACCAAGCAATTTCGGATCAGGCAATTTGCTGAGTCGTATGGAACAAACCGCTTTGCTAACATCCGCAATGGTGGGATGTTCGATACCTTTGCAAGACAATTCCTGTTTAATGGCGCCGTATTCGAGATAAACAACAGGATTTAACTTCAACTCAAAAGTAACCGAGCAGATAACAAACTTGCCTTTTAAATCACGTTTAAAAATACTGTCTCTATATCCGAAACGGCATTCCTCTTTCGAAAAAGCCAGCAGTTCGCCTGTCAGCATATCCATAGCCTCGACGGAAAGAATACTATCTTTTACCTCAACCCCGTAAGCGCCAATATTTTGAATAGGGCAACTGCCAACGTTCCCCGGAATAAGCGATAGATTTTCAAGTCCACCAAAACCCTCGTTCACACAATAGGTGACAAACTCATGCCAGTTTTCGCCGGCTGCGGCTTTCACTAGTACCGAATCACCGGTATGGCTGATGATTTCAATTCCTTTATTTATGATATGAACAACAATTCCTTTGAAGTTGCCGGTAAAAAGCAGGTTACTGCCACCACCAAGAACTAAAAGAGGATTTTCATTCAATTTGCCTGAAGCAATAAATTCCTTTAAATTCTCAATACTATTGACTTCGGTGAAATACCGGGCTATAGAATCAATATGAAACGTGTTGAAAGAGTGAAGTGAAAAATCCTCTTTGATTTCGGGAAAAAGCGGCATAAGCGGTGTTAATACAGTTATGAAAAGGAATCAGAAAATCGCCGATTTCAAAACCCCTGGTTAGTTGTAAAGAATTGAGAGCTCTTTACATATTTTGCAAAAATAAATTAACCATTCCAATAATACACAAGATTATCATAAAATTCGTACGAAAACTTTACTTTCGCATGGTATTAGCAAAAATGAAAAAGAAAAGAGCCATTATTTCGGTGATTAACGACCTGGTAACCGACCAGCGTGTTGACAAAACCGCAGGCGTACTGGTCGACCTGGGATTTGAAGTAGTGATGGTTGGTCGCCGGAAAACGGATAGTCCACATATGCCTGAACGCAATTATGAAACAATACGAATGCGATTGCTTTGGGAAAAAGGCCCGTTGTTTTATGCCGAATACAATATCAGGCTGTTCTTTCTGCTGCTTTCGAGGCCGGCTGAATTGCTGGTTAGCAATGACCTGGATACACTTTTACCCAACTTCCTGCTTCACAAACTGAAACATATTCCGATAGTTTACGATAGCCATGAATATTTTACGGCTACTCCGGAACTTGTCGAAAGGCCAAAAGTGCAGCGCATCTGGAAATGGATTGAAAAATCAATTGTCCCGAAACTGAAAAATTGCATTACCGTTAATGCCAGCATAGCCAATTTGTTTGAACAGGAATATCATGTTCCTTTTAAAATTGTACGGAATATTCCACGACAGAGCAAACTCACTCAAATAGCATCACGTGCAAAGCTTGGGCTTCCTGAAAATAAAAAAATAGTGCTTTTACAGGGTTCCGGAATTAACGTTCAGCGAGGCGCCGAAGAAGCCGTTGAAGCTATGCAATATCTGGATGATGTGCTGCTTCTGATTGTTGGCGGGGGCGATGTTCTTCCTGCGCTCAAAAACAAAGTACGAGAGTTGTCGTTACAAGAAAAGGTAAAGTTTGTCTCCAGGCAAACACCCGAAACCCTGGCAGGCTATACCGCCAACGCTGATATCGGACTCACCATCGATAAAGACACTAATATAAATTACAGGTTCAGCCTGCCGAATAAGCTATTTGACTACATTTATGCAGGAATTCCTGTTCTGGCGACGCCTTTGGTTGAATTAAAAAATATAATACAGAAATACGAAATCGGGGCATTTATTGAAAATCACGATCCTCATCATATTGCTGAAACAATTCAGAAAATGCTTGACGATGAAAAACAACTCGCTATTTACAAAGCGAATACGCTAAAAGCAACTTCTGAACTAAACTGGGATATCGAAAAGAAAACTTTAATCGAAATCTTCGCGCCATATGCCTGACAAACAGATTCATATCATTGCATTTAATATTCCCTACCCGGCAAATTATGGTGGTGTGATTGATGTTTTTTACAAACTTAAAGCATTACACAAAGCAGGAATAAAGATACACCTGCATTGTTATCAGTACGACAGACCGGTAGCTCCGGAATTAAACAAATACTGCGAATCCGTGAATTATTACCCGCGTAAAACCGGATTTGCAGCCCAGTTTTCCAGGAAACCTTATATTGTCGAAAGCCGGCAATCAGATGATTTATTGAAAGACCTGATAGACGATGGATACCCTATACTTTTCGAAGGACTTCACAGCTGTTTCTATATCAATCACTATGCTTTACAAGGCCGTCTGCTGATCTACCGCGAATGCAATATTGAACACGACTATTACTATAATTTATATAAATCAGAGAGAAAAATTGTCCGCAAATCCTTTTTCCTGATTGAAAGCCTCAAATTGCAGATGTATGAGAAACATCTGAGATATTCGAATAAAATGATGGTACTTTCACTAACGGACCGCGATTACCTGGCAAAGAAATTCCCTGACAAAGATATTGTATACTTACCAGGTTTCCATGGAAACACAGAAGTGAAAAGCCTGGAAGGGAGAGGTGAATATGCGTTGTATCACGGCAACTTATCAGTAAGCGAAAATGCCCTGGCAGCCGAATACCTGATAAAAGAAGTTTTTAATGATTTAACCGTTCCGCTTAAAATTGCCGGGTTAAATCCTTCGGAATCATTGAAAAAGCTTATTGCCAAAACCAAAAATGTGGAATTAATCCCAAATCCCTCTCAGGCTGAAATGGAAGCATTGATCGCGAATGCACAGATAAATGTTTTAGTTACTTTCCAGGCAACCGGATTAAAGCTGAAACTTCTGAACACGCTTTACAATGGACGATGGATGCTTGTCAACAGTAAAATGCTCGCGGGTACCGGGCTTGAAAGCCTTTGCGAAATTGCGGATGAACCGGCAGCAATGAAACAAAAATTGATTTCATTATTTAATACAGAATTTGATCGGGAGCAACTTCTTGCCAGGGTGGAAATACTGCAGAAAAGGTTTTCGGATGATGTAAATGCGAAAAAGTTGATTGAGGAGATTTGGGGGAAGTAAGGATTGTTTCACATTTCAATGTTTCAAGATTTGAATTTTGCGGAACTTAGAATCTGGAATTTT
Organism: Bacteroidales bacterium; assembly: GCA_030654075.1. Lineage (GTDB taxonomy): Bacteria > Bacteroidota > Bacteroidia > Bacteroidales > UBA4417 > UBA4417. The sequence continues at coordinate 684 of JAURYB010000158.1, read as the reverse complement.
GATTTGTGATTTGTGAATCGTGATTTGTGATTTGTGATTTCAAAATCCATATAGTCATAGATCTTTCTAATTTGGATCAATCCTGTACAATTATGTGAATATACATTCAATCACAAATCTAAATTCCAGAATCACGAATCACGAATCTTCATCTTATTGGTTGTAACACTTTTTGTGAAGATGCTAATTAGCTGATTACATTCATCCAATGAACTAATATATAACCCTTGATTTGAGTGAAGTAATGATTTTTCAACAATTCGTAATGCAACCCATGTTTCCTTAAGTTCTTTAAGAACTACCTGCATTTTATGAACAAAATCTTTGGGTGATTCGGCTCCGGTAGCTTCACCATAGTTAAGGGCGGATGAAATACTTGATCGCGTCATTTGATCAATCAAAGTCAACCCTGCTTTATCCCTTTTAATATATTTACTAAATTCAATGATTAATGCTGCAAAACTTATCAGCCTTTCCTGAAGTTCAGACGCTGTCATTTTGATTGAATTTTAGGTTACATAATGATATGATTAATTCAAAATCGTCTTTCAATCACAAATCACTATTCTAAATTCAAAAATCACAAATTATTAATTCAGATTTGTGAATTGTGAGTTGTGAATTTTGATTTCACAATCAGGAGAAGACTACTAATCATTTAACATCTTTATTATTCCTGATCAT